>JABDMH010000149.1 GCA_013001595.1 Saprospiraceae bacterium | reverse complement strand
ATGTAATTGAGACCAGTTGTAGTTGAAGTAAAGTCTTCCATAATTATCGTGCGAAATACCCCACTGGCCCCTAAACTCGGTAGTGTCTTTGATCCAAACACCGCCTTTTTGCCTGTAACGCACAGTGGATTTTGCATTGTAGATCCAATTGTCGATGCCCCACCACAGGCCGTTGGGAGAATGTTCTACGTGACCTCGGCCCCCATAGGTAGAATCGACCATGGTCTTTCGATCTGCCTCTAAGTCACCATCCAGGTCTTCAACGTACCAAAGAGGAATGCGCTCAGCGACCAATAAGCCTCCGGGTACAAATGCAAAGGACCGGGGTAATACAATACTGTCTAGGAAGATATTTCGAGCATCCATTTGGCCATCTCCATCTTCATCCACCAACACCACAATCCTTCCCACAGGATCATTTTCTCCTTCGCCGTCGAGGGTGGCATTAAAGCCTGACATCTCTGCTACCCACAATCGGTTGAGGTGATCAAAAGCAAAAAAAACAGGGTCTTGTACCAGTGGCTCGGCCGCAACCAACTCGATTTGTAAACCATCTGCCAACTGAAAAGTAGCAAGTTCCTCCTCAGGTGATTTTGGTGGTGATGGTCCTTGTTGACCACACGACAGGATCAGCAAAGAAAAGAAGATACTCCAGATCGAAGACCCTTTTGCAAAAGACAGCATATGCCTCGTAAAATATGAATCTTGCGGCATTTTAGCAGACCATCCTCCTTGTTTTACTTAACGAGAGAGCTCATTAGTCAATTTTACCGAATCCTAGCACCTCTAGCATAGCCGAAAGTGGACCTTTCACCAGTGCCATTTGGTTGAATCACCTCGCCTAAGTAGAGCCGAGATCATTACCAGCCAAAATGCCCCAGCCATTAGTCACCGTAAAGAAGATGCCTAGTTCTTCATGACCTTGATGCTTCGTCTTTCTAAACCATCATTTGCAAGTAAAATGTAGGCACCGGATGACAAGGTAGAAGTGGGGATGGCAATGGTCCCTTTACTATTCGAAACATCGTATCTCTTGTCGAAAACTCTCTTGCCTAAGATATCGTACAACGTTACCTCGATCCTTGTTGAAGACGAGGATATACCATCAAGAAGTAGGTGGTCTAGGAACGGATTGGGGTATGCTTGCAATTGCAAATTCTGATGTCTAGCTTGGCTGCCCAAGTCTTCAGGATCAGCAGGATCGTGGGGATCGATAAAATGGCAGGTGTCAAACTCGGTAAATCCAGCACAAGACGCCCAGCAAGCACTGACATATTCGCGTGTGCTACCGTCTGCCAGGGTAACACAAACCGGATCATATTCATCTGTTGGGCAGTCGCATAGGATATTACAGTTGTAAAACACATTGAATCCATCACAGATGGCCAGACAAGCACTTTGATACTCTAGTGTGCTGCCATCATCGAGGACCACGCAGACGGGATCATAAATCCCCTGACAATCGCAGTCAGATTTACATGGAACAAAGTCAGTGTAACCTGCACAACGGGCGAGACAAGGATTACCGAATTGTTTGATCGTTCCGTCATCCTGCAAGACACACACAGGTGCATAGTACAGTGGACAAAGGCAATCTTCACAATCAACGAATTCTTCGTAACCCCGACACTTTGCCCAGCATGCATTCGGAAAGCGTATTATATCACCATCATCTCTCACTGCACAGACAGGGTCATACTCTAATGTGCATTGGCACAGCGTATCGCAAATCATATAGTCGGAATATCCCTTGCACTCAGCTAGACAAGCATTATCGAAAACCTGTAGTTCTCCTGAGAGCAACAATACGCAAACAGGTTCGTATTGATCATCACAAATACAGGTAGTGTCACAATGAAAGAATTCCTGGTAACCGGCACATTGGGCGAAGCACTCATTACTGAATCGGATCATGGCACCGTCAGAGGCTATGACACAAACCGGGTCATAGATTTCGGGACAAATACATGCGCTATCGCAAGGGACGATCACTTCATATCCCTGACACTGTGCGACACAGGCATTTGTAAAAGTGATGGTCACCCCTGTGCTATCAGTGTAGCAAACTGGATCATAGAATAATGGGCAATCGCATAAGGTATCGCACCTGAAATAGTCATTGTATCCATTGCATTCTGCCAAGCAAGCATTGTTGAAAATGAGCGAGTTTCCGGCAGGTCCAATGACACATACAGGATCATAGATTCTTTCGCAAGCACATGGTTCTTTACAAGATTCGTACTCTCTAAATCCTGCACATTCGGCATAGCAAGCATTTGAAAACTCTACATAATCACCATCGAGAGTCTTCACACACACTGGATCATATATTTCTGGACAAATGCATATCGTATCTACACAATCGTAGACCTCCGGATATCCGTAGCAAGCCGCTTCACAAGCATTTTTGAAGGTTAATTGGTCAACAAACCCCCATACACATGCTGGCGCAATCGTGTCTTTGCAACCACAAGTATCTTGACAAGACACCAAATAGGCATATCCCGCACAATAGGCGAAACATGGATTGTCGAAAGTGTCCACCTGTCCAGCAGTATCGATGGCACATACTGGAAAATAATATTCGGGACAATCGCAAGGATATTGGTCTCCGACCCAGACCCGTTGACTATCCTGCGCAGCACAACTGTCTTGTGTTTCAATGGTCAATTTGACTATGTAAACACCAGATGTATCAAAGGTGTGTTTCGGAGAGGCCTCCGTACTGCTGTGCCCATCACCAAAATCCCACAGCCAGGAAATGGGTTCTGTCTGATACGAAACATCAATGAATTGAAGGGTTAACGGGGCAAGAGGAATGGTTTCAAATGCGGCATGACAGGGAAACCTATCAACACCACATAGGGTGAAATGGACAGATTCCACCATGTTAAGAGCTACATCAATCTGTTTCTTTAAAGTCTCTCCTGAACATATATCGATTGTTTCTACAATAAATGTAAGGCCAGCATCAGTAGGTGCGTCGAGTGTATAAGAAAACAACCCTGAAGGATCTGTAATTAAGGTGATCACTGAATCATCAGATGAGTGTGAAATGGTTACAGCATGACCAGGCAATGGGACAGAAAATATGGCTAATTCCAATTGACCTTCGATGGTGTAGGTGTTTACTGACGCATGAGCAAGCGAAATAAACTCAAGCAAGGCTAGGAGAAGAAGCAGTAGCTGTTTCATAAGGTGGTTTTGTAAGATGAACTACCACTTAAGACTCCAATCACGGCAAAAACGTTGGGTTTGTTTAGCAGATCGAGTCTCGCAAACACAGATTCTCACAAGACGGACATGCGCTAGGGAGCAAAATCACTCACTTTCATCCCCTTGTTTTGCCAGTAATTTTCCTCCTTATGAAAACTGTATTGAGATGGTTGATAAGGGCCAACTAATTCGACATTGGCTTCTGCAGGCACTTCTAGGTCCAATAACCAGTAAGTTGCATTGACCAATAGTCGTCGAACTCCATCGTCAAGAAGATCCGTTGAAGCACCAATTGTTGATGTGAAAGCTTTACCTGCTCTTCCGCCGGGCAATTGGTATGATTTTGTCCAAGCAATGGGCATCATTGGATCGTTGGGATCATACTTCTCTTTACTTGCTGGGTTTATTGAAGCAATCTCATCATCTGAGGGCTTCATTCCAAAAAACAGATCATCTTCATCGAACGCTCCTGTCCTATCGACTACTTGCCCTAAGATGATAGGTATGGCGTCACCTGGTAAAGGAAGACGGACGCCGTATACATCAGTTGACCCCCAGATGTCACCGCTTGTGATGCTGCTAGTGATGGGATGGTTGTCCGCGCCAGGTGCTAAGATTCCCCTCGTGCTTTGGTGCTTGTGATGACCATGATGGGTATGCCAATGCTCTCCCAGCACCAAGCGACCGAATCCATCCACCCATTCTACCTGATCACCTTTATAATAGTTGCCATAGTGCACATAGGCATCTGTCGAATCTTTGATGTTAAAAGCGTGAGTTGCTGTGCGAATACCTAATACTGGTTTTCCAGCTTTCAAGTAATGGTCGATATGTTGCATCTGGTCTGCTGGTAGTGCCCGAAATCGTGTAAACAGGATCATCAGATCTGCATCTGCGAGGGATTCAAGTCCAGGTATATTCTCTAGATAGTTGGGATTAATGGTTCCCAGGACACTTGGATCTTGAGCAAATAGTACGGTACAATGAAAACCATGATGATCAGACAAAATACGCCCAAGTTGAGGAAGTGCTTCCTCACTCCTGTACTCCTCATCTCCACTTACCAACACAATTTTCTTCTTCTTATCTATTTCTGACTGCGGCTCATATTCAACCCAAAGATCCGGTTGTACCTCTGTACTGGCAGTGTCCGCGGCATTCGAATCAGATCTTGAGTTGCCACAGGCGTATAATCCAATCAGGAATAGAAAAATCATACAGCGAAAAGTGTTCTTCACGAAAGGAATCATGGCTATCAGTTTATATTGGAAAGGTAGTGCTTTTCCTACCAAGTCCTTGCTTTCAGGCGGAGGAAGGCATTGTGCCGAGCTCTTTTATCCAGATGTCATTCCATCACGATTCATTTTTCTACATTTGGTGACAGTTGAGAATTGCCCTGATGATCAGAAGATACATAAAGAATATTCTCCAGTGGCTTCACTTTGATGTGACCAAGAATATGCGCTACGACCGATATACCACTAGGGTCATGCAAGCCACGTTGAGCCGAACTTCCAATTGTGTTGATATTGGAGCACACCAGGGAGAATTACTGAAGGAAATACTCCGAATAGCCCCACAAGGCCAGCATTTTGCCTTTGAACCGCTGCCTCATCTCTACAAGAAACTGCAAGAAACCTATGGAGATCGAGTGCAGCTACATGCCGATGCTCTTTCAGATTGTTCTGGAGAAGATGTATTTCATCATGTGGTCGATGCTCCGGCTTACAGCGGTTTGAAAAAGCGTGATTACGATCATAGAGATCCTGACATCATGCAAATTCCAGTCAGCAAAAATACCCTAGATGCATTGATTAAATCGACCACGAAGATTGACTTTATAAAGATCGATGTAGAAGGAGCTGAAATGGAAGTGCTAAGAGGCGCGAAAAATCTGATAGCTCGGGACCAACCTTTGATCATCTTCGAATTTGGCAAAGGGGCAAGCGATCATTATCAAGCTACTCCTGAAGACCTCTACAACTTACTTTGTGCCGATCTAAAGATGGCACTCTATACCTTAAGAGGTTGGCTTGATCAGAAAAAAAGCATATCTCTAGAGCAAATAACAAAATACTACGAATCAGGACAGGAATATTATTTTTTAGCAACAAAGCAAGAATCCAGACTATGATCTTAGAACACTTTGCACTCAATGTTTCCGAACCGCACAAAATGAAGGATTGGTATGTAGAACACCTCGACCTCACTGTTGTATCAGAAATGGCCGAACCGCCATTTATGATCTTCTTAGCCGACGAGAGTGGTCGTGTCATCTTTGAATTGTACAGCAATCCTGATGGTGAATACTTAGATTTTAGAGAAATGCATCACCTCACCATGCACTGCGCTTTTGAGGTTAGAAATGCAGCAGCAGAACGTACTCGCTTAGAATCTGTTGGTTGCACGTTCGTGGAGGAGGTATCTAAAGAAGATGGCAGTCATCTGGTAATGCTTAGGGATCCCTGGGGCCTTGCTTTACAACTATGTCAACGGGGTGTTAGGATGAATAGCATCCACCTCCCGTAAGCTTCCCCAAGTTCTTGTATGGGAAACATGGTTGGATCACTAATAAACGCACTAAGGCAAGCACCCTCTACACCAAATGAAAAAATCGCTGAAAGAACCATTTTTGATTTAGCTATTTTTCCAAGTGGCTCGCTAATAATTCGTGTAAAATAAAACGCCGTCATTTTCCTTTTGACGGCGAAGGCCAGCATGTTCAGCAATTTTTATTGACGGATTGTTACCTTGCTTGATCTGGGCCAGCACTCTTTTTTCCAGGGTAGCCACCAACAGTTTGACCATCTTCTTTCCCAGACTCATATTACGGGCTGAGGGAGCTGTTGTCCAAGACAGTTCGTAGACTCCCGTTTCTGGATCATAGTCTGCTCGCACGGTCCCTACAGGCTTACCTGATTCCTCAGCTATATAGAGATGTCGATTTGGGTCCTCCACTACATTTTCTAGCCAAATCTTGTGACGTTGGGCAGGGACTTCATCAGTAGTTATGGAATTTTCCCGCGTTTGAGGATCATTTCTCCATTCCAGGAGAAGCTTCCAATCTTTTGTGGTTGCTCTTCTAAGTTTCATACTGGCTACGTTGGGGGTTCAAAACTTTCAGACAAGTTGTACTTCTTGCCTATTATTTTGAGTGCGTAGCAGAAATATTGACTTACGCCATAGTGTGCAAAGCAATCGCACTACTAAAATATGAAATTATCGAATACTTGCCAAAGTATTAACATATATAACAACGGCAGATATTGATATTTGTATGCAATCGCTGGCCCTTACCTAAAGTTGACCTTACTTTTATATGACTGCCGGTGAGTCCAAGCAAGTGACCATGGGTCTACGCTACTATTCAGCATGCTTTTGAGATTCTTTTGTCAAACTCACAGTGCCTAGAACGCTAAGCCAGTAAATCTTTGATCACTTTGCCGTGAACATCCGTCAGTCGATATCTGCGTCCCTGATGTTTGAATGTCAGTTGTTCGTGATCCACACCGAGGAGGTGCAACATGGTAGCTTGAAAGTCATGAACATGCACTGGATCTTGAATCACATTATAGCACAATTCATCAGTTTGGCCGTAGCTCAGTCCTTTCTTTATCCCTGCTCCCGCCATCCATACAGTGAAGCAGCGCGGATGATGATCCCGACCATAGTTGTCTCTAGTCAATTTGCCCTGGGAATAATTGGTTCGACCAAACTCGCCACCCCAAATCACCAAGGTATCATCCAGTAGTCCACGTTGTTTTAAATCTTTGATCAGTGCTGCTGATGGTTGATCAACTCCCTTGCTCAAAGTTCGGATTTGCTTGGGCAAAGAACCATGGTGATCCCACCCCTGATGATACAATTGGATGAATTTGACATTTCGTTCTGCCAATCTTCTAGCCAATAGACAATTGGCAGCGTATGTCCCCGGTATCTTGGAATCAGGTCCATACATATCATTAATGTATTCAGGCTCCTTGCTGATATCCATGGTTTCGGGAATAGAGGTCTGCATGCGAAAAGCCATCTCATACTTAGCAATATTGGTGTTGATCTCCGGATCACCCATACGCTCCAGTTCCATTCTATGCAATTGCTCGAGATAAGCCAATTGCCTGGCCCGATCTTCTTTTGTCACGCTGGCAGGGTTATTTAGATAAAGCACTGGATCTGCTCCTGACCTGAATTGTACACCTTGATGTTTCGAAGGCAAAAAGCCATTGCCCCAAAGCCGGGAATAGAGCGGTTGAGGGCGTGCTCGACCCTCACTCAACAAGACGCAAAAAGTCGGTAAATTATCATTGTCACTGCCCAGTCCATAACTGATCCAAGAGCCTATGCAAGGTCTTCCTGGCTGCTGCGAACCCGTTTGAAAGAAGGTAATGGCAGGATCGTGGTTGATGGCTTCGGTATGCATGGACTTAACGATACAGAGGTCATTCACAATACTTGCCATATGAGGAATCAACTCACTCATCCATGCTCCACTATCTCCATACTGAGAGAAAGTGAATTGAGGAGCTGCGATCGGAAAAGATTTTTGGCCGACGGTCATGCCCGTCAGTCGCTGCCCTTTTCTTATGGATTCGGGCAATTCCTTTCCATTCATTTTTTGCAAGGCAGGCTTATAATCGAACAGCTCCATCTGCGATGGTGCTCCACTTTGAAAAAGATAGATGACCCTCTTGGCCTTGGGAGGAAGCTGAAGTCCGTATAACGGAATTGAGTTCTGTGGTTTGGCGGATAAAAGACCCGGAGTCATTAAGGAAGCGAGTGCTGCACTTCCCAATCCCAGGCTTGTCTCGCTTAAAAAGTCCCTGCGACTATACTGACTACTATATTGACCACATTCATTCATTCCTATCTCTTTGTATAAACTTCATCAAAATTTGCCATAGTGTTGGTTACCATTGTCAACGCAGCCACATGTATGGGATCAAGCTCCTCATCACGAGGATACTCACCTATGTTCAACAGGTCATATGCTGCAGCCTTATCCCTGTCATATTTTTGCAACTCTTCGCCGAACAGCTCATACATAAGGTCCATTTCAGTTGGGATCAACCTTCTGCTACTAAGTAATCGAAAAGCCAGCTGTAGTTGATCTTTAACTGACGAACTTGTGAGCATTACTCTCTCAGCCAGCACCCTCGAGCACTCAATCATCTGCGGTTCGTTAAGCAGAAGCAAGGCTTGAAGTGGTGTATTCGTTTTTTGCCGACGCACTATACACATACTGCGATCCGACGCATCCAGCACAGTCATCGTTGGTGGCGGTGCAGTCCGTCGAATAAAAGTGTACATACTTCTTCGGTACAATTTATCTCCAGAATCAGGCTGATATTCGGTCAAAATCTGAGAAAAATGTGTTTTGCTCCACAATCCTTCTGGTTGGTAGGTTTTCACACTTGGTCCACCGATTTTATCCACCAATAGGCCACTAGCTTGAAGCATATTATCTCTAATCATTTCCGCCGGGAGCCGGTATGATGGTCCCCGAGTTAAAAACTTATTGGAAGCATCTAGCTCCAGCAATTCTTTTCTGGCAAGGGATGATTGGCAATAGGTTGCTGACATCACCATCTTTTTCAGCATGAACTTAAGATCCCATCCCGATTCTCGAAAGGTAACTGCCAGCCAATCCAGCAGATTAGGATGTGACGGAAGGGAACCCTGATTCCCAAAATCTTCCAACGTATTTACGAGGCCAGTACCAAAAAGGATATGCCAATACCGGTTTGTTAGTACCCTCGTTGTAAGTGGGTGTTGATCGCTCAAAATCCATTTGGTGAGTCCTAGACGATTTTGTGGCCAATCATCATTCCATTTGAGTAGTTGCTTTGGGGTTCCTGGCAAGACTTGCTCGGTGGGAGAATCATACATGCCTCGATCTAACACGAATGTCTTTCGAGGTGGATGCATTTCGCGCATCACCATAACGTCAATCAGCGTATCCAGCATTCTATGTTCCTGCATTCGTAATTGGTCCAGTTTGCTCCGAACCTCTGCAGTTGGTGGATCATGGTTTAGCACATAATGCTCGATTTCTAGAGCCTGCATTTGTGCATTGCTCATATTCTTTGCAGTACGACCAGCTAAAGCCAACACTTCAAAGCTTGACAGTTGTCGGTTATACACGCTGATCTCATCAATAGCCCCCTGAAATAGACCTAAGTCGAGATCTCCTTGAAAACTTCGACCCACTCGAATACCGCGAGCTTCTAATTTCAAGGTAGTGCTGATGGTGCGGATGCTTTTAAATAGATCATCATATAAAACCTCTGTATCTGATTGAATACCATTAATATAAACCTCTATTCCTCTTGCTTTACTCGAGCCATCGTATGAAAAGAACACATGTGTCCAATCATGTATGGGAATGCTATCTTTGGTTACTACTTGGAGGCACTGGCTAGGTAATTCATTGGTGAGACGAACGGATATCCTGTTGATGCTATCCAGGTATACTTCATATCCTCGCCAATGGTTATTTTTCCCTCCAGCGTTGCCCATGATAACAGAATAGGCCTCGCACTGCTCTGGATACACATAGGCTCCCATTGAAAACGACTCTGTACGCTCCCAATCTCCAATACCTTCCAATGTCAAGTGCTCATACTCGTTCGTAAATCTAAGTGCCTTGCCTTTAAACCCCGGTACTGTTTTACAACCCCTAACTACACCTGGCTGTTGATTGGATCGATTGACGACTTGGCCGGCAGGCGAAACATAGTCCAACGGATATGAACCCACCAGGCCCCTACTCAAATGCACTTTCTTTATGGAACTATTCAACTTTCCATTTTGCGCCAAGAGTGAAGATTTCCTTGAAGTCAAGGCTTTTTCTTCCACCTCAATCATGCCACGCAGTTCTTTCAATTGTTGCCTCGTATGTTCGCTCATTAGTGGCAATGTTGGGGCAAAATTGCCATCATTGCCTGTCATACCCAACTCGTCAACATTGTTAAAAAACGTGGTGAACTGATAGAACTCCTTTTGGGAAATGGGATCAAATTTGTGATCGTGACACCTGGCACATTCCATGGTTAGGCCCAGGAATACCTTTGCAGTCGTATTGGTTCTGTCAAAAACATTCTCCAGACGATACTCCTCAGGTACAATCCCAGATTCCGAGTTGGTGGGGTTATTGCGATGGAATGCCGTGGCGAGTACTTGTTCTTGTGTGGCGTCAGGAAGCAGATCTCCTGCAATCTGCCAAGTGATAAATTGATCAATTGACATATTTTCATTGAAAGCTGCGATCACCCAATCTCTCCAAGGCCACATTGTACGGATACCATCGGCATGATAGCCATGAGAATCGGCATACCTAGCCACGTCAAGCCAATCCATGGCCATGCGCTCTCCGTAGTGAGGAGATGCTAATAGCTTATCTACTACGTCTTCGTATGCGGTACTACTGGTATCATCAAGAAATGCATCAACCTCTGCAAGCGTTGGAGGCAGGCCGGTAAGGTCAAAATGCACCCTGCGTAGTAGCCTGGTTTTTTGTGCTCGAGGTGATGGTGAAAGATCCTTTGCTTCCAATTTTGCCAGTACAAACCGATCAATGTCATTGACAATCCATGGATCGTCCTCCTCGGAAGGTGGATGTACCTTTTTGGGCGGGATGAAGGACCAGTGTTCCTTGTATTCCGCACCCTGCTCTATCCAACGAGATAAAATCGCGATTTCCAATTCCGATAGAGCGAGGTTCGATTCAGGTGGTGGCATCTGGTATGCTGGATCTTCCGAAGTGATTCGTTTAAATAGCTCACTTTTGAAGGGCTTATCAGGAACCAAGGCATACCGATCTCGATTTTCCCCGAGCGCCTTAAAGGCTTCATCAGGATCATCCAGTCTTAAGTCCGCTTCAAGCTTCTGCTTGTCCGGACCATGGCATGCAAAACATCTATCAGAAAGGATCGGCTTGACATGGTAGTTGAAATCGACGATCTCCGGCAGTTGTGCAGCTAGCTCCTCTGATATTTCCACCTGTGATCCGCAACCAAAAAACAGCCAACTTATCATTGGTAGAAACCAAAGACCCACAAACACCTGCATTACCTTCCACATAATCTGGATCTTTGTTCTCACCAGTAATCCAAAAATACAAAGAAATCGGAGGGCTCCATTTTTGACAACCGCAGAAACAAGATTCGAATCAGATTGTCTGTTTGTGGGCAGGGGGCTCAAATAGGGAGTCCTTTTATGGCCTTTCCAAATTATACAGCCCAATTCATTACCTTCTATTTTGGTGAAGTTTACGGGACATGGTACATGGGACTCCGGAGGCATTGACAATTCAAAGGTAAAATTGTATATTTGCTAATATATATGAGTAAATTTGCAAAATCCAATTAACTATAGTATAAAGTCTGAACCATTGCTTTGGGTGATTCATGATCCTTCTGCAGTTTATGAGGGTGACATCATCAGCTCCATACGCAAAGGCATCACCAGGAGGCAGTTTATGGCTTTTGTCAAAGAAGTCAAGCAGTCTGTCAGTGCACTGGCGGAGGTTATACCAGCCTCTTACTCTTCGCTTACCAAAAAAGACCGCTACGATAAAGCGACCAGTGAGCGTATGGTTGAGCTTGCTGAAGTTTTCGCCCAAGGCAGCGAGGTTTTTGGCGATGTTACCAAGTTCAATAGCTGGTTAGAGAGTACATCTCAGCCTTTAGGAGGGGTCACTCCCTTTTCTCTCTTGGACACCAGTATTGGTATCTCTCTAGTAAAAGATGAATTGGGCAATATAGACCATGGCATAATTGCATGATCGTCTATCGCATCGATCGGATCAAGCGCAAAGATCAGTTGTTATCTGGAGAAGGTGCAAAACTGTACGGTGGTAGATGGAATAGCAAAGGAATTGCTGCCCTGTACACGGCAAATTCACGATCGCTTGCCATCCTAGAGATGTTGGTGCATCTCGACAAAAGAGAACAAATTCCTGAAGATCGCATCTTGGTAGAGATTCAAGTGCCAGACAAGCTCCCAGTGAAAAGAATGACTGAAAAAAGATTACCTACTGACTGGAAAAACTCACCTGCTCCGCGAGCATTGTCGGCTTACTTTACGACCGTTGTTCAAGAGCAAAAATACATTGGACTAGCTGTACCATCGGTGATTGTACCTCAAGAGTACAACATCGTAATCAATCTCAAACACCCTGAAAATTCAAAAATTAAGGTCAAACATTGGGCTCCATTGAAAATGGACCAACGATTTAGATGATTGCGGCCAAACTGACGATGTATTATCGTTTCACAAACTCGATCAAGGGACACGAAGGACAGGTCAATACTTTGCAATAATACATTCCCGGTGAAAAGTGGGCAATAGATCTAGAGACATAGGTATCTCTACCGATTGTCCTTAATCCTGGAAATGAGGCAACCATCCTCCCTGTAACATCATAGATTTCTACCGACGTTGACTTCTCTAAACTGCGAATCCGAAAGGTGATTTCATCTCCTGTTGGATTTGGAGCAACGACAATATGGGTCTCGTTGCCATCGTATAGTAGAGAATCCGGAAAAAATTGCGAAGACCAGACCAAACTCTTCTCAATAAAACTACTGCTCCAACGAAAGGCACAATTGGCCCATCCATAACGTTCGCGAAAGGATACTTCAATGGGATACAATATATCTTCCTCAAGATAAATGGATCGTCCACCCAGAGCCGCAGTAGTCATGCCAGGCGCCCACTGGTCGATAACGGTTATACTATCAATAATAAGTCTGCTGGCATCATCTGCCTCAAGATAAAATGTGTATTCATCGGAAAAAGGTACTTCCAGAAAACCTGTCCACTGAACGGTAAAATGCTCATCCGGCACTCCCTCACCTGGGGCATTTTCAAACCAATGAAAAAAGATGACAGAATCGACCCGGGTAAAAACTGGCGGTCCTCCAGATTCGAAACTCTGATCATCGTAGTAAGACCCTAGCAATCCAACCCCCTTGCCAATGTATCTTTCCCTAAATGTTCCATGATAGTCTATTCCCTCGCGGTCTGCCTGAAACGCAAAGGTAGCTTCAGGAGCTCGTGGCGACCACGATTGGAAGCCAAAGATCTTATCCTCATCATGCTGCAAAATGGGTGCCGACACGGTATGTATAACACCCTGTACACTTTGCACCTCAAAGGGAGTCCGACGTACCTTTCCGTCCACATTGATCTCCAGATTTGAAGGCTCTGACGTGACAGCAAAAGTGACGATTTCAGGAAAGATGTCGCGATAGGTGTGATTCGCAAAACCCGCCTCATCCTCTGCAAAAAGATAGATTCGGTACCACACATCCGTGCTGGTCTCCCCACTAATGGGAATTTCTACTTGCCCTGAAGCACCTAATTCACCCGCTAGAAAAGGATGGGTATGTTGTTCATGATGAAAATCAATGCGCCATGTTAATTTATCTCCAGACAAATTGCCATCCTCCGCATCATGTCCAATCCCTTCAAAACTAAGCTTTTGGCCAGCTTGATATCGATAACCAGCAGGTGGATAAGTGATCTCAACCTCAGGTCTTTTATTCTTAGCCACAAGCAAGGCTACTTTGCTACTCGTCAAAGAACCAATACCATTGCTTACCGTGCAGTATAAAGAATCACCATGATTTACTAATTGCAAATCCGTAAGGATGAGGGTATCGGCATTCGCCCCAGCCACCGCTGATCCATTGCGAAACCACTGAAAATTAAGTGGATTCTTACCCGAAGCTCGCACACTAAATCTGGCGTTTTCTCCAACCACTACTCGTTGTGAGGTTGGCTGGATTGAAATATAAGGCCTCCCCGATCCCTCATAAGACACACTCCATACCCTACCCATATCCGTCCGACTATTATCACTAACCGTACCGGTGCGCCGACTATTTCGTTCTATATAGTACAGTGCCCCATCTCGACCTACTAGCAAACTGATGAGATCTTTGACACCCCGCATAAATACTTCTGAGACCACTCCTGAACTCGGATCCAATACCCTAATTTCACCTGAACACAACTCTGCATACAGCAGTTTATCATGGTACTGAGGTGGAAAGCTGTACACTTTGGGTGTGTAAAATGCCAGGCCCGTCAACGCACAGGCGGTGCCGATCTCATTCTTAAAGACATGTAGCGGATCTTGATAGTCTCCTTCGATGATCTCAGCTCCCCTCCTACCTTCGAGTATGTCCCACCCATAATTTTTGCCCGGCAAAATTTCATTAATCTCTTCCCAGCTTTCCAACCCTACATCTCCTGCCACGATCATCCCGCTGAGTGGATTAACTGCCATGGAAAATGAATTTCTCAAACCATATGCCCAAATAGCCCTGCTGTAACCTTCGGTGACATCATAGAAAGGATTACTGCTGGGAATACTGCCATCTTGCTCTAGTCTGAGGATTTTTCCATTGGTATAGTTCAGATCTTTAGCTCTTTCATTTTGCGCCATATCGCCTACAGAAATGTACAGCATCCCATCATTACCAAATCTCATAGCCCCAGCATTGTGGATGGCTCCAAGGAGAGAATCCGTCTCAAATAAGATCTTTTCACTTTGTGGTAAGGCGTGATCTCCGTTGGCAGTAAAACGGCTCACACGATTTACCAGTTTATTGGCCACCGTATAGTAGACATAAAGGAAGTTATTCTCTTCATATTGTGGATGTAGCACCAGACCAGATAGTCCACGTTCATTAAAATTGTCTACAGGTAGTGTGAGAAATACCGTCTCAGACAATGAGCCATCTTTAATGATGCGAATGGTACCTTTTTTCTCGGCCACCAAGATCCTACCATCTGGTGTTTCAATCATGGTCACCGGATCAAGTCGCTCTGCAAGTAGCTTAACTTCAAATCCTTCCGGTGCCTGAGCATGTGAGGTGCCTAAGGCTACGATGGATATTAGTATGGCAAATAAGAGAAAAGGTTTCATATCATTTCTAAAGGATATACAACGTAACGGGATTCTCTGCTCATATGTTTGATCATGCAAAGACACAAAATGCTGCTGAGAATGCATGCACCATGCTGAGGCACGCAATAGAACAAAGATTGATTAGCCCTTCGATCACCGAAGTTCAAATACGATTGTGGTGTCGTGTTCTGCTCCTAATATCCCAATCCATTGGTCGAATCAATCAAACCCCTTCTCCACCACAATCAACATAAAAAGCGACAAGTTGAAGGACAACCCTGCGAGGAGGCGATCAATGCCCTTTACCAATGGGTACAATGCAGCAGGCACAATTGGCCGGAAGGAAAATCCTCCACTGAGCAAATATGCTAATGGTTGTTGATATGCAACGGTGCCAATTTTGAATGCAGGATACCGATCCACAAACAGACTTCTGTCTCTCTCGAAAACGATCCATGGCAAAGCACCATTTGCATCACTAAGGGGACCATCTTGCTCTATTTGCCAAGATCCTAAAGGATCGAAATCTTCATGATGAAAATTCTGATAGATCTTTCGGCCCCACCAACTGTTCGCTGGTTCTATCATTATAATTTTTCCCCCAGGTTGCAGTACTCTATCCGCCTCATCTAAAAAAGCGCGTGAATCTGGTAAATGGTGGAACGTATTGATCATCAATAAGGCTGAAATCGACTCATCATCAAAGGGCATATCCAAAGCTGAAAACTGAGCATCTACATCTGGCAAATCCAGAATATCAGATGTCACTACCTGGGGAATTACTTCCTTAATAAATCCTCCACCACTGCCGAGCTCTACCAACCGGCCAGAGTGACTGGCAGGAATATGCTTCTGCAGGGTTTGATACCAGTCTGCATATATTTTATGTAAAAACCGATTTTCCACTATTATTTTACCATGAAAAATAGTGCGTTCGGGCGAATCAAGATCGTACGGGATTTGGTACTTCAACATCACTTAGTGATTTGATTTTGTTAAGTGTATCGACAAAAGATAGATTTGATCATCAAATGGAATGGTATCCATTTCCATATTTACTGATTGGTCCCCTATGACCTTTTGCAGACGTTCCACAACTCGGTCAGCAGATCGATTTTCACTGTTGAGGGTTAATATTCTTTTAGGTTTATCCAGAAGACTTTGCTCATCAATAGGCTCTAAGCGCATTTTTGCAAATGGATTGTCAGGGCCCTCGTACGTCAGTACATCTGGATATCGACCATACACTTGAGGACCATATTCAAACCTGTGACGTACGTAACTTATACCAAAGATGAGTCCATATTCAACCGATGGGCCGTAAAGCCAATCGGGTTGGAGAATGAAATAGTTGGGCTCAACACTCCGCTCTCTATCTAAAAAAGCAATGAGCGCATCCGAGTCCCTATACTTCTCTCTATGATTTATTATATCCTGGTGCACGCCAATAAATGCCAAAAGCAAGGCAGACACACAGACCACTACCAAAAAAGGTTTTGACATTTTCCTGTGGCTACCACCTATTTCATTCCACAGACTAAAGAGTACCCAAAGCGTCAATGCAGTGAAAATCAATGCTGGTGCCAAATAATACATCTTGAAATGCTTACTAACCAGCGTGATCAGTCCCAAAGAGGCCAAAGCGAAACCGAACAAATACCCAGCAAACTTGTTCGAAGTCACTCTCTTTGACTGCATCATCGTCCATATCCATGTGATTATCGCAGCCAAGATGACCAGAGAAAAAACGACATTTGCACGAATGATATTTTTTAGATTATGAACAAAAGAAGTTGGATCAATAAAGCGTTCATTACCCGATCCATAAATACCATCGTGAGAAGCAAGTTTTTCTACAAACTCCCTAAAGACATGGAAGTGTTCAATAATCGGTAATACCCCTACCAAAAAACCCAATATGCACATTGTAATGAATAACAAATGTTTGCTACGCAGGGTAAAAAATGGTATGAGTAGAATTGGCACAACATTTACTTTCACCGCAACACTTAGGCCGCATAACACCCCAAATAGAATTGCATATTTTTTATCACTATCATTTGGCGAAAAAATATAGCCGACCAAGAAGTAGATCAATATCAGCAACAGCCATAAATTAAATCGATCAGGAGTGTAACGCACCTGCATCAACAATAACCAAGCACTAAACACCAATGCGGTCTGAAGAAGTAGGGCACCGTATTTAGAAATATGTATATATGCGACATTCCCGATTTTAAAAATGGTCAATGATATAAGTAACATCAGGATGTGAGACGATCCACGCATATACAACTCTGGCCGCGCAAAAACATCTGACACGAGCTCACCTTTCCCAAAAAACACATGCACAAAACGTATACAGATACCGGTAAAGAATTGAAATGGTGTGCCGGGATGGTCCATGTGTCCAATACGCGGAAATTTAAATATTCCGCAATTAAGACCATTAATAAGATAGACATATTCAGGATCAATTCTACTGGCAAAGAACGGTGGAAAAACACAAAGTTGCCACCAGTAGAATACAAAATAAAGCAAGGGCAATATCATTAATATGCCGTATCGGCCAAACCGGTGTTCCACCCAGCTCATGAGATGAACTTAATTTTTCGTGCAGCAAAAACACTCATTCGAATCAGCAGCAACCCATGTCTAAATCTACTGATCTGTGTAGAACCATATTGCCGATCTTTATAGCGAACGATAACTTCGCAGATCTTCAAATTTAATTTCGCCGCTCCAAACAATAAGTCAAAATCTCCAAAAGGATCGAAATCTCCAAAGTAACTCCTGTTCTCGATAATTTTATCATAGTCTTTTTTGAATAAGACCTTAGTGCCACACAATGTATCCTTAAGTCTCTGCCCCAGCAAGTAGCTGAACAATACCCCAAAAAATTTATTGGCTATGAAATTCAGATGCCGCATAGCTTGTTTCTCCATGGGATAAACCAATCTACAACCGTTGATAAAATCACCTTTGCCTTCGATTAAGGCACGATAAAATTTAGGCATTGATTCGGGTGGTGTGGTCAAATCCGCATCTAAGATCATGAGCACATCTCCCGTGGCTTTGGCAAAAGCCTCACGTACGGCATTGCCCTTGCCTTTTCCTGACTGCCGTAAGGTGACGATTTCCACATCAGGATATTTATCTTTTACCCGCAGCATCTCCTCGTATGTACCATCAGAGGAATGACCTTCAATAAAAATGAATTCTTGGGCCGAACCAAACTGTGGAGTTCTTGTAATGGCCGACTCAATATTCCCTCTCTCATTTCTCGCAGGTACTACGATACTGACTTTCTTATCTTCTTTCTTTACCGGAACTGGACGAGCGGAAATCATATTGATTAAGCCCATCGTATTGATCAGTGGTAAATTTGCTATATAATAATTGGTCAAATAACTTAGTACAGGAATATTCAGCGGTAGTAACACCTTCTTTTCCGCTTTAATGATTTCAAATCCTTCTAGTCGCAATAAATTATCGATATCAAATGTTGATAACCAACTCGTTCGTGGCCTTTTTGGTTTCAGCCTGAGCCACCTAGCGGCACTAAGGAAAGGTTCCCAACCGTAACTGTGCGTATTAATAATAATCTTAGTGGAGGGTGCGCAAATTTTTCGCAGGTTATGCAAGACTTTTTGGATATCATCTAGTATGGAGATAACGTCAGATAGAATGATGTATTCCGGCTGAAAGTCAGTCTCAAAAGTTGCAGCATTGCCGACCTGAAAAGAAAGCGCTGGATACTTGTTTTGGGCAATGGAAATCATCTCTGTAGAAAAATCAATACCCATTCCTTGTCTTGGTTGAACAGCATGCAAGAGATCACCGGTAGCACAGCCTACCTCTATAACAATTGATTCAGCTGGTATTATGTGCTGATAAAGCCGCTCCAATGATCGATGATAATAGGCATTGCGTGCTTTCTGTCGATCGTATCTACCCGCTACTTGCTCATAGTGAGATTGCACAGAATTTATTAGCATTCGATCAGCATTTTGTTTAGAGAAGGTTCTGATGCATGGTCTGCTTTGTTGAGTGCTGTTACTGATCCTGTCTTATAGATGGATGTAACAGTATACCAGGTAGAATCAAACTTAGCACCCACAGACTTGTCTTGAGAGGTCGATCGACTGGCAATTGGGTCATCGTAATGACATTGCGAATTGTGCTGACTGGCAAAATTGGTTGCAGCGGGTGAAGCCATACCTGTAAAAATAGAAGTTGGAACGCAATCACCTTCTAACATAGATATTCAATAACTTTGAGCTCAAACATACAAAGACATGATTAGGTATAGCTGGATTTTGACACTATTTCTATTTGCCTGCACAAATGGTGGTGGTGTAGAGGAAGACACGGTACAAACCCCTCAGGATACAACATTTCAATGGCAGGTAGATCAATTTGCAGATCTCCGCATCCTTCGATATCAAATTCCTGACTTTGAAGAACTGAGTCTTCAACAAAAGAAGCTCGTGTATTTCTTGACCCAAGCTGGTCTCTCTGGTCGAGACATCATGTATGATATGAACTATCGCCACAACCTCGAGATTCGAAAGGCTTTCGAAGA
The DNA here is from genome assembly GCA_013001595.1 of Saprospiraceae bacterium. GTDB lineage: Bacteria > Bacteroidota > Bacteroidia > Chitinophagales > Saprospiraceae > JABDMH01. The sequence continues at coordinate 84,889 of JABDMH010000149.1, read as the reverse complement.
GATTGTCTCTAGTTATGCTGGTGATAAGCAGTCTACTGATTGGACCAACTTCATGATCTATGCAAAGAGGTTCTGGTTCTCCAATGGAATCCATCATCACTATGGCAATCAAAAGTTTCGACCGGCTTTTGACCGACCATACCTGGAAAGCTTACTGTCAGCCACTGCCGCTACACTCTCTGATGAGGCACTTGATGGTATATTCGATCCTGAAAAGGATGCTAAAAAGGTGAGTTTGGATGCAAGTCGAGACCTTCTGTTGGCGTCTGCAATCAATTTTTACGACCCAGATGTCACCGAGGCGGAAGCAGTGGCCTTCTACAAGCAACTGGCCGTCAATGCCGGTCCACAGCCCATTTCTCACGGCCTGAATAGCAGGCTAGCGAGAGACGATCAGGGAAAACTAACGGAACAAGTCTATCATGTGAACGGACTGTATGGCCCTGCTATCGAGAAAATCATCTCTTGGCTAGAAAAAGCCGTGGAGGTAGCAGAAAATGAGCAGCAAGCTACTGCCTTAAAACTGCTCATCAAATATTACCAAACAGGTGACCTGAAAATCTGGGATGACTATAATATTGCATGGGTCGACGCCACTGATGGAGACGTTGACTACATCCAGGGATTTGTAGAGGTTTATAATGATCCTTTAGGGTACAAGGGCTCTTTTGAGAATATTGTTCAAATCAAAGATTTTGCAGCATCTAAGCAGATGGAAGTGCTTTCTTCCAATGCACAATGGTTTGAGGACCAGGCACCGATCATGGACAAGCATAAAAAGGAAGATGTAGTCGGAATAAGTTACAAGGTCATTAATGTAGCCGGTGAAAGTGGAGACGCATCTCCCAGTACACCCATCGGAGTAAATCTGCCAAATGCCAATTGGATTAGGGCCAAACATGGATCAAAATCAGTCAGTCTGGGCAACATCATCGATGCCTATGACCAAGCAAGCGGACCTTCACTACTCAGGGAATTTGCCCACGATGATGAGGAGATTGCCAGACTGGAAGCACATAGCCAGCTGGCAAGCAAACTGAGTACGGCCTTGCACGAAGTCATTGGCCATGCCTCCGGTAAGTTGGAGCCCGGAGTAGGAACCCCGAAAGAAACGCTAAAGAACTATGCATCTACATTGGAGGAAGCCAGGGCAGATATCGTGGCTTTGTACTACATCATGGATTCCAAGATGGTCGAGTTGGGTCTTATGCCAAGTATGGAAGTCGGCAAAGCGGAGTACGATGCCTTCATCAGTAATGGCCTCATGAAACAATTGCGCAGACTTGAAATGGGCGATCAGATTGAAGAAGCACATATGCGTAACCGGCAATTGATCTCTGCCTGGGCTTATGAGAAAGGAAAGGATGCCAAGGTGATTGAAAAAATCACTCGTGATGGAAAAACGTTTTACAATATCAACGATTATGACGCCTTGCGCAATATCTTTGGCGACCTGTTTAAGGAATTGCAAAGGATCAAATCACAGGGAGATTTTGCTGCAGGACAGGCACTGGTTGAGAATTACGGCGTTAAGGTAGACCCCGATCTACACCAAGAAGTGCTGAATCGAGTTAAAGAGATGAACATAGCGCCCTATGGAGGATTCATCAACCCCGAACTGAAATCCGTACTCAACGATCAAGGTGAAATAACCCATATCAATGTCGAGTATCCCACTGACTTTGTGCAACAGATGTTGGATTACGGAAAGAAACATGCACATCTCTAAATTCAGGCTCACCTCGTGTAGAGAGGGATGCTAGATTAAGAGGTAATCCATTGCCAATTTCCTCACTCCGGCGATGACCTTAGGTTGTTGGAATGTCTTGCATTTTGTAGAAGATGATCTATCTTGTGCCGTCACCAGCATGAATAAAATACTTGTAGCCAATAGAGGAGAAATTGCAATACGCATCATGCGTACGGCAAAAAAAATGGGCATCCATACAGTTGCTGTGTTTTCAGATGCTGATCGGGGTGCTCCCCATACTAGATTTGCCGATGAGGCCATCCATATTGGTCCAGCATCTTCTACCCTGTCCTATCTCAAGATGGAGAAGATCATTGAGGCTGCTCATGCCTCTGGGGCGAACGCCATTCATCCAGGCTATGGATTTCTGAGTGAAAACCCCAAATTTGCAGCATTGGTCGTAGCTTCCGACTTGATATTTATCGGTCCCCCTGCCGCCTCGATGGAACTGATGAGTGATAAACTTACAGCCAAACAACTGGCAAAAGAACTTGAGGTGCCTCTTGTTCCTGGAACTGAAGAAGCACTTTCTGATGCATCAGAGGGACGCACGATTGCTGGGAAAATCGGCTATCCCATATTGATTAAAGCTGCCGCAGGAGGTGGAGGAAAGGGAATGCGAATCATCAAAAATGATGAATCTTTTGCAGAGTTGTTTGAGTTAGCCACCGGAGAAGCGGAGAGCAGCTTTGGGAATGGGCAGGTATTCATAGAGAAATATATTGAATCGCCAAAGCACGTGGAGATTCAAGTGATGGCGGATGGTCATGGAAATGTGCTGCACTTTTTTGAAAGAGAATGCTCTATTCAACGCAGACATCAAAAAGTCATTGAGGAAGCTCCATCGCCATCCATGACTGAACTGTTGCGTACACAAATGACAAATGCAGCTATTAAGCTCTGCCATGCTAGCTCCTACCAGGGTGCCGGCACCGTGGAGTTTCTCATAGATGCAAAGAAAAATTTCTACTTCTTGGAGATGAATACCAGGTTGCAGGTTGAACATCCTGTTACCGAACTGGTGACCGGATATGACCTTGTACGTATGCAGATTGAAGTGGCCATGGGAAAACGACTCTCTTTGAAACAGAGTGACATTCAGCTCAAAGGACATGCCACCCAATTGCGCATATATGCGGAAGATCCTTGGGACAATTTTGCACCAAGTATCGGAACCATTGAAAAGTATCACACGTGCGACATCGAAGACATACGTATAGATGAAGGAGTTGAAGAAGGACAAGAGATCCCCATCTACTATGATCCCCTTTTGGCTAAGATGATATCCTTTGGCCAAGATAGAAGTGCATCTATATATAATTTAAAGCAAGCCATTGAGCAAACAGAAATCATTGGTATCCAAACCACATTGCCCTTTGGCTATTTTGTACTTGAACATCCCAAGTACCTCGATGGTACCTATGACACCCATTTCGTGCATGATCATGTTACACAAGAGCAGGTCGCTAAGCGAATAATACCAATCGCACGCCTATCTGCAGACGTTGCATTGGCTTTGTTAAAAGCAGATCGCAGTATCGTGCCATCCATCAGCACTAGTCAATCATGGTGGATGAATCGCCGGTAGAACACGCCCTCTTAGGATGGATGCACAGAGCTTTTAAAAGCAGCGCAATTTGCTTCATGGAGGTTCCTTTGGTATAGTCAATTTAGGCAAATCAAGGTTCTGAAAAAATTTGTGTCGGAGGATACGCAATCTCAAAGAGATCAAATCAACGATTAGTATATTGTACTATGGAAAAGAATTTTGTGGGGAAAAGTGCCATTGTTACAGGCGCAGGTTCAGGCATAGGTTTTGACATTGCACAGCAGTTGATTTCCGAAGGCTGCCAAGTGCTGATTAATGACATAGATAGAGATCTTCTGGCTGCTGCAGCTGATAGAATTTCAGGCGGTTCGGCTCTTATTACCCTCGCTGGAGATGCTGGAAATCTACCGTTGATCCAGCAGATGATTGATGAGGTGGTCTGCCATTTTGGAAGACTGGACATTATAATTGCGAATGCCGGCATTACCAGTTATGGCAGATTCCTCAAATTTACAGAAGATCAATTTACAGATCTTGTCAACCTGAATTTGAGGGGTTCTTTTTTTCTTGCTCAAGCCGCTTCGAAGCAAATGATCAACCAAGGATCAGGTGGAAGGATCATCTTTATGTCTTCCGTAACTGGCTTGCTGGCACATCCGTACCTCGCTGCCTACGGTATGACGAAGGCAGCTTTAAAAATGTTGGCTAGGGCGCTAGTTATTGAACTCGCTCCATATGGTATAACGACCAATGCCATCGCCCCTGGGGCTGTAGCTACCGAGCGAACCATGTCCATGACGCCAAACTATGATAAAATTTGGGGGTCCTATATTCCCACAGGCAAAGCTTCCCAACCTAGTGATATAACTCGGACTGCCCTATTCCTAGCTTCTTCTGATGCAGAGCAAATCAATGGTCAAACAATAACTGTAGATGGGGGAATAACTGGTTTGTGCGCCGTGCCCGATGACATCGACAAACCCGATGAAGAATAAGGTTCGGCACTAATTCCACAATCCAAAGGAATGTAAAGCCTTCACTTCCTCTTCGTTCTCAAGCATGGAAAATTTTGCCACTAGTACATAAGACCTTTTTAAGATCAATGGCTACCGATCATAGAATATTCGTAATAACTGTACAGTCGCTAAGCCTAAGAATATCGCCCCTAAAAAACGATTTGTGTAGCGAGTCACCTTCTCCATTCGATTGACAATGAACCGACCAAGGCGAACATAGCCGGCAAAGACAATGAAGCCCCCCAAGGCAGATCCAAGAGAGATCAGGAGAATCTCTGAAATATGTACGAAGTCAAAACCGTTGCCCCTCATCCATAAGCCAATCACAATCCAAGTAGGGATGATCAGCATATTCATGGCTGCAACCACTATTCCATAGCCAAAATCACGTGAGCCTGACCCAGCGATTTTAGTTTGTACAGCCTCCACCTTTTTAATCAAATAGTAGGTACCCAATATGAAAAATACAAAGACCATGGTCCATTTGATCATAGATCCGATAACCTCATTCTTGATAATGGTATCAATGAAGTAAATGGAAACGAACGTGTACACAAATTCAGTTACCGCCGCTCCAAGGGCCACCATGATCCCCGAGTTAAAACCGCGCTGGATGGAACGCTCTGCAACAGACAGATTGATCATGCCAGGGGGCAGTGCTCCCAGAGCGGTAAAAAAGACGCCAAGCAAGAAAAACCAGATATAAGACATCCTATGCTACAAAGTTGCTCCTCGGAGTATTTTTTCCCAGGAGACGAATGGACCAAAGCTAATGAACTGACAGCAGCTCAACAAAAAGCAATTGACCGCGATCGGTAAGATGGCCGCCATTGAGTACCTTAATGGATTCGGATATGGTGTTTTAGAGATCAATGACGACATGCTTGATTCGATCTCTTTTCCAGGTGTAAGTAATGTGAAGATCACCGTCTTCACCTTGAATTATGGCAGGATAAGAGTATTCACCTGGTTCAGATTCCAAGGTAACTACCTCCTGCCACTCAACACCATCGCTAGATTTGGCGAGCACGAGTGGATAGCGTTCACCCCCCCATTTACCAGCTGGTGTACTGGTTGGATTATATACAAGGTAGTGCTCTCCCGATGAGGTTGTAACTCCATCTATTCCGGAATTAGGATTTGGCAAGGTACTCTGTTTAAGAAGGGTCCAAGTGAGCCCCTGATCATCAGACCAAGCTTCTGCGATACCACTTTTCTTGGTGCGGCAAAGCATTTGCAGATGCCCATTGGGATGTTGTAGGACCGTGGGCTGAATTGCTTGGATATCACCGTCTGCTTTGAGCGGTCCGATCAATTGCCAGTCCATTCCCCAGTTTTTGGACAGCTCAACTTGCACCTTCCAGCCGTCATGTTCTGTACTTGATGGACATAGCAGTGTGCCATCTCTAAGGATCACCGCTTTGTTCTTCACTGGTCCCAATATATCTTCAGGTAATCTACAGGGGCTGCCCCATGATTCGCCACAGTCCATGGAAGTGACCATCTCTCCCCACCAAGTACTCGGAGAAGGTCCCACCTTATAAAAGAGAATGATTCGATCCGGGGTACGCCGCATCAGCACGGGATTCCAAGTCGGGTAACGTTTATCAGTATGCTGAATTCCATTCACTACCTCAATGGGGTCAGACCACTTTCCGTTTGACTTCTTAGATATCCAGATACCAACATCCTTATGCTTTTCGTGGGTGCCACCAAACCAAGCCGCCAAGAGATCACCCTTACAATCGATAATCGTGGAGGCGTGACAGGCAGCAAACGGCGCCTTCTCAAAGAGAAATTCTGACTGCATGGTCTGAGCATAGATATGCCCGGTAAAGGCGAGAACGATCCAACACAGCGTAACTTTTTTAATGTCCATATTCACATTTTATAGTTTGAGAAAATACACAAGATGATCGATAATATCAAATGCGTAAGCGATCCATTTGTTAGAGAGTGCTTGCGATTTTAAATGAATAGTATCCAAGTAGACCATCCAAGAATTTCTCTGTATTTTAACGCAATGTCAGACAAATATGTGTTATCTAGAGCACAAATTGAAGCACCACCAACCACCCTCCTAGAGCGGTTAAAGTACTTAGGTCCGGGTTTTATTCTCTCCGCCTCAATCGTTGGATCTGGTGAACTGATAGCGACTACAACTTTAGGTGCAAAAGCTGGGTTCGTGACTTTCTGGGTGATCATCCTCAGCTGTCTGATCAAGGTAATGTTACAGCTGGAATTTGCCAAACACACGATCTTACACGGACAAACACCGATGCAAGCCTTCAATAAACTACCTGGGCCAAAGATTGGAAAGGCCCATTGGAGCATTTGGGCTTTTTTCTTCCTCATGGTTACAAAAATTCTGCAAGTAGGTGGAGTTCTGGGAGGTGTGGCCATCATTTTACACTTTCTCATTCCCAACCTTTCGATCAACTTGCTGGCTTTCGGGACTGCGATTATCGTAGCACTCATGATTTTTCGTGGATATTATCAATTTATCGAAAAAATGTCCATGGTAATGATCGGTGCATTCACCATTTTCACGTTTGTGTGCCTGTATTTCCTAAAATTTACCCCGTATGACATCACATTAGCGGAAATCTGGTCAGGACTTCAATTCAATTTACCTCGGGAGGCAGTAGCGGTGGCCATTGGTGCATTCGGAATCACTGGTGTGGGTGGTGACGAAATTATCGCATATAATTATTGGTGTCTCGAAAAAGGTTTTGCTGCAAAAACGGGAGTAGAGGAGGACAATGCGGAATGGCGAGATCGAGCGGATGGATGGATCAAAGTTATGCACTACGACGCTATAGCTGCGATGCTGGTCTATACATTGATGACGGCAGCATTCTATTTATTGGGAGCAGCTGTGTTGCATGCCAGTGGCAGTATTCCTGAAGGCTACGAAATGATCGAGACGCTATCCATGATGTATACGGAGTCATTGGGCCCAGGAGCGAAGACATTCTTTATGGTAGGTGCATTTGTCGTACTTTTCTCTACCCTATTCGCGGCCCTAGCCCAGTGGACGAGGCAATTTTCTGACATTTTTGGTGAGTTAGGCTGGATAGATTTTTTTAACCAGGATGATCGAGCAAAATCCATAGCCATACTTAGCTGGGTATTTCCTTTTTCTTGGGCTGCCATTTTCGTGTTCATCAAATTGCCTGTAATCATGGTTCTGGCAGGAGGAGTTATCACCAGCATTATTTTGTTGCTGGTTATATGGGCTGTCATCAATTTTAGATATAAACACCTGAGTGCCTATTTCATCCCAACCAAGAGCTACGATTTCTTGCTATGGACCAGCATCATTGTAACTATCATTGTGGCCCTTTATGGAATCTTCAAGCTCTTAACCTAGCGTGAATCTTGCGGCCTGTCCACATCCTGTAATATGTATTCAGATACTGCAGCCTATTCTACCGGTGCTCCTATCGACTACATGCCTTGCAAGAGGGATCCAATGGAATCGGCAAGATTTGTGATGGCCAGATCAATTTCCCAAGCTGAGCGGTCGCGTGGTTCGACATAGTTAGAAATTGATTTGATGGACAGAAACTTAACCTCATGAAGTAAATTAACAAAGAAAAAAGCGGCTCCTTCCATCGTCTCGATATCCGCATCATAATTGTCAGTCAAGGCAGCAATGTGTGGTAGATAACCAGACACCTTATTGACAGTTAACCCCCTTACCTCCGGAAGAAAACCAAGCTTGGAAATTGGATTATGTAAGCGACCTTCAGAAAAAGGTGGTAAGTTTCTATCCATGAGGCCGGCACTAAACGCATCGACAAAAGAACCATCCTTTTCTTCGATGCCCAGATCACCCAACTGTTCTGAAACCACTTGTACTACTGATCCCAATGCCAGATTTTTTTGATATGACCCCGCAATTCCGATATGGATACTTAGATCTGGTCTTATTATTCCATATTGAGTAGCCAATTGAGCTGCCATTGCCATCATACCTACACCAGTGATCAGTGTTGCAACTTGCAATTCTTTATGGTGCAAAATACCATGCTTGTCAAGTGTCCAACCCTGCCTGAGGAGTTGTGCCTGAATGGGAATCCATTCATGACGGGTAGCTGCAACAATAAGTACCTTCATCAATCTAATCTTGTATTTCATATCCCACTCCCCCAATTGGTGTTAAGCCCAAATGTTGGTGGACAGACGAAGATACATCAACTCTCATTCCTGAATCTATTGAGTAACCAACACCAAAAGAAATGGTGGAAGGATTTGTATTTATGCCTAACCTAAGTGCCACAGTTGGGGCCACTTGGTATTGTAAGCCCACTTTTAAGTTGGCTGGATGATTGGTCACTTTTTCCACCTCAGCCATTGTGATCACCTTATCTGAAACTTCATACCAAAGGCCCACCTGCACTGCTATTGGCAGCACCTCTTGCTCTACCCAACGAATCTCAAACGGATTATAAATATGAAAACCCATCCTCACCTTTTCTCCAATCTCAGACAACAAACCCAATTCAACAAGATATGCCTGCTTCATTCCATAGCCTGGGATTCTAACTTGGAGATAGTCAAATTGGACACCCAATGACAAATGTGCAGCGATCTTCCTTCCGTATGCAAGCCCAAATAAGAACTCATTGAAAGCCTCGAAGCCAAAATATTGCGCGGTGAATCCAATGACACCACTCCTAAGCGGATGTGCTCCAACCAACGAATAATAATTGAGGCCCTCACTCGCAAAACGCTTTTCCGCAGTAGCATAGCCAACCGTATTTTCAATGAATGCCAATCCTGCCTCATTTCCATACATAGCCAGTACATCTTGATGAATGCTCGAAATGCCTCCCATTGCTGATGCAGGAGCGCCAGGTCCTATCGATTGCAAATTTTGCGCCTTGACCTCCATTATCATAGGGATCCCTGAGATCAGAGCCATTAGGAGGGTGATTCTTAACATAGTTCTTGTAAAATACAGATCTTTTACAAAAACTAAACAGTTATATTACTAACCAGACATCAAGTCATCTATTCATGTTCTTCAGGCGTGCTTCCTTCAAAAGTCTAGAAAGGGGTAACGATAGTCTCTTGGTGCATCGAGGTTCTCTTTGATTGTTCTAGGAGAAATCCACCGGTACAAGTTGAGCACGGACCCTGCCTTATCATTGGTCCCACTTGCGCGGGCTCCCCCAAAAGGCTGTTGTCCGACCACTGCACCAGTTGGTTTGTCATTGATATAAAAATTGCCCGCAGCATACTTCAAAGCATCGGTTGCTTCGCAAATGGCAGAGCGATCTTTTGCAAATATGGCCCCCGTTAACCCGTAGGGAGATGTTTCATCGACCAACTTTAGCGTATCAGTGAATTTATCATCATCATAGACATAAACACTTAGCACCGGCCCAAAAATCTCTTCGTGCATGATAAAATGCCGTGGATCCTGGACACGTAGTACGGTAGGTTGAATAAAATAGCCATTTTCCATACTATAATTTCCTCCTGCTACGATCTGTACGGATTTATCTCTTTTCACTCTATTAATATAACCCGTGATTTTTTTAAATGCCCTTTCATCAATTACAGCGTTAATAAAATTTCCGAAATCTTCGGGCGTGCCTATTTTAAAAGTTGATAAGTCTACTTTTAGATTTTTACTAACTTCTCTCCAGAGACTCTTCGGTATGTATGCACGAGAAGCTGCAGAACATTTTTGCCCCTGATATTCGAAAGCCCCTCGAGTTAAAGCTGTTGATAAGATTCCTACATCGGCCGTGGGATGTGCAACCACAAAATCCTTGCCACCGGTTTCGCCCACGATTCGTGGATAATTCCTGTATCGGGCTAGATTATTACCAATTGTTTTCCAAAGTTCCTGAAATACCGCTGTACTTCCTGTAAAGTGAAGACCTGCAAAATCTGGATGTCTAAATATTATTTTTCCGGCGGTCGGTCCGTCAACAAATATCAAATTAATCACGCCGGCAGGTAGACCGGCTTCTACTAAGATCTTCATGATGACATGCGCAGAATAAATCTGTGTTTCGGCCGGTTTCCATACAACGGTATTTCCCAACATGGCTGGAGCAGTTGCCAAGTTTGCAGCAATAGACGTAAAATTGAAGGGTGTCAATGCAAATACAAAGCCTTCTAGTGCACGATATTCCATTCGATTCCAGACACCTGCTGGGCTCATGGGCTGCTGCTCATATATTTGCCGCATAAAATGAGCATTAAATCTAAAGAAATCCGCCATTTCAGCCACTGCATCGATTTCTGACTGATGAATATTCTTAGATTGCCCCAACATGGTAGCGGCATTCAGTTGCTGCCGATACCTACCTGCCACCAAATCCGCTGCTTTCAAAAATATTGCTGCTCTGGATTCCCAATCCAAAGCCTGCCATGCAGGCTTCGCAGCCACTGCTGCCTTTATTGCGGATCGGACGTGGTTTCCACTGCCCTTACTATAGGTACCCAGGGATTCCTCCAAAGCGTGAGGAGCACTGATTTTTATTTTCTTCCTCGTTCGAATTTTCTGCCCATTGATGATCATAGGAATATCCCACTGAGCTTCTTTCATAGATTTAATGGTATCCAAGAGTGCTATTCTTTCTCCTGAACTAGGCGAATAAGACAGTACCTCTTCGTTTTTCATTGGGGGTACATTGAGAATTGCATTGGTCATAATTCAAAGTACTTTAACTGAATCAACAGGAAGAGCTTGACATCAGTTTAAATACGAATAGAATTATGTAATCGACCACTCAGTCTTATGCCTAATCAGTGTTATCCGATATTAATGGGGATAAAAATGCCACCCATCCTGCGCCAGATTATTATTTTGTTTCTTAGAACCAATCAAAATCTTACCTCTGACGGCACGAAGGGTCTGGCATCTCCCTTTCCTTTGATAATTTCACGGACGATGGTAGAGCTGATGTGTGAAAATTGAGGTTGACTAATAAAAAATACGGTCTCCAGATTTCCACCCACGATTTGATTTAATTGACTGATGGTTTTTTCATAGTCAAAATCAGAGGCGTTCCGCAATCCTCTGATCATGTATTTTGCGCCTATCCGCTGACAGAAATGGGCAGTCAAGCCCTCGTAAGTATCGATGATCACTTTTTCGTCTTTGGCGAACACATCTTCCAACCAATCCATACGTTTGTCCAATTGGAACAAGTAGTTTTTTTGGGTATTATTTCCAATGGCAACAACTATTTGATCAAACAGCGGTATGGCTCTACGCACGATATCTACATGCCCAGTAGTTATGGGATCAAAAGAACCAGGAAAGACCGCTTTCTTCATGAAAGGTTGAGATTAGATGTGGCCGTAATATGCGCTTTTTTTCAATACTCTTTGGATTTTTGATCTTTTGAGCCACACCATATTCAAAAGATGAGCAGTCACACATATTTGTCGGCTTGCATTAGGACATCTCGAATACTATTGTAGGTTGCTTGATTGCTGGCCAAAAAGTCAGAAATAGGAACCCACTGAGAACCAACAATATCTTCTTCGTGCTGTAGTTTTATCTCACCTGATAAGTACTGCATTTCATACCAGTAAGTTTTCTTCAGAATTCTCCCTTTCCTCGTCCGGTAGGTGTGGAAACTGGTACCCACCTTGCGTATGATGCTACATTGCAATCCCGTCTCCTCCAATACTTCGCGTAGTGCAGCATCGCGCTTTTTCTCCCCTTTTTCCAACTTACCTTTGGGTAAATCCCATCGTTGCAACCGATCTATCATTAGAATCTGACGCTGTCGATTGTAAATCACTCCTCCAGCTGCTTTAATCTTTTTGAACAAACTCTTGAAGTCCTTCCAAAGCTCTTCCAAATCTTCGGAATACAGGACAATCTCGGTAGCATCAGTAGACTTTTCAAGCTTGTCAATGTAGTTCAGTATATGCTTACAAACTCCCATGTAAGGCATTGGCTTAAGTCCCTCAATATCAATGTTTTGAACCTCATCTTTCTGGGCCAGTATAAGGGGATGATCATTAATATAGATTTTGTACATTTGAGGCAATTTTAGGACCCTTTAGATGGAGAATTCAGCACAAGTCGCAAGGCTACTTTTACAAATAAAAGCAATAAAATTAAACGCAAAAAATCCATTTACCTGGGCTTCGGGTTTAAAATCTCCCATCTACTGTGACAATCGAATTACCCTTTCTCACACTTGGGTAAGAAATGAGATCAAGCAGGCATTTGTGAAAGCTGCCGATCACTTTGACACTTTCGATGTAATAGCTGGCGTTGCCACTGCAGGAATACCTCACGGTGCATTACTTGCCGATGCTCTAGGCCTGCCATTTGTATACGTCAGAAGTAAAACCAAGAAACATGGCCGTCAAAACAAAATTGAAGGGGCATTACTTCCTGAACATCGGGTCCTAGTTGTGGAAGACTTAATCAGTACTGGAGGCAGTAGCATGGAAGCAATAGATGCGCTTCAATCGGAAGTTGCAGAAGTTGTTGGTCTACTTGCCATTTTCACCTATGAATTGGAGCACGCCCAGAAGCGATTTGCCGACGCCCAAATCAAGGTCCAAACCCTGACAACATACAGTGACCTACTGGCCATTGCCATGGAAATGGGCTATATTGATCAGAATGATCACAGTCTGTTAAAAGCCTGGAAGAAATCTCCCTCAACCTGGAATCCCACATGATAATCCGTTAGCAATTCACCATTCAAAATCTTATAAACATGGCCATTATTGGAAAAAAGTCCAGCGCCTTCCTAACCAAATATATCAACAATGCCTCCCCCACCGGTTTTGAGGCCGAAGGGCAGAAACTATGGGTCGACTACATTAAGCCCTATGTTGATGAGTGGAAACTAGATAATTATGGCACTGCCTATGGCATTATCAATCCCGGGAAAGACTACAAAGTCGTTATTGAAGGCCATGCAGATGAGATATCATGGTTCGTCAATTACATTACCAAAGATGGATTCATCCATGTCATTCGGAATGGAGGGTCAGATCATATTATTGCCCCATCGAAACGAGTTAATATCCACACGAAAAAGGGAATTGTCCGTGGTGTATTTGGATGGCCTGCCATCCATACTAGAAGAGGAAAAGACTTGAACAATGCACCGTCAATGGACAATATATTTATTGATGTTGGTGCCAAAGACAAGGATGAAGTGCTGGACATGGGTGTCCATGTTGGATGTGTAATCACCTATGGATCTGAGCTCGAGATATTGAATGATCGCTACTATCTGGGCAGGGCCCTTGATAATAGACTGGGAGGTTTTGCCGTTGCTGAGGTTGCGAGGCTTCTACATGAAAAGAAAAAGAAATTGCCTTATACACTTTATGTGGTAAATGCAGTTCAAGAAGAAATCGGGCTAAGGGGTGCTCAGATGATCGCACACCGCCTCAAACCAGATGTAGCAATCGTGACCGATGTGACGCACGACACCAATACTCCAATGATTAGTCAGAAGAAACATGGAGACACCAAATGTGGGGAAGGTCCATCGCTTACTTATGCACCAGCGGTACACAACCTGCTTCTGGATCTCATTATCAAAACGGCTGAATCTAAAAAAATACCGTTCCAACGATCAGCTTCCTCCAGAGCTACAGGCACAGATACAGATGCTTTTGCTTATTCTAATGAAGGGGTACCATCAGCCCTGATTTCGCTTCCATTAAGGTATATGCATACCACTGTTGAAATGGCTCATAAGGAAGATCTCGAAAATCTAATAAAGTTGATCTACGAATCCATTCTTAAAATCAAAGCCAACCAGAGTTTTAAGTATTTCTAATCAACATATTTAGCCAATAGGTTGAAAGTCTATGATGGTCAAGTAAAACCATGAACCACAAAGATGTACGCAGGAAGGGATAACTATTGGTTCCAAAAAACCAATCTGACATTTCGTCCATAAAGAATCGTTTTGTTTGGACAACGTTCCCTATTTGATCTAATTCTATACACCAATGTGTGGATAGCATTAGCTGCAATGTCCATGGTTTTCCAGACTCAACTATTAATCGGGGACCTCAGGCTGTGGAACAACCACCTCGCTGGATTCGTCTTTTTTTCCACCATTTTTGTATATACCTTTCACCGTCTCATTGGTACCCATCTGTTCATCGATGATAAACCGGGCGCTAGATTCTTCCTGTATCTGAATCATCCAAGGATCATGACGGGTTTGGCTCTGGGGGCCTTGCTAACATCCCTATTATTCTTTTTGAACCTATCCCGTCAATCTCAAATTCAGCTGCTTCTTCCTGCCGCCTGCACCCTACTGTATATGATGCCCATGTGGAAAGGTCAACGGCTCAGAGACCTTCCCATGATAAAGATTCTGGCCATTGCCATTGTCTGGTCGTGGGTCACTGTTTGGATACCATTCACTGATGATGGCAATGTTCTTAAGGGAACTTGGCTCCTCTTCATAGAAAAGCTTTTCTTCATAATAGGGATAACCATTCCTTTTGATATCCGGGACCGTCGACCTGATCAAGAGCAAGGTGTACAGACTTTAGCCACGGTGTTGAGTCTCAGGCATATAAGGTGGCTTATGTCACTTTGCTTCGTTGTAGCCATGGTTTTTACTGTATTTGCCATGGAGTTTGAGCTCTACGACCTACAGCAAGGAGTATCCATTTTAGTTTTTTACCTTCTAGCACTTGTCCTATCCCTAAAGGCACGAGAAAACTGTCATGACTATTACTTTTCCGGTGTTTTGGACGGTTTGATAATTCTTCAATTTGTTTTTGTCTTCGCCTTTACATCAGCATGAACATTTTCAGATTAGTTTTATATATATGAGATGGCTGTTGATCATCGAATTCTTGGTATGCTGCCTTTCTACAGATGCGCAAACATGTTGCTCTGGTGGAGTGCCCATATCAAGTAATCTCGGCATGCCAATGGAGGATGCCCATATATTGCAGATGAATGTATCTTATGACTTAAACACCCTAAATACTCTTAAAACTGGTCGGGAAGTTATCAAAGATAGAAACCGGACTAGACGCACCCACTCGATGATTTGGGAAGCAAGCTATGGTTTTACTAAGCGGTTTTCAGCGGACCTCTTATTTTCCTACGTGCGGCAAGAACGAACGGTGAATAATTTTGGCAGAGCAGAACGCACACGTAGCCAAGGATTCGGTGATGTGACCTTTTTATTGAAGTATGAAATAATTAGTCAACCGGATTATGGCCTTAGTGGTGGGATTGGGCTTAAGTTGCCGTCCGGATCTTCAACTGAGGCAAATGAGAATGGGATCAGACTAAACGCTGATCTACAACCGGGAAGTGGAGCAATGGATCTGCTCCTATGGAGCCATTTTTCAAGCCAATTGAAGAGCCGCCCAAGTACCTCTATTTTCACTACATTAATCTTTGCTGGTAAAGGTCATAATGAAACTTACCTTGGAGTACAAGATTATAAATTTGGAGATGAACTCCAGGTCATATTGGGCATCGGTGATAGAATGTTCTTTGTCAATCAGATTTTTGATCCAAGTGTCGCCTTCCGATATCGATATGCAGCATCTGACCAAAATAATGATGTAGCAGTGCCCAGTACCGGTGGACAATGGATATTCATCAATCCATCTCTAAGTTGGTGGCCAAACACCAATATTTCCTGGAACATCAATTTCGAGCTGCCACTTTTAGCCAACATCACGGGAACCCAGGTTAGTCCTACCTTAAGACTCAACACCGGGCTCTATTATAAATTTACCACTAAGGATAAAAACTAAACATATGCAGAAGTCGATCATGATCGTAACCACTTTGCTCTTCACTTTTTGGTGTTGTTCCAGTGATGATCCCGTGCCATCGACATCTGGAGGAGGTGGGGGAAATACCAATCAACAAGACAATGGCTGGTTAATCGATCAGGGAGAGGTTTTTGACGGGGGCCCAGGAAAAGATGGCATTCCTTCCGTCGACAAGCCAATCTTTCTACCTACAAACCAGATAACCTACATGTCAGATCATGATCTAATAAATGGGGTCTCGATCGGCGGTGCCATCAAGGGTTATACACATCCTGTACTTGACTGGCACGAAATCGTGAATGATAGAGTGGGTGGTACACCGATTTCGCTGACTTACTGCCCGCTCACTGGCACTGGGTCGGCTTGGAATCGCCTCGTCGATGGTAAGGAAACTACCTTCGGTGTATCTGGACTACTCTACCGAAATAATTTGATTCCCTACGATCGCGAAACCGATAGCAATTGGTCACAATTGCGACTACAGTGTGTCCAGGGAGCACTAAAATCCACACAAGTAGAAACTTACCTCGTGGCAGAAATGTCTTGGAAAACATGGCAGACCATGTTCCCCAATGAAAACGTGATCACAACGGAGACCGGATTTGCGAGAAATTATGGCCGTTATCCCTATGGTGATTACAAAGTCAATAACAACAACATCTTGTTTCCTCTGGGAGACAGCGACAACCGACTCCCGTTCAAGGAACGAGTGCTATCCCTAATTATCATGGAAAAAAGTAGGGTATACACTTTTAATCATTTCGAAGATGGATTGAATATTATCAACGATACTTTTATGGGTGTGGATGTAGTCGTGGTGGGAAGTAAGCCGGACAATTTTATGATAGTCTACGGTAATAATTCTCCACTAGGCAAGTTGGACTTCAAAGCCCTGGACGTAAGTGAAGGCGGAGTTATCATGGAAGATGACCTCGGCAATCGTTGGAACATCTTTGGTCAGGCCGTTAGCGGGCCGAACGAAGGCATGTCTTTAGGTCGCGTCGATGCCATGATGGGCTACTGGTTTTCGTTTGGATCATTCTACGATCCGGAAATCTTTTGAGGTCATACTCACCTTGGGAATCCCAGGACTGGTCTGTTGGCCTCACGCGACAAAATGCATATAGATCACAAAACTTCCTTTGACGAAAAGGTCAAAGACACAATTGCACCTACAACAGCTCCTTCTGTATCTGAGTCAAAGGTGAAGTATAGATTATGGATTCCAGATGATGCTATGGGAATGGTATATGCTTTATTTCCCGGCTCCAGCATTGCAGGTATCTCGATTTCGGCAATGGGATCGGTATGCCTAGAATCTAAGTACAGACGAATACTTCCTCCCTCACCAATATTGGGCGCAGAAGCCACCAATAAAGTGATCGCAGCTACTTCTGTAAGGTCGTAGTTAAAATAACCTACCCATCCATTATCGGCAGCCATCACTACCTGTCCGACCGATATTCTCAATTGATCGGCTTGCTTTTGCTTGATTTCTTTGCGAGTGGCTCTTTCAATCACATCGTAGCTTGCTGCTGAGAGCTTCGGATGCCTCAATGTAAGAACAGCACTGCCTGTTAGTGAGGATGCCTGGTCCGCACCCCTATCAGTGTAAGTGGCCATAAGTACGTACGTACCTTCCTCACCAGTAGCCTCTGCTGAGGTAGGCTTATATGAACCTTGGATCGCAATCCGCTCACCTCTATCTTCTTCCAATCCAAGCGACAAGATGTAGTCTATCATCTGTCCGACTTCTTCTTCGCTCAGCTGTGGATGAGCTGCCATTGCATTATCTCCCCAAACACCTCCCCCACCATTGAGCACTTTGTCAATCAAATACTCTTTGGCAGCCGGATCTCCCTTGTACTTCCCGGCTACTTGGAGATAGGCAGGACCAATTGATTCCTCATCTTCGAAGTGGCATGCTTTGCAGTCACTGCCATCAATCAATTGCTTGCCATTTTCAAAGCGAGCAGCTGCTGCCAAAGCTTCATGTCCCATGGCGATGGTATTGATATCGGCACCCCGTTCAAGATAGTCCAATGTCACAGCTACATCCTCATTGACAATGCCATTCACTAAAGATCCATCTTCCTTGTCCTCTACTTTGACTTCATAATCGATTGATCTACCGGGCCAATAAAAAGTACGGTTGCCGTTCAGTTCCCAGGCGACTTTAGGAGGGTCGTTGCCAGTACGTATGGTCAAAGATGCCGTTGAGGTGAGCTTATCCCTATCTGTCACTGTCAATACCACCTTGTGATCACCTGCTGTCTCAAAGGTATGTGTGGGCTCAATTTCAGAAGAAGTGGATCCATCCCCGAAGTCCCATAGATAAGATAACGCATCTCCATCTGGATCATCCGTGCCTTTGCTACTAAAATTAACTTGAAGCGGAAGGGCACCGGCAAGTTTATCAGCTCCAACTGCTGCCACAGGTGCTCGATTTCCATTGATATATTTTAGATGCACAAGTCGAGCATCATCATTCCTTCTAAACCATGCTGTGCCATACTCAAGAACATATAGGTCACCCTTGGGACTCATAAACATATCGATTGGATTGCTAAATTTCTGACTGGGAAGAAATCGCTCTATGGACAAAAAGTCTCCACTTTCGCTCATGGTAACAGCCATAATCCACCCCCTGATCCAGTCATAGGTAAATAGCTTCTCATCGTAATATGCGGGATACCTAAATTCATTTTCCGGGTAGTCATCCCGATAAAACACCGGACCAGCCATGGCATTTCTGCCCCCCTCACCAACCAACGGAAACTCCTCGGAAGCTGCATATGGATACCAGATAAAGGCAGGTTGCGCTGGTGGTAAGATCTGTGCCCCTGTATTATTAGGAGAATTGTTTATCGGACGTTTGGGATCATACCTATCAAGTGATTCTTCGGCGGCGAAGTCGTATTCATGATAAGCTTTGTTGTCGCCAACAAAGTATGGCCAGCCGAAAAAGCCAGCTGCTCGAGCCTGATTTACCTCATCATGACCACGAGGACCCCGACCCTCGACATCCTTACCGGCATCTGGTCCCACATCCCCCCAATACAGAAATCCGGTGCGATCATCGATAGATATTCTAAAGGGATTGCGGCATCCCATCGCAAAAATCTCTGGACGACCTTCAGATCCATCTTTAGGAAAAAGGTTACCTTCAGGTATGGTGTAGGTTCCATCATTTTGGGGTGTTATTCTTCCTATACCCCCTCTTAGATCCTGGGTATTTGCAGAAGATTTTTGTGCATCCCAGGGTCCTCTACCTGGTCGCTCATCCGAAGGTGAAAAACCATCGGACTTGAAAGGGTTGGTATCATCTCCGGCAGAAAACCAAAGGTTGCCCTGAGGTCCAAACTCCAGACTTCCTCCCGAATGACAGCATTCGTCACGTTGAGTGCCAATTTCCACTAAAACCTTTTCAGACGATAAGTTGAGCTCGTCATTATCTAGGGTGAATCGTGAAATGTGCTGCTTGGGCTCATCTCCCGGTGGGGAATAAAAAAGATATAGCCAATGGTTCTCACCAAACTGAGGATCTAGAGCCATGCCCAGGAGGCCATCTTCAAACTCAGTATGCACTGACAATGTGGTCACGAGAATGGTACTATCCGAATTGGGATCATAGATATGGATATCTCCCTTTCTTTCTACAAAAAGTATCCTGCCATCAGGAAGCATTGCCATTTCCATGGGTTCGTCCAAACGCTCATCCAATACGACTTTTTGAAATCTATTTTCCTCAGGCACTACTGTCGGGCTATCATAGTCTAGTGCGGTAGCGCCATTACCCATGGCGTATTTGATTCCCCAAAGCAAGTGCTTAAGGAATGGAGGTTCCTGAAAAGTCTCAGATGTATGTCCACTACCTGTATAAAATGCTCGCCCACCATCAAAATCGTGATACCAGGCAATCGGATGTTCTTTGCCATTAGTACCTCCTTCATAGCTCGATTCATCTAGGTTCAAAAGTACTTGCAGATCTGGCTGAATATCGCGGTAGTTGTACCATTCGTCAGATCGATTCCACTCTTTCGGCAGATGCGCACAGCAGGGATGGTCCG
The DNA here is from genome assembly GCA_013001595.1 of Saprospiraceae bacterium. GTDB lineage: Bacteria > Bacteroidota > Bacteroidia > Chitinophagales > Saprospiraceae > JABDMH01. The sequence continues at coordinate 64,729 of JABDMH010000149.1, read as the reverse complement.
TAGCTTTGTTTTCAATAATGGCCTCACGAACATTGGGATCATTAGGATGTCCATTAAAATATGCACCAACCAACCTTCCATACCAGGGCCAATCATATTCCGTATCTGCGGCAGCATGTATACCTACAAATCCTCCACCAGCTTGAATGTATCTCTGCATTGCCAATTGTTGCTGATCATTCAAACAGTTGCGAGTGGTATTCAAAAATATGATCGCTGAATACTGCTTGAGTTGTCGAGTTGTAAAACGCCCGGCATCTTCAGTGGTGTCCACATCAAATCCATTTTCTTGAGCCAATGCCTGCAATGCTTGCTTACCTGACTCGATCGATGCATGCCGATAACCGGCGGTTTTCGAAAAAACCAGCACTTTGTGTTCTTGTCCTTGTTGACAGGCACCCAACGCCGCTGAAACCAGCAGAAAAAAACCCCATATTCTGTACATCTCTGAAAATTAGTGGAGCGTAAAAATATACAAAAGATGAGTATCTACAGAAGCGTAAAACTTTGGCACTCTCTGTAGGGGTCGTGCATGTACTCAACATTTTACTTACTCAATGTGCTCCTTCAACTATTCCTTATTCACATCCTGAGAGCTGCTGATCAATTCGGTGATGAGCTCTGTGTCTTGCACCTGACTACCTACTACATGATCTTAGTAGTCTTATTTGCTGTCTTGAGAACGTAGCGCTTGCAGACAAAAAGTGGTCGCCACGCAATCTGCCCAAGAAAAAAGCTCTGAGCGTGCGGCCCAGAGCTTTATAGCAAGTATTAGCTATTTATCTATGCTAGTCGATTCATGCAGTTAAGGTCCTCAAAAGCCTGTTTCAATCTGGCAACAAAGGTCGCTTCTCCAGCACGCAACCACTGCCTCGGGTCGTAGGTCTTCTTGTTGGGTTTATCGTCACCCTCGGGATTTCCAATTTGTCCCTGTAAATAATCACGTTTTTCCTCGTAATAATCTTTCACGCCTTCCCAAAAAGCCCATTGCATGTCTGTATCAATGTTCATTTTGATAGCTCCGTATCCAATGGCTTCTCTAATTTCTTCTTGTGACGATCCAGAGCCACCATGAAACACGAAATTAATTGGATTAGGGCCGGTATTAAATTTTTGCTGTACGTGCTCCTGAGAATTCTTAAGGATGATTGGTCGAAGTTCGACGTTACCTGGTTTGTACACACCGTGCACATTTCCGAAAGCAGCTGCGATGGTAAATTTCTCACTTATCTTGCTGAGTTCTTCATATGCATACGCTACCTCTTCAGGTTGTGTGTATAGACGTGAGCTATCGATGTCTGTGTTGTCTACGCCATCTTCCTCTCCGCCGGTCACACCCAATTCAATCTCCAGGGTCATACCAATCTTAGCCATTCTTTCCAAGTACCTGCTGGATATATCAATATTTTCCTCAATCGGTTCTTCAGACAAGTCCAACATGTGGCTACTGTACAATGGATACCCTCTTGACTCGTAGAACTTCTCTCCAGCCTCCAAGAGGCCATCTATCCATGGTAGCAGTTTCTTAGCACAGTGATCAGTATGCAATATGACCGGCACTCCATAAGCTGCTGCCATGGTATGTACATGCATGGCACCTGATATACCACCTAAAATGGCTGACTTTTGGCCTTCATTTGAAAGACCTTTGCCGGCAAAGAAAGAGGCACCGCCACTCGAAAACTGGATCATTACTGGAGAGTTTACATCTCGAGCGGTCTCAAGCACCGCATTAACGGAGTTGGTACCTACCACGTTTACAGCTGGCAAAGCAAAATCGTGTTCGTTTGCATATTTCAATAATTCGGTCACTTCATCGCCGTGAAGAACGCCTGGTCTAAATTTTGAATCACTCATGTCTAAATTTTGTTTTCTGTATGAAATAATCTGGGTGAATATGGGGCTGCTAAATAATATCCTGTTCGGTCAAATATCTTTCAGCATCAAGTGCAGCCATACATCCTGTGCCTGCTGCAGTGACTGCCTGTCGATAGACTTTATCCTGTGCATCGCCACTGGCAAAAACACCGGAGACCTTCGTTTTTGCTGTACCCGGCACAGTTTTTAGATAACCGGCATCATCCATGTCCAACCAACCTTTAAAAATATCCGTATTCGGTTTGTGGCCAATAGCGACAAAGAACCCCTTCACCGCGATTGTTGATTCTTCCCCTGTTTTGTTATTGTATACCTGAACACCCTCCACTTCCTGATCTCCCAAGACTTCCTTCGTCTCAGTATTCCAGTGAATTTCAATATTCTCTGCTTTTAAGACTCGATCTTGCATGATTTTCGAAGCTCGCATCTCATCGCGACGCACAAGGAGATGCACTTTGGGACACAGCTTAGCCAGATAAGTTGCCTCTTCTGCAGCAGTATCGCCCCCTCCCACTACTGCAACCTCTTGGCCTCTAAAGAAGAAACCATCGCAGACTGCACAAGCAGAAACTCCATGGTTGGCGAGTCGCTTTTCAGATTCCAAACCCAACCACTTGGCGCTTGCACCAGTGGAGATAACTACTGTATGAGCATGCATTTCCTCTCCCGCCTCAGTCCAGACTTTGTGTACTGCTCCGGTAAAATCCACTTTGGTTATTAGTTCCATACGGATGTCTGTACCAAAACGTTCCGCCTGTTTGCGAAAATCTTCCATCATCTGTGGTCCCATCACACCGTCTGGATAACCGGGATAGTTTTCCACATCCGTCGTTATCATCAACTGACCTCCAGGCTCTTGTCCAGTGAATAGCAAAGGTTTTAGACCCGCCCTGGCAGCATATACTGCTGCGGTATAACCCGCTGGGCCAGAACCTATGATCAAACACAATACTTTATTAGCTGTAGACATGCACAGTTATTTAAGCCGCAAATTTAAGAATTAATCCATCACAAATTACAACGGTGATGGCTGACCCTGATCCTATACTAAGATGATAGAGAACAGTCAGTTGTTTGGATTTGTTTACCTTTTGATCATCAGTTTATGTCTTAGAAATGGCATAAATGAATTTTTGCTAATGTTTTTTCGTTCTTAAGTCAGAAGTATCTTCGAGATGACCGTTATGCTTTCCGAACTGAGTATGTATTATAGCTTTTCCTTCATACTGGCTTTGTTAGGTCTATCTCTTTGGTCACTTGCACCTAACAACCGCGGGGCATCTTTTGTCGGATCGTCCAGTCTCATTGTTGGCCTGATTTCATGGGCGGTTATTCTAGCTATCTCAGAGATCGAAGTAGTAGATAAGCTACTGATAGGAGCAAGAGATCTCCTCGTAATCGGCATCGCCGGGGCACTTTTTTCTTGGACCAAATCCAATCCAATACTGAGAGTGGGACTAGCAGTAGGTATGTGCTTCTTTCTTTTCAGTACTTATCTGGAAGTACTAAATACGACCCTAAACAAAGAGCAAGGTAGCTCACTTGATCCCGATGGTGAATTGATTGCTTTCGGTAGAGGTGAAATAGTTGGTCATCTAGAACGCTTACTGAGCGAATATGCGGTCACCGTTTCCCGACCTTTTGCCCCGTTCGACAAAGAGCACACGCTCCTTGATGATTTAGTATTGATTAATATACCGGATCAACACTTGTCGCAGCTGCAAGACGTAAAACGTGTACTGGAAAACTCTGCCTTAGTGGAGTGGTGGGAAGAGAATGAAATGGTTCAGGTAAGTCCGATCATAGGTAGTGAGCCGTCAGGTGCTGGCATCTCCTTGACGAATGACCCATACCTTGATAAACTATGGGCATTTAATACATGTCGGGTACCCCAACTATACGCCAATCTTAGGTCGCCACCTATCCTACCACAAAAAAAAGTGTTGATCGCCATTCTAGATACAGGCATCGATGGCAACCACGAGGACCTAAAGGACAACTATCTCTCGATTGATGAAAAATCTGATCGAGATGTACGTGGTCATGGTACCCATTGTGCGGGCGTCGCAGCAGCAGTAAGTAATAATGGAATCGGCATTGCATCCTTTGCCCCCAACAGTAGTTTTTTAGAGGTAACCGGCATTAAGGTGCTCAGTGACTTTGGATTTGGGAGTCAAGCAGATATTATTAAGGGCATGATTAAGGCTGCCGATAATGGTGCGGATGTCATCTCTATGTCATTGGGGGGTGCAACGAATGATGAGCGTGAGCGCACCTACACAGAAGCAGTGAAGTATTGTCGGGAAAAAGGAGCCATTGTCGTCGTGGCAGCAGGCAATGCTAATCAACCTGCAACCAGGTTTTCACCAGCTAATACACCTGGTGTCATCACAGTAAGCTCTATTAATTCTAACCTCGGAAAGTCAGCGTTCTCCAACACAGTTAAGGATGTGGAGTATGGCATTGCTGCACCAGGTGAAAACATATATTCGACCTTCCCTCGCAATTCATACAAAGCCCTCAGCGGCACTTCTATGGCGACACCCTATGTTGCCGGATTGGTAGCGTTAATGAAAAGTATTGACCCTGACTTGGATGTCTCTACCATACATGCTATTCTTGAGGCCACTGGGATCGATTCGAAAAACACGAAATCCACCGGCAAAGTTATTCAGCCAGCTGCTGCCATTCGTGCGCTGCTAGACTGACTTCAGAAGACTTGAATCCCGTTTCGATATTTTGGCAAGGATCTACGCTAAATCACCTTCCAAATATTGCTGCAAGTACTCTTGGAGAAGCGATACATTCTCTTCCTTTTCGCGATCGAGTGCCAGGGGGACGACCAGTTGTGCCTCGTTGTATTTGGCCTCCCGCTCATTTAGGAGCCCAGCAATATGCTGTTTCCTTTGATCTTTGCCCATGGCATCAAGAATGGGGCGTTTACCAGATGAATGAGCCAGTCGTGCACTTATTTCATCAGCTGAGGCCTTCAGATAAATGCATATGCCTGACTTGTTCATCTTGGAGATGTTGTTTCCGAAACATGGGAGGCCTCCCCCCGTCCCCATCACAAATCGGTCGTAGCGTTCTATAACCTCTTGCAAGTTTTCATGTTCTAACTTGCGGAAGAAAAGCTCACCATAATTGGAGAAAATTTCGGAAATCGGCATTTCCATTTTATCTTCGATCCATTCATCAAGGTCTATGAAAGGCCTATGCAGTCGTTCAGCAAGCACCTGCCCCAGTGTACTCTTACCAACTCCCATAAATCCGATTAAGAAAATGCGCATCGATCTAATTTTACTATGGCAGACAAAGTAACTAAAATGGATAAGGCGCTATATGCACCTGTCAAAAAGAAATCATGGGGTCATGTCACATTAAACCCTAAGTGGACGCTCCCGGTTCCGACTCCCACCAAACAACACTTCAGGAGTTCTTCAAGTATAATTTTGCATTTGATGAGATGGCTGCCAACTCATTTTATGGTTCAATCGTTCAAGGTGATGTTTTTCCTCGGGTTATCAGTGGCCATGACCAGTTGTAGTCGTGCTTCAGATAAAAAATCCACGTTGACGATAGATGGTGTACCTGTCTCGACCTTGATTGAGCAAGATAGTGACGATTCCTCGGCAGGTGCCATCATTAAGTTTGAAGAGGAGCGCTTTGATTTTGACACCTTGGTTCCTGATGAAATTGCTTCACATAATTTTTCATTTAGTAATTCGGGTACCAGACCCTTGCTGATAGCATCGGTAAAGTCCACTTGTGGTTGTACCGTACCTAGCTGGTCCGAAGAGGTGATCGAGCCAGGAGAGGGGGGCGAGATAACGGTAACTTTTGATGCAAGCGGCAGGTCAGGTCCATTCATTAAAACGGTTCAGATCAGATCCAATGCCAAACCACCCATTTCGTCCATTCGGATTTCGGGCTTCATCCAACCTGTAGACAAATAAAGCTAGAGAATGCTATTTTTGGGCTAACATAACGAGACAGCAAATGATATTTCTGCAGGCGCAACCCAACCCCATTATGCAGTTTCTGCCATTGATCGCTATCATATTTGTTTTTTATTTCTTTTTTATGCGGCCCCAGCAGAAGAAACAAAAAGCACAGACTTCCTTCTTGGAAAATCTCAATAAAGGTGATGAGGTTTCTACTGGAAGTGGACTCATTGGCAAAATCAATAAGATCGAAGATCAAATTGTTACTTTGCAGATTGATCAGAAGACCTTCATTAGGGTGCTGAAGAGTGCCATTTCAAAAGAAATGACTGAATCCATTAAGTCGAATGGATGATGTCTGGAACAGGATTAGATCTCTTTTTAAGCAAGATCGATCTAGTCTCTATATTTGCTTCACCATAGCTTTCGTTGCCTGGTTTTTGACCAAGATGGGCAAAGATTATATATATGAGCAAAGCTACCCCATCAGGTATATATTGGATGGTGATAAAACATTCACTTCATCTCCACCAACGATCCTTCATTCAGAAGTTAGGGCAAAAGGTTGGGCATTTTTAAAAATGGCGATCTCTTCTGCCGATGACAGCGTTTACATCGATGCTAGGACTACTCAAAATGGTCAACTAAATACGCGTTTACTACTCGCAAATAACCTGCGTAAGTTCAGCCACGACGAATTGAATGTCACCATGGTAAATCCCGAAGTGATTTCTTACCAGCTTGCGAGCAAAGCCAAAAAACGGGTTCCAGTTCATATGGGTGGGGATCTTTCTCTAGCAAACCAATATCAGCTAAGGAGTGATATCCAATTCAGCCCCGACACCATATCGATTTTTGGAGCAACTGAAGCCATCGACACCATAAGTTACGTATCTACTGTACCCATTGAAGAAATAGCACTAACGAAAGATCTCCGGCGTTCCATCAACCTACAAGTGCCACCTAATGGAGTCACTTTGGAAAGATCAGTGGTGGATGTTCATATTCCCGTAGAACAAATTACTGAAAAGGAACTGCCAGTTTCCATTCAGCTCGCTGATTCGCTAGTTGGGAAAGTGCAGATATTTCCAGATCAAGCCCTGGTCAAATGTGTGGTTGGACTGAGCAAGTTTGACGAAATCACCAAAGATGCATTCACACTTGTTGCCTTTCCTTCAAGCCGTGTCGGGGCCAAAACGCTTCTGGTAAAAGTCGAGAAATATCCACCTTTTGCCCAATCCATCTCATTCACGCCCAAGGAAGTAGAATTCTTTACGATCAATCCCTAAATCCGATGAACGAAAGACTACTCATATTCGATTGTGACGGCACCCTGGTAGACAGTGAGGGAATTGCCAATGAGGTCTTTGTATCCCATGTGCAAAATCTGGGGATACCATTGACGAACGAGGAAGCCTGGGAGCATTTTCCTGGGACGTCACTGGCATTGTGCATGAAATATGTGGAAGAGTCTTTTGATGTTACGCTGCCAGATGGCTTTATCGGACGCTACCGACAGCAGCAAAGAATTGCTTTTGCTGAAAAGCTTCAGCCGATTTCAGGTGTAAAAAAGGCACTTTCTGAATTGAATTCATTGAAGTGTGTTGCATCTAATGGACCGATGGATATCATCAGACGCAATTTGATCACCGCCAAGCTTGATCGCTACTTTGATGATCGAATTTACAGCGCTTATGACTTAAAAAAATGGAAACCTCTGCCAGACCTCTTTCTACATGCCGCCAACGCTCATCAAATGGCTCCCGAGGATTGTGTTGTTGTAGAAGATAGCGAAGCTGGTATCAAGGCTGGCCTTAATGCAGGCATGACGGTATTGGCCTTTCAGCCCAGCCATCAGAAGTATATGCCTAATATGGAAGGAACCATCACCTTTGACGACATGGCGGAACTCCCTGAGGTCATCGCTTCCCTCTAGGCTTGCATAGCTATCTCTGTAATTATGTACAGATGGATTTACCTCAGCAGAGAGACATTACCCTTTTCGATGTGCTGATCTCCACCGATGCATTGGACCATTAAATAGTACCCGTATACATCAGGGGGTAGTTCCTTGCCCTTATGGGTTCCATCCCACGCTGTATTTTGATTCCTGGTCTCAAAAACCAATTCACCCCAACGGTTGTAGATAAACAGTTCCATACTTTCTACATAGAGCCCCCTGAGCATAAGACGATCGTTTTCACCATCACCATTAGGGCTAAATGCATTAGGCAAGAAAATGTTGGGTGGTTCGCAATTTACATCGATTACCGTCACTGTCACCGTCTTGCTAGTCATACATCCGCTGGCATCCATAATGTCTACTGTGTAGGTAGCGGTCTCCGGTGGATTGACTTGCGTCTCGTTAGCGTTCGGACTAACAATGTCATCTATTGGAGACCAGGAATAGGTTGCTCCTTCCTCCAAAGTGGCGATCAAAGTTGATGATTCGCCAAAGAAGATCGAATCAGGAACAGCAATGGCGTCAAATCTATTATCTATGTCACTTACCCTGACCATCACAGAATCTGTAATGACGCAACCATCAGCAAATATCACAGTTGCGGTATAGGTTGCATCCATTTCAGGCCTCACGACCACGACATCGCTTGTCGCACCAATCGCAATATCATCTGCTGGTGCCCACATGATGCTATCGATCGGTACATCACTATTAGTTGTCAGAGTAATCTCAACAGGATCTCCAGGACAACTGGCCATTTCAGGATCCAACATGAAGTTTAGCATTCTCGTACCCATAAATACACTGTCCACAAACAGGCATTCTCCTTTCATCCCTTTCACCGTATACGTGCCACTAATTTCAATGGGGAAGCTAAAAGTGGCCTGATCACTGATCACATTACCTTGAGGGTCGCACCACGTCAATGAGTCAACAAGTTCGCCCTTGGCAGACAAAGTGACCGTATCACCGATGCAAGCCATGTCAACTGGATCGGAGGTAATGAGTGGAATGTAGTCTGCTATGATCACCTTCACCTCAGTGGTGATTGTACAAATTGGATCATTTGGATCAGTAATCGTGACGGTGAAAGTAGTAGTTTCTGTTACGTTGGCTGTAGGATTTGCGCTGGTGGGATCATCCAGGAGATCAGCTGGTGCCCACAGATACGTAAAACCTGGATTCCCTCCTGGATGCAACTCAATCATATTGGGCATACAATCAATGATTGAATCTGGTAGATTCTGGATCAGCGTATCGTTGGGGAAAACGAGCACCTCTCCTTCTATTGTGCAAGTATCATTCAATGGATCCGTGACCGTTACCCTAAATGTTCGATCCTCAAACAAACTGATGATGGGATTGGCTGCGGTGGTATCTGTTATGGCTGGATCAGGAGCCCAGGCATAGATATAATTTGGATTTCTGTTGGGATTCAGGGGTATCCTGTTAGGATCACAGGTGACAATGGTATCTGAAAAATCCATAAAATCTTCACCCGTTATGGTCACTCTCCGAGCCCTAATGGCGGTACAATTGGGATCATCACTGCTGCGTACTTCTACCTCATAGTCACCTCCTGAAGGATAAGTGTGGATGGGGTTGACTTCCATAGAAACCGAGTCTGGAAACCTGGGATCACCAAATGTCCAAAAATAAGTTGACGCATTTTGACTCTGATTGATGAACATCAAGGTCAGAGAATTACACTCTTTTGAAATGTCGAAATTGAGTAATACATCAGATTGCACCACTTCTATAAAAATCGACTTGGTAATCGTACAAACACCCGCAGAGTCACTCACCGTGACTGTATAGGTTGTGTTCTCCGTAGGAGAAGCAATTGGATTTGGATGAGTAGGATCATCTAGTCCGGTAGTAGGAGACCACATGTAGACTAGATCTGGATTTGCACCAGAATTAATGAAGAAGCTGCTACTATCGCAAATCGTTAAGCTATCGCCGTCGTCAAAACCACCATCATCTAGACCAATGATTACCTTCAAAGGAATGCGCACCATGCAAGAGGCATCATTAGGATCCGTAATTTTCGCAACGTATCGGATGGTTTCTGTTATATCGGCCGTAGGATTAAAGCTTGTGGGATCATCCAGATTATCATTTGGCGTCCACATGTATATTAAGTTGGGATCACCTTCCGGATTGAGTTCGATCGGTCCGCCCTCGCAGGTGAATATACTATCTCCCAGATCCACTACGAGTTGGTCACCAATGGTCACGTTCATGATGCCCATAATTTGACATTCCAAATTAAGTGGATCTGTAACCGTGACATTAAACGTCGCATCCTCCCTCAGGTATACTTCGGGAACGGCAGCGGTGACATCTGGAATAAGTGGATTTGCCTCCCATTCATAGATATATAATGGGTTTAGTCCGGTATTCAAGTCAATCAAACTCGGACCACAGCTTTCAATGTCTCTTTCAAAATCGACAAAGTCATCACCTGCGACGGGAAGTCGTTTAGTTCGAATGGAATTGCACTCATCTCCAGGAACGGTAAGCACCGCATCGTAGGTACCAGGTGCAGGATATGTATAGGTCGGATTTGTTTCCGAAGACCGAAAATCCGGATTCATAGGATCACCAAAGTTCCAGATAAATGTGTCCGCTCCCACACTAATGTTGGTAAAAGAGACCGTCGTGGAACCACACTCCTTCGAGACACTAAAATCAACGGTAACGTCAGGATTTGGTATCACATTGATATGTATAGACTCCTCTACAAAGCAATCGTTTATAGGATCGTACACACGAACATTGTATGTAATAGACTCTTCTGGCTCAGCGATTGGATTAGGTCCATCAGCGAAAGTCAAATAAGTAGTAGGAGACCACGTATATTCATATACCGAACTAAAATTCGGATTCAAAGCAATTGAACTTCCCGCACATACGGTAATGGTATCGTTGAATCCAATTCCCGTATCCTCCACATCAAAAAAGAAACTTTGTGATTTATTTGTGGTACAAGACGAATCCACTACAACCATCTGTGTAATCGTAACTGTCTGCCTACCATTTATTTGGAAAGAAGGATTGGCTTCATTAAAAACCAAGTTTAATCCCTTATCGGAAGTAACTGTATATTTTATTGGTGCGCCTTCTGGCAACCCAGTGGAGTTGTCAGTGACCTGAACGTTAAACACATCTGCACACACAAATGACGTATCCACCTTAAATCTGGTCAGGACTAGATTATCACAATCTAAGGTGTTGTATTGAAAATCCCGTTTGGTAAATCCAATAAGATTTCCATCGCGATATTCTTCGACACATACACCCACTAAGAATTGACCAATAACCTGAGGAGTACCTGTCAGAATGCCTTGTTGATCAATGCGCAAGGGATCATTACCTCCCAGCAGATTTTCCAAGTTATAAGGAGCATTCCACACTACTTCATCATAGGGTGGCTTACGTGCTGGCTGCGGAATAGGATTGGCAAATGAGCCACCTTGGAGAGGTGCACAAAGGCTGTATACCAGAGAATCACCATCCTCATCTGTAGCCGAATGATCAAAATTGAGTTGTTCATTAAGACAGACAAAGATTGGTGGCCAATCACGATATACCGGAGAACTGTTGCATTCACTTAATGCCAATTCAGAGATCTCAGCAACGAAAGATGCACCTGATTCCAATGGATCTATAATATTGCTGACGCTGAAGTTACGACAGCAACGCTGATAAACCAACTGGTAACCTCCTGGTATAAAGGGCAAATCAACTTCAGCCTTGTAGATGGTACGATGCACACAAACTCCATCACCACCTTCCACAAAACAATCACTAGAGAGACTTATAGTGTCGTCAGCATTAAAAGGAATGAGTACTTGACCCAATTGTCCCAATTGGACTTGCAGGTTGTTATCAGCATTGAAAATGGCTATGGATGCAGGATCATCAAAATCTGCACCCTCTGCACCGTTTAGACAATCCCGGTAAAACATCAAGGTAATCTCGTATCGATCATTACCCAAACACCGATACGTCAGATCACCTCCCACTATGTGAGTAGCGAACGACTCAGTCGGCATTAGCAGGGCCATGCCAATCAGAACCAAGCTCAATATATGGAGCAGGTTCTTCCTATATCTATCTGTACGTTGCAAAAGCTTCGTCATCTTTTAATCAGTCGTTTGATCTTCTTACATCAATGATTTCTACTCTCCTTTCTCGTGAGGCTGGCACACTGTAGATTGAATTTCTATCGTCTTCAATCTCATCACTTACATATATGGGTGCTTTAGATTCACCCAGCGGCTCCTGAACAATCTTTAATGTTCCGGCTTGCATTGCATCCATGAGTTCTCCATCAGCAAATCTCCTAAATTGATTGATGACGCTGCTAATTCTGCGACTACTCAATAGATCATTGTACGCAGATGGTGCTCTTGGACTGGCAAATCCTTGCAAAACAATCTCAATGTTCTCACCTTTACCGATTTCATCAGTCAGAATCTCGATAAACTTCACGATGTCATTTCTTCCTTCCCGAACTTGATACTCAAAAAACCGCTCAATATCATCCTCAGCTTCTGCTTTAGCTCCATCAATGAGTGGTTCCGCGAATTCTTGTTTAAATTCTTCTTTCCTTGCCATGTATGGAGGATAGGTATCGTCGTACGTCCTACGACTGGTACGATAATAAGTTCGAGGATTGGGATGATCATTGTCAAAGTAAAGGGCTAGAGGCAAGAAATCCTCCAAGTTGCCAGTCTTCAAGTATATGTTCTTACTGATCTTATTGCCAGGAATATCTTTCGTACTTAACTGCAATGTGTCTGGCTTGTACCCCCGCTTGGAAGTAATGATCTGGTAAGACTTATCTCTCTCGAGTGGGAATTCAAAGCTATTGCCATCCTCGTTAATCTGGGCTACGATCTCACTACTAGGATCCGAGACATCCAGCAGTTTGACGGTTGCCCCGCGAATCGCAGCTTTGGTCTCATCATCGAAAACAAAAAGCTCTAAATCAAGCGCCTCAGACTGTAGATATAATCGCTTGGTGATGTCTTGTGAAGAGTTTATACCTCGGGTACTAAATGCAATGGTATCGGGAAAATATCCGGGTTTCGTAGCGATGACTTTGTAGCTCCTGTTGCGCTCAAGGGGAAAAATAAACTGATTGGTGTTCTCCGCACTTTGACTGTCCAACACCTTATCTTCATCACTTGCCTCAAGCAGCGTTACGGTGGCACCTAATAGATCTTCTTGGGTAGCTTGGTCGAAGGTCAGTGCTTTCAAGTTAATGTCGAGATCCTCGAATACTGCCTTGTAAATGTCATTACAACATGCCTCATCAGCTTCTTCCAGAAATAGAGAACCTTGTCTATTCGATGCCAAATATGCGGTATCTTGATCATCTGCCAAGAAGAAATAAAGATCATTGTAGCTACTATTTACTGGAGCTCCCAAATTCTCAATATAGGGATCATGTAAATCTTCCGTGTAGACACTGTAGATGTCATACCCTCCAAATCCTTCATATCCCTTGGAGGCGAAATATAGGGTCTGTGTACCATTATGGTAGAAAGGACTCAAGTCATTTTCAATGGTATTGATGGGCATCAGATTGACAGGTTCTTCAAACTCATCATCATCGTCAATCACACAGTACCAGATGTCTAACTTACCCTTGGTACCAGGTCTGTCACTGGCAAAATAAAGGGCTTGTTCCCCATTCACCGGATCTAAGCCAAGGCTAGGCTGTGTGGTAGTATACGAACTATCATTAATAAAACCAGGTAATTTTACTGGTTCAGAAAATTTATCATCGCTGTAATCGCGATAGTAGATGTCGCACCTTATTTCTGTGGCATTTTCGTACTCACAGATGGTGTAGTAGACCCTATCTTGATTTTCGGTAAAGACTACATGACCGGTATGGTATTTTTCATCGTTAAATGATTCATCAAATTGGATGCCCTCTCCACCTTTGATCGACCAAAGCGCTTTTGAGAAAATTCGCTCTTGCTTAGAGTCATCCATCTCTGATGGAAACCTGAGTGATGCATAGTAGAGTGTATCTCCCAGCATTACAGGGCCGTACTCAGAAAACGGTGTGTTCACATTCGAACCCAAGTGTTCTATTTCAACATATTCTCGCACAGAATCAGCCTGAGACATGGCCCAGTCAATACTGCCTATCTGCTGTTTGGCCGTTTCAGAGTAATAAGGATTATCTAATTCATTCTCTGAAAGATAGAGCTCAAAGTTTTGCTTAGCTTCTGTGTAATTACCTCGATACAATTGCATTTCCCCTAACCAATAAGTGGCCAGTGGAAATTCAGCATTTTGTTCCAACTCTATCACTTTCTTATAGTACTCCTCAGCCATTTTGTAGGAGTTGAAATTCCTCGCAGCCTCTGCAGCTTTATAGTAGACGCCGATGTCTCCCCGGAACTCCAGCACATTCTTGTAGTAGTGCAAAGCTGAATAGAAGTCCTTTGTTTCAAAGGAAGCCTCAGCCGCATCTAAAAAAGCCTGCCTAGTCTGGCCTTGAACTGCAGCAATTGCTGCAAGTAGAATCAAACTTGTTAGTATGGTCTTTATCTTCTTCATCAATGCAGCTTCGTTTCTAGAATATCGGACAAGTCTTAAATTGGCTCAATGGTTTCACCTTTACAATCCTATAGGCAACCCAAATCTCTGGTCCACCCCTATCATCTGTGGCAATCTGAAAATCCGAAACATTTATATCGTAGCTATATCCTACACTCAGTGTCTTATAATGCAACTCAACCGTGGGTGTGATGGCATCAGTGAACGCATTCAGCCTAAAATTAGCTCCAACCTGGAATGCCAGTTCTTTACCCCTATTCTGGTTCAGGTAAATCTTGAGTGCAGCTCCCGGCACATAGGCGCGATAGCTAGACTGAAATTGAGCCTGACCCCGTAGTAATAGATCAAGCGGTCCTGCCAACTTTAATGCCCCTAGCGCATAAATGGAAAAACGACTAGGCAGCTTCTGACCACCATCATCAAAAAACTCTTGCTTAGGAGCATTGAGGTGATATAACCCTACACCAAAGTCTAATTTCGTGCGTCGATCATCTTTCTGCAGTCTTAAATTTGCACCAATAGAAAGATCAGGATAAAACTCGGAAGTATTGTCAAAGTTTTCCCCTGTTGCCAAGGAAGGATCATAAATATTGCGGATGGGATCAAATTGATTATCAAAGGTTAGGTCCCCTTCCTTAAATCTTCTGCTGGAAAAACCAAGTTGGACACCACCGGTCAAGAATGCATTCTTAGCGAGTTCTTTACTGTATGAACCACCCAATTGCAGCTGGGCCAGTGTCAGTTTCGAAAAGCCGGTGTTATCATAATTGAAGTTGAGACCAAAACCAAAGAAATCATTGCCCTTAGCCTTCTTAGGATACACCTTCATATCATAGGTGCCTGAAAAGGTTAGGTAGTCTACAGGCACGTTTTCCCATTGCCTACGGAAATGTCCCATCATCCGCACATCACCGTAGAAAATACCAGTGAGCGCAGGATTCAATATCTCAGGTGCATTATAGAACTGAGTATAGTGAATGTCCTGTGCCCCTACTCGTCCTATTGCTAGCAATAGGACAATAAGTGGGACTAAGCCGTTCGCTAAAAGTCTGTCCAAGGTGATGTTGATTTGGTTACCTTACAATTTGTCTGCAATAACTGTACCATATTAGAGCAAATCAGCATATTATTTCGTCACTCACATATCAGATTTGCTAATGCTACAAACCTAAATGTACCTGTATTGCTTAGGTGTGCAAAAAAGTTTTAATACTTTAACCTATATAGAAAATGCTAAAGTATTAGCGGTTCTGGTTAGGTTTTTTACATATCGGATTTTTATCCAGATATCAAGGTCCGAAGCACCTTGACATAATGATTTTAACTAATATTATGACATATTAAAGAATAACATATATTAGTACTTGTATGAAAATTTTTTCCGCAGATCAGATTAAGTTTATTGATGATTTCACCATAAGAAATGAACCCATTTCGTCCCTGGATCTGATGGAAAGGGCAGCTTCTAAGGCATTTGAGTGGATTCTAAAGCACTATAAATTGAATAATCAGCGATTTGTGGTTTTTGCAGGTCCTGGCAACAATGGTGGTGACGGATTAGCGATTGCTAGGATGTTATCTCGTGCTGGTCGTTCTGTCTTGGTTTTCACACTTGGGATTGGTAAAAGTAGATCAGCGGACTTTGCAAGTAATCTTGAACGATTGAGGGAGCAAGGTTCAGTAGACCTCCATAATCTGAATGAAGGCGATGAGTTACCAAGCATAGCACAGGATGATGTTCTAATCGATGCAATATTCGGCAGCGGTCTAAATAAACCAGTCACCGGATATTGGGCCCAGCTTGTACGACACTTAAATGATTTCGTAAACAAAGTCATAGCAATAGACATACCCAGCGGACTTTCAGCAGATGACATTAGCAATGGAGAAGTCATAGAAGCTGCCCATACATTGACCTTTCAACAGCCGAAATTGTCCTTCTTTATGCCAGAAAGCCAGCGTTGGCTCGGCACGTGGAAAGTACTTGATATTGGACTTCATCCAGAGGCAATTGAAGAAACATCCACACCCCATCGGATGCTAACAAAGCAAATCATAGCTGGCTCACTAAAAGTCAGGGAAAGGTTTGATCACAAAGGTACTTTTGGTCATGCTTTGCTAATATGCGGAGGGTATGGTATGGTCGGTGCAGCCCTTCTTTCCGCAAAAGCTTGCCTCAGATCAGGTGTTGGTAAATTAACGGTACATGTACCTAAGTATGCTTATACCGTCTTGCAGTTGGGTGTCCCCGAAGCAATGGTCGAAATCGATGAACACGAATATTGGTTCTCCGGAAGAGAGGAAAAAGGCTTACACGAAGCCACAGCTATTGGCTGCGGTATTGGACAAAACTCTTTTACTTGTTCAGGATTGGAATCTCTGCTACGTAAGGCTCAAAGGCCTCTCGTGATTGATGCAGATGCTCTAAACATCATCGCCAAGAATCCCTCCTGGTTAGAGCTCTTACCTCCCAATTCTATCTTAACCCCTCACCCTGGAGAATACCGAAGGCTCTTTGGTAAGTGGGACCATTCCTTTATGCGATTGAAGCAACAGATCGCCCTGTCATTGCGTCATCAGATCATCATAGTATGCAAAGGAGCTCATACCTGTATCACCACCCCGGATGGCCAGGTTTTCTTCAACACTACTGGAAATCCGGGTATGGCTACAGCCGGAAGTGGCGACGTCCTAACAGGAGTGATCACGGGCATGCTGGCTCAAGGGTTTGAACCTGTCACCTCTGCTTGTCTCGGTGTCTTCCTGCACGGTCTTGCAGGTGATTTAGCTGCTAAGAAAGTTGGGCACTATGCATTGATTGCTTCAGATATCATTGACCACCTGGGGGCCGCGATTTGTCACATTAAGCCCTTGGAAGTATGAAAAAGTTAGTGGTACTTTCAGGAGCAGGCATGAGCGCAGAGAGTGGATTGGCCACTTTTAGGGGAGCAGGAGGGCTTTGGGAAGGCCATAAAATTGAAGAGGTGGCGACACCACAAGCTTGGCACGACAACCCTGAACTAGTCTTAGAATTCTATAACCAGCGACGCAGAAAACTGAAGTTGTGCGATCCCAATGCTGCACATCTAGCCCTAGCCAAGGCGGAGAATCGATTGTCCGTAACTGTCATCACCCAAAATGTCGATGACCTACATGAGCGAGCCGGAAGTAGCGCAGTCATGCATTTACATGGAGAACTGCTTAAGGCTAGAAGCAGTATTTATGAAAAGGACATCTATCCCTGGCCAGATGATTTACACCTTGGAGATAAATGCAAGCGAGGTCATCAATTGCGTCCACACATTGTCTGGTTTGGAGAAGCTGTCCCAATGATGATGGAAGCCAGTGTCCTCGTCAGCAATGCAGATGTTGTGATCGTTGTGGGTACTTCCCTCAACGTATATCCCGCTGCAGGCCTGTTGAACTTCGCTCATGAGTCTTGCCAAATTATTTACGTGGATCCCAATCCTGCAACTGTAGCCCTTCCAGTCACAGAGATCACTACAATCCCTGAAGTGGCTACCACGGGTGTACAAAAAGCCTTATCTCACATATAATATTTGTTTTCTAAAAAATTATCTAACTAATTTTTATAGTTAGGTTTCCTATCTATATTTGCCATCTAGTAATATTGCTTAACTACTCTTTTATCTAAGTTCTCATGAAGAAATCTATCTTCTATCATGCAGAATGCCCAGTATGTGTCAGTGCTGAGCAAGACATTATTCATCTAATCGGCGAATCTAAAGTAGAAATTGTACACTTAGGCGATGATCGTTCAAAAATAACTGAAGCTGAATCACTTGGTATTAAATCTGTTCCTGCATTGGTAACACCAACTGGCAATGTGTTGCATATTAACTTTGGTGCTTCTATGGCAGATGTCAAAGATTAATCTATGCCATGACATTACTCATATAGTTAGGATTACTAATTTTAATAATTCCACTCTGGTCTTTTCAAATATTCTTATACTTCTCATCAAAATGAGATAAGGAATGCTAGCTTAGTCTGCAAGGAATATCCTTGCAGACATTTATTTATTCGGCTAGACATGAAGCAAAGTATTTTTGATCCTAATTTTCAAAATCGGGATAGTCCAGCAAAAATTGTAGCTGCACTAGAAAGAATTTCTGAAACATTTAAAGTACTCCTTTGGGAAAAAGCAAATAAACATTCACTTAGTCCCATTCAAATCCAAATAGTGCATTTTATCGCCTATCACAGCCAAGACAAGGCCTCTGTAAGTCATTTGGCACTCGAATTTAACGTGTCAAAGCCAACCATCAGTGATGCAGTGAGAGTGCTACATCAAAAGAGTTTGGTCAAGAAGTTGAAAAGCGAGGTCGACGGACGTGCTTATACCCTATCGTTGACTTCAAAGGGTAGGAAAGTACTAGCAAACACACAAGATCTTGGCGAACCCATCAGAATGCTGGCTTTGACACTCTCGAAAACTGATCAAGCTCATTTTTTAGAAATGCTAAATAAGATGATTTATGGTCTACACAATATGAATATATTGGGTGTACAGCGAATGTGTTTCACTTGCACATATTTTCACGAGACGAAACGCAAGAAATTCTGTCAATTGCTAGATCGAGAACTCAAACCAAAAGATCTTCGGATCGATTGCCCTGAATTCATACTAAGAGACTAGCAGATTTTTCTTTGGCCCGTAATATTCATTGGGTATTTGGAGTGAGCGTCTTAGATGCAATAAAGCAAGATGCCCCAAATGCTATTCTCTCATGGACTAAATGATCTCGAAAAGCCCAATTCGACTGCACCCGAAGTAAGTGAACTAAGAAAGTGGATGGGCTGCCGTCACCTTCATGGTGAATATCAAAAAAGTGTTGACGCCTGCCCTGATTTTGAAGGGTGCCTTGTTTGAATTCCACCCAGATGACCACGGCAGGACGGGCAAAATCGCCTCGAAATAGATAGTCCGGCTTCTAACTACTCCATGCCACACCAGTGTCCTTCCAGCTTCTAGAAGCTGCCGATGCTAAGACAGCTTCACAAACTTTCTGGGTTTCTAGTGCTTGTCTGAAATTAGGTGCACATGCTTCTCCCGTTTCTAAGCTCTTTAAGAAATCTGCAACGTGGTGTACAAAAGTATGTTCGTAGCCAATACATACTCCCGGTATCCACCAATGTTCAATATAAGGCTGATCACTATCTGAGACATGAATTGATCGCCAGCCCCTTACTATCGAATCGTCTCCATGATCAAAATATTCAAGTCTGTTCTGGTCCTGCAGATCCCAGCGAATACTGGCATGCTCTCCATTAATTTCAAAAGTGTATAGTGCTTTTTGACCACGTGCGTAGCGAGTAGCTTCAAACAGCCCCAAAGAACCATTATCAAAATGACAATGAAAGATACAGGCATCATCTATTCCAACTGGTGCCACTTTTCCTGTTTCTTGATGCATGCGTTCCTTTATGAAGGTTTCCGTAACTGCCGAGACATCACGAATGCCACCATTCAGCCACATAGCGGTATCGATACAATGCGCCAACAGATCACCAGTTACGCCAGAACCGGCAGTTTTCACATCCAATCTCCACAGTCCTTCTCCGCCCTGGGGAAGATCTGCACTGATGGTCCAGTCTTGCAAAAAATTACTTCGAAAATGGAAAATCTGACCCAACTTTCCGCTGTCAATCACTTGCTTAGCCAATGTCACTGCGGGCACTCTCCGGTAGTTATAAAAAACTGTGTTCTGAACTCCTGCAGCTTCCACAGCCTCCACCATGGGTTGCGCTTCAGCAACACTCCTTGCCAATGGCTTCTCACACAATATCATCTTTCCCGCCTTCGCAGCAGCAATGGCGATCTCCGAATGTGTGTCATTTGGAGAACTTATGTCTATTGCATCAATATCCTTTCGGACCACCAATGTTCTCCAATCAGTCTCTGTTGAGTGATAGCCCCATTGCTCGGCAAAACCCTGCACCCTGTCTGGTGACCTGGAACAGACGGCTTGAAGCACTGGGCGATATTTTAAATCGGGAAAAAAATCACCAATTCGCTTATATGCATTGGTATGTGCACGCCCCATAAATCCAGATCCAATCAACCCTATACGTAGTCGAAATTTATCTTGCATCTCAGTCCTAATATTATGCTAAAAAGGTAAGAAAAGATTTGCAAAAATACCCTTAACGATCTTATAAAGGTCTGACCTCTATGTCCTAAAATTGAAGCCTGTCAGATACCCTTCAATATCAGTTGGATGGAGAGAATATTATCCCTCCTGATTCTAACATAATACAACCCTGCAGGCAATGAAGACAAACTGATTTCAACTATTCCTGACATCTGGGTGTATGACTGGTATATTTGGCCAGAGCCATCGAGTACTTCGATATCAAAATCATCCAGTAAATCTTCTGGGCTAGCCACTATGGTAAAAGTCTCTTCCGTCGGATTTGGATATAGTGAGATGCCATCTGATGCCAGGACAACATCTGTATTTGTCAGAGGTGCATACTCATCGGCACCTACATCTATGGGTGAAACTCTGGATTGGCAATCTACATCCTGACTCACCTCGACAAGCGAAATTCCACTGTCAGTGATTCCAGAAGTATTTCCGTGCAAGTGATAATCGTGATTGCTCGCATCCGTGAAGATGTCAAGATTTGAAATGGTTACATTATTCTCCACATTGCCAGTGCCTCCATTTCTTGAAGCAATCAGCTTATCTACTAAATTATTTGCCACATGCACTTCTGTAGTGTTCGAAAAACGATATTCGATTGAATTAAAGTAATTTTCTGTCACCACCGTATTATTGTAGACTTTGGCTTCTGGAGCTGACTCAAGGCCTATTCCAACATCGCGACTGGTATGGATAAAATTGTTCATGACGATTCCACCAGTATGACCAGAAGTAGCATTTGGTCCCAAACCGAAACCCACTCCTCGATCACAATTAATGATGACATTCCCTTCTACAACAGTACCTAACGATTCTCCCCAAAAATGTATCGCATGTTCCGCCAGTGACTCATCTGGACTACGAATATGCTTAAACTCATTGTTCGTCACCCGCCAATTTCTGGACTTATGAGCATCAATTCCTCCCGTGTAATATTGATACGCAATCCCTTGGGTAAATTCAAATAAACAGCATTGAACAACTCCATCATCATTGAATCCATCGCCTGAGGAAACCTTTAATAATTGCTCCTTTGCATCAATGAAGCGCACATTATGGACGAGTGCATCATCCGCGGAATTATGCAACTGTATGGGATGGTAAAAAACCTCGCCAATCGTCATATCTGCCACCGTAAATCCGGTTGCTGGGACATTGAAAATATGTGTCACAGCACTGTTATTATGTCCCAGGCCTCGAATGACGACATCATCGCGATTTCCTGTAGCTCCCCTAATAGATAGATTGACTATGTTGTCCCCAATAAACAACAAGTTCGTCGTCAATTGATATTCTCCCGCGGCAAGCACAATGGTCATATTCCCATTGTTAGCATCTGCGTGACTAAGTGCAGCATTGAGTTCTGCGACCGTACTAACTTGCACAATTGTTCCTGTTGGATCGGAAAGTGGATCGCAACCACAAGGAATTTGACTCCAGGTAAAACAATAACACAGGAAACAAATCAATGATGTAAAAAACTTCATGGATCTTTAGCTGATACTCAAAGGACCCATGACCACCCCACTTAGTAGAACACTAAGAAATATTGCAAATAGAGAACATGCGTCTATCGAGTGGTCTCAGGAAATAAACGCAGAAATAATGATCTTAGCGTGGGGTGAGAAAATATTAATGCGGATTTATTCGAATTTAGTCAGCAACATATATCCACTCAACTTGCCATTCTTGTCATAGGTTTCCGATTTCACCTGTCCATATCCTTCCGCATAGAAGTAGGTGGAGGAGCTTGTTCGATTGAGCATCGTCATCTTAATATGCTCCTGAGCAGTTATCTTATATGTTTCAAACGTCTTAATAGGTGTTGTAATTTGCACCTTGTCAATTACTTTTCGACCGGTGATGCGCATTTCCATCTTTATATTCATGATTCCCATTTCTGCCTGCATGGTGGAGTTCGCATCAGGCAGCTCCATGCCCACTTGCAACTCCTTAGGCATCACCAGATCATCACCGCTATAATTTACTTCCATGCTTCCAAAGGACTCGGTGAGCGTAGGATTAATAAAATTAGACACATTCGCACGGTAGGTACCGCCCACACATTCTACTTGAAATGAGAATTCGTTATAGTTCTTATCCTTCTTGTCAAAAAAGGTGGCATCTACCTCGGCAGTAAAATTACCACCTTGCTTAGTCACCTCTGAAACAACGTAAGATACCCTACCAGTCTGCTTATCCTTTTTACTGAAAAAGGTGTATTCAAATGTACTGCCCTCATTAAATGGAAACCAATGCGTACATTGACTGGACACATCTAAGGAAAACAGTAGGAGTAATAATAGAGTAGAAATAAAGCCTCTGGTCATTGGTAAATTTTTTAGGTGGACTCCCACCATTTCATTTAATTATTTAGGTTCCAATTATAATCTTTATACGAAACAGTGGCGTCACTGCTTATCTCGATCTCTGCATACTTATTAATAAATTCGATCAGATTTTTAAAATCTACGCCGTACCAATCAAATATTTTAGAGATCTGCAGGCTATTTGCGGTGATGCTATTAAAAGTAGGATTATTAATAAATGCCCTTGTTTGCTGCTCCAGAAGTGTATTGAGGTTCTCTTCGGTAAAAGCTTTATTCGCGAGTGGAGGGCATGATTTTGCGGCGCAATTCACTGCAAAATGGATCCGTGGTTCTCCAAACCTGGGGCGAATTATATCATTTTCAATCTGATTCAAGGAATAGGTCTGGCCTCCAATATCTATCCACTGCTTGTCCCATGGTTTACCTCCTGAGATATCTTGAATGCTATTGACGGGATAATGGTCTAATATCAACCTTATTGTAAAAGCATTGTACACATTTATCCAGTGAGCCAATTTCTTAGACCGGCTCCAATCCGCTTGAGGTGACTTCCCGCTGAGTGATTCCAGGTATGCGTCTAACTGTTCCTGATCAGCAAGAAATCCTTTATAGTTGACCTTTCCAGCAGCATTGACATACTTCTGCAAAAGCTGATCAAAGGATTGGTGTGGCAGCATATCCACCAGCCTAGCAATCTCCTCAGCGTCCTGATTTACTTCGGACAATTTCTCAGAGTGACTTCGAACTTCTAGAGGTGGTGAAGCACCGTCTGGTAGCTCTTCTTGTCGTATATCTTTGCCTACTACTTTTGTTGACACCTTTTCAGCGTCGTGGATTATTGCGGTTTGCTGCTGGAGCCTTACCGGAGGACTTGAGACAACATCTTGCCGTTCATTTTTATTTCCTATTGCAGCCGCTTCTGGTTCGTCGGCTGGTCTCTCGATTACTTGGGTTATCTCCTCTGACGAGGAGACCTTCTCAATCAGATCTTCGACTGGCGCCTCTTTGTTGATACCTGGCTGGCTTGTACAATGTAGGCTTGCTCCAAATAGCAAGATCCAAATACTCATATGCACTTTCGATTTCATCCAACTAGCAAACCCCATTCGGGTTGCAAAAGTTCAGTAGGAAACTACAAACTGCAATCAAGCCTTAGTGAAAGATTCCTTGGTGCTGCCAAAATGCCGGGTCTCACACTATATTCTTCATTTAGCACATTGCGCATTAGTAAAGTGGCTTTCAACTTCTCGGTGATGCCATAGATCAATCGAACATCTGTCGTAGTATTCCCTCGATGCTGTTGTCGAAATTTTTGTAGACCTGGAATAAATAATTCAAAAATGGCATCGATGGCTTCCACATTGCTGGTGTGTTGTACACTGAGACCCATCTGTAATTTATTTCCACCAAATTGTGCATCTAACTTCCACAGATGTCTACTTCTGTACTTGAGGATGTTCTGACTAGAAGTTGAGCTGAGGGAGTCGTTTTTGGTAAAATTTTGAAAGGTGGGATCTATATAGGTGTATCCAGCTAACAAGACCACCGGCATTTGGATTATATGACCTGACCCATTCAAACTGATATCGAAACCTCTAATCCTTGTATCGCCAACATTCTGAGACTGAAATCCTTCGATCAAGCCGGTAAAAATAAATTCCATCATGTCGAAGTATTCTGACCAGTAAGCTGCGACATCCAGAAGGCCTGTGAATTTCGAAATTTTGAAACCCTGCCTAATTCCGATTTCACTACTCCATCCTGTTTCAGATTGCAAATCCAGGTTCGGAGAAATTAAGGTACTGCCAAATGTTGTAGAAATGTATTTTTCAGCGATGGTAGGAAATCTATATCCCTCGCCCCATGAAGCACGTAAATAAGAGTACTCGGAGAGTTTATAGGTAGCTCCAAATCTCAACACAGGTCTTGCCTCAGAAGAAGTTCCGTCACCATTTCGCATGCCATTAACAAGGCGAGGCCCGGCCACTGTATTCCTTTCATAGCGCACTCCTCCCTGTAGGGTCAGTTTATCCAAAAATCTCTTTTCAACCTGAAAAAAGGCTGCCAGGTTATTTGACATAAAAGATGTATCCCCATAGAGATCTGCATTTACACCAGTATGAATACCAACAATCCCCGTGGTTATCGTAGCATCGAGTGAAGGGAGTGGGCGCAAGTATTGATACTCCCCGTAATACAACTGGGAGTTGTTTGATCGGTCGGCAATACTTCGATTCCGTACTGAAAAGATCCTGCCTTTTACCTCATGCCTATCACCCCGTGGATTGATAATTTTCAAGTAGGGATCAATAGAAAAACGCAAATAATTTGTTTTGGAGAAGTTGGAGGGCTCGCCTTGATACGCACCTTCCTGTGCATTCTTCCAAAAGAAGAAAGACTGGTTTTTTCCAGTATTTACCATACCCCCTACTCCAACTTCGACTTGCTGGTTAATTTTATATCTGACCTTGGTATATATGCGACCATACTGATTATAATTATCCCTTTGAAAGCTCTGTCTATCTAAATAGTAGAAGCCATTGACGATATCAACTTTTCCCAGTCTTCTTGCATCAGATAGTCCAACTCCATATTCGAATGGAGCATCGTCCCACCACTTCTTGATTTTGTCTCGTGGTCTGAAATAACTCCGGTAGAATGTAAACACTTTTGTCTTGGGTTTCTCGACGACATATGCAGTTCGTAAATTGATTGTACCATTAAGTGCCGCAGATCCATAGAGTACTGATGAAGCCCCCTTGACCACCTCAAGTGAGGCAATATTTTCAATGGGATAATCATCCCAGTTTGGGAACCCTGAGTCAGCCTGATAAGCTGGGACGTCATCAACCAGCATCAACACTCTACTTCCGGCCCCATAAGAAAACCCGCTACCACCTCTAATATTGGCTTGACCATCAATGATGGCCATACCTGGCACTTTGTCCAGCACATCATCGATTGATGTTGTGTTTGATTGCTCAATTAATGCTGCATCCAGTGTTTCGACAGAAACCGTAGTCTCTCCAAGTACTTGCTCATATCTGCCAGTAGAAACGGTTACTTCTGCGAGGGGATTGGCCAGCGGATGAAGGTTGATGCTCAGATTCAAAGAATCAACTTGCAAGACAATCGTATCTGCAAAGGTCTCGTAACCCAAGTATCGCACAACGATGTAGGCGACACCTGTATCACACAAGAAGGCAAACCTACCCTGAAGATCACTGTATGTACCTTTTGAGTTGATTTCGATGGTTGCGGCTATTAGTGGTTCTTCATTCACACTACTGGTCACCACTCCAGTTATGCGGGTCTGTCCAAATAGATCACCAGCCAATGCGCATATGCCCACCAGCAGACATTTCCACAGTTTTAGCGAATGAGGTCTCATTAATCCGGAAAGTTTTCCTTGCTATGCCTATCTTCAATTTTAATATAATTATCTCATTCATCATGAAGTATCTGTTCACGAATCTGATCTTGGTCCTCTTCTTCTTGTTCTGCAATGGCCTTCGGGCCCAGGATACACTTTCGACATGCATTGTCGACAGCGCCTTTTTTGATAGCGGGATCTTGATATCCCCGACTCCATTTGTCAATGATACCTTAGGCGACGGCATTGTCGCAGAGGCATGCATCAATAAACCATACAACGTTAGGTTTACTGTTAGTGCTCCTTCCAGCATCGCACTGATTGGAATCCCCGTAACTGTCGATAGCATTCGCATTGATTCAGTCTCGAACCTTCCTGAAGGCATGACCTATGAGTGTACTGATGTGAATTGCATCATTGTGGCCGACTCGATTAGCTGTGTCTTCCTTACGGGTACACCAACTGCAGATAATGAGCCCGGAGAATATATCTTAAAAATTGACCTGACTGTATTCACAAATATCCTTCCGTTAGCCATATCCTATCCCGACCCTACTTTGGCACCAGGTAGTTACATACTAACACTAAATGAAGAGGGAAATCCCAATTGTGAAGATCTTACACCCATTTTCGACCAAGAAGATCTTTCTTTACCGATCTTAGTCTTTCCTAATCCAACCAGCGACGTACTTCATTTTGAATATCAAGATAAAAGTGACTGGACACGTATTGAGATTTGGAGCGCTGCTGGCAAGAAAATGCTGTACCAGCACCAAAATGGTGCACTGGACCAAGGCGTTTCGAACATTGATGTCAGCAAACTGAATACTGGCTTTTACGTATTTCGTTTAGTTGATGACAGACGGGTATTCAATCAGAAGTTCTTCAAACGATGATGATGTCTCACACTGAAGTATGACACAGCCTAGAGGTGGCCTATTGTTCCTCCAATGGATCAATCATATCTAGGTTCATCAGTTTTTCTTCCTTCGAGCTGATTCCGCCCCATTTAAGGAATCCCCCTGAAGCCCGAGCCACATGTTTGGCAAAGCTCAATAGACTTTCATACAAGGCAATGGCCAATTCTCTATTTCTGATTTTTGGCAAGATGTCATTAAGTTCAGCCAATCTGTCCGAGATGGCTTTGTTACGGCCCTCAATATCTCCCTTATAGAGCTCGATGTAATGATCTAGACGATCTTGAAAACTGATGCCTACATCCTCATAGAATTTTTTTAGACCATCAGGAAGTGTATAACTTCGTATGTCTGTGATTTTCTTCGCCCAGTCCTTTTCCTTGGTGTCGATCTCACCATCAGCTCCGGCGATAAGCACAGTAATCAATGCGATGGCATCTTTCAGATGAATGTATTCTTTGCTGTCAAGCCCCTTTATCTCCTCAATCATAACGCTGCATATTTGACACAAAAATATCAAAAGATTAGTGC
This sequence comes from Saprospiraceae bacterium, assembly GCA_013001595.1. GTDB lineage: Bacteria > Bacteroidota > Bacteroidia > Chitinophagales > Saprospiraceae > JABDMH01. Next base: position 37,035 of record JABDMH010000149.1, on the reverse strand, counting down.
TTGGCAACAATTGAAATGGGAATGAGAAATTAGAAGGGGGTTAATTATCTTCGCATAACGAATGGAGCTCAGTTACCAAGAACAGCCAGCGATGTGGGTATCAAGATATGTCGAGAATTTAGGGTTAAGAGTATTGGCTTGTTTCGCCTATTTACTATTTATTGGTTGCGGCAGTGAACAGGAAGTGGACACTACCCCTCCAACTCCTACCGTAGATACAGTTTTTCAGCGTGTGACCGTCGATAGGCTGAGGATGCGTGATGCTCCGGGCCTTGGTTCAAAAACCGTGACGCTTCTTCCCGAGGGAGTCTTGGTGAAGTATTGGAACAAGCATTCTCCTGACAAAACGACCATTACCCTTCGGGATTCCAGCATAACTGAATACTGGTATTTGGTTGATTATGCCGACACCACGGGATGGGTTTTTGGAGGTGCGCTCGCTCCAATGGCTAGTAGTGATGGGGCCGACTATATTATCATACCAGGACATCGAGTTGGCGAAATTCTTGCCTCAGATAGTGAACAAGACATTGTGGATCGGCTTGGAGTAGATCAGGTGGATCGGGGTGAATTCATGATCGGTGAAGGAGATTTTGTGGAGGCGACCTATGTTTATCCTTCATCTGAAAAAGAACTCATCCTGCTATGGCATGAGGGAGATTTCAATCACTTGCGAGAAATACGCATCCGCCGATCAGACTCACCTTGGACTACTGAAGAGGGAATCACTGTGGGATCAACGCTTAAAGAGGTCGAAGCAGTCAATCAAAGTCCTTTCTTACTGAATGGGTTTGGCTGGGATTATGCTGGAAGCACACTAGATTGGCAAAGCGGCATATTGGATGATGATCTAACCTTGGTCTTCGCTGAACCAAACAATGTACATAGAGACCTACTCGGAGATCAGTCTTACCCATCGGACCACAAACGAATGCAATCTGCAGATCCCGAGATCAGTGTAATTCGTGTCCTTTTTTCAAATTAGGGCATAAGGTGATCTTCATCTTGTCGGCAATTCTACGGCGTACCTTTCTGATTAAGCATTCTAGGCTTTCGACTTTGCTGCGATATTGAATCAGCGATAAATAAAGTGCTACTCCATCCCAAAGCGAACCTCATCAGGGCTGGGAACCACCTTGGGAAGTGGTTGATTTACATAGCCTTTTGCGGCCCACTCTGCCGCTCGTTGAAAGGTGATTTTAAAGCCAAGACATCGCATTGATTCATTAAGGTGACCCAGTGTCGTATGAAAGACCCGTCCAGCACCAAAATTAATGGTCATTAGCATGGGTTCGTGTCTTCCTGTACCTCCAGTGCTTTCATCACTGAATGCAGTAGCCAAAATATGTAGATTGTTTGCGGGACCTCGTAGTTGATCATAAAGCTCGTCTTTGGCGTGCAGCCATTTGTCAGGTATGCCTTTGGTTATGGGATGAACTTTATCTCTGATCTCAACCATAAATTCGTGTTGTTTTCCATGGTGGCCACCCTTGCCTGGACTCACATCACGGATGATCTCACCTAAATCATTCATGTAAATGTAAGGTCCATCCTTTTCAGTACGACCGTACCAGCCCCCTATTCCGATCATTTCGTTATACGCTTCCCAAGTCGGAAACGAATTATCAGCAGCATGTATAGAGATAAATCCGCCACCACTAGAGACATATTTTTCAAAATGCCTTTTTGTCTCTTCCGGCCAGCTATCTCCATTGTAATTTGAGACAACAACTTCATAACGATCAAAATCAGGACGAAAGTTCTCCATAGATTTCCCGTCACTCGGGGTGCGAACGATGTCCACCTCAAATAGGCCAGTTTGGGTAAGTTGTTTCGCTAGAATGGGTGTGGTCTCTTGCCAATTTTTGTGATTGTTTTGACCTTCAATGATGAGCGCCTTCATCTTAGCACCCAATAGACCACGTTCATGCATCCAGGACTTACAAGCCCCCGGCCAATCAGCAACTGCACCCAGATCCTTCGCAAAAGAAAAACCATGGCCACCGCTTTCATAAATATGCATAGCTGTGGGCACATTATGCTTTCTCAGTGCCTGATAATAGACAATACTATTTTCAACCTTCACACTCAAATCATCACTGGCATGAATAAGTAGGGTTGGTGGTGTTTCCGCACTCACCTGTTTTTCATTACTGAAATAGTGCCGCTCTTCTTCACTAGGATTGCGTCCAATCAAATTTCTCTGCGATCCCATGTGTCCAAAGGTGGTATCCATACTGATAACCGGATACATCAAAATGCTAAAATCTGGTCGACAACTGTATCGATCCACTAGTGAATCGGCTGCTGGATCTCCATGGTCAAAATGAGTAGATAGGGTCGATGCCAAATGTCCACCCGCAGAAAAGCCCATCACACCCACCCTAATTGGATTGATCTCAAACTCCTCAGCACGCTTGCGTACAATCCGCATGGCTCTTTGAGCATCCATTAGGGCGACCTTATCACGACAAGATGCTGATTCCCAATGAGGTAATCTATACTTGAGTACAAAGGCAGTAACGCCCATTTTATTAAACCATTCTGCCATCCGAGTCCCTTCCCAGTCCCAAGCCAATACCGTGTATCCACCACCTGGGCAGATGACGACACTTGTGCCCGTTGCAATATGCCTCGGGGCCAGATATACATCCATGCTGGGTTCGTGTACTTTCGCAATGCGCCGGCCAGTATTTCCTACTACCCACACTTCTTGAGACAATTTATTCGAGCACGGAATGGCTTGTGTGTATAAAGGAATGCTAAGATCCTGGGCTGCTAAACTTAGCAATGTACAGAACAAAATAGGGGTGCACAGATATTTCATAAATGGCATATTGTATTATTGTCAGTAATGTAATAAAACTCCAATTGTAGCAATTGCTATCCCAAGTAAATCTCTGATTGCCTTGCTCAAGAGACAACACTGCATGGTTTACTCACTAACGAGAGATAAACGATAGGAAAAGGGGGTGAATCCTGTTATATAGACACTGGTCGCATCGATTTTCGGGTCGGCACCTCTTAGCTGTGTCCATCCATGCTCCTGTCTGCGAGGACCAAACCTTATTGAGGAACCTTCCATCTTGTACAGACCGGATTCTGCTTCCATTAAGTAACTATCACCACCGATGGGGGCAGAAGTGATTCCTTCAATCACCCCACCTTTGCGAAAAGCCAGTTCCAGTGCTACGGGCACATGATCGGTACCTTCAAGACTGAAGTCTAGATCAAAAACACCGTTTCGCTTTGCTATCTCAATTGTAGCATTAAGTTTCTGGACTTCACTCTGGGGCCTGTTTGACTTAGGCATCTTCTCCCAATCACCATCTGTGGGAAGTCTTTCTACAGGATATGGTTGATAGTATGGACCTTCCAAATATTGCTTGAGGATGTACTTATCCTCTTCAACAATGATCGTATCTGCCTGAAATTGCCCTTTCCCAAAAAATGCCGAAGCAAGACGAACCGCTTGCAATACCGCTGGGCCATTGTGCAAAGTAAAAAAGGCAGGATTATGGGCTAAAATGGTAGCATCTACGTTTCCATCCCTTATGCGAGCAAGGGACGAACCAGGAAAATTCCTTGCATACTGCTCGGGTAGAACACCTACAGGATACCGATCTCCCACATTTTCATCGGTCAACAAATAAATTAAGCTGGCCGATAACTGCGACTTACTCAATTGATGTTCAAGTAGTTGGGTCATGGCTCCGAAAGTGCTGTCCTGGTCCAGTTGTGCTAAATATCGATAGGGATAATAGTACGTCGAAGGATACTTAGCACGATATTGATCTTGTCTCCTTGATGCCTCCGTAACCACCTCACCATTGGGATGCATATAATAAATCGTCATTCTAAGATTCTTTCGCACATGTTGATATAGCTCCGGCTTGTTTAGTATCCGAGCTATTGTGAGCAGACAGCGGTTGGTGAGGGGCGAATAGACAGACGTACTTCGTTCCGTATATTGGCCATCTTGATCTATGTCGATATTCTCATTCAGCCACTCATTGGCCCTTTGTCGATATTCTTCATCACCGAATAACTCATATAGCCAAGCCAAGGCCATACTTACAACCCATCGATGGTTGGGTGTGTGGATCCCACCGACTTTCAGAGCTTCTCCTCCCTTTAGTAGAAACGATCTGTATTTCCCCATTAAATCCGTAGTGGCTTCTTGATCATCCATGGAAAACAAGCGGTAACAAAGTGCAATTCTTTCGACGGCAAAAGCTAGATCTGGTGTAGAGTGAAAGTTGGTGCTCAGAAGGTCAATGGTACCATCGTCATGTTGCACGCTGAGCAAATAATCCATGGCCAGAATCATCCGTTCTAGCAAGCTGTCAGCCTGAAAATATTGCGATGTCTCATGCATGTAAGCCACTGCCAGCCGTTGCATGATGCTGGCCACTGAACCAGGATTATAGATTCCATACTGGTCAGAAATACCTCCCAACCATTTACTGTCTGGCGAGGTTTGCTGTCGTGATAGATAGTTGTCAACCGCCATGTCATTGGAAACCACCATGGAATCCATCAAAGTCATTTCCCCCTCTTGCTGCACTATAGATTGCTGTCTACATCCGGTCAATGCCGAAGAGGCCAAGACCACAAACCACACGATTGGGATATTCCAGTTTTTCATTCAGCATCAAAGTTAAATGTAGGCGGTCGTTTATCCAGATCTGCTCCCCAGGAATGATTTGGTTTAGATGTCATATCCAACTGTAAAACACCTCCTTTCACCAGTTCGCTATGATACAACCAAGGTTGATTCCAGGGCCTCCCGTTCAGCGTCGAAGATTGGATATAGGGGGTGTGTCCATCCTGCTTTGACTCAATGACAAATGTATCTCCTTGATAGTAATCAGGATCAAGATGTATGGTCACTTTATCGAAAATTGGACTACCGATCTCATAGGTCGGATTGGTAGCGGCTCCACCTCGCATAGAGAACAATCCCATCTTCATAAGTACTGCCAAGGACCCCATTAGTCCTTGGTCCTCATCCCCATTATAGCCGCGCTGAGGGCTGATCCCACTATACACTTCATCCACTACTCGACGGCTCCATTTCTGGGTAAGCCATGGAGCTCCCAGGTAGTTGAAAATAAAGGCCGTTTGCATAGAGGGTTGATTGCCATAATTTATGTAAGTGCGTCGATTTTGCATGGTTGTCTCTTTGTCGTGCGATTTACCGGACGTAAAATCATGTGCCTGTGCCAGTTCAAAAGAGTGGTTTAATTTATCGATTGCTTTTTCTTCGCCACCCATTAGTTGTGCCAAATCTCTAAGATCTTGCGGCACAAACCAAGAAAGCTGGGCCGCGTTTCCTTCCACCCAGCCTTTGCCATAGGCCAATATATCATTAGGCTTGGCCCAAGAATCGTCTGCCCTCTTTATCCACATCCAGCCTAGAGAATCATTCCAGATGTTTCGATAGTTCCTGGCACGGAGTGCATATCTACCAGCGGCATCTTTCTCACCCAATGACTGGGCATATTGACCGAGACACCAGTCCTGGTATGCATTTTCCAATGTTTGCCCTGAACCACATTCATGGTATCCTCCACCACCGTTGGGTAAAGGATAAGGGATATAGCCCCGCTCCAAATAGTACTGCATTCCACCTCCAATAGCACTCCCATGCTCATAGCCCGACCGAGCCATAATACCATCCTGCGAATGATTTTTTTCCAAAGCAATGAAAGCCTTTTCGTGGTCAAAGCCACGAATGCCTTTCTGATATGCACTCACTATAAAGGGTGTCGAAGATGCTCCGGTCATCACATAGGTATAATTACCGCCGGAGGGTCCACGGGGGATTAGGCCCCCATCTTCATACATCAAGAGCATCGAATTCACAAACTCCTCAGAGACCCTTGGATATACTAAATGCCATAATGTATTGATAGTCCATTGTGCCCCCCAAAAGCTATCTGAATTATAGTGATTGAACGCTGGCTTGCCCATCTTATCCAAGGGAATCTGCCGAGTGACAGGCTGGGCTCCAGTCATATCGCAATAGGCGCCATTGGCATCACTTATGATGCGACGTCCCTGAAGAGCATGCCAGAGATCGGTATAGAATCGTTGTCGACTTTCCAAGCTGCCCCCCGCTACTTCTATCCTACTTAGCCAGCTATTCCATTCTTCCCTAGACTCTCTCACCACACGATCAAAATCCCAATGATCCAGTTCTTCCTTTATGTTAAGTCTGGCATTTTCAATTGACGTGTAAGAAATGCCAACCTTCATCATTCTCACCTCTTGTGCAGCCGATTCGAAGGAGACAAAAGCGCCGATATCTTCACCAGATATTTCTCGGGCCATATTAATGTTGCCACCCTTCCAAGATCTGTAGGATTCAAAGGGTTTATCAAACTTAAGTACAAAATAAACGTACGTATCATTTGGCCGCCTTCGGGTACCTGCCATCAATGCATGTCCTTCGACATCTTGATTACTAACCATTTTTACATAGCCCGACTTAGTATCGCAAGGTCCCAAAAAAGTGGATAGGTCTACCTGAATGTGGCTCTCTACATTAGCGGGAAAAGTGTAGCGGTGAAACCCAACCCGTGTAGTAGCCGTCAGTTCTGCATTAACCTGATAGTCCTTGAGAAACAACTGGTGATAACCAGCCCTAACTTCTTCATTATCATGACTATACGCAGATCCATATAAAGCAGAACCTAAATGTCCCTTAAAAGGTCCGGTAGTGGGTAGTACTGGTATACCTGAGAGCTGCCAGGCATGAATATGACTGAATGCCCTGATGGTATCTTGGTTATAGCGGTAGCCCGAATTCCACGCTCCTTCAATGCCCATATCCGGGCTTAGATTTACCATCCCAAATGGTCTGGTGGCAGAATTGAAAAAGAACCAGCGGGAGTTTGCAGCGTCTACCAGTGGCCGCACCAAGTCAACAGGTTGATTTGAATCAGTGTGTTCCGTATCCGTTTGAGCCCATCCCATCATTGAGGACAGCAACAGACATAAAGTCCAGAAATTACGCATCATTTTATACCATGGTTTTTAAGAAAAGTATGTAATCCTTTAAGGTCATCAACATTGATCAGATCCACTTTGGCCTGTGTTAGATCTTGCCACATGTCCCTATGATCTGGAGTAGCCCAGAGACGAATTTTTTTTCCCTCTCCATGCACCCTACGCACTATTTTCCTCAAAGCTTGGCGACCATTATCATCCATTTTACCTTCAGCATCTAAATCAAATACTTGACCATAATGCGTGCTCACAAATGGCATATGAGCAGCAGAGATGTCACCGCCTACATCACTGGGACGACCATCAATAAACATATATCCCACTGAATCTTTCAACATTGTCGATATCGGTCTATCTCCCGATATGATTACTTGCACGGCTCCAGGATGCACTTGCAGGCCACGACGCCATGCCAACATTTCGCGATAGGGTTTTAGCTGGTCCTTAAGTATCTGGTATACTTGCTCACCTTGGTACTTAATATCAATCCATAGGTAGAAAGGGACCTCATTTTCAGAAAAAATTGCACCGTTATATAAATTGAAACGCCTGAAAAGGGGCTCCAAATAAAGTCCTCGCAGCGTGGATGGCATTGAATCAAGTTCATGCCTGTCGTGACCGATATATAGTTCTCCTTCTTCGAGTAGTACATCTGCCTCCACACTGACAAAACCATGCTGCAAGGCATCGACCAAGGGTCTCTCATGCCGGTAGTCATTGTGCGCATGACCGTTAGAGATGAGTTCAGTATGCTCCACCTCCTCGGGAACAATACCTGCCGGTCCAGTAAGATAGCCTAGGCTCTGCAGAAAGACATCGGTCTGATAAACAGTTTCGCGATAGTATTTTTCGAACTTATGGTTAAAGAATCCATGTTTTTGACCTGGATAAAGGAACAGGTCACAGCGATTTCCCAAAGCTCGCATCCGTTGCAGATAAGCTTCAGCCGTTTCTACTGGCACTAAAGGATCTTCGGTGCCAAAGAATACAATGGTGGGAGGAACGCCTCTCACAAGGTTATGCATTGGTGAGATTTCTCCATACCGATCCAGGATCCGCTCATACCCATATCCATTCGGTCCGTTATCGTAGACCGGATTAAACAGCACCAACACATTTGGTTTACAAGAAATGGTTAGATCATCACTAGCATCATCCAAACCTGGCACTGTGGCCGCTGCTGCTGCCAGGTGGCCACCAGCGGATCCTCCAGCTGCACATATGCGATCAGGATCTATGGCTAAATGTTGGGCATTTTTCCGTAGGAAGCGGATGGCTGATTTCGCATCTGCGACGGCGTCAAAAGGGGAAGTTCCATGTTTCGCCCTTGTGCGATAATCTGCCAATACAGCTGTCATGCCACGACCAGCAAAGTACTCGGCATGTGGTCGAAACTGTCCAATATTTCCCCCTACCCATCCTCCTCCGAAAAAGAAAAGGATAACTGGGTTCCTTTGATCCGTTGTAGTGGAATCTCTGAGTATTGTCAACCGTAAGGTGTCTTCGCCAACAACCTTATAGTCTTCTGTCTGCAGATATATTTGTCCCAATACATCTGATAGGACGTAAGAGACTAGGAGAAATATCGAAGCGCATCTGATACCTATGCGAAAAAGGACTGGGATAATCATACCTGCTATCAACAATGGAATGGCACTAAGATTAAAAAAAATCGCAAGCCCATTGAGTACAGATCCATCAATGCAATAGATACCGCAGCATTAGCACTGCGATATCTAATGACTCGTCTAAGAAAGGGGTTGTTATTTAACGCATTAAGCAGGTTACATTGGCTACAGGCAGCAGTTTCCTGAACTTTAGTGTCTCGTCCAATTTTGTGCGCAGGGAGAAATTCAATAGAATTCCATTACTTAGGCGAAAATCACCACCGTAGGTCAGGTTCCATCTGGAAACGCCAACCAGTGCCTCATTAAACCTGGCCCAGCCGTTCCCTAGGTCTTCAGAGTACTTGCCAGCAAATAGCTCATCATCTGCAAATCCATTCTCACTTAGACTGCGCAATGACTCATACACCAATTCACCATAGAAGCTAAATCGCGCTCCTCCAAATCGATAGCTGGCGCCGACCATCAGATCCGTATTCTCCCCCACTTGTCTAATCTTAAATATCCCGGTTAGCAGGCCATTTCTGCCTAGACCTTTTGCTCCGTTCAACCAGAATCCATATCCAGCACTTTCGATGTTGAGGCTATCCAATGCATTATTGAAAGTACTCACTTTACCAAAAGCGACGTCCAACATATCGCTGTTCCAATTTTCTTGCATGTAGTTTTGTTGAGTCTCTATCAACTTAAGCTTTTGAGCTCGCCGCACATCATTGAGCTGACGTTTCACGTCGAATATTTGCTCACGCATCAAAATTCGATCTTCTCTGTTTTGCGTAGAGTCGAGTTCGGTCTGTAGTTGTTCCAGGTTTAATTTCAGGGGTTCTTCCATTTGAGCCAGTTCGACTGCCATCTCCTGCAGTAATACAGGATCAGAAACTGGATCTCGCTCACGATACAAGTTCATCTTAACACCATATGCAAAGTGGTTGAGTCCATCCATTTTCGCCGTACCAAAAGATAGACTTAAGGTAGAAAGTGTTTTAACGAATGGAGTTGCTTTGCGATAAGCATCGAGGCCCTTGCGATCGAAATAAAGAAACCAGAGTGGTTGGGCCTCCAGAGCTAGATCGGGTGCAAGGTTGTAATTCTTGAGACGCCAATCCACTTTAAAATCTTGCACCGTCCCTGGTCTAGTCACCATTTCGGGGGTCACTCCAAGCAGGGCAAATGCCGGAGTTGAGGGAATCATAAATTCAGATTTCCTAACGATGTCCTCAGAAAGATCTGCAGCTTCGTCATAGTATTCTTCACCTGAGTAGTCATCCTCGTAATAGTCATCTTCGCTGTAATCGTCTTCGTAGTATTCATCTTCCGTGTTTTCCTCATCTTGAGCAAAGACGCTGACGCCTCCTAGCAGTAGGAAACTCATACATAAAATGGTAAAGTATTTCATCATGACTTATGGTATTATTCAGTTTTGTGATGGTGTAAAAATGAAACAATGGCTGGAAGCTATAATCACCCTAATGGGTGATTTTTTTCTTTCCCCATTTTTTGGATACCTCTAGCCGTGGTGTGCCTCTGTGCACACTATATGCGTAGAGCCTTGGCTTTGAGAGAGGACTTGAGTGGGTTCCATGGATCTTTGTATGACTCCTTGAAGAACAACTCTTTGGTATGGGCAATCAAACGGACTATTCTTAAATAGTAGCCAGTATAAAAGACCATCGCTGGCAAATAAAAGAACAATCGATGCTTTTCTTCTGGTTTCCTAACAATGAGCATGATGGCAAAAAACTGTAAGTAGTTGGCAACGGTGTAGAGGAGAATATTGGCCGGTAGAATATAAATAAAGAGGTGTCCAAAATTCACCAAGATATCGACTACATAAATAAACCAACTGATGTTTAGGAGGACATTGTAGCCAATATTTTCAAAGGAAGAGAACATGTTTAACATGCGAAAATTGGCATTTGGATAAAAGACATCTTTGTGCTTGCGAAGGCGAAAACGAATGATCGATTTATCCCAACGGAGTCTCTGTTTGCTTAACTTCTTAAAACTATTTGGCACACTAGTCAGGCCATTAGCAGTGGGTTGAAAGTGCACACGGTAGCCTAGCTTTCTAATCTTGACGGTGATATCGCCATCTAACCCGGGTCCTAGATCCCAGCCACCCAGCCTCTTGAGTACATCCGTGCGAAAGGTACCAAAAGCTCCAGAAATGATGCGATAGATCCCGATGTAGGAGGTAACCATGCGACCTACCAAGATTACCTTTAAGTATTCGATTGCCTGTAATGTAGTGGCAAGACTCTCTCGAGAATTACGCACCTCAAGATTTCCACCCACAGCTGCAATGCGCTCATCATAGTAGAACGGCAAGAGAGATTTTTCGATGGCATCCCGATCAAAAGAGCAGTCCGCATCAAAATGTACAATATATTTCCCTTTGGCGTAGCGTAGGGCAATGTTTGCACCAGATGCTTTTCCACCACGTACGTCATTACTTATAAACAAATCGATCAATCCACGAGCTTCCAAGTCACGACCAATGATTCTCGTATCATCTGTGGATCCATCATCTACAACGATCAATTCAAAGTTTCGGTAGGTTTGCTCGGCCAATGATCTGGTCAACTTGAATAAATGCTTACCCTCGTTCTTACCTGGCACCAGAATAGAGACAAGCGGTTGTACAAGGTGAAGGGCTTCCTTAGCGCGATCCCACCTCTTGCGATTGACCAAACGATCAAGGAAATGGATGGCCACAACAACATAGTCGACAATGACATACCTCATGAGCTCAAAGATCAAAAAGTACCAGAATACGCGGCCAATCTTAGCCCAGTCTGCATGAGTCCAATAGCCTATGATCTCTTCCAAAAGTGTCATACACCAAGCTTTTTCCTTTCCAACTCTGTAACACCTCCTTTTGTGATTGGTGTAAGCTCAGTAGTCAGCAGTGCCTGCTTAATGGACAGGTTATCCTTGAGCAAATGATTTAATAAGAATACAGTCCTTTGGGCGATGTCTTCTGCATCTTTCGCACTCGTATCCAGTAACGTAAAATAGAGGAAGGGCAGTTGAACGTTCCGCATATCCCTTGCACCCTGTGACGCTTTAATCACTTGTATCAATTCTGTCAGTAGCTTATTTTTGTTCTTACTTCCAATTTGTTTAATCAACCCCTTCAAATCTTCTATCTCTATAGAGACCAACTGACCGCTTGCTCCAGGTCGATCCGCTTCAAAAGCCAAGGCTTTAATAAAGAGTGACCAATCCATGGTTTCAGGAATGACCTCGCCAAGTTGATCTGGCTCTCTAGCAGACAGACCACGCTGTAAGCTTGCCAGGGCCTTGTCTGTTATATCATACTCTTTGACATCCCGCTTAATCAAATGCTCCACATTCTGATCATGGTCACAGGTGGTACATCGGGCATATACATGGTAGTTTTGAAAGTCCTTGTTGCAACTTCGACAGCGATGCATTGAAGATGGCTTATCGAAATCTACTCCGATATGCTTTAGCTCGTGATTGCACTTAGGGCATTCGAGTATATGACCACCCTGTATTTCCTGGCGAAAATCTGAGAGCGGAGCTACATGAGCACAACGAAAATGATGGACTACTTCTTCAGTAACGATATCTGATGAGAGACAAGCGGGACAAACTTCACGAAACTGAAGAAAAGCATCCTCGCATGAACTACATACATAGGTGGATTGTAACATCCGGGCTTTTACATATCCTAAGCTTTCAGCTTCATCTAGCAATTCTACCACTGAACTTCTAATCCTTCCATTTGCTTCAATGGCCGATATGATTGGATACAAATATCCCATACGGCAATCTCTATCGATGATGGGCTTGATGGTTTGTTGACCTCGAGACACACCATATGCTAAATGCCCGAGGATTACCTGAGCATCGATATCGGCCATCTCCGGCAACCTAATCTTTTCTCTATTTTCCTGAATACTTCGAGTAATCGAGACCACCTCAAAGAGAGACTCTTCAGTGGATACATATCCATCAGTCATGGCACCCAGGCTAGCATCAAGGATCCGAGAACTGCGACGAAGAAACAGTGGCAACAAGAATAGATTATGCTCAAAATAGCTCCGAATACGCCAAACCGCGTGTCTTGTAAATATTGATTTGGTGGTTTCTATGATAATTCCATCATATTGAGCTAATCGGTCCAGCATACCCAAATAGAAATCATATATGTATACAAAACAATCTCCATCTACCCTGATTTCAACCAAGGCATTATGTCCGGCGTCAGCCGATGCATCCAAAACACTTCGATGTAATAGAGAATGAGCTTTCATTTCCAACTAGAATCGATAGTTCAATTACCGTACCAACATGTTTAAAGTACTGTATTTACAGGTACCCCTCAGGAATATTGCAAATATTGCTTCCTTGCCAAGTCAGCGGGGCCAAATATTGCCAAATTTTAGCCTCCCATTTGGCCAAATACCTTAAGACGTCTTCGACATTCCACTGCTGTGCACCAACAATGAAAAGCATACCAATCAGAATGGCTTCCATTTGGCAATAAGTGCTCACTAATAAAGTGGTTTAGACACTTGAACATTCAGTTTATAGAAAGGCTTCCATTTTTGTAGCTCCATACCATCAATGGGTGTGATGTCTGCTGCAATGCTACGTGTTGTGGGTTCATATTTCTTCTGAAATTCATCCGGTAGTTGGTAAGTTGCCGAGTAAAACCTCTGAAGTATTCCGTAGCTCTCTGTTCCATCAGGAAATCTGACATCGACCACATCTCCTTGATGCAAATGCTTCACATCTTCTTGATCATAAAAGGCCTTAATGTACAGATTAGTCGGCTTGTGAATGGACATGATCACATCAGATTCCAGAGCGACCTCATAGTTTTCTTTTCTGATCTGTGTGATCGTACCTTTAACAGGTGAAACATAAGCATGTAAAATGACAGGTTGAATATTATTTGCTATGGCATTCTGCTGATGGATTTTTGATCGTTCCAGTTTTTCTTGTAATACCAGATGATTCAGATACTTCTTATAGAAAAGAATTTCCTCCTTGGCACTTTCTATGTTAGAAGCGTAGTCAATCAAACGAGTTGTATATTTGTCCAACTTTGCTGCCGGATACACATCTAAATAGACTTCCTTCTCCACTCTTTTCTTCTCACCCTTGGTCATATTAATCAAACGTTCTTGTTCGTCTATTTGAATTTTCGCTAACTCGATTCGCTTTTCGGTAGTAATGCGTTCTCGAACGATCCAGTCGAGGTTATCACTGGAAATAATTTTGATTGGATTACCGGTAACTTTGCTTACCAATTGATTCACAGAATTTTCATCGTAATAGCGAAACAAGGTATCACCAACCGATACGGAGTCTCCCTCCGACTTTATAAATTCAATAATCTGCACATCCTGGGTAAATTGAATTTCTAACTTTTTAAAAAGTACTTGACCCTCACCTCGAATAAAGAAATTCGATCTTCCAGCTACAAAGAGCACGATTCCCAAAACAATTAGAAGGGCCGTCAAATAGATTGTCCGATCCCAATTAATTTTCCTTTTAACCGGTCTTACCTCCTCTAAAACCCGAATCTTGCTGGTGCTCCTTTTAAAATCCGCGCTCTTCATGCCAACTTATGGTTTTAGCTTCAAGGTTCAGTAGGCCGCCTACATTGGCAATACATACTTGCTGGATTCCCAAATGCTCCAATAACTCTTCGACATACGTGTCCATTTCAAATCGTGTACGAGAAGCAGATGGATCAATAATTGGTCTAAGATTAGTTATGCCTTTTTCCTTCAGGATGGTGAGTGCAGATGTCACAGCACTAGCTGCCCCGGCTATTTCTGGCAAGAGGTTTATACTGGTAAAGTTGCGCAAGTTTTCGACAGCGCCTGATATATAATGTGCAGGAAGAGAAATCGACACATCCAGTGTCCTTTGATCGGCTTCAATCAACTGTGATATACCGGATAGTATTGGCTCGAGATCGGAAGACCGTATCGAAGTAAGATCCACATGCAATAGAGGTGTAAGTGCCATTGACCAAGCAACCTGTAATGAGGACAAATCAGTTGAAGAGCTGTCAGATAATGAAAACGACAACCGAACACTCATTTGCTCGCTCTGTAAATAATCTAGGAGTTCGGCATATTTAAGGTAGAGATCTAGATCTCCATTTGTTTCGATCATCACCTCTTTGATGTCATTGTATCGAAGGAGCTCAACCAGATAATTTAGTTCCAAATTTTCAAAGTCCTTATGGGGACATAAAATGATGCGGTCACCTGCAAATTGATTATTAAATAGATTATAATCTTTGATCTCAATCAACGGTAAAATATCATCGGCATTTATGGATTGAAATATTTTCAGTGCATGCAAATACATTTTCTGCTGGATATCTAAAAGCTCAAGATCAACACTAAATAGTTCGTCCAGTTTATCCACGACCATCTTGGGACTATAGTCGGGGTCCGATAGGTTTCTCTTTCTGATTGCTCTCTTGATCCATACACCAAGTCGCTCTTTTTTGTAGTAAAAATTGACATACTGTTTGAGTGCATATTGAAATTCATAGTACTTGTTCAGTACTTCGTTATTTACTCCATCATAGTACTGCTGATAATCAGCCTTAATTCTGTCTACCTTTGCTCTCTTGTATTGTTCTCTTTCCTGCTTTCGAAAAGACAGGGGCATGGCAAAGGTCACTCCACCAGTTACGAAATCCCGCTGACCATAATTAGCTCCAGCACCACCCTGAAAGTAGCTATAGCGCATATTTGCATTGAGAGAGATGTCTTTCGACCAATGAAATTGATGCTCGACTGCCTTCACTCTACTCTGCATGGCATTATACTGAGCTGAGGTGTCTAATCCTTGTCGGTCAATATTTTCATACACCAAGTCAAATACTGGTAGCTCCAACAATTCTTGATTCTTCACAGTTGAATCCAATTGAACGGATGATAAATACGTGCGATAGTTTTTAAGAAATAGTTGAGTCTCTGTTTTCTTAGACATCACATCCAAGACTTCCTCCCAATGCACAAATCTGAGATAGAAAAGGCGATGTACGACATGATATAATTGCGATAGAATTCTAAGTCGATCCTCAATTACCTCCACCTTCTTCTGATTAAAGGCATATAAAATACCTGCATACAGGTCTTGATAAGACTCCTTTCTAACTCTCTCATCTTCTATGGACTTTTCTGCCTCCCATTCTAACTGCTTCTGCTTTACCCTTTGCTTTTTTGCGATCAAACCATCTCGGAAAAGATTCCAGCCCAGTCCTGTATTCGAACGCCACTTATAGAAAATTCCATCATCTTCAAGTAGCGAACCAGCAAAATTATTGAGATACGATCCTTGGAGTTCAAGTGATCGATCACGGTCGATCAATGCGATCTCTGCTAGCCTTTCCGATTCCAGAACGTGGATATGACCTGAGTCTGATTCTGAAGGACAGAACAGACCGGGTAAATCAGATACGTCTTGAGAAAACTGTGAGGCAAGAAACGTTTCGGAAACATAGTCATCCACCATTGTTTCTAGGTCTATCCCGATGGCATTTAGCAAATCATCATTTTGCGCGAATAATGAATTCATGAGACTTCCCCAAAGAAAGAATAGACCAAGTATGGTAGTGTGCAGTAGGTTCATTTGCAAAAGCCTTCTTAATCCACAAGCTAAAGCCTGCCAATTATTTCATTTACCTTATCAAGCCTGAAACCATCCATGAAAATTGTTTGCCATTTCTACTGTGAAGCATTATGATAAAGCAGTATCGCTACCTCGCCGACAGATCAAAAAGCAGGCCATGAAAACAGTTCATACGGGTCAAATTTCATATTCGGAATGCTACCCATACATAAGTATATTCGCAATGAACTACTTACTCTGCGAAATTTTTCACAGGCATTTTCATCTTGATATGTAATCTATAGGATGAAGTATAATGAAAAGAGTTGATTTGGATGGATTCTGAGGGGCCTTAGGCTGCCAGATCGGCAACCGCCTTAAACTGACAGTGAACAATTGTTCCTTGAGAAGATCGAATATGGATCGTTCCATTTAACTTTTGCAGGTAGGCCCGAATCAGTTTAAAACCAGACTTATTCCGATGTTCCATTTCCATCTGACTCAGGCCGATGCCATCATCTTCGACAATCAATGCAATATCGTTGCCATCTCGTTTGAGTGAGATCATAATGTGTCCCATCTCATCATCGGCAAATCCATACTGAATGGCATTGCTAATCAGTTCATTGACAATCAGGCCAATCGGGACCAATACGTCGACGTCTAGAATCAAGTCTTCCACATCAGTAGTAAGGCTAATCAAAGGTAGCGAACGTAGGAGAGATCGACTCAACTGTTCAATATATTGCTTTGTCTGTACCCCGGTTATTTTATCCGACTGGTATAGATTTTTATAAATAAGGGCGATGGAATCGATGCGTTCTTGCCCCTTTCGTAAGGCAGATTTGGCTTCGTCATCATTGGTAGATCTCACTTGGAGCTTAAGTAGCGAAGAGATGATCTGTAGATTGTTCTTAACTCGGTGCTGAATCTCTCTAATCAGCAGCTCCTTATCTTTTAAGCTTTGATCTATGATTTGATTTTTCTCTTTTAGGGTACGGTTGGACCGCATTTTGGAGATGGCAAATACCGAGAGGACGCCAACTAATATGAAGGATATTATTAGAAGAGCCAGTAACCATTGTTTCTCTCTTAATTCCTGCTGCTCCCTCGCCATTTCCATCTTCATGGCCGACTCTTGCTCTCGCAGGGTAAATTGGGCCCTGATTTCCCTTTCCAGATCAAGCCGTTCCATTCTATTTAGCGTGTCCATTAGCGACAATCTACGGTTCATATATTCGAAGGCCCTTTCATACTGATGTCTCCGCTCGTAGACCTGTGCAAACTGCTGCATGTAATCTGCTATAATACCTTCTTCATCCATATTGCGCACCAAATCGAAGCCCTCATTTAGCAGTGCTATGGCCTCATCATAGCGCTCTTGATTGTTGCGAATGGTAGCCAAGATCAGTCTTGCTCTTGATTGATGCACGGCAGGCAAAGAGCTCATCTCGCCATTCACGAGTTTGCTAGCCAATTGATCAGCTTGATCATACCACCCCATTTCCAAATACACCTGACAGATGGATAGCTCCACCTGTATTACTTCGGCCTCCATACCCAATCGTCCATAGTTTTGCATGGCTTCTTGTAGATATGCACAGGCCGTATCCTTCTCTGGCCCCAAGCTATATAGGAATCCCAGATTTTCCATCAGCTGGGCTGTGCCCAAATCATCTTGACTTTGCTGTGCACTCACTAGCGCCAATTTGTAGATGGATGTTGCCTTTTTAAATTCTCCCAACTCCTGGTAAATAGCTGCCAGATCAGCATAGATGTAAGAGACGTCCTGCACAATATCAAACTCCTCCGCATGCTCCAGGGCTTTCTTGTATTGTGCTATGGCCTGAGCGTTGTCATTTTGATAATAGCAGGCCACTGCCATATTTACTATGACATCCGATGCCATCCGATATGCCTGCTCACCTTGGGCATGATCAAAGGCAGCTTCGTACAAGGTGAGAGCCTGATCAAATGATCCCGCAATCTCATGTGATGTGGCCAGATTATTTAATGCTTCCGCCGTTCCGAGCACATGCGGTATTTGCTTTGACAAATCCAATGCTTTCTTGGCATAATTTCTAGCCAGCATCACCGAATCATAGAGAAAAAGTTGTGCCATCTCATTGTAAAGATTGACCCTTTGACTATCGTCTTCGGCTAGACTAAGTGCCAGGACCAGTTGTCTATGCTGAGATAGTTCACTTACTGCAGGATTCTGGGACAATAGCGGAAGACACCATATGATCAACAGACCGTACAGTCCTTGCCAAAGGAATTGGCTGACATCAATCAATTTCCTGGTATGCAACCGTATATTCATAGCTCTACTACCTTCCTAAACGCAAAAATGTAGGTAATCAAGCTACTTAATATCACCCTTTGGGGTGATTTCAGCCGGTTTTGTCTTGAATTTCCGTCGTTGAACACGAACTATTACACAGAAAATTAGGCTTTCTGACCCAATGACCATATGTCCGTTGCTACCCAGCACCCCAAGTAGGCTGAAGTAATCAGGCCATCTCACGGAGCTTTGCTATGGCCTGTGTCCTGGTGTGCACATCGAGTTTATCGTACACGTTTTTTATGTGGGTTTTTATGGTATTGACAGACACAAAATGCTCCTCAGCCATCTGACGATTGGTTTTTCCGTCGAAAATCGAACTGAGAATCTCAAATTCCTTTTGTGTCAGATTACCCACTAGCAACTTGTTGATTCGTGCAAGGCTGAGGTCAACCCTAGGTTGGGTCATAGAAAAGTTATAGAGCGCAATTTCCAAAGTAGTAAAGAGGTCCTTTTCGTCAAACGGCTTGACGACATAGCCCATAGGGCGGGTGTGTTTGGCACGATCCACCGTAGATTTATCCGCATAGGAAGTCAGGAAGACAAACGGAATCTTATACTCGCGGTTGATCACTTGAGCAATGTCAATGCCATCCATTTCACTGCCTAGATTTACATCTAGCAGCACAAGGTCCGGAGTATTTCTAGAAAGCTCTTCTAATGCAGTGCGACTGTCATAAGCAACCCCCGATACTCCGAAATCCATGTTATCTAATGTTTCTTTGATGTCTTCAGCAATAAGTGGTTCATCTTCCACTACCAGTACTCTAATCTGCGTCATCTCTCAAAATGATTTATAGCGTGGGCAAAACGAATTTAGTTACTCGAGCGCAAAATTTGGTGAGCCAAGATAATGTAGCAAGTTGATTAACAAAAGTCAGTAATATGGCTACAGATAAGAATATTGAATTCCTACCACCCATGGCATGGGCAAGTTGATCAGCAATCATGCGTTAAAATCACGAATGACTACTAATAATTTTACTTGAATTCGATTGATTCGACAATCGGCACATCTATCCAAAACATGTGCGATGCCTCTGGTTGGCACCTCTTACTTGGAGCAGTTTTTGTATGACCTCATGGTAGAACTCATCGAGATAATGATCTTCACACTTCGCTCCCCTACATCACTCTTGATCAAATATTTTTTTCTAATCTGGACATTGCTGGTTGGGCTTGTTGCTAGTGGTCAACCCAATTGTCCCGCTTTGGAAGCGCCCATAATTCTGAATAGTCCGCAAGTCTTTGGCAATGGTACCCCACAAAGCTGCACTCAGATTGCCTTGCAGAGTGCCTTAAACACTGGTGGTGAAATCTTGTGCAACTGCGGTCCAGACTCTCTTGCCCTAATGCTTACTTCACCGTTGCTGGTCACCAACACGACCATCCTGGATGGTGCTGGTCTGGTTATCCTCGATGGGAACAATACTACCAGGATTATTGACAAAGCGCAAAATATTGATTTTACGATTCAGCGCATTACACTGCGAAATGGTAAGGCTCCTGGACCATCAGGCCACTTTACGAACCAATGTGGAGGAGCTATTCTTTCCAGGGGTGGTGGAGTTCTAAAAGCCATCGATTGTCAATTCAATTCCAACACCGTAACCAGCACGAATGGATCAGATATTGCAGGAGGTGCCGTCTATGTTTTTGGCGAGCAAGAAGGACGTTTTTCCAATTGCACTTTTGAATACAATTCGGCCAGCAATGGAGGTGCCATTGGTGGCCTGGGAAGTGACATCATTATTGCCAACTGCTTATTTTTCAGAAATGCTGCCCTAGGTACGTCTGGAGGCCTGCGTGGACATGGAGGTGCCATTAATCTCGATGGAGTAGAGATCGCTGCCGCTAATAAATTATTCCAGGTATGTGGTACCGAGTTTATTGAAAATCATGCGGAGACTCAAGGTGGAGCTTCCAATACCGTATTTTCCGACAATGTTGGGGCCAAATTAGAAATCGATCAGTGCTATTTTGAAGGAAATTATCTAAGAAGTATTAGTACTGGCAGTGGTGGTGCGATATTTCATGTAGTTGATGATTTTGCCAGCGGATATGGCGAATTGCAATTTGAAGTCACAAGAAGTACATTTCATGGCAATTACTGCCTACGCCAAGGTGGTGGTATATGGTCACTAATTGTAGGCCAGGGTATCATCGAAAACTGTACATTTTACAGAGATAGTACGTCTAGCATAGATCATGGGTTGGGAGGAGGAGCCATTGTTTCAACCGTTTCTGACAATCTTGGGCACTGGTTGATCCGAAGCAATACATTTGCCCGAAATTATGCAGGCCTATTCGGAGGTGGCTTTTTCGGAAGTCCAGTAGCTCCCATAACTTGGCAAAACAACATCCTCTTTGACAACAAGCACTCCAATGGCAATCCCTGGGTGGGATTGAATGTAAATCGTCAGATGGACAACGATCTGGGTGGCAATATTCAGTGGCCGCAGTTTAGACCCAATGGCACTGAGGATACGAAAGCTACCGCCACCTCTCAATTTCTTGATGCCGCACTTGTTTTTCCGCTTGCATACCGGGGTGGTCCAACCCAGACCTTGGGCATCAGTGCAGGCAGCCCTGCCGTTAATGCCGGCTTAGGGTGCCCCCCTACTGACCAGCGGCTGGCCAATCGCTCCGGGACCTGTGATCTTGGTTCTTATGAAGATAGTGCCCTTAGTCTACCCACTTCAGTACATGTCGGTGGTCAGCAGTATGGCCATAAATATTACATAGCCTCTCAATTAATAACCAGCGATGCCACACTCACCGGAGAAGCAGACCTGACATTTGACGCCAGCGAATCAGATCTACAATCGTCTTTCAATGTGCGACCTGGTTCAAGCCTGCTTTTGAAGTAGATGTCTATTAGAAAAGCCTAGCAAACGCTGACATCCTGACGATCAGCACGACAGGTTAGAGCAGTGATATTGAAGAGACCATGGTCGCAATGCCATTTTCAGTACCTTACTGACCTAAACCAGCCTTGAGGAAAATGGTGATTGCTTCTCCTGTCGTTATTAGTCTCTATCAGTTAGTCCAGGTATGAATCGGGGGTCGTTTTTTCCTGTTAGGTACCAAATGGTGGTGGGCACTTTCATATTGTCGATGATCGTGCTCTTTGACCGGATTCTCATCTCAGTGGCCAAAGACCCGGTGGCAGCAGATCTTGCCCTATCAGATAAACAAATGGGTTGGGTGCTTTCCATTTTTGCATTGGGTTATGCACTCTTTCAGACTCCATCGGGATATCTGGCCGACAAGTATGGTCCCAGGAGGATCCTGACTACAGTAGTCAGCCTTTGGTCCATTTTTACAGCACTGACCGGTGCAGTCTATCACTTCTTTTCCTTACTAATCGTTCGTTTCCTCTTTGGAGTGGGTGAGGCCGGCGCATTTCCCAGTATGGCAAGAGCCATTTTCAGTTGGATACCCTTGCGGGAAAGAGGTCTGGTCAACGGCATCAATTTTTCTGGCGGACGAATTGGTGCAGCCATTGCCTTGCCGGTAGTTGCCTGGCTTATTGATCTTACCAGTTGGCGAATGAGCTTTGTCGTTTTAGGCATCATTGGCATATTTTGGGCAGTGGTTTGGTATTGGTGGTTCCGGGATGCACCAAAAGATCATAGCTCCATCTCTCCGGAAGAATTGACTTTCATTTCAGACCATATTCAACCTCCAAACACTACGGAGAAGAAGCCAATCTCACTACAAAGGATGTTTGCTTCAAAGACCATGTGGCAACTCATGGCGCAATATTTCAGTAGCAATTTTACCTTTTTCTTTTGTCTCACCTGGCTATTTCCACACTTAAAGGCCAAGTACAATCTTGATATGCTAGAAACCGGTTTTTACGCTTCTGCCCCACTAATTTGTGGTGCGCTGGGAAACTGGTTTGCGGGTTGGATGGTAGATTACATTTATAAGCGGGGACAATGGGAATTGTCGCGAAAATTACCCGCAATAATCGGCTTTACCCTAGCTTCAATAGGCATTATTGCCAGTGTCTATATGTCGGAGGTCACTAGTGCGATCATTTTCATTTCAATCGCTGTATTTGGTGCAGATATGACACTTAGTCCATCTTGGTCCGCATGTGTGGATGTCGGAAAAGAACATTCGGGTACAGTGAGCGGGACCATGAATATGGCGGGTAATCTTGGCTCTTTTTTTACTGCCTTGGCCTTTCCCTATATGCTGGCCATGACAGGATCAGATGTACCGTTCTTTTACCTGGCCGCGACCCTAAATGGCATCGCCATCATCATCTGGCTCGCCATAAAACCTAATAAACCAGTGCAACTAACAGTATAAAAAAGCATGATAAGTAGATCTGAATTAGAAGAAGTTTGTGCCCAAGGTCAACAGATGATCGAACACGCCGGCCTGGAGCTGACGGAGGCGGATAGGCAGAAAATTACAGCCGCAGATTTTGGATTGAGCAACCTCAAAAAAGAAGGAATCATCATCCTGACTATGTTTGAAACAGAGCGAATAGCAGGAAAAATCTTAGTACTCCTACCCTATCAGACCGAGCCCGAACATTGGCATCCTACGGTAGGTAACGATCGCGGAAAAGAAGAGGTAATCCGTGCAATCAGTGGCGATCTCTACTTTTACATACCCGGAAAAGACACCATGAAGAAAGGCTTCATTGTGGAAGGTAAGGAACACTGCTACACGATGCGATATGAAGTTGAGCTGAAACCAGGAGATCAACTGATTTTACCTGCTGATACCAAACACTGGTTTCAAGCTGGACCATCTGGTGCCGTCATGTACTCTTTTTCAACTACGGTCCGGGATACACTCGATCAGTTTTCTGATCCATCTATTGTGCGACATACCGTCATTACTGATAAATAAAAAATTAGACCATTCATGAAACAGAGTATCATAACATCCTTCCTGAGCAGAACCCAAGATCGATTTTCGGTCTACCAAGAAACCACCACGCTGCCCGAGCGCCTAGATCTGGTAAAGCAAATCAAAGGAGTAGGAGGCATCGAAATTGTCTACCCCTACGAAACTGGTGATGTGGAAGAAACGAAGCATCTGGTGGAGTCCCGTGCATTGGAATTTGCTGCTGTAAATGCAAATATTAAGAAAGAAACTAAATGGGTGGCTGGAGCACTCTCCCGGCCTGAGGAACCACTGCGCAAAGGAGCCATCCAGGTTATTAAGGAAGCAAAGGACTACGCCAAAGAGGTAGGTGCCCCACTGGTCACCTGCTGTCCACTTTCCGATGGCTATGACAATCTATTCCAGGTTGATTATGAAAAAGCTTGGCGCAACATGATTGAAGCCGTTGCTGAAGCTGCAGATTATCTTCCTGAAATTCCACTATTTCTGGAGTACAAAATAAACGAGACAAGGGTCCATTGCCAGCTTGATAATTGTGCAAAAACCATATTGCTCTTGAAAGAGGTAGGAAATTCGGCCACAGGTGTAACTATTGATTTCGGACACTCACTTCTGGCCAAAGAAAATCCGGCACAGGTACTGGCCTTATGCGAAGCAGGAGGTATCGACTACTACTTGCATACCAATGACAATGACTGGAATTTTGATTGGGACCTGATCGGTGCATCCCGAAATTTCTTACATACCGTGGAGTTTCTTTTCTACGCCAAAGAATATGGATACAATAAATACTTCACTGCCGATGCCTCTCCGAGAATATTTGATATGATTGGCTTTTTCACCCAGCATATCGAAATGAATCTAGCCATCTGGAATCTGGTAGAATCTCTGGATAGAAAAAAATATCGGAAACTTATGCAAGAAGAGCGGCACATGGATCTAATGACGCTGGTGAGGAAAGAGATTTACAGGATATAGGTGCGGTGCAATTCTGCCGCAGCAAAGGGATGGTGCTCTATCACGGGTGTTAGGACGCAACCCTTTTCACCTTTTTTAACCTTTTTGCCTTTTTATTCCCTCTAGCCCGGTGGAAAATATCCGCCTCTACCTATTTCGACAATCAGCGCAATGTCGTGGTAAAGGGATGCTGCTCTCTCGATGGATAAACCCAACCTCTTCCACCATTTTACCCTTTTAACCATTTTACCCTTTTTAACCATTGTACCCTTTTCTACTCACATCTTCACCAGTTTTAGCACTTGTTTTTGACGACCATAGTAAATATTCAAGAAATAAATACCGGGTACCCAGGATTTCGTTGGTATCTGATTCTGCCAGTTGGATATTTCTGCAGGGACATCCTCTGCAACTATTAATTTACCCATGGCATCGTGGATTCTATAGGTTGCACGCGATTCGCAATTGGATTGTACAGATAGGGTCGGACTACTTTCAAAAGGGTTTGGGTGGACCTGAGCAGCTAGACAGTATGCTTCTTGCATATTATTGGTCGTCTCTTCGGCAACCTGCTCATCTGTTAAGTGAAATCTTATTTCACCAAATCCAAAGCAATCTCCACCATGGTTTTCATCGGCATTAATTAAAATATACTGTGCCTGAATACCAGCCAGATCTGGACCATCCACTCCTTCATAGATCGCAAGTCCCTCAGCTTCAGGTACGGTAAAATCACCCCAGGTTTTCCAGCTGAAACCATCCATTGAATAATCGAGGGAAGCTTGCCTAATGCCGCTGGATAAATTTTGAGGGTCGTTGGTATTCCAAATCTGTAATTCACCGAGTGATGCGGCTTTTCCGAAATTATAAAGTATCCAGTGGGAAGCGCCCCTTTCTGGATTCGGATTTTCTCGTTCTTCACAAGACAACCAGCCATCATACCAATTTGTACTGTGCCTATCGAGAAAGCACTGCGCAACCACGCTAGTTTGAACCACTACAATGACAATTAAGGAGAGTATTTGATTTTGCATAATTAAATATTGAATGGTGAAAGGGCCGAATTAATATTTTAAGAATCCTATGGGAGCCGCACTTCCTGAGGAATAAAAATTTCCCACGTTGGGCAAAATAGTCGGCAGTTCACTTGGTGCTACACCAAACCACAATGCCAATTCGGCAAAATACTCGTCGTTAGAAAGGGTGGGTATGATCCGTCCTCGTCCTATATCTAGAGCTGAACCGATGCCCAGGTCAGGAAAGTTACCAAAGACTTGACCTCCGTTGACCATACCGCCCATTGCCATAACGTGACCACCCCAGGCATGATCCGTGCCATCTCCATTGGATGTTAGGGTGCGGCCGAATTCTGACATGCTGAAGGTAGTGACACAATCAAATACATTCAGCTCCTCAAGCGCACCGGCAAAAGAAGTTAAAGCACTGCTTACGTCGCCTAGCATACCGGCATGACGTTGAAGTAATCGATCATGATGGTCCCAACCGCCAATCTGTACGAAAAAGATCTGCCTCTTGAAACCAAGCTCTTCTCTGGCAGCTATAATTCGGGCAATCATTTCGAAACTTCGCGATAGTCTACTGTTGGAGAATTCCGTTTGAAAATCTGCAACTTCTTCTATGGAAGTTTGGAAAGACTCTTGCGCCTCTATTGAATTTTTGATAATATCAGCATAGGTTTTCTGATAGCGATCTGAATAGCTATGCTGCAAGACAGCATCGATGAGGCGAGTACGGGCTTGGTCGAGATTGGACTTACCTTGATAACCACGAATACCATATCCTTCTCCTGAAGGACCCACAGAATATTCCACCACATTATCCCCAAATTGAAAAACATTGGTCCCAGATAAAGTAATGTTCATGGATATATCTGCACTGCTGTTCATGGCTTGAAACATCTCTGCCAACCTGCCGCCCCAACCGTGCGATGCCCGCACATTCGGCTGTGCGGTCTGCCACTGTGCTATTTGATCAGAATGGGAAAAAAGTCCCAGCGGTAATGGGACACTTTTATTTTCATACTGTGCCTTGTCTACCGGAGTCACCAAAGTTCCAACATTAGCTATAAAACTTAATTTTCCCGAATTAAATAATTGCTGCACCCCTTGCATACGGCTATGGATTCCAAAATCTTGTCCGGATGGTGTAGCATCTATGGCCAACATTTCTTCGGCATCAATTGCCAAATTAGTGCGAATGCCTTGATAGGTATTATACAATTCACCAGATCTGGGCATCAGCATATTGAAAGAATCATTCCCGCCAGCCTGGAAGAGACACACCAGCGCTTTATAATCATCGCCCGCATCAAAATTATTGCGAGCAGCTGCTTTTAACGTATTTAATCGAAATAGTGAGGAGGAGGCTGTCGTAAGTCCAAAAGTGGCAGCGGAGGCATGATTAATAAATCTCCGCCGTGAAATGTCTTTTATTAGTTTGGTCATGGCTTCTTATTTAAAAATGGTGTAGTCAGGACTAATAAGTAAAAAGTACAGGGCTAAATGTGTACGATCGACTAGCAGATCAATTCCTCTACCCTCATAGTTCCAAAGTTCTTCCCGAAGAATCGCTCTGGCATCCTCTGACAATTGTCCATGGGTCAAGAGGATATCTAATTCATTTATGAGTACCTCCGGATCTCGGGCACCTCCCATCAGGTTGTAGATGTCTAAGTACACCTCACGGTTGCTGCCCGTCTCCCGATGCCTTAAGAGTTCCTCCTTCATAATCCATTTATTGACGACGTCGAAATAGGTTATACCGGTCACTGAATTAAGTAGTTGAAACTCTGGAGCCACCAATTCTACTTCCATAAGTGCTCCATTCGGTTGAAATCCCGGCTGATAAAAATTGAAGACAGATGGAGCGTGCAATGGGTGCTGATGGGTGGCTTCGAGAAAATCATTTCCCGTATTCCAATATTTACCACTCGGACTAAATTTATCCATAGCGCGCACCAAGTGAGTATAGCGTAGGATAGGCGACCGCAACTTGCCGCTGCGCTCGTCTTGTAGAGCAGCACAAGACCTGGCTTCATCGTCCAATAAAATTGCTTTGATGATGGCTTGCATGTCTCCACGTATCCCATTTCCATTATCGGCAAAAACTTCTGCGACCCTTCTAACGTACGCCGGTGTAGGATTAGATTTTACCAATTGTTGGATTAATCGCTTGGCCAGGAAGGGCCCAACGTTGGGATGATTAAATACATGGGTGATGGCTGCTTGGATATCTTGAATACCATCCTGACCTGCCGCAATCTCGTATCCACCAATGATTTTTTTCACTCCTGCCTCATGATATTCGGGGTACATAATCATCGGTACAGTCATATCAATTTTTCGAATGCCAAGACCGAATTTCAAGGCTCCATCTTCCCAGCAATCACTGATCTTACCTGCACCCAAACCAGTAAAGACTGCCGAAATTCCAGCGATGTCCGCATCAGAATAAGTGGGTATGGGTTCGCCGTTTCCATCTGTCTTAAGGGTTCCATCCTGATTAAGTTCATGAATACCGACCGAGAATAACTGCATGAACTCCCGGCCGTAATTCTCGTCTGGAAAAACGAATTCCTCGGGATTCGCTTTCGGATTATTTAGATGGCTTAGGTAATTGCCCATTGCTGGATGCAGCGTAACATCTAGTAAAAGATCCTTGTAGTTTCCAAAAGCGTGCTTGATAAGCACATCATAATAACTCGCCACAGCATAGCCATAATTTTCCAAATCCGACTTTTCCTTAGAAATGACCAATATTTCGCTGAGTGCCAGTGCAATACGCTGGCGCAACAAATCCTCTCCAGTCACCACCATCTCCCACCAGGCATAGTTGGTATGATACCATTTGGGACGACATCGAAAATCTTTTGAATCACCACCTTCGGCTAAATAGGCATCGTAAATATCAGAGAACAAATCTTCTAAAATGCCTATGTAAGAACTAGGCTCCATGACAAATTGCTCCTCGACCCAGGCATCTATCCCCATCTCCTGTACTTTTTGAATTTCGTCCATGTCAGCGCCTAAGGCAGCTTGCGCTAAAAACCTGGAGGCTTCCATTACTGGAGCATCCAAGCCTTCCCCAGATATGGTCTTCATACCCGAAGCCATTTCAGCCCATCCATCTCTTTGATAATCTGAACTGGTGGTAACAACGATTTGATCAAAGGAAGAGCCTCCTAAATAATTCGGTACATCTTGGCCCGATGCACTCAATGATAATAGTAGATATAAGGGAAGGTATATGTATCGCATATGAACAACATTTTAAAATCCTTAAAAGTGTCTGATGTGTCCACATGTAATTCATTCGGTAAGAATAGGTCAGTCTTGTGACCACCGAATATCAGTAAGATAGCTTATCACGACATTTCGTTGCCTAGACGTATAAATTATTTTCAACCTATGAAATATATAACGTGACTGATGAGACTTTCTGATCATCGAGATGTGTACTAGTGGCAAATGATGTGGATGCAACCTAAAGATGGTGGGCGGCAGGTGATTTCCTCCTTTTTCGTGTGGAGCAATATCTTAAGAGATTATTCGAATATTACCTGGACTTGAATTCATGAGCAAAGCATATTGTATGGGAGATGTGACTTCACCAAACCCACCCATGGCCGAAACATATTAATTAAATACTTATATTAATGCAGTGAATATAGCCTTGGCAAGATAATTGATGCAGTAGTGGTGATCCTATCAAAGGAGGGAAGCCCAGTCTGCAAGGCATTAGACCTTGAAATAGAGCCCATCGTCGGCAATAAACATACTGCCATAGTCATTACTAGATCGAGCGCACAATTTGTAACGCACTAATGTATCGATTAATCGTACTATTTTTCATTGGGTCATGGCTCATGATCGCTTGTATTGTGGATCGTCCTCTTACCCGTCAAAACTACCCTACCGGCACTCCTCTGACGGTGGTAGAAAAGGTACCTGGCTACATTCTGCAATTCGATGAAGACTTCTCCCAACAATTGAAGAAACTGAAACTACCCGGAGCTGCTGTGGTGATTATTCAAGATAGCAGCATTCTGCTGCAGAAAGGATATGGCTACAAGAACAAAAAGACGATGGATCCCATCGATATTCACTCTGTCTTTAGGATAGCTAGTTTATCCAAAGGATTCACTGGAATATTAGTCGGAAAGATGGTAGAAGAGGGATGTATGGATTGGGACGATAAAATTCACAGGAGTATTCCCGAATTCAGTTTACGAAATCGTCGCCAAGCCAAACGAATTACAGTGCAGCACCTGCTTTCTCACAGCAGTGGATTGGTACGCCATGCCTATACCAATCTTGTTGAAAGCGGATTATCCATTGAGCAAACCATTCCGTTTTTTAGGGATCTGCCAGTGTATGGTCGAGAAGGCAAACATTTTGCATATCAAAATGCGGCTTTCTCACTTATTGAAGAGGTGGTTAGGGTAAAAACAGGTCAGCCTTTTTCAGAAATTCTAGAGACAGAGATTTTCAGACCTGTAGGTATGAGAGACGCTTCTTGCAGCTATACAGCCATTACCACCCATAATAATGTGGCTCTTCCTCATTGGTACAGCGGCCGGAAGAAAGACTATGTCCCTAAGAAAATCAGCAAGAAGTATTACAACACAGTATCGGCTGGAGGAATAAATGCGTCTATTGCTGATATGACCCAGTGGTTAAGTCTAACCCTAGGCAATAGGCCAGATATCATCTCAGATAAAACATTAGATCAAGTTTTTTCACCACTGGTAAAGTCTAATAGCAGAAGACATAACAGATGGCGTGGGATCGATGGATGTGCTTATGGATTGGGTTGGCGGGTTTTTGATTACGAAGGCCATGACTTTATTTATCATGGTGGTTACGTCAATCACTACCGCAGTGAGATAGCAATTGATCGAGAAGAAAACATTGCCATCTGTGTATTATTTAATGCGCCTACTCCCTATGCCGCCAAGGTAGTGCCACAGTTTTTTGAGTACTATCAGATGCAAAATCAAGTAGCCGATCTTAGTGGTGGAGAACTTGTCCTGCCATAGCATCTAGCAATCGCCCTTCGGCTGCACTTCGTTCCGCTGAGGGTGATCATGTGATTATTGTTTACAAAGTCATCCCATTGACACAAAAAGGATGACTTACCCTTCAATCCTCTACTTTTCAATACCTATGACAGATTCATCTTAATCCAATTCTGATGGATTGACGGTTCAGTCCTTCAGACTGACGAATCACGGCATCAATAACCAGGGACAATGTCCCTGGTTATTGGAAGTTGAGGCTTTCAGCCTCACTAAATGATCGCATATTTTTGAACCGTACTTTTTGGAATATACAATACTTGAATTCTTGGTGTAGGCCCGTTCATCCGTTTACTTAAACGACCTAATGCATGGCCATAAACCATACAAAGTCAGGCTGAGTTTAAACATTTTTTCCAAAAATGAAGGGAGATAAATGACAGATATAGGGCTTTTCATCAGTGTTCACTAGATTTAATGTTGATGTGCAGTTTAGCCGTGATTCGGATTAGTGCATTGCTGCCTGTGGCTGAGTTTGGTTCTAGCAGTTGGACGAAAGGAGTTTGGTGCGATACTTCAAGGTATTTGCCCGTTTAGGTAGTCTTTCCTTTTTTAGGTAGTAGTTCTGCTAGGCACATCCTATTTTAAAACCTAAATCAAAGCATTATGGAAAAGATTAATCGTCAATGCGCGGGAATAGACGTAGGCTCCGCGAAAGTTTTCATGTCTCCAGATGGCAAGGAGGTGATTAGCTACGAAACATTTACGACTGATTTCAGGGAGTTAGTAAAGAGGTTAAAGTCATTGGGCATAACGAGTGTGGCTATGGAGGCAACGGGGGTATACTGGGTGATTTTATATGAGATGATCCAAGCAGCCGGAATCGAGGTATACCTGATAGATGCACGTCAAACAAAGCAGGTACCTGGACGAAAGACCGATGTCAAAGATGCTCAATGGATCCAACAACTTCATAGCTATGGATTATTGAACCGATGCCATGTGACAGTTGGTCAAATTCAAACACTCAAAGTATATCAAAGAATGCGAGAAGATCATATTGGGCGCGCTGCTACGCATGTAAATCATATGCAGAAAGCTTTAACTCAAATGAACATTCGGTTGTCTGAGGTCTTAAGTCAGGTTCATGGTAAAAGTGGTCTCTCGATTATTAGAGCAATTTTAGCTGGCGAACGAGATAAACAAAAACTGCTAGACCTGTGCGCGACATCGATAAAGAAAAGAAAGAGTGATGAGGTACTCAAAGCGTTGGAAGGTTTTTATAACGAGGAGCAATTATTTGCACTGCAACAAAGCTATGATGGATATGAATTTTATCAAAAGCAAATCGAGCAATGTGATCAAAAGCTAGATGAGATTTTAACAGAGATTTCCGCAAACAAAGATGATGTTGATGTAGCAAAAAAGAGAAAAGCCATACGCCATCACAAACCTAAAGTAAAAGAGCTAGCGAAGATGCTAGTAAAGATATCTCAAGGCAAAGATCCCACTATACTGCCTGGAATCACAGACTATACTCATCTGAGGTTATTGGGAGAGTTGGGAATGGATCTGAGCATATGGCCAAGTGAAAAAAAATTTACCAGCTGGCTAGGATTGGCACCAGGTCAAAACAACTCGGGCAAGAAAAATCGGAACAAGTCCAAAGCAGGCAAATTCAGAGCAGGCCAAATATTCCGTCAATCTGCGAGAAGTATAATACAAAGTAAAACCATAGCACTAGGTGCTTTTGGAAGGCGGATCAAAGCAAGGAAAGGTCCCGGTATCGCAGTGAAGGCCACTGCACGAAAATTAGCAGAGATGTATTGGCGTGTTATGGTAAAAGGTAGTGATTATGTAGAAAAGGGAATTGAGCAGTATCAGGAACAGTATATGTATCAAAGGATGAAATATGTGCATAAATTGGCCAAACAATTAAACATGTCTGTCTCTCATGATGGTTATCCAGGTAATGACACTTCAATGACAAACAGTAACTTATAAGGGTCTGTCATAGGTAGTGGAGTGCAACGCAATCGAAGCCCCATCTATAAGCCCTACCCTTCGATTTCACTTCATTCCGCTCAGGGTGATCTGAGATTGTTCTTTACACCTTTAACAGACATCATAAGTAGCATTTATTCAGTTGAATAACTGTAGTTGACAGGATTCCTTTCTCAAGACCCGAATTCTTTCTGAATAAAGATCTCAAAAGCCCTCATTTGAGGTCTAATAGTTTTGCCCCGGGTAAAACCGGGGTTGCTTATAGATCAACCCTCGGATTAGCGGGATTTTTGACTAAAAATCATGACAATCCCTATGGGTAAATTTCAATCCATTATTGTCACTACCTTATTTCCCTTTCGGTAGATGATGTATGAACTCAACCTGACCTTAGGGATTGATTGCTATGTGAAATTGCAGCTTTACTAAAATAGGATGAACCTCCACAGCCTCAGATCCAGCTGGAAAATAGCTAGAATGCCCCAGGTCACAAAGTGCAGGGACCTATCGTCGCCTCAAAAGTGGCCCCTAGAGCAACTTCAAACCCACTATTCATGGTAGCTTCTAAGCTAATCTCCTGACCTGCCCGAAAAATCACCGAACCACTGGTTACTTTATCTGACGCAGAAATCAATTCCAAAGCTTCGTGAGTTCCCTGAGAAATGGGTACCATATTATGAAAGAAAACTTCGGTAGGGCAGCCAGTTGAATACAAATGCAAGTTGTGCAGGTCATCATTCTGCGAAGGGACTATTATTTCTTGGTCAATCTGCCAATAGCCGCTGGAATCTGTGTAAGCATCCGAGGGAGTAGCCTGGGCATATGAAACGAACAACACGAAACTGCTTAGTGATAATAACTTCATCCTCGCCTTGTTTGGAATTACTTTCCCTACCACCTAAAATCAGGATTTAGATGAAAAATCATCCGATAATTTAAACCATTCCAAATAACTAAAGGGATCTGAATGTGCAGTAAGAATTTAACGATCTTGAGTTAACATTATTGCCGCGTCATCACGTATCAATGTCCATCCAATTCATAAAATCGATACTTGATTTGCCAACGAAACGTGGAACCAGGCGCTATATCAATATTGATGTAGGGCTCTGGACAAGAGGTCGTGGCACAAGCCCAAAATGGAAGTTTTAGCAATTGTGTTATGGAAGAGATGTGGACACCAGCGCCAGAATTTATATTCTCGATACGAATATCGTAATCCAATTGATCCTGACCACTGGCCTTTAAACCACCACAATAGACATTCTCCTTCGGCTTCAGCGTTCCGGTAAAGACCAGATTGGAATCCCTTGCGACAATCAAATCTCCAAATCCTTTTCCCTCAGCAACCAGCGGCTGAGAAAATCTTGTAATTATATTTGGACCGGTAGGCTCATTATCGATTACAAAAAAGTTGTGGTTATAAGAGGTTGTTGCAATGGATCGCGTCCCAATGTTTTCCAACTCGTGATATATAACTAGCTCAGGTCGTCCCGATACCAATGCTACCCTTTTGGTATAGAGATAAGCATACCCAAATGCAGTTGTCAGCCTCTGCTCGAAGGATACGGCATCGTTTCCATTTATTACTTGCCACTCACCAGGATCGAGGATTGGATAAGTGCGTGAAAAATGATATGGTTTTTCATCTGGCTTCTGCAAAACACCGACACCTATTACCATAAATGAACCTCCTGCCCTAGCCTCTTCATATCCTATGGGATAAAAAGCTTCTACGGGTCCAGTAATAGCCTCATGCACCTGTGGGTCGTGATAATCCAACCAGGGATCAAAATATTCATGGCCCTTGTATTGGAGGCTCCCAATCACCCCCGACCAGTCAAACCTGGTGGCGCGATAGAATCCATCTTCGGCATCTGGCAGGTAGATCTGAACCTTAAGATGAGCATTGCTAATTTCTGCCGAAGGATATGCTTGTTGGCCCATGACATAACTAGTCAGGGTAATGGCGAACAAGAGTGGTAGGATTTTCTTTTTCATTGGATTCTAATTTGCAAGTTATGATCCCTATTCCAAGGTAGCAAACAAAAACCGGCCATACTTGCTTTCCCGACATCATCACACATACATCTAATGGAACCGAGCAACTTCCGCACCATTCATTGTGGTGCCGAAGGGCAACGAAATGATTCTGCAAAGACCCAACCAAATAATAAAAACCAGTACATAACTCAGAAATAACCAACTAAGTGTATTAAATTGTCATGAAGACCAAATCTAAAATCATCAAATGAAAAATACATTCGAATCACGGCGTCGATTTTTGCTTACAGCTGGCACTGCGGCCATTTGGATACCAACGGCAGTACGTGGATATTCATCGACAGAATTAAGATCCTTAGAGGCTGAGCAGTTGAAGTCTGCAAACATCTCCAAATGGGAACTCGACACCCCAGCTCTATGCGTTGATCTCGATGCATTGGAGGCCAACCTGACCATGATGCAGCAGACGGTGACCAGCAATGGCATTGCAAGTCGGCCACACGCCAAGACACACAAATGTCCCGCGATCGCCCGGCTACAGATTGAGGGTGGTTCGGTTGGAATTTGTACGGCTAAGGTGAGTGAGGCGGAGGCGATGTTCGAGCATGGTGTCAACGAAATCTTGCTGACAACGACCAATGTGTCACCTTCGAAAATCACCAGGGCTATGAATCTGAGGAAATGGTGCACTGGGTTCATCCAGGCTACTGACAGCTCCGAAAACGCCCGTAGTCTATCCGAGGCAGCACAAGCATCAGGTATCATTGCCGATGTCGTGGTAGACATCGATCCGGGGATGCATCGTACGGGCATCTCCCCGGGGCAACCTGCGCTTGAATTGGCCCAGCTAGTCGACCAACTGCCTGGTCTACATCTACGTGGCATACTGTGTTACGATGGTGGGTCTCAACACGTAAAAGGATTTAGTAAACGCAAGGCCCAGACGCTGGAGCGCCTGGCTGCTGCCGGAGAGACCTATGGCCTTATGCAGCGATCGGGACTGAACACTGAAATCTTCAGCGGTGGCGGTACTGGGTCATACAACATCGATCATGAGACACCGGGCTTTACAGATGTCCAAGCGGGCAGCTACGTATTTATGGATGCACAATATCTGGCGATCGGAGGAGCCAACGATCCCGAGCTATATTCAGACTTCCGGCCTTCTCTTACGATCCTTACGACGGTGTTGAATGATCAATATGATGGGCGGGTAACGACCGATGCTGGAGCCAAGGCCTGCACGATCAACCAACCATGGCCGATTGTCAAAGGGGAGACTGGAATGCAATATCGGTCCGGATCGGATGAGTTCGGGACCATACTTTACGATGATCCCTCTCGCAGTTACCGTGTCAATGATAAGCTCGAAGTGATCGCATCGCACTGCGATCCGGTGGTGAACCTCTACGACCAGATGTATGCGGTTCGGGGCGACCGTGTTGAAGCCATCTGGCGCGTTGAGGCGCGAGGAATGTCCTCATAAGGGAAGATGGACTTGAAGGCCTCGGCATATAGCGTTGATACCCTGCTGCTCATTGTCCAATGGTTCGTGGGTTATGCTTCCGTCCATGCGACACATTTGTCAATTCCAAAATCTCCTATATCTTTGCGCGCTCCTGACGAACTAAAGATTGTCAGGATTTCGCCTGACGCATAAAGATCTTCAGGATTTCGCCATCAGTAATGAAAATGTAGAGTTGATTCGGCGAAAAAGAAAGGAATGGGGCTATAGCTCAGTTGGCTAGAGTGCTTGACTGGCAGTCAAGAGGTCCGGGGTTCGAATCCCCGTAGCTCCACAAACAGACTAATAGAAGTCCCTCTAAGTTAAGAACTTAGGGGGATTTTTTATTTTAGGGTTGCCAAAATCGTTGCCAAATATAAATTGATAAGCATGTCCGAAACCACGATTGATGTTGCGACCTACGATCAATTATTTGAGATCGCAAAGAAGTATGAGATCGCACCAGTCCAAATTTCCACAGACCCTTCATACGATAAACTAATCCAATATCTTGATAAGAATACAGGACTAAGTTTGACGGGACTTCCTGAATTCCAATTAATGCTGGGCAAGTTGATGGAGTACCCAGCTATATGAGCTTCCCCCCAAAATTCGAACCAGAGGCTAAGTTGGTATAAACTTAACTTAAGTCTCTAATTATGAAGAAGAAACGTAGAAGATTCAGCACACAATTCAAACTAAAGGTCATTCTGGAATCGCTGATTGAACGTCAGAGTGTCTCGGAATTAGCGCAAAAACACAATTTACACCCCAATCAGATCTCTAAGTGGAAAAGTGATTTTATCGAGAATGCCTCTCAATATATGACGACCCCGAAAGAGGGTAAGAATGATCATGCTGAAAGGGAGATTGAAAAGCTGTATGAGAAGATTGGCCGTTTGCAAATGGAGAATGATTATTTAAAAAAAAAGATTGATCTAGTGGACAAGTCAGTACGATATACGTACCTGGACCCAGATCATATGTTGAGTATGAGAACGCAGGCTAAACTATTGAAGATTCCACGTGGAAAACACTATTATAGACCCAGAGGCATGAG
>JABDMH010000148.1 GCA_013001595.1 Saprospiraceae bacterium | reverse complement strand
GAAAAAGAAGTCCTCAAATTTCCGGCGACACATTGCGACAAAATTGCAAAAATTGTTCCGCATCAAAGTGTCAAACTCCTGGTGCAGGCTCTATGTATTGTTAGAAATTATACGTAAATTACTCATCTCCCATTGGCTGCCCAAAAACCTGAGGATCCTCAATTGCTTACTTATTCATTCCCCATTGAATCAAAGCATATTTTTAAAACCAACTTTACACTTATGAGAAATTTAGTGCTGATCTTATGCCTTCTCCTGATGTGTCTACTAGGTTGGTTCTATTGTCAGACAGCTGCCGAATGCTGTGGTGATGCAGCCTTGGCAGAAGAGAAACCTATGGCAACTCCTCCCGCCGAAGAGCGAATGAGTGATGGCCTTATGTTTCGCTGGTCTGATACAGAGCCAATATTAGGAGATGATTGGGAAAGCTACAAGGCTGACCTTGTAGCAGGTTTGCGAGAAGGTGAGTTGATGGAAATCACTGGCTTATATAGCAATGATGAAACCAACAACACTTCCGGCGAAAACTTGGGACTCGCCAGAGCAAACAAAATAAAGGAATTGCTAAGTCCTCCCATTGCCGCTGATAGAATCACGGTTTTATCAAAACTGGTGAGCGATGGTGTAGTGAGGGACAAGCCTTTTACTTCCGTTGAATTTCGCAATTATCAAAAAACTAGTAGCATAGACGAATCGATACCCGATCGAACGATCATTCGCTTTCCATTCAACTCAACAAACAGGTTGGATGATGCTGATATGGAGTCCTACCTGGATAAGGTGGCAACCAGGGTCATTGCCTCTGGAGAAAGTGTTCGTCTGACTGGCCACACAGATAATATTGGAAGTAATGCCTCCAATGTGACATTAGGGCAAAGGCGTGCAGACTTTATCAAGAATTATCTGGTTCAAAAGGGAGTAGCGGCTGCAAAAATTCAAGCTACTTCAAAAGGAGAATCTGCACCCTTAGCCACCAATGACACGGATGTTGGAAGGGCTAAGAATCGCAGGACCGAACTACAAATTATTAAATAAAGCATAAACCAACCGTCATGATATTACTATTAAGTTTTTGTTCTTTTCCCTGGTGGCTAGCATGGCTACTACCATTTTTACTAGGCCTACTTGTAGGATGGGCGATATGGTCAAAATACAAATCAGAATCGAAAGAACGTGCACTACGCATTTCATCCTTGGAAGATGAACTTTCAGTATGTCGAAAAGGCCGTACGGAATGTGAAGAAGCACTGGTAAATTGCCGGGCAAATTCACGCAATTTAGAGGCGGAATTGACCGAAGCTAGGTTGGCATTAGAAACCCAGTCAAGTATAGACTTGGGGGGGGGTGCTGCCGGTTTTGTGGCAGGCGCCGTTGGTGGGGACGATGATGAAATTTACGCAGCGTTGCCTAGTGACAACCTACAAATCATAGAAGGTGTAGGACCAAAGATGGAAGCCGTCTTGAAGGAAAATGGTATAGACAACTGGCGGACTTTGGCAGCGAAATCACCAGCAGATCTTCAGGCAATGCTCGCGAAATACGGAGATAAATACCGCATCATTGATCCAGCCACCTGGCCACAACAGGCGACACTGGCCCGTGATAGAAGGTGGGAAGAACTCATCGCATTGCAGAAAGACCTCGACACAGGTAAAACCAACACACTGGGGGGTACGGATAGTAAGTTGGAAAAGCGGATGATCAAAATGGGACTGTTGAAGAAGTACGCCCAAGATGATCTGAAGGCTGTTGAAGGAATCGGACCGAAGATTGCTGGTTTATTACATGAAGCAGGTATCACCACTTGGCAGGATCTATCTGTCGCATCAGTCCATCACATACAAGAAATTCTTGATGCTGCCGGTTCACGCTACAAGCTTGCTGATCCCGGAACTTGGCCTCAACAGGCAGGATTAGCTGCACAAGGCCGATGGAAAGAATTGCAAAAATTGCAAGACGAACTTACAGGAGGCAGATAGATGTCAATTTGTCGACCATGAAAATCTGAAAAGCCTGGGCTATTGCTCAGGCTTTTCTAGTTAATGTCTACCAACAGATAATACTAGTGGTGCTCTTCTATTTTCACCTAGAAGGGATTGCCTGAATTAGGAACGCATAGGAGTAATGCTGCGGCTCGATCATATATTGCCGATGAGGTTTTGCACCCCAACTGTTATCACCGCCTATACCCATCTGCAGATAATCAATGTTGATGTTTATGAGATTTCTCTGCAGCACCTCAATATTATGTCTCTGCTTTTTCGTATTGCCAGCATCAAAATCACTATTTAGTTGGTGGTGTGCATTAAATGCTAATAATTCTTCGGCAGCAGAAATCTTGATCCCATTTCCGGACGGATCAGTGAATGAAATCCACCTAGTATCGGTGCGATAGCCATTTTCCTGGGGTCGGATGTATGGATACATTAAATCTTGGACCATACCACTGTATTTGGCTACAAAGGCACTGGTCTTGCGATCTTGATAGTTCTCATGGGGACCACGACCCAACCAAAAGACCCGATCATATTTCTTCGGAATTACAAATTGATTACCTAATCGGGGTAAGGAAGGAAGTATATCTTCTAAATTGGTAAGTTCGTTGGTGACTAAGATTTCTCCCGCAGCATTAATGG
This sequence comes from Saprospiraceae bacterium, assembly GCA_013001595.1. Classification (GTDB taxonomy): domain Bacteria; phylum Bacteroidota; class Bacteroidia; order Chitinophagales; family Saprospiraceae; genus JABDMH01. The sequence goes on along the minus strand of JABDMH010000148.1, from coordinate 28,648 downwards.
AGTAACTCACCTTGACTTCTCCGCGTACTGCAGGCAACTCAAATACAGTTTCTATTAAGAGACTTTGATTGATTAGTTTCTGACTTCCCACAATAGGGGTCCGATCATTATCTCCTGTATAGAGTGACATTTTTTTCAAGTACTGCGCTTGAGAAACCTTTTTCCATACGCTGTGCTTTTTTGGCATTTCAAAACCAAAGTCATTGTCAATGGGTGCTCGCCAGAAATTAGGCTTAATAGGAGCCAGCAGGAGGTTTCCATCGCCGTAATCTAAAACCTTTAAATATCCAGTCAACCTATCAAATAATAGAAAAAACTGCTGACCCGTTACCGCTATCTCTTCCTCAGACACAACCAATTCCATCTCTCCAGGTTTCTCAGAATCGAACTTTTCACCTTCTTTGTCAAGTATTTGAAATTCTTCTCGAGCCACTTCAAAACCTGCAGGCCTACAGATATCTTTATTTCTAAGCTTGGCCTGGACCTGTAAATAATAAAGTCGATCAGACTCCAAACGAGGTAGATCAATGGACACTATCTTAGTATGATGTGGTGCTAAATCGATTCTTGGAAATTCACCGTAAGTTATCGGGCTTCCATTTTCTAAGAGCTGCCATGTAATATGGAAATCCAACAAATTGGTAAAATCATACCCATTATAGATGCTCAAGGTACCATCGTCTAAGTCGAAAGAAGTAAACTTCAGGTATTGATAGACCTTCTTTACTTCATGTAAAGAAGGATGGGGACTGCGGTCTGGATTGACTAGTCCATTCAAGCAAAAATTTCCATCGTTTTGTAAGGACTGTCCACCTAAATCTCCTCCATATGCGAAAAAATGCTCCCCCTTTGCTGTAGTTGCTGCAATGCCTTGATCCACCCAATCCCAAATAAATCCTCCTTGCAATACCTCATATTGTTCAATGACGTCCCAATAGTCTTGCAAATTACCAACACTATTTCCCATTGCGTGTGCATATTCACACATGATTAGGGGGCGAGATGGATTTCCTTCGGCGTACTCAATAAGTTGTTCGATAGTGCTATACATCGGTGCCTGAATATCTGTATTCTCATATGCGGTAGCACCCTCGTACTGAACTGCTCTTGTCTGATCTTGACTTTTCAACCAGTCGTAGGTAGCGTGAAAATTTTGACCATTTCCTGCCTCATTTCCCAAGGACCAGGTTATGATACAGGTGTAATTCTTGTGATGCTCAAACATGCGCGTAGTGCGATCCAGATGCATGGCTTGCCATTCAGGAAGATATGCAGGATGAACAGCCTGTTTATCTAGATCCTGATCCAGTCCTTGATTAGTAGCACCCATACCGTGGGTTTCGATATTGGCCTCATCGATGACATAAAATCCATATTGATCGCATAACTTATAGAAGAAATCAGATTTTGGATAGTGACTACAACGAATGGCATTAAGGTTGTTTTCCTTCATAATCTTCAGATCCAATTTTGTCAGCTCCTCACCCACTACGTGGCCCGTTATCGGATCATGATCGTGTAAGTTAACTCCCTTAAGATTGACCGCAACTCCATTTATTAGAAATTGATTGTTTTCTATTTCAATTTTCCTGAAGCCCAATTGATGACATACGACTTCGACTAGCTGGCCACCTGGATCTTTCAGCACCAGAAGTAGACTATACAGATCTGGTGCTTCGGCCGACCACCTACGAACATCATCTATATTGCCTTCAAATTGAATGGATTTTATTTGTGCGGGGGCAACATCGATAAACTCATCAAATTCAAGTATCATTTGGTTAGCTTCTAGCAATTGCACCTGGACCTGGTAACCTTCTTTAGGGCTTGAACTGGTATTTTCATAGTCCAATGCGACTTTCAAGAGTCCGGTATTATAATCATCCGACAGGCCAGCAGAGACGTAGAAATCTTCCAAGGTCAATGGATTTTTAACATACAGATATACATCTCGGTCAATTCCACTCAGCCTCCAAAAATCCTGATCTTCCAGATAACTTGCATCAGACCATCGATATACTTCCACCGCCAGTTGGTTTGATCCAGATTTCACGTAAGGAGTGATGTCAAATTCAGCCGGTGTCTTGGAACCCTCATTATAACCTACCTTGTGACCATTTACCCACACGTACATAGCACTGCGCACCCCGCCAAAATGGATGAATATATCTTTACCCTCCCAATCTGCTGAAACGTGAAAGTCGCGTTTGTAGCTACCGACCGGATTATAATCATGATCTACAAAGGGGGGATTGGCCGGAAAAGGATAGATGATATTGGTATAAATGGGAATCCCATGGCCCTGCAATTCCCAATTTCCAGGAACCTCAATGTCTGTCCATTCAGATACATCGTAAGCATCTTCAAAAAAATACGGCGGACGATCAGAAGGCTTCTTCACCCAATGGAATTTCCAGGTGCCATTGAGAGAGCGATACCATGGAGATCCCTCAAAACCACCGGAAATAAGCGCATCGGTGACGTTGGTGTGTCGGTAGAACGTAGCGTGAGAGGAGGATCTATTTCTTTCAAATATTTCTGGGTTTTCCCAATCAGGTCTCGTTTGTGCTTGAGATGCGTCCCACATTATTGAGCACATTATCAAGGTAAATATGGTCTGTGAGATTAATCGCACCATTGCTTCTGAATTATTAGTAAGAAAGATAAAATCGAAAATACAGCTCAAGAGACGATCTCAAAATGACTTTGCTCATCTTCCCGTATGTTGTATACTATCGAATTTCCATGCACGCTAAGATGGCACATGGCTTCAGGCCAACCTAGCATTGAGCCACCAAACGTGGGATCTTTTAGGTGAAGTGTACTCGTTGCGAAATTTCAAAGTGGTCACTGCATAAGAGGTGAATACCTAGCACCACGACTGCCATCAGATGATTCGAGAAACCTGGGCAAAACTCCACGAGATAGGTACAAGTGAAACCAATAATCTTACTCGCCGACCCTCGAATAGGACCTAGACATTTACAATGGTACAGCGAAGCTAGAACACATCACTTTCTATGCAGATTGATTGATGGGTGAAATTACAATCGCACCGACTAGTCATAGCTAAGTTGGTGATCTGCTGTGGCTACTTTCTCCCACCTGGATAAGCGCTTTTTTAGCGTCACTTCCTGCCTATACCGCTGCCCTATCAGATTCTTTGCTTCAGCAATGTCCGTTGATATATTGAAGAGTTCAAACTTACCGCTATGGTATTTGATCAATTTCCAATCTCCGGAGATAATGGCTGCATATTGATCTTCATAGCTGCGAAAAAAGAAAAGATCCCGTTTGCGCATCTTCTTACCGTTGAGCACAGGCAAAAGGCTCTTGCCATCTACATGTCGATCCTTACATTTCTTACCGGAAGCAATTTCCACCAATGTAGGATAGATATCCAAAGATTGCACAGGCACAGCAGATGTCTTTGGGGCCAGGTTTAATCCAGGATAATAAATGAGCAGCGGCACACGCGCACCACCCTCACAAAGGGTTTCCCCTCCCCTTTTCCCACCTCTGAAGGGCGGATTATCAAAGTAGCCTCCCTGATCTGAAATAAATATTATGATGGTACGATCTGCCATACCTCGATCCTTGATCACCTGTCGCACCCGACCTACCGATTCGTCAACGGTGCTCACCATGGCTGCATACTCGGCTTCCTTCCCTTTCAGACCTTCCCTGGTATATCGCTTGACGAAATCCTCTCGGCCAATGTGTGGACCATGTACATTGTAGTACCACAAAGACAGCAGGAAGGGCTGTAGCTTATCATACTCCTGAATAAAGGACTCGGCATGTACCGTCAATACATCCGTTAAATACGCTTCTTGCGCAGCTTCTTTCAACGGGTCTAACGTCTTGAAAAAAGGGGAATAGTAGTTTCCTGGATGACCATGATTACCCGTACCGAATTGTGCATCAAAGCCTTGGTGAATGGGATGATAGGGCTCGTGGCCCAAATGCCACTTACCGATGAACTGATTGTAATATCCAAATTCTTTCAATCGCTCGGCATAGGTAATTTCTTCTAACGGCATCCAATTGCGAGAAGGTAATTGTACAGGATCACTCGGCCAGAGACTGAACTCAGATTCTGGATCACCTGAAATATGTCTTACCATCTGAATCCTCACTGCTTCTTTACCCGTCAGTAACGAGACCCTGCTGGGGCTACAGGTAGGCGTAGGAATGTAGGCTCGGGTAAATTCAAATCCATCCGCCCTTAGTTGATCAATATTGGGTGTGTGAAATTTGGGATTTCGATATCCAAGATCATTCCATCCGAGATCATCTACAAATAGTATGACAATATTTGGCCGCTGAGGTGGCACTTGAGCCATCGTGGTCAGTGGCAAGCAACCTATAAACAGAACGATGCTCAGTCGTATCAGGCAGCTCATGCAGGATTTATCCATATTTTTCAAAAGCAAGATAGCCAGGTTTATGGTCTTCAATGCTATCCTTCCTTTTGTAATTTGCCATAAATGAACTCAATAAATGGATCGTTTATCACTACTGTCTGCGAAATCGCTTGGGGATTCATTAAGGTGGAAATTCATTCGGAATTCTCTATGGACGATAAAACTATTCAGCCTTATGGCCCTTAAATCTAACCGTTGAGTCAAGCACCGTTCCATAGCGAGGTGGGGTATGAGCATCAAGGGCAAAGGCCTTCATCTCGGCCAGAATCTCAGGGAATTTTTCTACCACATTGTTAAGCTCTTCTAGATCAGTGTTAAGATCATACAACTCAAAATCGGATTCTTGTGTCGGCCTTATGGCCTTCCAATGTTGCATCCGCAGAGCAACCGAGTTCTCATCTTCCCAATAAAGGTACTTATGTCGTTCTTGAGATGAATTCATCTCGGACTCGCCTAATAAGGTTGGTAAAATGGATAACCCATCAGTAGTTGTCGGATGAGGTAGGCCTGCGATCTCGGCCAGGGTTGGCATGACATCAGGAAAATAACCTAGGTGATCCGAGATTCGACCTTCGCCAATACGTCCTGACCAATGGACGATGAAAGGAATTCTCAAACCACCTTCATAAAAATTCCGCTTACCTCCCCTAAATCGCACACCAGTTTTAGGATTTAAGTTTGGTGCGAAGAAGCCATGGGGATGATGATCGTTGGCAAAATAAGCTTGTCCACCATTATCTCCACAAATAAATAATACAGTGTCCTCGTAGAGATCCAATTCTTTCAGCAATTGAACGATTTCTCCAATCTGCCTATCAACCATTTCGATCATAGCTGCATAAATTTGGGCATCGTGCTTCCCTCGCTGGTTTGCAGCATCCCATTGCACATCCTTATATTTCAACCAGGCCGGATCGTCATTGGGCATGTGCCAGTGACCATGTGGTGGAGTCCAAGGGATATAGGCAAAGAAGGGATGATCTTTATTATCTCTGATAAATTTAAGGCCTGCCTGGTGTATGAGGTATTGGGAAAATGTTTTCCCAGAATGAATATCTCCGGTATTGCCTGCCAAGGGAATTCGCTCACTGTCTTTAATTAAATATCGCGGATAATAAGTGTGTGCATGCACCTGGTGATAGTAACCGAAGAACACATCAAATCCTTGACTTTCCGGGACACCCGAAGTTCCCACATCACCCAGACCCCATTTTCCAAAGCCACCTGTAGCATAGCCTCCATCTTTCAGCATTTCTGCCAAAGTCACATCGTCATCTCGAAGGGCCTGACCACCACCATTGGTGCGTACCGTGGTGTGGCCTGTATGCTGCCCTGTCAACAAAACGCTACGTGTTGGAGCACAAACATTTGCTCCTGCTAAGAATTGGGTAAACAGCATTCCTTCCACCGCCAGTTTGTCAATATTTGGTGTCTCCAAAATGGGGTGACCCATTAGTGAACTTTCAAAATAACCCCATTCATCCAGCATAATAAAGATGATGTTGGGTTTATCATGGTCCTGCTCCCAAACTGTAGGTTGACATGCCAATAGCAATATGACCATCGAAATATAGAAGAAGTCTATTCGCATTAGGTTACGAAAATGTTCTGCTTAAGATACACATTCAGAGATTTTGAACTCCAAATCTTTCGTTGAAGTAGATGGTACCTATTATTCTACAAGCAATCACGAGTGCTGTCTATATTCCAACAGTCCGATTAGATAGCCCCTCCAACTTAATTCCGGACATATGAAGAATCTTGGATCGAATAATTATTTTTCTGAACCAGGGGCAATAAAATGCTGTACTCTCCAACACCTCAGCGAGATAGTCGGTTTTATCCCTGCGCTGCACTTCCTCCAACAAACCTGATATTCTTATGTATTTCTTGGAAAGTCAATCACATCAGCTGTGTCAATATGAAATTGCATAAAACAATTACAAGCATTGCTCCTCACAGTTTTACTGCACTTGCTTGTCCCCTCAACGCCAACTCGGTTGCTAGGAAGCAGTGTGATTGGGTCATGGCCGTCTCGGTGCGGTTTACAACATCGTTGACAAGTAGCTCCCCGTATGGCAGATAGACTTCACTGCAATCATAATATTTCGTCTCCTTGCCATCAACTAGAAAGAGGTGATTGCCCCCATCCCGTCCATCAATATCCGCGTACTTACGTAGTTCAATATAACCTTCGGTACCTAAAATAATTAACCTACCATCACCCCAAGTATTGAGGCCATCGGGTGTAAACCAATCGATGCGGAAATACCCTGTACCGCCATTACCCCGAACCATCATATCTCCAAAGTCCTCAAATCCGGGATATTGCTGATTGTTGATATTGCCAATCTGCGAAGCCACTACTTCTGCTTCAGTAGAGTCTGTAAAAAATAGAAACTGATCCGCTTGATGAGAGCCAATGTCGGTGAGAATGCCGCCAAATTTCACGGGATCAAAAAACCAATCCGGTCGTGAGGCCGCTCTCATGCGATGTGGTCCAGTACCAATGGTCTGCACGACCTTGCCAATTGCTCCGGCTCTGACAAGTTCACCTGCTTTTACGGTAGCACGGTTTCCCAACCGCTCACTATACATGATCGAATAGATGCGGCTCGTCTCCTTCTGAACCCTCCGTACTTCCGTTAGCTGCTCTAAAGAAATTATTCCCGGTTTATCGGCCATAAAATCTTTCCCATGCTTCATAGCACGAATGCCTAGTGGTGCTCTATCGGCAGGAATCGAAGCACTGGCTATTAGTTGGATAGAGTCATCATCCAGTATTTCGTCTTCACCAGAAGCTACTTTGACATCCGGATATCTCTTGATAAAGCTCTGTAACAACTTAGGCTCCTTAGCGTAAACAGCAACCAGTTCACCGCCACCATCCAAGAGCGCCTTCACCTGACCATAAATATGACCGTGATTTAGTCCAATGACTGAAAATCGAATCGCCCCTTTTTGAGGCGAAGGCACATATTCAGAGGTTGCCTTTATGTGCCTGGGGCTTGAAGTATGATGAAACGATTTGGACATTAATTCAATTGGAATGGCAGCCGTAGCAAGCCCCGCTCCAGCGGCAAATGACTTCTTAATGAATTTACGTCTATTAGACTCCATAATGTTGAATGTTGAGCCTCGTAAATTAATCGAAAAGTATCTATTACATACAATTTTATTAGGGTATTATCTCACATTTGAAAATTAAGAAGCATGTTGTGCAAGTTTCTCTCCTATCTTAATCATTTATTGCTTTTACATTAGTAGCTACCTTCTCTACTCCAAGCATCATCTTGCTTCTAAGGTATCATCCAATCTGCACTCCTGGCAAAATCTGCCTGAATTTGCTCAAGCAATTTGGACACACTGATCGCGCCTGGACCATCATACCAGTGATTCCTAGATGGATCTCTTTGCTGATATTGACCGCCCCAACTTTCCTGATCGGGTTTATCCGGATCGTCCAAACCATTGATGGCACTTATCAGGTGCAGGAATGTTGGCGTATCGCCTTCCTGCATTCCTGGGGATTCGGGATTGAATCCGAATCATGGGTAAATCGCACCCAATGGCCCATGGCCTTTGCGAATATTGGCATCTATCCATTTAATATTACCCAAGGGAGATTTCTGTGCAAACATCCCTCCATAAGTCTTTTGAGAAACGACAATTAAAAGGTTGGGAAAATTATCAAGGAGCCATTGACCAGAGCCATCTTGTCCCGCCTTATTTCCGAGTCCAATCATAAAAATTCTTAGTTTATCAAGAAAAGCATCCAAATCTTCTGGACTTCGAGTCTTTTGAACCTTCCATATCGCCTGATCTACCTCTTGTGGCCCACCCCAGATGCCGATCCACACGGGGCGAGCATCTTCTTCATCCACGATTCGTATGATGGCATCAGATGCTTCACTATCCTTATTTTCTCCGATTATTCCTCGACTGGTTTACCCCAATTTCCTGAGCGCCCCTCCCATGTAACCTCATGCAGCTGGTCAGCTGTTGGATATCGTGCATCATAGCTCTGTAGATATTCATCTACATGATCGTAAAGGTCAAGGATGCTAAGTATATTTGATTTATTAGCAATATTGGCAAATGTGCCTGAAGATGCGATGAGTCCTTCCACTTCAAGGTCATTCGCATACAACAGAAACCGAACCATAGATTGAATATCGTCCGGATCGCATTTTCTGGTGGCCCATGGCCTGCTCCTCCAGGAATCACATCCAAGGGCAGAAAGTCACTAGATATGATGATGCGATAACGCTTTTTGGAACTGGACTTTTGTGCAAATACTTGCGTGAAAGCTCTAAAAATCGCTATTCCCAGAAGTAGCACTTTGCAATAGATCTTCATGCTTCAGGAGTTGCACTAGGAGCAGAGATATCAGATTTGAACTACTAATTGCGTAAGATGCTAATCAATCAGATAATATATTTACAATAACGCGTTGATATCTGGTCAACGATGGCTCTCCGTCATCAGTCACGGCAAGGATCAGATGTGCAGTTTTTACCCTTGCAACCTCTGGTGCCGTAAATGAAGTAACCGCTTGGTCTGCATGCTCTAATTCCATCCAATTTCTCCTACTTGCGTTAAGTGTCCCAACTTCTTTGTAGTGGATCCATTCATAAGAAAGACTGTTGCCATCTGGATCAGTGGCCGTACCAATTAGGGTAACCTTTTCACCTGCCTGCACAGAAATCTCATTGGCGTGGCCCAGTTTTATCACGGGTGGATGATTTGCTTCTGAATACTTAGTGGTATTACTCCAATCTATCCTGGCGGCAAAATCATGTTGATAGGCCTCACGCCATCTCCAGATGGTTGCGTGATTACTGGTGTGATATTCCTGAGTGATTTCTGACCATACTTCATCTTGGGCATCGGTCCAGATTGGTCTGACCTCTGGCTCGTACATATATTTTTTGAAGGCCGGAATATACAGTTCATAGCGACCACCCCAACCACCAAAATCTGGCCGCTCGGGATTGTTTAAACCATTATTGATCAGACCGAGAAATGAAGGTGAATCTCCTTCCATTAAATATTCCGTCTGTGGATGCTGAGCACCCAGCGGGCCATGATTTTGTCGAATGTGCTGATCCAGCCACGGATTATCGACGATGGTGAAATCCGGACCACTAAATCTTCCATGAAACTTATCTCCCGAAATACCAGACCAGGTAGCGTAGTGATATTGTCCACCTCCATTTTCTTCATAACCAGGGCTCACCACATAAAATACTTTTTTAAAATTCCTTCTAATCCAAGGCCCAGTGTCGTCTTGATCTGAAATAGTATAAACCCTGATTTTATCAATTATCTTGTCCAGTTCTGACCTTGCCAAGGTGCGTTCCATCTTCCAAAGTGCTTGGGCCAAAACATTTGCTCCACCCCAGGCTTGTACATATAGTGGTCGTGAATCTTCTTTTCTAAGGCAATGGATCAACCACTCCGATCCCTCAGAATCCTGATCCTTTCCGACACCACTCATTCCAAATTTAGGTACTCCCTTTTTAACAATACTTTTCATATAGGCATACGTAGGGTAACCTTTTTCATGTACTTCTAGATTGTCTCGCACCTTTCCATATGCATCGATAATCTCGTGGATCCTCCATTCCGCAGTTTTGTCTCTTTGCCAGCAAGAAGTGGTAGACACAATGCCCTCTACATCCCATTGATTAGAATAAGTAAGAAAACGCACAAGACTCTGTGCATCATCTGGTTCATTTTCGATATCGGTCAGCACAAACACCCTTGGTTTAACTGATACAGATTGACCATAATTCCAATTGATTGTCATCAATAACAGCAAAAGTATACATAGTGCTTTCATAAGATGGATTAGGTGCCTCAATTTAAATTACTATTTGATCCATACATAATTCCAAAAAATAGTGCTCTACCATATTGAATGAATATCATTGAGGAAATGAGTTGGTGACAAACTCAGTATCCCTTCCACCATGGTCATCCAACTCTGTAAGAATTCATGATGATAATACTCACTATAATTCCAAGACAACCAAAGAAAATGGAGGTATGGTCAATTCAATTTGGTCTTCGCTAATGACGAACTCAGTGAAATCTCTTGGATGAATTCTATTGGGCTGATCAAAGCTATTGTGGTCATTGATATTTTCACTTTGCAATATATTTGCTGAGCCATCACCTAATTCTTCTCCCCCTATATGAATCACAAGCGGTCTTGATTGCTCCAGATCAATATTGACAATCGAAATGTGGGTTTTCCCTTCTCGATCAGTAGATGCGGAGACATTGACGGCCGGCAGACTGTGACCGTTGTGCTCATAATTTGTGTTGTCAATATGAATCGGAAGCTGTAAGGCATGCTGATGTACGGCATACATTTGCATCACATGATAAGTGGGCGTAAGAATCATCTTTTCCTCATCGGTTAGGACGACTGCCTGCAATACATTGACGGTCTGCGCGATATTAGCCATTTTTACCCGATCGGCATGATTATTAAATATATTGAGTGTTGATCCTGCGACCATGGCATCACGCATCGTATTTTGTTGATAGAGTACACCCTTGTTTTCTTCTCCGTCGTACCAAGCACCCCACTCATCTACGAATAGAGCTACTTTCTTTTCAGGGTCATATTTATCCATAATGGTGGAATGCCTAGTGATCAGCTCCTCCATATGCAATGCATTCTCAATGATGGTGAAATACTGATCATCAGAAAAATTGATATCTGGCCCTTTATTGCTCCAGTCAATTACGGAATAGTGGTGTAGAGCGACGGCTTCCATCAGCTTGTGTGGCACATCACGCATTAGAACTTCTGTCCAATGGTAATCAGAAGACGAAGCACCAGAAGCAATGCGAACAATTTCTTTCCCACTAGACCAGCCAGGCATAAATGTGGCATATTGGCGATAGATATTGGCATAATATTCTACAGTCATATTACCACCACACCCCCAGGTCTCATTACCCACACCCCAGTATGTGACTCCCCATGGTTCATCGCGACCATTGCTGCGACGTACATCTGCCATGGGACTCCTACCACCGTGATTGGTATACTGTACCCAATCGATCAATTCTTGCACAGTTCCACTCCCCACATTGGCGGAGAGATAGGGCTCTGTATCTAATATTTCGCAAAGGTTGAGGAAATCGTGGGTACCAAAACTGTTATCCTCGGTGGTCCCTCCCCACCAACGATTGACAATGGTTGGTCGCTGTGATTTAGGTCCAATGCCGTCCTTCCAATGATAAGTATCTGCAAAACAACCACCTGGCCATCGCAAATTTGGAATCTTCAGTGCTTTGAGCGCATCGACGATGTCATTACGTACACCGTCGGTATTTGCAATGACCTGGTTGTCCTCACCAACGTAGAATCCTCCATAAATGCAGCGGCCAAGATGTTCAGCAAAATGTCCATAAATATGACGGTTGATTGTATCGATCCCTTGATCGGCATTGATCGCAATTCTGACCGTATCCACTTGGGCAGCTATAGGGCAACAAATCAGAACCCACAATAAGCATAACCACTGTGTATATTTCATAGTAAAGATTTTTTTACTAGGAGTTTTGTCTATACTCCATACGTTGCAAAGTCGCATTAAGAATGAGCAAATGCATGAGCTTATGCCAGTCAAAATACAATAGAAAGCCAGCTTCTCATACTACAAAACGATTTTTAGGAAGGTTATTCATTCGTATCGGTAAATGCGTCTGGTAAATGGGGTGCTGCGGCATAAGGCATCAATTCTGTAATAGAGGCAATCTAATGCTCTGGTATTTGTGAAGATATTTTTGGGTTTTTCTGGCTAATACTTGAGCTCCAACACACTTTGGCAATTTTTCGATGACACCCAAATGCATGAACATATATGTCGACAGAAGTACTCTATTAGTCTTCTATAAGTCTTAATCTATAGAATTATCAATGGCTTTTGCTCCTTCGGCACCAAAGTCTATCTCTAAGGTGGCAGCATAGTCAAGTTCTAGATCTTGTGGCAAGTCTACCTTTAGACCATCCGCATTCTGCTCCCAAATTAATTCCCCTTCATGACCCAATAATCGAACTTTATCGATTCCCCACTGACCGTGCTCAGAATTGCGACCTAAAGATTTAATGGTCAGCTCCCTGCTTTTAGGCCATTCTAAGAGAATCGCATATAGCTTCCCCTTGTTCGTTGTAAACCGAAAATCTTCAGAGGTGAAGTCCTCATTCTTACCCTCGGTATGATGACCGGCGGCGACGGCCGTAGGACCTTCACCGAAGATCCACCAAGGGCGTGATCCATAAATTGCTTGGCCATTGATCTGCAGCCACTTTCCAATTTCTAAAAGCACTTCCACTTGATCTTCCGGCAGTGTTCCATCTGCCTTGGGCCCAACATTCAATAATAGACAACCATTTTTACTGACAATGTCCACTAAATCATCAATGAGCTGATTGGGGGTCTTGCTCATCCAATTAGAAACGTAGCCCCAAGAATTCTTACCAATCGAAGTATCAGTTTGCCAAGGTTCTTTGCGAATTTCCGCTAATTTACCTCTCTCCAGGTCATACAGAAAGGTACCTCCTGGAAATGATTCAAATCCACCAAAGTTTTTTCCTTGCAGTACTACCTCCTTGTTCCATTCTAGTCCCTTGTTGTAATAATATGCTGCAAACTTCTTGTGGTAAGGTCGGAATACTTCCTTATCCCAATAAAAGTCAAACCACATAATATCGGGTTGATAGTTATCCACAATATCAGTTGTACGATTCCACCAGTTGGTCAAGTGCTTTTCATCCATATGGTCATTCTTTTCCAAATTATGACCGTAGAGATCAAAGAATTCAGGATTCCAATTATCAAATGCTGGTTTACGATTGAAATAAGACCAATTGAATGCATAATGTGAGGAGGCTCCAACCTTTAATCCCATTTTTCGCGCCGACTCGAACAATTCCTTGAGGACATCTCGCTTTGGCCCCATCTCAACTGCGTTCCAGCGTGTATACTTGCTGTCATACATTGCAAATGCATCATGGTGCTCGGCAACTGGTACAATATATTTTGCACCGGCTTCCTTGAAGACCTCCATCCACCCATCCGCATCAAATTGCTCAGCCTTAAACATGTGTATAAAATCTTTGTAGCCAAACTTACCTGGATGGCCGTATTTTTCAACATGATGGGTATACACTGAGGATGGGCCTTCCCTCTGTACTTCAAATTCCGCATTCCATACAGCCGAATCCATGTACATTAGACGTGGATACCATTCAGATCTGAATGCCGGCACACTATAGACGCCCCAATGAATGAAAATGCCAAATTTGGCATCGCAAAACCAGGTAGGTACCTCATATTTCTCGAGCGATTCCCACGTAGGTTCAAATCTGTCTACTTGAAGCTCCATTACTGCATTGGGGTTCGACTGATTACAAGAAACAATTAAAGTGCAAGCGACAGTGAACCGGAGAAGGATCTTGCCCCTGAAGTTCCTAGATTGTCCATATCCCGCACCTTGGTCTTTTAGCATGATAATTCTATTTAAGTTTCTACATTTTCATCCCGAATTCACACGTGGCACACCATGCCATATTTCGGAATCCCATTGTCCCAATATCTTGCAATATAAGTAGGTAAGGTCACGCATTAATGAATGAATTCACATTTCTTCTACCGCAAGTTCATAAACAACTAGACAAAATCTGAACATCTGCCGGAAAGTCCTTCGACAAGTTAAGCCACCGTGCTTGATTGGGAGATTCTCTATTCAAGAAATCACTATTTTACCTGAATTTCGTAGACACTATAGAAACAAATTAATGTCAATTAATCAATCGATTCATTCCCAGTACTTATTGGGTACCTTAATGCTAATAGTGCTACATCTCTGCACCACAAGTTGTACCTCTGAACGTCAATCTAAGCGAACGAAGCCTAATATTCTCTTTATTATGTCTGATGATCATACCACACAGGCCTTTGGTATATACGGTAGTCGTCTCGCACAGCTAAATCCTACACCAACCTTAGATCAATTAGCCAGGGAAGGGATGATATTTGACCACTGCTTCGTTAATAATTCCATATGTGTACCTAGCCGTGCAGCCATTATCACAGGCCAGCATGCCCAAACCAATGGTGTGATCGATCTTGCAGGTTCAATCACCGTAGCTCAACAATACCTTCCCCAAGAGATGAAGAAACTGGGTTATCAAACCGCCATTGTCGGTAAGTGGCATTTGAAGAATGAACCTGCCAGTTTTGATTACTATCATGTATTACCGGGTCAGGGCAAATACTATGATCCTGAATTTCGGGTACAAGGCGACAATCCCTGGCCGCAAAATATTGTGCAAACCACCGGCCATTCATCGGACATGATTACCGAAGCCAGTCTCGATTGGTTAGAAAATAAACGCGATAAGAGCAAGCCCTTTTTCCTGATGCATCACTTTAAAGCACCACACGATGATTTTGAATATGCCCCACGATACGAAGACTATCTAGCCGAAACATTCATTCCTGAACCGGAAAGTCTATATGAAATAGGAAACCATGGCTCTGAAGCCATTCGTGGTCGCAGCGACTCCCTAACTCGTATTATCGGATCATCCGTTTCACATCGCAATGTCATCCGCAACCAAGCCATGAATATCTATTGGAATGATACTTCCATCTATAAGAAGTATCACAACGCTCGAGATATTGCCGCCAACGAGTATATTAAATGGGAAATGGATGACAAGGAAAGATCGTATGCAAGTCAAGTCTATCAGGATTATTTGAAGAAGTATCTCCGCTGTGTTAAAGGAGTGGATGACAACATGACAAGATTAATCGATTATCTGAATGAATCGGGCCAACTGGAAAACACCATCATTATTTATACCGGCGATCAAGGATTTATGTTGGGTGAACACGATTACATTGACAAGCGGCGGATGTACGAGGAATCCATGCGGATGCCTTTCTTTGTGTATTATCCCAAATCCATCACTGCGGGCAGTCGAACAGATGCCATCATCAATAATACAGATTTTGCGCCCACTATGATCGAAATGGCCGGAGGCACTGCCCCACCATATATGCAGGGTAGGAGCTTCAGATCGATTTTGGAAACCGGTAAAGAGCCCCCAGACTGGCCGCAGGCCACCTACTATCGCTACTGGATGCATCTCGCACATCGTCACCAGAATCCAGCTCATTTTGGAATTCGGACGAAAGATCAAAAACTGATTTTTTACTATGGCAAGTACTGGGTGGATACCGATGATCCCAATGCTACATGGAATCAAAACAGTTGGGGAAATGATTTTGCCAATCATACGCCACCTGCTTGGGAGTTTTATGATTTAAAAGCAGACCCTAAAGAAATGAATAACCTCCATGGGCATGCTGACTACAAAGAGATCATCGGCAATCTAAAAAATCAACTAACCAGACTACGTCAAGACCTAAATGAAACTGATGCAAAGTATCCACACATTCAAGAAGTCATTGATGCCCATTGGGATGACTGGGAATAGACCGCTCTTGAAACCAAAAGCTGAACAGATCTATTCATGGACATTTGAGACTGGCATCTACGGCGATTGCATATGAGCACGAACACTATCATCTTGTATTGAAAACTTCTGACATTATATGATAGTATCTTCCATTTTAGTTGTCGTGGGATTCACAAGCCTGATCTTTGGAGCAAATTGGCTTGTCGATGGTGCTTCATCTCTTGCGAGACAGAACAACATTCCTGACTTAGTAATTGGATTAACCATCGTAGCTTTTGGAACATCGGCACCTGAACTCGTAGTTAATTCAGTGGCCTCCTTCAAAGGACTTTCGGACATTATATTGGGAAACATTATTGGCAGTAACAATTTCAACTTGTTCATAATTCTCGGAATTGCAAGTTTAATTCACCCCATATCAGTCCAATCTTCGACTGCCTGGAAAGAAATCCCCATATCAATCCTGATGACAATATTACTATGTGCACTTGCGAATGATTTCTTGATAAATCCCGACCATGTAATTTCCAGAACAGATGGAATCATATTACTACTTACCTTTATTTGCTTCATATACTATGTTTTTAATCAATTAAAACAAGAAAAAACATCACAACCCGCTTACAAAGAAATACCAACCTACAAGATTTGGAGTTTAGTAGCTTTTGGTATAAGTGGACTAGTTATTGGCGGAAAATTGGTTGTTGACCGTAGCATCCATATTGCCAGTGAACTAGGAGCCAGTGAAAAACTAATTGGATTGACAATAATTGCGACAGGGACTTCACTTCCAGAATTAGTTACATCGATAATTGCCGCCATTAAGAAAAACAGCGACATCGCAATTGGAAACGTGATAGGCTCCAACATTTTTAATGTTTTGCTAATCCTATCAATTAGCTCATTGATTAATCCAATTCAGTACAATCCTAGTTTCAATCAAGATCTATTGATACTGCTTGGAGGAACCTCTTTTCTACTAATTGCAATGATTACGGGAAAAAGAAAAGTGCTGGATAGATGGGAAGCATTATTATTGCTAAATTTCTATTTGATCTATACGACCTACCTATTGCTAAAGGAAATGTAGAACATTTACTACCTTACTCACGACCATCTATTCTTTGCTCAAGTTATTGTCTTTTGATTTGATGTGTAGGTCCAGTTGAGGAAAAGGTATCGTAACATTATGTGAATTGAATCTTGAAGTGATGATTTTACGAATATCGCTTTTCACCTTACTAATTCGAAAAATATTATTACTAAAAAATAAGACTTGAAAGTCTAATGATGAATTACCAAAACCAACTAGCCTAGCTTCTATTAATTCTCTGTCGTAAACATCTGGATGCTCATAGGCGCATTCTTCCAAAATTTTCATTACTAAATCTACATCACTACCATAGGAAACTCCAACATCAATCCTGAAGCGAGTTTTCTTTGACTGATGACTCCAATTTATCACCTTGCTGGTTGTTATCAAGGAATTTGGAATAATAATAGAAATATCATCCGTATTAAGTCCCTTGGATGTTCGCAATCCAATCTGTTGAATTTGCACAACATCACCGTCGATGTCTAAAACATCATTCACTTTGACCGTTCTTTCAGAAAGTAATATCACTCCCGAAATCACATCATTAAAAGTCTGTTGTAATCCCAATCCTACTCCTACGAGGAGAGCTGCAGAGCCAGCAATTAATACTGTGATATTGATTCCAAGTGTCTCTAGAATAAGGCCAATTGCAATTACCCATATTACATATTTAATGATCTGAAATAGGGCATAGGTGTTCCCTGAGTCTAGCTTGCTTTTCTCTTGCCTACGAAATAATGATCTCTTGAGCAACCAAAGGGTAGCTACCGTAATCAAATAAATTAGTAGAATAATCAATAGAGAATAGACCCTTATACTATATCCCGCAACGTTAATGATTTGAAATTCTAGGATGTTATTTATTGTATTCATTATGGTCTCCCTTTATTACTTTACAAAGTACCCCGGCAGGTGCCGAGTATTTCTTTTGAACTTATATACGTTAATGAAAGTCCTATCCATTTCACCGGACTATTGAAATTTGCTCATAAAATGCTCAGGATCTTTATCAAACTAACATGGAAGATGTTCTCCAACGCCAAACATCAGGCAAAATTTGTTAGTGCTGATCCCCTATCACTCATGTTTAAGTAATTCCAAGTACAGATGCAAGTGCAGTAGCTAATCCTAAGAAGCTGAGAAAACCACAAATATCCGTTACTGTTGTCAATATGATGGAAGAGGAGGTCGCTGGATCCTGTCCAATTGCTTTTAGTGCAACTGGTATCACTGCCCCTGAGAATCCGGCAATCATCATAGACACTACCATAGAGATGGCAATGACTACAGCGATGCCAAATGAAGCTGACCAAAAGTAAACGATGGTGCCGGTGGTAATTGCTACGACCACTCCATTGATCAAACCCACCATGATCTCTTTTCTTGCCACTTTGAACCACTGAGATATACTGATTTCTCGCAATGCAAGTCCACGGATGATGACAGCCAGTGCCTGTGATCCGGTGTTGCCCGACTGACCCGCAACTACTGGAAGAAAGACCGCTAGGATGGTTATTCTAGCAATTGTATCTTCGAAAAATCCAACGACCAGCGAGGCAAGAAATGCCGTAGCTAAATTGATCTGCAGCCACGGTAGTCGTTTTCTCACTGCAAATGATATTTTTGACAAGGCATGTTCTTCTCGTCCCGCCCCAAACATGGCTTGCATATCGATGGTAGACTCTTGCTTTGTTGCATTAATCAGGGCGTCGTTTCTAATTACTCCGAGAAGCCTGTTGTTGACATCGGTGATGGGTATTTGCAGTAGATTCTCCCTTTCCATAAGTCCCAGCACTTCATCAACTGAAGCAAATGTAGTTAGGGCCATTGGTGGTTGCATCAAGTCTTTCAAGTTTTCCTTGGGCAAAGAAATTGCAATTTTCTCTAGTGATATTCTACCAATAAGAATACCTGATTCTTCGGTCACATAAATTGCTGTTATCCTCCTTTCCTTTGTCTTTCTAATTCTTTCCAAAACATCACCAACCGTATTTTCTCCATAAAATATATTTACTGCCGTTTCCATAAAATAGCCGGCAGTGTCGGGATTGTAGCTCATAAACTCCTTCAATTCTCTCCCTTTCAAAGAAGGCAACAGTGCTAACTTCTGCTCCTTTCCCCTATTGTCCAAACGTGATAATATCCTAGCACCCGAGTGCGTATCAATGCCAGAAAAAATCCGAGTAAACAGGTCCTCTTCCATGTTTTCCAAGACCTCTGTCGCGGTATCTGGATCAAGTCTTGCTAAAACTGCTTTTACAGTTTCCACCGGAAGCCACTTGAGGTATTCAAGTATCCTCTCAACTGAAAAAGTATTTAACAACATGGCTGCTTCTCCCGGAAACTTATCCAAATATCCTTCAATGAGCCTATCCCTGACCGTTGTTGATGTGTTCTTCATGGGAAGATCCTTTTCAGTTTTCATTCCTTAATCGGATTTACTTACGCTTTGCAGCAAGCCTGTCAAACCTATCCAGTATAGTTCTCCAACAGCGTTACCTGTTTCGATCGTTTCTTTTTTCAGCTCGCTATCTTCCATCATATCAATTCTACTGACATCCGAAAAATGAAGGGAACCGATCAGAATTTCCGAACGATCAATCACAGGAATAGTACGGTATTTACTCCAAGCCGGAGAATTCCTAACAGTTACGATAGGATCGTCGGCAAAAACCTTTGGAATATCTAGTTTCAATATAGATGAGATTTGATCTTTGCTTTCCCCCAGAATAAGATCAGTTATAGTTACAATTCCTTCAAATCTAGCTCTTTCATCAGTCACAAAAATCTCTGAACCTATTAATTCCCTTTCCTTCTTCATAAGTCCAATCGCTTCGCCAATCGAAGCGTCTTTTTGTAATGAAAACACCCTTAGACTCATCACGTTACCGACCGAATTGGACGTATATTGAAGTCTTTGACGAATCTTCCTGGCAATGTTGGGTGCAGTTCTATCTAGTAGCGCATTGCGAAAGGCTTCATCACAGTGCCTGAGTAACAAATCTATAGACATTAGATCAAGTTTTGCTATCAATTCAACCGCTACCTGAATATCAAGTAATTCCAAGCATTTAGCAGCCTTGTAGTTGTTCATTTGCAGGAGAACTTTAGAGGCCAGATCAAGGGGAACTTCTGAGATAAAATCTACGATCTCGTCATATTCAAGTCTTTCAATTATCTGAACGGACTCCCTAATATCTGACCTAATGAAATGTTCGGCAATTATCAGATCGGTATTCATAATTCTTTATTGATAAGGATAGATTTGGATTCACTAAAGTTCTTTGCAGGAACCACAACTTGACCTTCCTGAGTGTCTATAACTACGTAAGTACCATCGATACTGGTCACCCGTCCCTGGATGTCTTCGATTTTTACTTGATCACCAGCTTTAAACCTTTTACGTATATAAAAGGTGGCCAAAATATTACTCATAGCTGTTCTGGCACCCAATCCGAAAGCTAAAGCGGCACCAAATAGCAAAGCTGCAAGACCAATATTGATCATATTAACCAGAATAGCCACTTCGACACCGATCTGATCAAAAGCGATAATAACAGACGCTACCAAGATTAAGTATTGCACAATCCTTCCAAGAGCGCTGCTATTGGCCAAGCCAATCTTGACTCCCAAAGAAGATATAACATCAGCTGCTATTCGGCCACCGATTACTGCTAATATAATAATCAATATTGCCACTAAGAGATTTGGAGAATATTTAAGGATGCCTTCCATCCAGACAGTAATGATTTCCAAGCCAAGAATGTCAGAAATCAAGACAAACGTAGAAACAAACAATAACCAAAAGAAAGTCGCTCCTATAAAGGATGCGGATTGCTCTAAGTTGACATATTGGCTGTATACACTCACCCTCTCTCTCAGGACTCTATGCAAAGAACGTATAAGCCTTATGACGATAAACTTACATAACCGTGCCAATAGGTATCCTACTATTAGTACGATAATTGAAAAGAGGATATTAGGAATAAACTCTATGAAATCATCCTTTAAGTCTTGCAACATATCAAAGAACTTTAATGCTAGTGAATCTCTTTCCATTCGTATAATTTTGAGTAGCGACACTTTCTAATTCTAAATTCCCTGCAGCAATCTACCAAATAAATCAGCGCCAGTTATTATTCTCTTATTCTCACTTGTCCAAAACAAAACAATATCTGTTTCAATAGGGGCATCTGAGTGGCGTTCAACCTTGGCTTTCAGATCCTTAATCAATTTGCCAATTTTTGCATGCTCATCTCTGATCACTAGTGGTGCGTGGCAATAATTCAAAATGCTGTCAGAGCGATTTCCAAATACTTCGGATCTAATAAAGCCATCTGCGTCCAATACCAATTTGGGCTCTCCTCCTTCATCAGTGAAAATGATCCACTTTTTTCCCGACCTATTTATTTGCTGCATGAATAGATTGTCAAGCGGCGAAGAAGTGTTTTGTGGAAAGACAAGATTTCCACCTACGCTCTTGAGTTCGATAATACTGGCAGAATTTACTATTTCACCTTCCTCCATGACTTTTTGATCATCCAGCGAAAAGAAGTTGATCGCGCCTATGCCTTCAACATGATCGATTTCATTGTCAGAGCCTTCCATGTGCTTCCGAATGAACATATTAATGTTCTCCTCTGAGAAGAACTGGACAGCTTCTTTCCCCAGCCAGGAATCTAACAACAAAGCACAAGGTTTAGCAACAGGATACAGCAGAAACTGATATACCCTTAAGATAGGAGATAGCAATGAAGCCATTTTCATTGCATTCCTAGAAAAGTAAGCTTGAGGTAGGATCTCGCCAAAGAGGGTGATAAAAATGGTGGAAAAGGCAAAAGATACCACACCAACCATAACCGAATCTGATAATAGGGTCAATAGAACGTTGACACCGACATTGCCCCAAAGTATCGTCGTCAGTAGAAAATTGGAGTCCCTTCTCATCGACAATACCACCTTTGCTCCATACGAATGTGTGCTTTCTGCCTCAATTTCAAGGCGTAGTCTTGTGAGACTGAAGAATGCCAAGTTAAGCCCAGAAAAAATTGCTGATTGCGACAAGCAGAAGGCAATTCCCAACCAAATAAAAAAGCTATCCATTCTGCTTTTTGCTTTTCATTATTTTGTTAAATATCTTCATGGGTTCAGATCTCAATATATAAATTCGCAGTTGTAGTTTGGGATATAATGATGTTCGAATTGACGATGAAAGACCCTCCCATCAGCAACTACTGGCAGTCCGTGATCGATTTGCCATCAGGTGCTGTACTAAATCGTTTTAAATCCAATATGTACCAATGCATCACCCTGATTAACGATCGGAGATTGATTGCAATTTAAAATATATCCTGCTTTCTGATTCTTGAAAGACTTTTCAAAACCGCCAAATGGATCAGAGATACTACCAAGAATCGCGCCTTTTTCAACTTTTTGTCCTGCTTGGACGGTTGAACGATACATCCCCGAATGCCGCGCTCGTATCCAGGTCGAACTTTCTATGATGATGGGTCTTCTCCTCAAGTTAATGTCGGCAGAAAAATCCCTCATACCAAGCGCATGCATGATATTGATGGCCCCTTGAGCACCGATCTTAGTCACTGTCTTATCCAAATAAAGGGATTTCCCCCCCTCAAATAGAAGTACTTTCTTACCTAATTTAACCATAGAGTCTCTAAAGGATTTTTCCCTGTTTTTAGCGAGGACAATAAATCGAGTTCCAAAAGCCTTAGCCAATTTAAGGCTCTCTTGATCTGAGTTATCAACTCTAATATGTGCATAATTGAAGCGCTGCGCTCCTCCGGTATGGTAATCTATGCAATAATCAACATTGGGAATGACTTCTTTCATGACATGAAATGCAAATCGACTTGCTAAAGAGCCCTTAGCCGATCCCGGAAAAACTCGATTTAAATCTCGTCCATCCGGAAACGCCCTCATCTGGTTTAGAAAACCGAAAACATTCAAAAGAGGAATGCAAATGACCGTTCCACTATCGGGTTTATTTATCTTCTGGGCAACGATTTGTCGTACTATTTCGATGCCATTAATCTCATCTCCATGTATGCCACCCATAAGCAGTAAACAGGGACCATCCTTCTTGGCACGCTCCACAATAATAGGCACCTCAATTTTAGAACGAGTATTCAAACGTGCAATGTCCATCTTCAAATGCACAGAATCTCCTGGTTTGACAAGGTGATCAAGTATTCTAATCTCCTTAGACATTTCGTTCTACATAATTAATAATCTTCTTGGCTATATTTTCTCCTGTTGCTTTTTCAATACCTTCCAATCCAGGAGAAGAATTGACTTCCAATATCAGGGGCCCTCTCGCTGACTGCAGCATATCTACGCCTGCCACCCCCAGACCCATTACCTTGGCTGCTTTTAGGGCAGCGTTTTCTTCATCTTCGGAGAGTTCAATGATTTCTGCAGATCCGCCTCGATGTAAGTTGGAGCGAAATTCACCCTCTTTGCCTTGTCTTTTCATAGCCCCAACCACGACACCATCTACCACGAATGCACGCAGATCAGCACCTTTGGCCTCCTTAATAAATTCCTGCACGATGACCCTGGCTTTCAAACCGTTAAAGGCCTCAAGAACAGATTCTGCAGCATTATTAGTCTCTACCATCACAACCCCTAGACCTTGTGTCCCTTCCAACAATTTAATGATCAATGGGGCCCCGCCTACGCTTTCCACTACATCAGCAACATATTTAGAGTAATTTGTGAATACAGTCTTTGGTAGACCCAAGCCAGCTCTGGACAAGACTTGTAGACTTCGTAATTTATCCCTAGAGCGCATCAATGCTTGGGATTCTACAGCTGTAAAAACCTTCATCATTTCAAATTGGCGAACTACCGCCGTACCAAAAAAGGTCACTGATGCACCGATTCGCGGTATCACAGCATCGACATCTGTCAGCAATTCGTGTCTATACTGTATAGCTGGCATCTTCTTTTCTATAATTAGATTACATCGGGAATGGTCGACAACGATTACCTGATGTTTTCTTTCTTCCCCAGCTTCCACAAGCCTATTGGTCGAGTATAAATTGGGATTTGCTGACAAAATGACGATCTTCATATAATTAGATTTTTATATTTACAATTATTCCATCGAAGGACAAATTCGCTTTGGAAGTATCCACTACAAATTTTCTTGATAAAAACTTCCTTCCTATTAGAACGGGAAATCGCATCGATCCCCTTTCTGTCAGAGAAAGATCGATGGAGTAGCGCTTCTTGAAGATGGAGATTTTCGTTTTTATGAAAAAACGTTTTTCAATCTTTCCATTCGAGCTCTTCACATTCTTTTGTTTGTACTCATCGAATGTGAATTTCCTCTCCACATACTTATGATGCAATGGATCTAAGAATTCACATATCAAAACATGCTCTTTTTCAACTATGCTATGACAATGGAAACTGGAAGTGTAAGCTCCGGAATCTACCTTGATTGGGATCTCTTCCAACTCGAGAAGCGGAAAGTTGACAATATCCGATCGACCCAACAGTGTCTTTGATTTCTTCTTCTTCAAATACCTTGGAATTCAGTTGCTTAAAAAATTGGTAATAGAGGCTTGACTACTTTGATCCTTTAACCCTAGGAACACTTTTCTATTTACCCCTTGCCGCAAACTGTTTTTGAGAACGCAGTACGAACTACTAATTTATTTATAGAGTGACAGTTCCTTTTTAGCTTCGTCCAAAGCCAAGTTCTGATTCTCCATTTCGTCGCCTTTAGCAGCTTGTAGCTCTAGGTTTTGCTGAATCTCCGACTCCATTTCAGCAATGAGAGCCTTTGCTTCATCGATCTTCTTATGAAACTGACGGTTTTCTTTCTCCAGCTTCTGGAAATCTCTCTCTAGGTCCTTGAGTGCCTTCTGCTGAAGCTCGACTAGTACTTCAGCCTGATTCTTAGCAACAAAGCGAGCAAACTCGGTCAGGATTGTCCTTACTCTTTCACTCTTTTCGGGATGTAACTCCGAATCAATATAGGCGCCACCTAGATCAAACCACGAAAAAACAGTGACCTGATTTTGTCCTTCTTCCGCAAAGCGTGCATAGATGTCAATCGTGTTAGCTGAAAGATCTGGCATTTTTGCATTATCTGTAAACACCTCGCCGGTCTTTCTGTCAGTCTTGGTCTTACCCTTGAACTCTTTAGCATAATTTTCCCAGTAAGAAGCAGTGCCCTTCAAATCAGCTCCCTCTATCGTAATAGCGAAAGCATTATGTTCACCCTGACTCATAAAACGAGTCTGCTCTGTTACCCCACCAACGTTGGAATCCTGACCTAATGCGAGCGTGAGACTACTTGTTCCCATCAAGAATAGCATAATCATCTTTTTCATCTTTTGACGTGTTTGTTTCTCTAGAGACTCCAAATAATGATTAGGTCACTCAGAGAATTGAAAATCCTGATTTTTCAAAGTATCCTAGAGGAAAAAGGGATATCAGACTACAGAAAAAGCCGGTCTACTTCACTTCTATTGATCGATTCACAAAACCACCAACCGATTAGGAAAAGGTCGCAACTACACTAGCTTCCAGTAATAGTTAGCAGCGAAGAGATAAGACCAGGTTCAGCTCAATCCGGTGCAATTATACTCCAGTAGCCCAAGGATGTTAACGCAGGATGAAGCTAATCAAAAGTGGATTCAAATGAATATGTGGTCCGAATGACTTAGCTGGGCGGGCCTTGAACTTTATCAAAAAAGTAGATGAGAATTCACTAACATCATTGACTTCGTAAAGTCCTAGTCACTTTCGTTGTAAATATGCACTTTCTGATTTATTAGGCTTTTGGTCGGGATGATCACTCTTTCATCATCACTTTTCGTGATCGTTATGCCGATGTTCGATCTGGAGACTATAATCCCCCTGATGCCCTCCACTTCGATTTCCATTCCCTCTTTAAAGGAATGTCTACTGAAATACCCGGCCAGTATGTTGGATAAGACATCTTTCGAAGCCAATCCATACGAAATGGCTGCTGCAGTCAAGATAGCGCCCAGTATTAACAAAAGATTATTACTTATAATTGAAGTATCAATTCCGGCCTGCTTCATTGCAGTCAGTGCTATTACAATAAACAGTAGATAAAAAACAAATGATGAAACAATCTTACCGGAACTTATACCTAGAGAAGTAGTGGCACCAGCAATGACATCCCTGATAAATGCTGCAATATAGGTCCCAATAATAAAAATAACAATAGCTATTAAGAGGTTTGGTAAATAGGCTAGCAAGCGTGAAAGTTCGCTTGATACTGTGGTCCACCCCAAAGTATCAGAGGCTGTTATCAGAACCAGTATGAGCAATATCCAATAAACAAATTTGCCCACGATTTGGGTGGGGGTCAGGTTTATGTTGGCCTTTTTTAGATAGTGTTCCGTCTTGGCTTTCTGTGCCAATCCATCAAATTTCATCAATTTCAGCAGACGAGCAATGCCTCCCGACACTAGTTTTGCAAATAGCCAACCAACCAGAAAAATCAATACGGCACCTAATATTCCTGGGATAGCTCCCATGAATCGTTCTCCAAACACTCTAAATGAGTTGATAAAAAGTTCCGTCCAATCCGTTAATTCTTGCATTCTAAAGTGATTTTATTTCAGCAGTGATTTATTTACAGAGTATATTTCTAGTGCATGCAATAGTACGATAGCTGATTCAGAGCGATTTGTCGCCCTTTATTAAGTCCACCTGACTCTGAGCAAATTTTCCGGTGAATAAGTCAATGACTTCTGCTAAGTCCTCTATCATACTTAGCGTATTGAAGACTTCGTTTCGTACCTTATCATCAGGTTCAAGGCCTTCGACCAGTTGACTAAATATTTGCTCATACTTGATCTCAACTTCGGATTTCCGAGACTTACCATCAGTATGCTTCTGATCCTTATTGTCCATTTTGCTCTTTAATGTGATTGTAATTTGATAAAATCTTATCTCTAATCCTTTTCAATCTCATCTTGATCGCACTTTCTCCAAGGTCAAGAATCTCTTCCATTTCCCGTATCGACATGCCATCAACATACTTCATCATAATTAAGAGTTGCTCTCCCTGGCCTAGTGTACTAATTATCTCTTCTAGTTGGTTGATCTTTATTTCTTTCAACATCTTGTCCTCACTATCTCTATTGTCTTCAAAATGCTCTTCATCTCCCGCATCAAATTCATGGAAAATGGCTTTTCGAGTACGTTTCATATGGTTCAAACAGGTATTTATGGTTATCGAATGTACCCAGAGTGAAAAAGCCGAGGTGCCTTTAAACTGTACTAATTTTGTAAATATCTTGATAAAGATGTCGTGCGTCAAATCTTGTGCTAATTGCCTGTCCTTTACCAGAGTCAGCGCTTTGAAGTAGATCCTTTTTTCATAGCGCTTGTACAGGATTGTAAGCACCTCCTGCTTCTGTCCACTTGGAATCTGTAACAATAATTCTTCGTCTGTTCTTTTGTCCAGTCTCATCGGAATATCTAGCGACGCATAATCGAAAAGTCTTTAGTTGGAAAAGATGTTCCATAAAGATAGGCTAAAAGAGCTATGAAGAACTCGCCAGTATCTTGTAATTGCTCCGAAGGTGCCCTGCTTTTCATGATTCCTCCTTGATTTACCATTTTACCTAAGATATCTTTATCAACTTGGATAAATGCTCACTTATAACTAACAGAAAACATGACTTGCAAGCTCTTTGTAATGCTCCCTCTGATAAGTGACAATTTCTTCAATAATTTTTATTTTAGGTTCGTCAATAGTGTCTTTAAATCTTGTGTCACTTCATAGGTGCAGAGCCCAATCCTATCGACTATACCGACCAAGCCGTCAATTACCGAACCATCAGCGACAATAATCAAAAGCCCAAAATTTCAGCCACAGTATCAATGAGCCTATGCGGCGCCCCGCGAGTGATTTCAGGTTCCTCTATACAAAGGATGCTATTTTTCACGACTATTCATTTTGGTCAGTAATAAAATCAATTATTGATTTCTACCTGTATCCGGTATAGAGACTCCAAAAGTCGTTCTGGTCACTACCAAAGCACCCGAACTTATAGAATGACCGATCATTTGCTGATCTCAGCACTACACTTTCCTGGGTTTGATATATCTTCAGTAAGAGAATGCTGTGAGCACCCGGAGACCCTGGATAATCTAAAATATCGATTAACAAAGCTACAGAAAGACCTAAATCTACCATCTAAAGTATGCACACATTCAGAAAGTGATTGATGCCATAGGGATGAATAGGAATACTCTGCATCTCCCATGCAATATCCCTGTAGTCCTGTTGATAGACTTCTAGGCCAGGATTCAATGTTAGGCTTCGTGCAAATACTGTACAGCCTTGTCAGGCTCCCTTTTGAGATATGCTCAAAGCCAATAAGTAGTTTCCAGATGCTTTCCAAACATTTTCGACATGATTACCTCCAACGCAAAAGCCTTATCTCTGCTGTGATCAGAATACTTGACTCTTTGAAGCGCTTACTTCCGTTTCCATAACTCACAAAAAAGCCTCCACATAGGGGTTTCATAATGTTAATAAATCGTCTCAGATCTTTGGTTAATTTAGTAGTGATGGTTCTAATTCATCTTCATTCA
>JABDMH010000146.1 GCA_013001595.1 Saprospiraceae bacterium | reverse complement strand
ATATTGGATTCAGGTCACTTTGTTTCATTTGCTGTAGCTCATAGTCTTCCGTACTGCAACCCAGCATAAGCAAGGTGAATAAACCGATTAAAAAAATAGATTGATGCTTTCTCATGATGCTTCTTTTTAATGAATGATTTTGAAAATTATTATTAGTGAAATAAATCTACGGCTTCGCCAAGTCTTTGCCTTTCGCTATATCCGCAAAGTGTTGCTATAATGTAGCAAATGGAGACAGGATCTACTTACGTTATTGTTGCATTTCCCATATATAGGACCTGCATGACGTTCACAATCAGGTACATACGTGTCGCATTGGGGCTTTCGACCAAAGTCTCTTTGAACACCTGAGAAAAAATAGACGGAGGAATAAAACCAACTTGACAAGTTATTTCAGAGATACTTTGCTGTGAAGAGGCGAGTAGTTTTGCCTTTCAAATTTGGAAATGCCCATGACACCGATAAATCGAATCAGTCTGTGTTCCGTTCATTAATTTGCCGAATGCGACGTAATACACGATGAGGCGCTACCGATCATGATCAAGATGAGATTTTAAGAACGTCTAGTAGCTACATCTCTGGCAGCTGTATGAGCTTCCACGTAGATCATGGATTAAGCAGGGTTTTCCCCTGCTCAATGGGAGCTAGCTTATGGAACCGCTACCGGGGGCTCTATGGGTAAAGTCTACAAAAGCAAGCTTAGTTCGAATGGGTGGAGGGCTGCGTATGTTTAGCCATCGGATTGCCTTCCAGTGGAATCATGGCGGCGACCATAATTCCAGGTATAATCGTTATTAATGGGTGCGTACGAAGTCGTCGAAGTGGATGGATTTGCCCGTCTGAGCAGATTCCTTGGCAGCCTCTAAGATTTGTATGACAATGAGATTGTTCTCCAAGGATGATGGACTGAATGGCTTGACTGCATCATTGACATTAATGACTTTTCTGAAGAACTCAAAAGGATCTTTCGATGCACCAGATATCTTAGGAGCGGTGCGAGGGCTGGCCTTCTGTTTTCCTTTTTCCTGCACGACCATTGAAGAGCCATCTTTGCAAATCAAATACCCTGCATTGCCATAGATTTCCATGTCTTTTCTGCCAAAAGTCCAATTCCAAGAGGCCTGGATGATCACCTGACAGCTGGGGTAGGTCAGGACGATGGTGGCTTCATCATCTACCTTAGGATAGATGTCTGGTTTCAGTTGTTGGGTGGTACAAAATACTTTGTTGGGAGTTTGTCCCTGTAGAAGCCAGGTGGTCAGGTTGGCTCCATAACATCCGAAGTCAGTCAGTGCCCCTCCACCATTGAGTACAGGGTCTGTCAACCAACTGAGGAACTCTTCGCTACAACCGATTTCTCTAGGACCTTTATGGCCTGTCTTAAAAATGATTTTGCGCAAGGTGCCTAGGCCATTAGATGAAATGATCTCTTGCGCTGCTGTATTGCTGGCATACCAGGTAGTCTCATAATTCGTGAGGAGATGTATGCCATGTTGTTTTGCCAACTTCTCCATGCGTCTAGCTTGCTGCAAGGTGGCAGCGAGTGGTTTTTCGACCATGACATGAATGCCGAGAGGAGCACACTTCTCGACGACATCGACATGTTGTGAGATCATATTGAAGGCGGTTACCGCATCGGGTTTTGTTGCGGATAACATGTTGTCAAGATCATGATACACTAGGTCATAAGCAAACCCATATCGCGCTTGCAAGCGATCGACCAATGCTTGGTCTTTTTCTACAATACCAACTATTTGGACTTTACCTTGCTGCGCTTTTCGAAGAATCCCATGCACATGATCATGACTCAAGCCAACGACAGCCAATCGAAGCATAGGTTCGATTTCCATAGAGTCGTTATAGAAATTGTGAGCCTGCATTATAGGAAGAAGACAAATGGAGCTAAAACCGAATATAAAAACCCAAATCTTGTTTTTCATATTATGGAAATTTGATTGATTCAGTTGAAGATACAGATTAGCTGGACTAAGTTTATTTACGTCAAACAATTGAGACCAACTAGTGTTACCCTTGGAAGTAATAAGAGACCTATCTGGTCCCAAAGTATTGTTCAGATAATTTGTTGCCGCCGTAAAAATCAATGTTGGTGAATGAATTAGATGTAGATCGAATCATTGAAATGGCCTGGGAGGATCGCACTCCCTTCGAAGCCATTGAAGTGCAATTCGGCCTGCGCGAATCAGATGTAATCCGATTGATGAGGAGGAACTTGAAGGCAAGTTCCTTCCGACTATGGAGAAAACGTGTGCATAGTGGAGTTAGTAGTAAACATATGAGAAAAAGACATTCCCAGATGACTCGCTTCAGGTGCTATCGGCAGCGGTCCATTTCCAACAATAAGATATCAAAAAGGTAAATGTTTCCCACCGATGTAGAAGCGATTGAACAACGCATTTCAGATATTGATCCCATTCGATATGGATATAGCAGAAACTTCGCTGATGGTGCTGTGACGAAGCTAAGTCCTTATATTTCAAGAGGTGTTGTTTCGACCAAAGTAGTTTTTGATCACATCCGATCACTCGATCTTCCTTTCAAGAAGGTAGAAAAATTGGTGCAAGAACTTGCCTGGAGAGACTATTGGCAACAGGTGTGGATAGCCAAAGGTGATGGGATTAATGTAGATCTCAAACATAAACAGGAACCGGTAAGCAATTTTGAAGTACCATTACCTATCATGACGCATCAGACGAGTATCGATGTCATTGATGAAGCCATTCTTGACTTGTATCGAACTGGATATATGCATAATCACATGCGCATGTATGTAGCTTCCATTACGTGCAACATTGCACAATCACATTGGCTTAATCCAGCACAATGGATGTACGCACATCTCCTTGATGGTGATTGGGCAAGCAATGCCCTGAGTTGGCAGTGGGTGGCAGGGACGAATGCTCATAAGAAGTACTTCGCCAATCAGCAGAACATAAATAAATACTTCTATTCTAATCAGAGCAATACTTTTCTGGACGTCGACTACAGTTATTTTGGAGCGCTTCCCATCCCTGAGCATATGCAGGACACTGCACTGTTTTCATTACAGACCGAGCTACCAAAGAACAAGAAACAGCATTTTCAGCGAGGCCATAAGACGTTGCTGTACAATTACTATAACCTAGATCCGTATTGGCATACGGATGAAGATGTACAACGCATACTGTTATTGGAGCCCTCATTTTTTGACAAATACCCAGTTTCGCCTAAGTGTATAGGATTCATGCTAGAATTAGCTCAGAATATCTCAGGGATTAAAATTTTCGTTGGTAAATTCCAGGAGCTTGCACAAAAGATTGGGGAAGAATCTATTGTGTTCAAGGAACATCCTACCAATGCTCATTACAGAGGTCGCAGTGAATCTCGAGATTGGATGTTTGATGTGGAAGGCTACTATCCTTCTTTTTTTGCTTTTTGGAAGCAGTGCAAGAAGATGCTATCCAAGAAAGGAGATATCAGGTGAGTTCGACGATTGAGAGCCCTATTTCAGTGTAGTAAACACTTGAGGATGGGAGGACAAGACAGCTAAGTTTCGAGGGAGAGGCCCAAAAAAAAGGTGGTCCCTTGTGGACCACCTCATCAAAATGTCTATTAAGGCTTATATGTTTTGTAGACCTTCTTAATTAAGATCGAATCGATCCAGATTCATTACCTTATCCCACGCTGAGACAAAATCCTGAACAAATTTTTCACCTGAATCAGCACATCCATATACTTCCGCTAGTGCCCTGAGTTCCGAGTTTGAACCCAAAATCATGTCTACTCGCGTACCGGTCCATTTAAGCTCTCCAGTTTTTCGGTCCCTTCCTTCGAAAAGCTCTTCTTTGTCTGAAGTGGCTTTCCAAGCGGTACTTAGATCGAGCAGGTTGATAAAGAAGTCATTGGTCAACTTCTCAGGCTGATCGGTGAATACACCATATTTAGATTCATCGTAATTTGTACTGAGAACACGCAGACCGCCTACCAAAACAGTCATCTCTGGTGGCGTGAGCGTCAATAAATGTGCTCGGTCCACCAATAATTCTTCAGCGGATGCCCTGTGCTGAGGATTCAGATAATTGCGAAAACCATCTGCAAATGGTTCGAGGGCTGCAAAAGACTCAACGTCTGTCTGCTCAGCACTTGCGTCTGCTCGTCCTGGGGTGAACGGCACCTGCACGTCATGGCCCGCATCTTTCGCTGCTTTTTCTATAGCTGTGCAACCTCCCAGGACAATTAAATCTGCCAGAGAAACTTGCTTGTTTCCGGATTGTAGATCATTGAAGCCAGCCTGTACACCTTCCAGAGCGTCTAATACTTTGGCCAATTGAGTAGGATTATTTACTGCCCAATACTTTTGCGGCGCCAATCTAATACGTGCACCATTCGCACCTCCCCGTTTATCGGACCCACGAAATGTCGAAGCCGATGCCCAAGCTGTAGACACCAGTTCTGATATCGACAATCCGGTGTTAAGCATGTCTTGCTTTAATTGGGCAACATCCGCCTCATTGATAATGGAATGATTGACTGCAGGAATAGGATCTTGCCAAATCAATTCCTCTTCTGGAACCTCTGGGCCCAGATATCGGCTTATTGGCCCCATGTCGCGATGGGTCAATTTATACCAAGCTCGTGCAAACGCATCAGCAAACTCATCGGGATTCTCGTAAAAGCGTCGAGAAATTTTTTCGTAAGCTGGATCCTCTTTGAGAGCTAGGTCTGTGGTCAGCATGAAAGGGGCATGGCTTTTAGCAGGATCATGTGCATCAGGAACTGTTCCAGCGCCAGCACCATCTTTAGGCCTCCACTGATTAGCTCCAGCAGGACTCTTAGTTAATTCCCACTCATAGCCAAAAAGGTTTTCAAAAAAGTTGTTGCTCCACTTAGTGGGTGTAGTTGTCCATGCGCCCTCCAATCCGCTAGTAATGGTATTTTCTGCATTGCCACTGCCAAAGGTGTTTTTCCAACCTAAGCCCTGTTCCGCAATGGTAGCACCTTCCGGCTCTGGTCCTACGTATTCAACTGGATCGGCGGCTCCATGTGTCTTTCCAAAAGTATGGCCCCCCGCTATCAAGGCAACGGTCTCTTCATCGTTCATTGCCATTCTACCGAAAGTTTCCCGGATATCTCTAGCAGCGGCTAATGGATCTGGATTGCCATTTGGGCCTTCGGGATTTACATAAATCAGTCCCATCTGTACAGCACCCAAAGGGTTTTCGAGTTCTCGATCACCCGAATATCTTTTATCACCTAACCATTCTCCTTCGGAGCCCCAGTAAATATCTTCCTCAGGCTCCCAAACGTCTTCTCTCCCACCTGCAAAACCATAGGTTTCAAAGCCCATGGATTCAAGGGCACAATTTCCAGCAAGAATAAGTAGATCCGCCCATGAGATATTCTGACCATATTTTTGTTTGATGGGCCATAGTAATAAGCGTGCCTTATCCAGATTGGCGTTGTCCGGCCAACTATTTAGCGGGGCAAATCGTTGACTTCCCGAACCACCACCTCCACGGCCGTCTGCGATGCGATATGTACCGGCACTATGCCATGTCATACGGATGAAGAAAGGTCCATAATGACCATAATCGGCTGGCCACCAATCTTGAGAATCCGTCATGAGGTCATACAAATCTTGTTTGACCGCAGCTAAATCCAAATTCTTGAATGCTTCAGCGTAATCGAAAGTTTCATCCATTGGATTCGATCGCGAAGAGTGTTGTCTGAGGATGTTAAGATTCAATTGATTAGGCCACCAATCACGGTTGGACGTTCCCCCACCCGCACTTTTTTTCAGTGCTCCGCTGGTGAACGGACATTTACTAGCTCCATTGGAATCATTCATACTGTACACTGAATTTCCCTGCTTATCATTTTCCATTTTCTTTAGATTATTTAGATTGTCAAAGTTGCAAAATTCTTCATTTAGATTGCTTATAAAAGCATCAGCTCAGGTTATGATGTCGGCTAATTTGGGAGGGAGACCAAAGTAAAGAAATCTGGCTACTTGCGAAAGGGTAAGGCCATAAAAAAGGCCTGCTTGATGTTTGACGGATAGAAGGCTACTTATGGTCTTCAACTATGCTGGGCAGTTGCATAGGGTGGATGGATTCGTGGCCAAAAGTGATATGTTCATCATCAGGTGTCCTTCGCGCCCAAAGTAGCACTCATTGTAGTGAGCTCAGTTACATTCAGTGTGGACTGTCGTGAAAAAAATCTACAAGACCCGACATGCCAAAGTCAGGAATAGGCATGCGAAATTAATGAAAGCCATGTCTATAACCTAACCGCACAAAATCCACTCGGATCACCCTCTTTACAAACCTCCAAGACCGATGGTAGCAACCCGAAATATGAGTATGCTTAGTCCAAGACGATTCTCTATAAGCACTCTGATCTCCAATACATCATTTCTCTTGCCTCGATTACAACAGTTCTTAGAAAAATCATGATGAATGGTTTCATCCGTTGCGGATTGATTGACTCAAATGTGCTACTCATAATTCCGATC
The DNA here is from genome assembly GCA_013001595.1 of Saprospiraceae bacterium. Lineage (GTDB taxonomy): Bacteria > Bacteroidota > Bacteroidia > Chitinophagales > Saprospiraceae > JABDMH01. The sequence goes on along the minus strand of JABDMH010000146.1, from coordinate 6,727 downwards.
AAGTTTCTGATTGCCATAATTACCCAAGGGATCTTTCCATAGAGGAGCAGACTTCAAAATAGCTACCCATCCCCTTTAAGCACGGGTGTTATGAATTTTACTTTTCAACGATACGTGAGAACAAGTCCATTTGCTATTTTTTTACAGCGATGGACAGTAAGCGGCATGGCTGGTTATCTAGTTCTAGTCACTTTCTCTATCAAGTAACAAGGGCTTTTGGTGCGAGCTGCACCACTCAAACATGCACTGTGACAGAAAGTAACTACCCTGACTGTTATAGCCAGTTTTGAAGCGACGGGTGTTACTTACCAAGTACGCTCCAATTAATAATGAACTCTTCTTAGAACGACGAATCTGTCTGTTAAGACATCTATTTCAAATTTCTTTGTACGCGCAATATATTCGATCGTTTCCCTTCTGTATATGAAAACATGTGTAGCGTCACGTCGATAATTCCACTTATTGAATTCAATCTGGTCATTATATAGCATGGTCATAATAAGCAACACCCCATTAATTTTTAATAATGCTGTAAGGCCATCAATTTCTATTTTGGGATTGTAAAAATGTTCAAATACCTCACAGCTTACGATGTAATCATACGTGTCATTCAACGTGTTTTGATTAGGAGCAAAGAATGGATCGTATTGAACAATGTCGTAGCTCATCTCCATTAGCATGCTCGAAATAACGGGTCCTGTGCCACTTCCAAAATCTAATCCTTTATGTTCTGGCAAGAAGTTTTTTATAACATAATTTGTAATTGGCGACGTAAAATTTTGATATCTGATGTCGTTTACGTCATTATTGTGAGTTTCATATATCGCTTTTTCTTCGTTAGCTGCTAAGTAATACTTCTTATCTTTTACAATTGCCTTGCAAATGTCGCAATCATAATAATATGCATCTTTCCTATTTGTAAGTTCCGAACTACAAAGTGTACAAATCATATATTGATTTTGGTGGTTGCTTTGTTTCTTCAGTGAGTATTGTACCAAAAATAGGGAACAGTTTTAAGTCTGAATGATTGTTATGATTGTTTATTTTTTTGTTATAGAAACGGTCTCCTGGTAGTATGGTGAAAGCTAGCTAGAACTGGATGACTTAATTGGCTTGTTCTGTTCCACAGACAATATTTCTAAAGACTCTTTTTTACCTCGTAGCGTCATTGAGCCCAGGCTTTTCAAGGTGAACAATGAAAGCTTCATCAATTTCGCCAGACTGCCTGAAACCAGAAATTGTGAGTGGTATTTATTGCACATGCCCTGTATCATGGCAGCGGTATTGAGTGTGTCTACGGAATATGCAATATCTAGTTTGATAATTCCCATGTCACCAGCAACTATTCTGCCGTGATGAATCCCTGCTTTAGATATTGGCTCTAACTGATGCCTTGCAATATACTTACTTCTCAAAGATTTTAGTTTGGATTGCACATCAAAAAAGCAGTTAATCCTAAGTTAGGACTGTCTGGTGCGATATCCAAGGATCCTCTTCCCAAGCGATGAGCTCAGTCAAGTGCTGAGGTGAAGTGCTCTACTTATCAAGCTCTACCTTTCAGCCTCTGTGTTTAACATCTGGTGAAATATCTGAAGTAGTACTGACCATGTTTAAGCTAATGTCCATGGAAGATAAATCATATAAAATTATGAAACAAAGTACATGCATGCATAACCTCCAGAATGGTTCTTGCTATTTCATTGCTTCCAATTCAGCCTGACTTTTCTCATAAGCTTCCGTTGTAATATGATATTTGGTTAGCATAAAATCTTTTTCCCATTGGGGCACACTACCGGATTTAAGAAAATCCAAATATTTTTTGGTAACTAGAGAAAAGTGAGCTTCATGACTAATTCTGAACACATCAGGGATATTTAATCTAAAACCGTTCTCAAATGCTTCAAATCCTACCCTAGGATATTCCTTTTGAAGCGATTCCAATACTATCTTCATTTTTTCAGACCATTCGGTCTGATCATAGGAACCAATCGGCTCTACGAACAATTCGGCTTTATAATCCGTAGTCTCATCTGAACGAAGCACTATATTGGATTTTGTACCACGATATATGGAATAGTAGGTATCCTGACCTCCAGGTTCCGCTTCAAAATCCCAGCTCACATAAGCCTTCCCATATACATCTTTTAACTTGAAAATAATTTCTCCATTGGAATATACTTCCAACAATGAGTCCTTAGTGATATCCTTTAACAGAAAATCCGGATACTGATCCAAACCGGTCACTTTCTTAAATTGAGCAGGCTGTAATTCGGTCGCCCACTGTCGTGCCATAGTAATCTCAGCATCCGAAGGCTGAAGATTTTCCTCTGGAAAAATCGTCCACATAATGAGATCAACCAAATGGGTATTTATATCCACGATGCCACTCCCTTGTTGCTCCACATCAAAGAACCATGCGGGTCGGATCAAACGATTCCCAGAAACAATTTTTGAGAAATAATGCACACTTTCTTGTGTCATGGCTGGCTTTTCAGGCGAACTTTCCACCAGCTCCCCAAAAATGGACGAAAAATTAGCCAGTTCCTTCTGTAAGATGGATGTGATTTCATACCGTTGGGTCATTATGTCATAAACCAACACTCCCTTTTCATCTGCAAGATCAATAGCTTGTTTTAGTTTGTCATAACTCTCGCCGTTTATCGCCATGGGTTTGTCACCATAGACATTTATACCATCATGTACAGCACGTAAAATATAATCCGTCTTTTTCTGGTTGTTGCCAGCGACTACCAGGACATTCCCAGGCTTCTCGGAAAACATCTTATCTACAAAATCGGATCCGGTATATACCTTTTCAACCCAATGGGTAGGGTCATCTTCTCGGGCATTGTATTGTTCTATTCTATCCAGATGTGATTTAACTGCATCGTCATTAATGCCATAAACATAGGCAACTGAATCTATTTCAAGAAACATATTCTTCTGTAGTAGATAAGAGTGAAAATGTCCCGGATCCAGAGTCATAAGTGTTACCATAAATCCATTTTCGTGTGAATCATACTTTTCGGATTGACAACTGAATAACACAGTCGTTAGTATAATTAATGAAATAATAGATCTCATCATTGTTTCGCTTTTTTAGCAGTTATAAATTTGAATTCAAAAACCAGAATATGTTCCTTTCCACAAATAACGGGAAATTAGATATCTATATGCAAACCTTTTCCTTTAAAATTGGGTTTTGCCATTCGCCTGTAATTCTAACCAAAGATCTTCATCCGTTCGCCAGGAGTAAACGTAAGCATCCAATTCTTTGGTCAGTTCTGTAGAAAAAGAACTATTTGGACCATCTCCTCCCCACAAACAGATGATCTGCACTTAGCTCATTTGCAGTCATATCAACTCCACCAGATTGGGGATCTGCACCCGAAAATACCATAAAAATATTTTCATAAGATCGAATAGTCCGGATGTCTAATTCCTAATATCCTCTTGTATGACCACAAATTATAGGTTTGCCAGGAAAACGCTGTGCTAGAAGTTGTTACAAATCGATGTTGGGGACTACCAAGCTATATTTTTAGTCGGAGGACAAGCGCCGATGTACATATAGGGGCAACCGCGATCTAGCGTCGTTGTTTGCGAAATTCTATAAATTGGGCAAACCCAGTGCAGCTGTTTGCCATTCTACGGCATTGCTAATCGATATTACACAGCGGAATTCCAACTAGTTAGGAGCTTCTGTACTGCAGGAAGATTTTTATAATCATCCCACAATGGAAGAATGTTTACCATATGCAGTACTGGATCCCTTTCTCTAATTGCTTGCTGGAGCAGTTCGATTCCGTTTTCATTATCTTCCAATGAAAAATAGAGTATGGCTATGATGGTTGGGTGAATATAGGTGTCTGCTCGGGCACTGAGCAAGTAGTCAAGATGGCTTCTAGTCAGTGTCGTGTCTCCAAGTCGAGCAGCTATCACAAACCGATCATTGCTATAGAGATCTGTACCTATGGATTCTTGATCGATTAGACTGAAGATGGAAGTTGTTTTTTCAATATCACCCATTAAATAATGAATCACACCTAACATGATTTTAATAGATGCGGTATTAGGGTGTTTTAGAGCAAGACCCTTAAATACACGAAGGGCATCTTGATAGCGTCTGGTCCGATGATAGATATCTCCCAAGCTAAATCCGTTGTTAAAACTTAATGGATCTAATCCGAAACTTTTTTCTGCATATATAATAGCCAAATCATTTTCCTGCAGCATCACATGAAAATATGCTTTGATTCGATACGTATCGGCATACTTTGGTTGGAGCAACAGTGATTTTTCATATTCCTGCCTGGCCTTTTCAGGTTTATGGTGGAAGTAAAAATCCACTAGTCCCTGCATGGTATGTGCTTCGGCTATCGAGTTGTCCAAGCTGAGTGCTTTTTCAATAGCAATGGCTGCCTTCGGAAATCCATCCCGGGGAGCGTAGTTGTCGAAAATCACTTTATAAAAGTATGCATAGGCAACACTTGTATAAGCAGCTGCAAAATTAGGATCAATAGATATGGCTTGATTAAAGCAACTCAATGCCTGCTCAATATCTGAGCGACGGTCCAAATAGCTTCTTCCACGTAGATACAGTTCATAGGCTTGTACATCATTCGTTTTCCTACTGATCAAGTTTTGACCTCTTTCTAGACCTAGCAGTGTTAACTTCAATTTGCCTACTATCTTTTCCGCAATTTCATCCTGAATTGAAAAAATATCTTCAAGTTCCCGGTCAAATCGTTCTGTCCAGATCTGAAAACCATCGGTTACATTCACCAATTGTACACTAACTCTAATCCGGTTTCCAGCCTTGCGAATACTTCCATCCAGTATGTTTGTTACATTCAACTGCGCTGCAATTTCAGACAATGTCGCTTGAGATTCTCTGAAGGAAAAAGATGAAACTCTACCGGCAACTTTGAGATTGTCTAATTGGGATAGGCCATAAATAATTTCCTCTGCAATACCCTCACCAAAAAACCGCTGTTCTTTGTCAGAACTCTGGTTCTTAAAGGGCAAGACGGCGATCGATTTTTCTTTATTTGAGGATTTGAATTTCCCTACTACTTCGCCTTTTTTCGGAATAGGAAATCCTTCGCCAGCATATGCAAAAACCTCAATGGGTTCGTGGACATTTTTAAATTCGTAGGTGCCCAAGGATTTTAATTTGATGTCAGGCTGGTTGATCAACTCACTCCTTACTTTTGCGGATAGTAGGATAGATCCAGTAATGCTCATTGATTCAATCCTTGCGGCAATATTCACATTGTCGCCAAAGATGTTGCCACCCTCAGCCACCACATCACCTTGATGGATCCCAATGCGGACCGGTACTTCTGGGACGGTTTTCAAAGAATGCTGGAGTGTTGTTGAATACTTTAAGGCTTCTAGGGCACTGTTAAAGATTAGCAAGCATCCATCGCCATAGTACTGAACGATTTCGCCATTAAATTGAGAGACCAGACGGCATATATCGCTTCTGAAATGGTTCAAGATTTGGAGTGCACTGCGTTCGTCTTTTTGCATTAGAGCCGTGTATCCAGCAATGTCAGCGAAAACTATAGCGGCAAGTTTTCTCTTCGCTAGAGAGGCATCAAGTTGGACTTTTTTGCCTTGATCCATTAGGGGTTGGTTTTCACTGCGAAATTTTCTTCCTGAAAAAGAGAGCGGTATACATTAGAATGCCACATTGCACCAATGTATCGAACTTTTTTCAGTTTTTCAGTGACCACCTTGTTCTTAAATCCTGGCTCTAAATAGTCAGTGATCTTCTTGGGATCATGCCGCCTTTCTGGGTTTCGATACAATTCCTCATAATCGTGGGCTCTCTTTTGATAGTATTCGATCTCCTCTGACTTTAATAGAATTGTCGATTTTACTCAAAATGTCAACATGTCAATGTGAGAATCAGTTTCCCTCAAAGTATCTACAATTATTCCTCGACCAGGACCAACTTACTGGTCTATGGCATCAAGGAAGGATAAGAAGGCACTAGATCGCGAGACAAATCCATGGTCAATAATATATGCCGATACAAACAACAACACGAAACCAAAAGCCATGCCTTTGTAATAGGGATTGGGTGTTATGAACAATATCAAAACAGCCACCATCATTAAAATCGGATAGGCAAACCTTAAAAGAGTCTCCCCGACTTTATTGTCATTTATATGTTTCAATTTTTCTTTTTCAATAGCTTGTGCTTTTGCTCTAGAGTAGAGCTCTATACTTTCTGTAGCATGTCCCGGACGACTTTGGAGGATATAGCCACCATAGCCGATTAATATTATTATCAATAAGGAGATTGGAATCAGGGTGCCCTTGAGCAGCTCATGCTGACTGCGGAATATGTTGTAAAATACCAGTATTAGGATGATGCCTGCACCAATCATGATTCGTCCTTGAGCGACTTCACTTTTAACCCATGTGCTCGTATATTCTATGAAATCCATGCCAAGTCATTTGTTTGCCATCAAAAAAGTAAGAAAAATAGTGCAGCCACGTACTTATGATGAGTTGATACATGTGACCAAGGGAAAGACTGGAAAGATCCCTGTCCCCAATAGTGAGTGAATATAAAACCCATATTTACTATTCCTCCCACTTTATAGACAGAGCATATATGCCGTTAAGGCATTCTTTTCCTCTTTAGTAAGCTGAAGCTCAAGTACTAAGTTGAAGAATTCTACGGCATCCTCCAGGGTAGGCAATCTATCGT
>JABDMH010000138.1 GCA_013001595.1 Saprospiraceae bacterium | reverse complement strand
TCTGCGCTTTTTATCTTCTAGGCCAGTTTGACGACTTCTAGCTTTTTTACCTGTTTATTGGCAAAGTTGTAGGTCATTGTGGCACGAAAACTGCCTAGTCTCCCACCCTCCTATTGCAATGACGTTTAATGCACCAAAACTATTGGCTCCAATTTCCAGTTAGCCCGATCATTAAACAGACGGGTTTGCAATCCCATGTCGATCGCCCACATGGCATCGGTACGGAATTTTCCACCCCATGGGCCTGGAAAATTATAAAAACCGGAGATTTCTAGCCTCATGCCCTTCGGCAACGGAAAAGTATTCTGTCCATAGAAGTTAATGACATTGGCAGATAGATAGATGATCTTCGACCCTCCAAAATCGGCTTTATTGATGACCCTATAAGCGGTCATACTGGAGTATGCTACATTTTACTCATAGGGTTTTTCCTTCCACCAGCTTGCCAGCATGGATCCGGTTATATTCATCATGGGACCGAATACGGCAGATGCCAGACCAACAGTCGCTACTTTGCCCATTTGCAGTGCGATTCCAGAGGCCAAGCCGCCATTCTGAATCCCTACTTCCAATGCAATCGTTCGACATGACCTTTCATCCAACTTCAGCAATCTACAAGACCAGTATCCAAGTACATATCCTCCACAATTGTGAATCAGGCTTGCAAATACCAAGGCCAATCCGACTTCCAAGAGACCATCCCTTCCTGCCGCGGTTATTACAGCAATTATGACCGCTATTCCTGCCATTGATACCTTTGGCATGGCATCATCCAGCCATTCTGTTTTGCCGTGAAGCAACTTATTGAAAACCAGACCAGCGATTATTGGCAGAATCACAATTTTGGTAATGCCCCACATCATTGTCCCGACATCAATAGGGATCATTTCACCGGCTAACACTTTCATAATCATTGGTGTAACCAATGGCGCCAATAGTGTTGCTACAGTTGTGAGCGTAACGGATAGTGCAAGGTTGGCCTTTGATATGAAGACCATAACATTGGAAGCCAGCCCACTTGGTGAAGAACCTATGAGGATCACCCCAGCTGCTATCTCAGGAGGAAAACCGAATCCAGTCACCAGGGTCAACGCAACCAGCGGCATTATGGAAAATTGGCAAACCAAACCTATTAAGACAGCCTTGGGGGCTTGAATAACCTGGACAAAGTCCTTAACACTCATGGCCGTACCCATTCCAAACATGATCAACTGCATCAAAGGAACGATCAATGCCTTGGTGTTGAAGGTGCCCCAGTTCTTCATCAATTCTGGAAAACACATGGCGAATGATACAGATGTCAAAACCCATAATCCAAAGGTGAATCGCTTGAAGATCTCGTTTCCATTGGATGCTATAGACAGAAATGCCCAGAATCCAATGAAGGTAATCTTTGCCCAAAAAACATTATCCAAAGAGAATAATACTACGGCTGCAAGGAGCAGGACTGCCGAAAAGGTCAGAAAAGTTCTGTTCAGTAAATTCATTAAATCTTATGTGTTTTGGTCATCAGTCAATACTTATTTTCGTTTCTTAAAACCACCTTCTAGTGTGATAAATGTTCATTCATCATCTGGTGTATGGGCTTCCTAATAAGCCCCACACTCCTGTTACAGTTTCCTTCCACTATACGAATTGACAAGGTATTGACTCACTTCCAGCGAACAGTACCAAGTGTCGCAAATCCTGCATCGGGCACTGAGCTACATGGTTTATTTTCTCTAATATTTATCGCGACAGAAAAGTTAGTAATTTTTCGGCGCTTTCAAAGCATGCCTCGCACTCAGGTGAGTACGCTTATCCTGCGCAGAGCTCAAAAGAAAGTTAGACAAACTCGATTGTATTGAGGATTTAGCTACGTCCATGCAACTATGCTAAGCGATTTAGCACATGCATTTCTGAAGAAAGACACAGTCTAGGAAGTGACGACACCATACCAAGGACGATGGGATGTCTGTGATACTCAATGCCCCGGCCGTTTCTAGGTTTACGGGGCCAGCATGTCCGGATCGACATCTGAAGGCAACACAATTGATGGGTGCTGATGTCTCGAACATAGAGGATGTTCAAAGTGAAGCGGGTGAAATTCTAGTGGATTGTATTGTGTCATTGATGAAGAAATTGGAAATCTCCAATGGTTTGGTGCCATCGGTTTTACCGAAACAGACACTCCAAAACTTATACAAGGTACACTTCCACAAAACCGGGTCACTAAACTTTCTCCCCGCCCTGCAAACACGGAAGATCTAGAAAAGATGTTCTTAGATGCAATGATTACTTGGGAATGATGGGGAACCTTGAATAGATTTGGATTTGGTTCGCACTCCTGGAAGTAGTTCCACTTCATGTCAAGCCGCACTGGCAATGAAGCTTTCGTCCTGCTTGGGAGGCTTCCCTTCCCACTACTTCAAAGAAAAAGGTAGATGCATTATTTCCTAAACAACTAATTCAAAGGTCTAGTGCTTGGTATCTAATTCATCAATGAAACTAAGAATCGAATATTTGCAATACATTGGCCTTTACAAACGTGAAAACATTGATGACAAAGTCTCTCTACTCCCTTGTGACAATTATACTTACTTGTACATTATATGGTTTTGGCCAACTTGAGATAAGTAGCAATGGAAGGTATTTGGTTGACCGAGATCAAGCGCCATTCTTTTGGCTCGGAGATACAGGCTGGGGATTATTTCAAGTACCCAATCGAAAAGAAATTAGGCGCTATTTGAAATCACGTGCCAAACAGGGATTTACCGTAGTTCATGCATCGGCCTGTCACCTCAATCCTTTTATCAAACCAGATTTACAAAATTCAGATGGAGACATGGCATTTATTAATGTCAATCTTTTAAAACCCCTCATCACTAAAGGAAATAATCCTAAAAATGAACTTGAGTATGACTACTGGGACCATATTGAATTTGTGATTAGGGAGGCAAGGAAACACAAGATCTACATCAATTTCCTACCTCTGTTCAATATGGCAGAAGACGATGGCTATAATCTCATTGACTTGAATAATGCTGAATCATATGGGAAATTTCTAGGTGAACGGTTTAAGAATCATCCTAACCTAATATGGTGTATGGGAGGAGATGTCCTAGCTGATAATGATTTGAGAAAATCCATCTGGAATCAACTTGCCGCCGGCATACTGGAAGGGCTTGATGCACAAGGTAAGGATGAAGTCCTGATGACTTTTCACGTACGAGGTGGCCATTCGTCTTCAGAATATTTTCAAAATACTCCATGGTTAGATTTTCACATGCTTCAGACCTGGGACAAGTATACAAGCATTTATGATCGGGTGACGGAGGATTATCTTAAGTCTCCGACAAAGCCAATTCTTCATGGAGAAGGAGCCTATGAAGACGGCCCGGAATATCCAACTAAACCAATTACCCCACACATTATCAGAAAACAGTTTTATTGGGCCTCTTTTGCAGGAGGAATGCATACCTATGGAAATTCCAATGTTTGGAGCTTCGGTTCGAATAAAGACTATATCTCCAAGCCATGGAAGGATGCGTTGAAGTCAGAAGGTGCCAAGAATCTTTCCATTGCAAGAAAAATTATGGAAAGCGTTCAGTGGTATGCGTTATCGCCATGCCTGGATATTTTTAAAGAAGGTCAAGGCAGTGCAAAAGACCTTAACGTCGCTATGTGTTCGAAGGGACATGAGCGTCTGGTAGTCTATTGTGCTGCAGCATGCAGTATCAAATTAGATCTTACGAAGAATTCAAAGGGCGGCTACAAAAGTGCCTATTGGATAAATCCCATAAATGGGAAACACCTAAGAATTAAGAATCGAAATTTGACTTCTACACAACATTTTTCAGTCCCATCTAATTGGGAAGATGGTATTCTTTTGGTAGAATGATCAGATTTTGGCATCTATTCTAACTTTTCTATTACCATATTGAATTAAGGAGATCTCATATCAGTTAAACTGCATATCTCATTCCCCTAGCTAATCAATGATCTATGCAGTGAAGAGCCGTAGGTCATCCCTTCTTCTGAAATCCCACTTCCACTATCCCATGGGCAATCATAGCAGCAAATATTTATCGATTTGCCATACTGTTCTATAGCATTCTGATGTCTTCATCTCTTTTTCCTTGTTAGGATTCGCTTCAAACTTTTCCTGAAGGACCAAATAGAAAAAATTACGGATGTGGTGGAAGTTGTACTGAACTGGGGTGTACTACTTTTGTGCAGGTTCCAGAAAAATCTGTCATAGAGGCCCTAAGGTAATTTGCATCACCTAGTAGCGAATTGAAGCAAAATATATTCAAAGTGCCGGTCAGAAATTGCCGGACCGGCACCTCTGGAAACAGGATGCACCTCATAGCATCAGGTGTTCCTTGCTGGTGAACCTTTTAGCGACATCAAATTCGTATTGATAGTCAACATTTTGGGCTTCAATTTTGATATTTTAGCGATTGTCCAGATTGAGTAAAGTATTCTTGAGGAAATCCCAATTGGTTTTAATGGAGACCATCCCAACATAAAGGCTCGCCATGATGTCTAAAAAGTCCAGATTGATGAATAAACAATACCGATCGCAGGTACTAATCGGCCAATGCGCACTTATCTGGTGCTTTTGTTTATTCCTTATCGGCTGTTCACATAAAGCAGGGAATTCACCTGCAATCTCTAATGATACGGCCTTGTCAATGCCCTCAGGCCAGGAGCTAAGAGTGGCCCTGGTGCAGCCGGTACCGGAATTGGATGTAGACAAGAGCCTGGCTTTGGGTGAAGCCTATTGCCGCACGGCCAAATCCGAGGGGGCTGACGTGGCTGTTTTTCCCGAAATGTACAGTCTAGGCTATTATACAAAGGTAGATTTTGATGTAGAGGCTGAAGTCAAGGCCTGGAAACAACTGGCGATCAAAACGGATGGAGCGTATGTGACCCATTTTCGAAGCCTGGCCAAGGAATTGGATATGGCGATTGTCATTACTTACCTGGAAGACCTGGGCAGTGAGTTGCGCAATGCGGCTTCGCTGATTGATCGACACGGTGAGCTGTTGTATACTTATCACAAGGTTCACACTTGCGTGTTCTTTAAGATGGAGGGATCCCTGGTTCGTGGGGATGACTTCTTCGTTGCCAATTTGGATACACGGCTGGGTCCCGTGCCTGTTGGTATAATGACCTGCTATGATCGTGAGTTTCCGGAGAGTGCTCGCATTCTCATGTTGAAGGGTGCGGAGGTTATTTTGACCCCCAACGCCTGTGGCCTGGATGAGAAACGCATCAACCAGTTCCAATCGCGTGCCTGGGAGAACAGTGTCGCAGTTGCCATGGCCAATTATGCCGAGGAGCAGGGCGATGGTCATTCCTGTGCCTTTACTGCCGATGGATCTCAGTTGCTGATGGCACCCGAACATGAGGAGGGCGTTTTTACCGCAGATATAAATCTTGAAGAGCTCCGAAACTACCGGAAGACAAAGTTTTGGGGTAATGCCTGGAGACAAGTTGACCGCTATGAGCTGTTGATTTCTCCGGAAGTCAAGGAGCCGTTTATTCGCAGGGATGTTTACGGGCGAAAGAATACCCGTTGAGGCGAGCGGACACTCAATAGAGTTATTTCTGATATTTTCGGGCTGGCCTAAGTTTCCGCCCAAGCGGCGGATCTTTCACGGTCCAGTAAAAATTAGGTTCATGGAGAAATATCATAACGACATTGCTGACCATGAGCTTTTAAAAAAGATTAAAACTCTTACAGACCATAGTTCAAACAAAGTAGTGCTGACTTGAGAGCGTAGCGCAGCGGATCAAGCATGTCAGTACCCCCCGAATTGGATCTATGCCTAGTTAAACATAGATCCTACATTCGGTAATTTTAGATGTCATCAAATTGACTACGCCATCCATGCTCGCTTTCGTTGCTTGGTTTTTTCCAATGCTTGCAGTGCGTAATTCACATCATCTACTATTTGAAAATCATACATCCCCACACAAAGCAGATCGGCTCCATTGTGGAAGGCATACTCAAAAGCTTCCTGAGGCTTTAGTGCACCGGCAGCCAGAACTTTGAAAGCTATCCAAGGTTCTTTCAATGACTCCATAAAGGATATGGTTTCGTCAGGACGATAGCAATACATATTGTCATGCCATTCCGGATGTTTGGCCGACCAATAGTCGTGGTGGTGTAGGGTTTTCATCCAGAAATCTCGCTCAAAACCTAATTCCACACATCGCTTGATCGTTTCAATGCGGTGCGCACCGATACCGGAAGGAAGACCGGCATTGCGTACTATATCCATCACTTCATGAATTTCGTCAATGAGTCCTGCATTGATATAGTAATCAGCGGTTTCGCCCTGAATGTAGGCGGCGGTGGCACCCCCATCGATGGCACGTTTTACTAGGTCTTTATACTCTTCGAAGGGTTTTGCCGTGGGTGAGCCTGTACCATCATAATCAAGACCAGCTAAATCTGAAATGAACTGCATGTTCCCATAGCCTTTGTCCCAGTATTCGTTTATCACAGGTACGATCACTGGATGGGATAACAAAGTATCTACCCCACATTTTTCTGCCATTCTGAATGTGTTGAAGATTTTATCCTTGGTATGATAAGCACGAACCAATGAGGATACGTAAATTAAATCCCTAGAATGTGCCCACCCACTGAGCAGATTTCCTCCCAGTATTAATTTGCTGAAAGAACGGTCCTTAATGATTCCTTTTGGCAACTCACCCTCTAATTGCTCGATGCCCTTAAATTCAAATTTCTTAATGCTCGCCCCCGAAAGACCATCTACCAGATGCTTATCCTCATTGCTCGATCCTTTCATTTTGGCCCCTACGGCCCAGGTAAATCCACCCAGGATTGGCAACGTAGCCAGGTGCCTGACCATCTCCCTTCTTTTGACAGCACTGAGATTAATGCCCCCCGCTTCACTTTGTGCCCCTTCTTTCTGATGATTAACCTTCTGAAATTGTCCCTTTCTCCATTGAGCCAATAATCCATCCAGTCCTAAAAACATACCGGTAGGAAAAAAAGACAACACCGACAAGGTCAACAATTCGAAGAGGTCCTTACTCAAGAAGAGATAACTTCCCTCAAAACCCACTCCGGTATGGCCTAAAAAAGGTGGATTCGCCAAGTAGTACATCGCCAACAGAAAGATGGCTCCAAACTGTGCCCATTTGGTGAATAGTCCGACGAATAAGCCAAGTCCTACTAGAATGAGGCCCCAGATATTGAGAAAATTGACGATCGCCAAGGTCGACTCCTCCATTGCCAGGGAACGAAAAAACGGGCCTAAGAATCCAGTCGCGTTTACGAGATAGCCTTCCGCTGACCATCCCGGGGTAATCAATTTGGAAACGCCTTCGTACAAAAAGTGCCATCCGATGGCGATACGTAGGATGACCAGTAAATACATGTGAAATGATCTGAAACGGAATCTTTTCATGCTAATTCAATCTAAATCATGAAAAAAATATGAAGACATTGCTTCATATCCAATAATATCAAAAAGATGATGAAAACGAGATAAGAAATCTTAGTCCAAAAGGTGATTCGCGTCACCCAGATTGATTCCAGTGCTACTAATCACACAAGGAAGTGATCACGTAGGAAATATTATTTGTACGGACGTTGAGCTTCTTGGTAAGAAAAACCTTGGGTAGCTCTGAATCAACATAGGAATCATGCTCTAGCCTTAGTACTCAGACGAATGATAAGATTGATTTTTTCGTAGCTCAGCTTATTTATTTAGACTTTTGATTGTCCATGAAATACTGATCCCAAACGTTTTTCCTTAAACACTAGAACGAATATGAGGTGGGCCGGTTAGAAAAAGTACGAATTAGACGGTGACTAATGTTATTCTTTCAGACATTCTGATACTATGTCTTTTTCTCTTTCCTTGGGTGAAATTATTAACCGGGTAATCTCTCCATTTTTCACAGCCGCTTCAATGATCGTGTTTTGGGGTGCGAATAGTTTAAACTCCACATCCCAATCATTAGGCCAAGCAGGTAAGAGATAGATCTCATTTCCCTCATACTGAAGCAACATCCTCTGTAAGGCGATCATCGCTACCGCACCATGACATTGATCTGGGGTCCAGTCATAGTTCGGGCCCCACATGGTTGGAAAACGGTAGTCGGATATGCTGGTATTAAAATTCTGAGCGGTCAATGTGGCCGCTTCATCAGTCAATCCAAGATATGCTGCTTTGATCGCATTTTGCTGCCAGCCACCAGTGTATTTAATGGCCCGATTGGCAAAGGTTCTTTTAGCCAGTTCAAGTGAATCCTTCCCAACCCCAAATCTTCGGTAAGGGAAAATGGCATATAATTCAGGGTTTTCAATATTCTGCTTGCCACTGTAGGCATAAGCGGGAGCCAGTAACTTTTCTCCGTCTACTTGCCGCAAAGGAATTTTCGGCAGTTCAGCGATTAATCTTTGGTATTGCTTACGCTGAGTGCTACTTATCGTACTTTTTGGCAACCTCAATAATTCTGTACACACTTTATGGATCCCGACAATTTCCGGCAAGGGATTGACTGCCGTATTGTAGGTTTCAAGCGCCATGGCTGGATCGAACAAGATCTTACCCCCTTCATCACGTCCCCAGTGCTGATCAAAAAAAGTAATTACTTCCGTTACCACAGGTAGAATCGTCTTTCTGAGCAGCTGTTGATCTTGAGTAAAAGCATAATAGTCCAACATCATCAGGGAGATTTCCAGTCCACTCTGCCAGTAGTAACGGATGTAGCGGTTTTCGGTCAACCCCAACGAAAGCTCTGACCGATCACGTCCATAATTAGCATCGGTATAGGTCCCCCAGAAATACATCGTCTCGGGAAAGAAGGCTCCATTGTGGCCGTAGTAGTTTTTGGTGGCCAATCGGCGAATCGGTAATGCATTTTTATACATGGCAAAGAGTGGAAGCATTAGTTCGGCATCACCAGATTCAAGCATTGACCAGTAGGGTAAACGGGTATTTTGCCACCAGTACGGTCCTCCCCATTGCCGGTAATCGGCATCAAAGTCACTATATTTCCCTACGAGGTCTTTTGTATCGACGGTAAAGATGGATCCATTGAATTTGATTGGTGAGTTTCCCCTGCCGGAGCAGGCATTCATATAGCGCTGCAGGGCATAGCCTCGGCCCACATTGAACACTTTATCTTTTTCACTTTCATTGCTGGTGGATACATGTATATAACTACGGTTCCAGAACTCATGCCACCAGTTTTGATGGTGAGTCAATCTTTCTTCCCGCGATATAGGTTCGATATCTCTTGACAGTTGCCTGATCTGCTGTGTCCAATCACTCAGGGTTTCGGCTTGCGCAGATAGGGCATAAATCGAAGTGGTAAATTGTTTCAACGGATGGGGTGTCCGGAGGCTTTCTAGTCCGCTGTCGGTTAATTCACCGGATCGGATGAATGCACCAAAAGTACGATGCAGCAACGGGTCGCTATGTCGTGACGTGTATTGTTCAAGTCCCTGTAAGGTCAGATTATCCTTCCAGATGGATCTTCGGTTTCTGTGCAACCACATGATCCCGTCGTTGATTCCCGTCACAATGGAATCTTTTTCCACCCATACAGTAGAGCCACCTTTCCCATTTAATCCATAGGCCGAATGTATTTCGTCACCCGTGATTTCCCTTCGTTCAGTACGCCAAGGTTCGGTACGGATCCGAGCATTTAAGGGCACGTCACTGGTTACGTCCAGTTCCACCACTGGATGATGGGCATCGACCCAAACATCTATGGAGACTTGTTCTCCCTCTTTACCTGCTTCAAGATGAATGAGCCCATCTTCCAGTACCAATTCCTGTAAAAAAGGAAGGCCTGTTTGAAACGGATTGGGCGATAGGGAAAGCCTGACTTTACCGATTTTTAGTAGGCGTGCGTTTTCACTCCAGGCATCGGTCTTGGACAGGTAAAACAGCAGATCCCCGTTCTCTTCTACCCATAGGTTAATCCCGATGTCGCCATTTCCTGCCGGCATGGATCCCAGGGCACTTGAGGAGGGTGAGGTCCAGACGACATTATACGCTTCCCCATGGCTTTGACCATGGGCAAAACCCACTGACAAACAAAAAATTATCAGAAGAATCCGTTTACGCATTATATTTATCCTTATTCCAGGTGTTTCTGGGTAATCCTTCACAATATACTCCTCCATCCACCGATGGTCTTCTATCATTTGTACGCTAATTAGCTGTCTTTGGAGAATTTACACAATTAAATTACAAGCGCTTTCGCTGAAGTCATACTTGATGATTGACCTATCTTCCGAAGCTATCCAGAACTTAGTTTATATTCAGCGACTTTTGATACATTCGAAAGCCCTTACGGGTGCTTTCCGCCGCAGAACTAAGCAGTTCATCAAGTTTTAGGCCCCAAAGAGCTGTGCCTGATTTTTGCCAAAGATGAGCCGTCTGAGCTACCACAGACTCATCATAATCTTCAAGTAACTCTATTAGGTTAGATAGATCTCCCTTTGATTTAATAAAAATGTCCTTTGCATAATCGTACGCCGAAGTCCTCCTGCCATCTCCATCCACATCAATCCAAATAGCTCCACTACAGCCGACAACTTTAGGATGCCATTCAGAAGATTTAGATTGATAGGGTTTGGCTGTCTTCCAGTATGCACCATCAATACCAGGTCCAAGTGCAATAGCAACCAGATGGATGTCATGTCTGGATCTCGGTAGTTGCAAACTTCCGGCCCATTTAACCCCGACCGGAAATCCCTGCTCAGAATCCTGCTCAACATCAAGGGTACGGACCAGCTGGCCGTTGGCATATAACTGCAACGTGCTGGCAGAAGTCCAATGCGGACCCAAGATTCTGACTGATACGTCAATACTTTCTTGAGGCATTCTAACCAAGTCACCAGACCTGTATTTACCTGCAATCGTCATTTCCGCGAGCAGTCCGTAACTTACCATTACTTGCCCTTGTAAAAGATTCCTTGTTGCTGTTGAGACATCAATATTGGCAGGATCGCGATCGTCACACCGAATATAAGTACGTCCTTGTCCCACAAAGTGTCTTGCTACATCGTGAGAGTCGCTGCTGCCAATCGGTGTAATCTGATATCCTCGATTGAGTAAAGCCATCCAATCATGAAAAAGTTGCAGTACATCTGATTGAGTTGCGCCCGAATTAAGGACCTCCACTGCATTGAAATTCATAGCCCATCCTCTAACATTTTCTCCCACAGAAGGATTAAAGAGGTCCGGACCAAAGGGAGTGATCCCACTGTGCTTGTCACGAGGATGGTTTAAGATGGCCACTGTGACATTAGGTGTTCGGTAGATATCAGCCAGGATGCTTTGCCAATCTCCTAGCTGGTAGTCGGGAATACGGGCCTGTTCCGCCACGGGAAAGACATTAAAATGCCCCTTGTTGGTGGTCACTTCATTGCCTATTACCGGTGTAAAGTAGTCCAACACCTTCATTTTCTTAGCAATCGCCCGATAATCAATATGCTTATTGTGATCCGTCGCTATGGGCAATTCGACACCTTCCGCGGCTAAGGTGATCATCCGCTCCTCAACTGTTGCGTCTCCATGACCAGAATGTGTCCGACTATGTATGTGTGTATCACTTGATACATAGCCCGCTGTGGGTACTTCTCGCCTGATTTGCATATGATGTACTTCTTTGTTTCCCCTAGAAACTGATATTTCTTTAGAATCTAGAGAATACTCGAAGCCACGGCCTGCATATAATGTATAATTTCCAGCAGGTACAGCAAATCGCAGCTTTCCCGTGGAAGTAAATAGGGTACCCGGTCGAACAGCCAAATGGTCGTTACTTACAGCAGCCGTAGTTTGAAGGGCACCATTTTCATTCAGGATGGTCACCCGCGATGGAATGAAATGCTGTAAATCCTCATCCAAGACTTCGATCTCGACTTCTCCCTCACTTAGATCTTCCCTTACAGATTTTTGAGCAAGAAAGATCTCTCCAACTAAAATATCGTCCGGTATCATCGCTGAATGCTCCAGTTGATGAATGTGCAAGACATTAGAGCCACCTAGCAGAGCCCCTGCTGGTACTGGAAAATAGACAACCATATCATTTTCATCAACCTGCAAATGCCCTAGCTCTTGTCCATTGACGGATACGGCCCATCTTTGTTTGACATCATACTGTCGCAGTCGCAAAGACCATTCAATCGAATTTTGACGACTTTCAAAGGTTAACTCTAGATCGGCAGATTCCGGTAGTTCCGAAAATTCATTCCACTCCCTTTCGCCTTCGATGCGCAGATGATGCATATTCCCTGTCAGTACGAGCGGATCATCATAGAGGCTACCAAGGACCAGCATTCCGAAGCTCATCATCAATAAGGTCAAGTTATTCAACATCTTCTTATGGTTGTCATACTAGTCATAGCCACAGAATTGGTTACCTTAAAGGCATTGTTATTCATGGATTGGCAGATATTTCTTTGGGTTCAATCTTGACACTAGTGCATTCATCCACATTTGGTATTATTTCCAACTTTAAACTCCGATCCTTACCGTTGCAATCGTTTGATTTATTCGCTGATGTTGAAGATAGGGAATCTCTCTGTCTGAGTTACACAACGGACCATCTCTTGCACTATCTTCCCGAAAGATTGCATTTACCATTTGAACATGCAATAAAGAATCCACGAGTTGATCTATCTTTCATCAGCAGAATTAAGTTTGAGAACATGATCAAGAACCGAAAAAGCTGGATTCCACTGATGTTGATTGTCGCCCAGAATGACGAGACTAATATTGGAAGGATGATAGATCATGTTTTGCTTCATCAAATTCAGCAATGGTATTCCAATGAAGACTACACCTCCTTTCGACACTGCTTCCAGAACTAATTTGAGGATTGAGATATGCTCCAGAACAAATTCAATTTGTCAAGTATGACTAGAACGCTAATATCATTAATGGGCTGCCTTATACTTTCGAGCTGGTTCGTCATAGCTCAGACAACTATTGATCCCATCGTCCGTGTAGTAGATTTAAACATAGGTGAATCTACTAAGGTGAAATTGGCGGACGGCAGCAATGCCGAAGTCAAGCTACTGGGGCTTGTCGAGAAGAAGGATGCGTTGCGCGGAGCCATTCGTTCAGCCATGCTAACAATTGAAGTAAATGGCAAAGAGGTTCAATTATTTTCAGGCAATTATAACTTACCCATCGTTACAGGTGACGTGCAAATCGATTGTCCAATAACCAGTGGATATCGTGAAACTAGCAATCGTGACATGTGGTCCCTGCAAAAGGATGCCAGACTACGGCTATGGCCAGCAGAATCTCCGCTGATCAAGCCCGGAACCTTCACCTATCCAGTTGGTCAAAGGTGGTTTGCCACCTACACACAAATGTCTAATGAGCCCACCTATGTGGACGGTGGCGATCAGCCAAGCAATAAGAAAATTTACTACCATAACGATCTCGACTTTGGCGGATGCGAAGGAATGATCGATATATTTGCCGCCACAGATGGACTAGTAGTTTCCAGTGGTGAAAATATCTTGCCCGGATATGAGGACTCACCGGCGAGACCACGCTATGATGTGATCTATCTCCTGGATGATCGCGGTTGGTACTATCGGTATAGCCACCTCTTCAACAT
>JABDMH010000125.1 GCA_013001595.1 Saprospiraceae bacterium | reverse complement strand
GGTTTTTCGTCGATCATCGTGGCTAACCAAACGATTTATGCCACAGGTATGATCGATACCATGGATTACCTCACCGCAGTTGATTTTTCGGGCAAGGTTAAATGGCAAGTTCCGTATGGGCGATCATGGCTAAATTCTTATCCGGATACCCGCGCTACGCCTACGATCGAGGGAGACCTGATTTATTTGGTAAGTGGTACTGGAGAACTGGTATGCCTGGATGCGGGAGATGGAAGAAAAGTCTGGTCGGTTAACGTTGATAAAGATTTTGAAGGAGAATGGGGTCGATGGGGAGTGGCGGAATCCCCCTTGATTGTGGATGATAAAGTCATTTGTTCGCCAGGAGGAAATAAAACTACTGTTGTCGCACTTAACAAGCATACAGGTGAGCTGGTTTGGAAAACGAAAACTTTGAGTGCTCCACGCTCCTACGTATCACCGGTATTATTTGAATATAAAGATCTGCGCTTTATTCTGGCGATGACGGGCGAACACCTCGTTGCCGTTGATCCGGAGACTGGAGACATATCCTGGGTCTATAAGTACTTTCAACCGGATTGGTCCGAACGCAAATCACTGATATTAACCAATACACCGATCGTTAAAGATGATGAGATCTTTATTTCCATGGGATATGATTATCCTGCAGTAATGTTAAAACTGGATCCAACCGGCACATCCATCCAGGAGAAATGGATTAATCACACCTTAGACACACACCATGGAGGTTTTGTGCTAGTGGCGGGCCATATATATGGGTCCAATTGGAGCAATAACCGGCAAGGAAACTGGGTGTGCCTGGATTGGGAGACAGGAGAGGTTAAATATGAGGAAGAATGGCATAATAAAGGCTCAGTGATCTTCGCTGATGGTATGCTTTACTGCTACGAAGAAAAGTCCGGACATGTGGCTCTAGTAAAACCCAATCCCGAGCGATTTGAAGTAATAAGTTCTTTTAAAGTAGATCTGGGCAGTGGACCACATTGGGCCCACCCTACCATTTACGATGGAAAACTCTTTATCCGGCATGGCGATGTACTCATGGTTTACAGAATCGTGGAAACAGGTTAAGCATGCAAGTTGAAAATAAAAACATAATCCTGTTTACCATACCCCTGATCGGGATAATTTCCTTGATGTTCTGGTGGCTGACTGATGATCCTACTCACCAATTTGAGCAAAGGCAACCTGGCATGGACAACCGGAACAATGCAGAGGTTGCTATGGAGGAAATAAATATCGGTAACTTCTATGAAAGGTTTTCAGAGAATATTTTCTCACCCACTGAAAACTGGCCTCGCTTTCGAGGAGCTGATTTAGACAATATCAGTAAATCCCAAATTAGACTAATAGATAAGTTCGGGCCATCTGATCCGAAGATTGTCTGGACCATGGAATTGGGAGAAGGCCATGCTGGGCCGGCTATTTATCACGGAGCGGTGTACTTACTGGATTATGACGAGGAGAAGAAATCTGAGATGCTGCGTTGCTTTGAATTAAAGACGGGAAAGGAGCTGTGGAGGAGATGGTACCATTTAAACATGAAAAGGAATCACGGGATGTCGCGCACAGTGCCTGCCGTAAATGACAAATATATATTGACCATGGGACCAAAATGCCAGGTCATGTGTCTGGATCGAGATAGTGGCAATCTACTCTGGAGCCTGGATATTGTGCGGGATTATGAGGCTGAAATCCCTTTCTGGTATACTGGTCAATGTCCGTTACTGGATGGAGATGAAGCTATTTTAGCTACCGGGGGTAAAGCGCTGATGATTGGTGTAAATGGCCAAAGTGGAGAAGTCCTTTGGGAAACACCAAATGCAATGGGTTGGAAAATGTCGCATTCCTCCATCATGCCTTGTGAATTTGGGGGTGTAAAAATGTATGTGTACAGTGCCATTGGCGGGGCGGCAGGTATTAGGGCAGAAGGTGAAAGGAAAGGTGAGATACTTTGGCAAACAAGTGCATGGAATCATCCGGTCGTAGCACCTTCTCCGGTTTGTCTGCCTGATGGAAAAATATTCCTGGCAGCAGGTTATGGGGCCGGAAGCATGGTGCTGCAAATGCATGAAAGAAATGGGACTTTCAGTGTTGAGGTTATTACAGACTATGATACTAAAGATGGTCTATCAAGCGAACAGCAAACACCGATCTTTTACGACGGATATATTTACAGCATATTGCCCAAAGATGCCGGTCCTCTTCGCAACCAGTTTGTATGTGTAGATCCAGGTAACTTCAACCAATTTGTCTGGTCTAGTGGGCCAACAAACCGGTTTGGTTTAGGACCATACATTTTGGCAGATGACAAATTCTATATTCTGGACAATGAGGCCGTATTGACGATAGCACGGGTTAGTAAAAGCCAATACACCCAATTGGATCAGTATAAATTATTTGATGGTCACGATTCCTGGGGACCATTTGCTCTGGCCGATGGTTTTTTGATTTTGAGAGATTCGAAAAAAATGATGTGTATCGATTTACGGGCCTAATAGAAACCCATTTATGAAACAAAAAGGAATATATTTTTTCCTGGCTATTCTAACCATGTTGATTTGTGGCCTGATTGTTTTTGACTTTAATTCAACCAGCTCAAAGTCAGGGAAAAATAATCCCTACATTTTAAATCTGGAAGAATTCCGTGTGGTTGATCCAACTTTAATCCACTATCAGGAAACACGCAATATCCGCTTAAACTGCGAAACTCCCAGATCTATATCATTTTTAGAAGACAAATTATATATCGGTGCTGACCAGTATTTTCAGGTGATTGACCTGGAAGGTAAACAACTTCTCAAAGTTGATTTGCCCGGTGGTCCTAATTGCATTTACCCATCACCCCAGGGCCTAATTTATATCGCCTTCCGGGACTACATTGCCGTATTTGATCAGCAAGGGCAACATTCGCAAACCTGGGAGTCATTAGGAGATAGTGCGGTTATCACCGGCTTGGCTATGAAAGACACCACCCTCTTTGTCGCCGACGCCGGCAACCGATGTGTTGTAGTGTATGCTTTAAGCAACGGCAATATTCTTGGAATTATCAAGGGAAAAATCAGTAATACTGACCTGCATGGATTTGTCGTGCCTAGTCCCAATTTTGACTTGGCTGTTAATCCAGATGGAGAACTATGGGTCGTAAATCCTGGAAGACACGCAATTGAAAACTACACTGATGACGGACAATTGCGCACCTACTGGGAAGCCACCTCGCCGTATATCGATGGATTTTCTGGGTGTTGTAATCCGGCTCACCTAGCCATTTTGCCGGATGGATCCTTCGTCACAAGTGAACAAAAGTTGGTACGAATAAAAATTCATAAACCCTCAGGAGAATTGATTAGTGTCGTGGCACCACCAACGAAATTTGTCACAGACGGACAAGCACCGGACATTTCCGTATCTCCTGAAGGATTGATTTATGCACTGGATATAGACCGAAAAATGGTTCGGATTTTCGAAAAAAAATTAAGTATATGAACCGAAAGAAATTTCTAGAGACATCCGGAAGGTGGTTTTCCACGATGCTCCTGTGCACACTCGGTGGATATCTAATATTAGAAAGAGAAATTACTCCATCGACGACTTGTAGTGAGCAGCCTTTTTGCAGTCAGTGTTTGAAATCCAAAGGATGTAAAAAACCACAGGCCCTAGCTTACCGAAATCCTAACTCGAAGGGCCACAAATGACAAACCATACTATGGAAAGAATGAACCTAAATAACCGCAGAGATTTTCTACATAGCAGCATGCGCTTATCCCTGGCCATGGCCTTAGGAGGAATCGGTGGACTCGCACTCAAAAAAGCAACATTTGACGACTGGGTTTGGCAGATTGATCCTTTTAAATGCAACCAATGTGGCCGCTGTGCGGATGAATGTGTACTAACACCTTCAGCTGTAAAATGCGTGCATGCTTTTGATTTGTGCGGATATTGTGATTTATGTGGAGGTTTTTTTAGTCCTGGAGCCAATGATCTGAATACAGGGGCTGAAAACCAATTATGTCCTACGTCCGCTATTGAAAGAAAATACATTGAAGAACCTTACTTCGAATATGTAATAAACGAGGACCTATGTATCGGATGCTCCAAATGTGTCAAAGGATGTTCCTCTTTCGGAAATGGATCCCTCCACCTACAAATCAAACATGACTTGTGTAAAAATTGCAATGAATGTGCTATTGGGAGGGTTTGTCCTTCCGATGCGATCAGCCGCGTTCCGGCATCTGATCCTTATCTAGTCAAAGGTGATTTTCTTCTATCTCAATCCAAGAATATCTAAATGACAGACTTGAATCAACATATTAAAAAATGGTTCACAGGGGCGCTCGTGCTAGTCTTGGCTATATGGGAGGCACTTACTTATGCCCAGCAACGTTTCCCTAAGCCGGATTTTGAGTCGGGATATGTACAGCCCCATCCTAGCACTCCCGAGCCCCGGGCGCTCTTGTTTGAATATTTTGATGTTTTTATCCTTGTTGCGGTTCTCTTTTTGGCAGCTTGGTTTATTTTTAAGTTGCGCTCCCGTCGTGGTATTCTTTGGCTTTCGATATTTGCATTGGCTTATTTTGGATTTTATCGGGAAGGTTGTATTTGTCCTATTGGATCGATTCAAAATGTAGCCCTTTCGTTGTTTCAACCAGAGTATGCTATTTCGATTGGTGTACTGGCTTTTTTTATCATTCCTTTGATAGTAAGCCTGTTCTTCGGCAGGCTTTTCTGCGCGGCAGCTTGCCCATTAGGCGCAGTGCAGGATCTGTTGGTGTTCGATCCCATTTCTTTACCTCCTTGGTTGAATAAAACCCTGGGAATCATACCCTATTTATATCTAGGTCTGGCGGTTTTGTTTGCAGCTACCGGAACGGATTTTCTCATTTGCCGCTATGATCCGTTTGTAGGATTTTTCCGGATGGATGGCAGCTTTATAATGATTGTCCTTGGCATCAGTTTTGTGATGATCGGGTTTTTTATTGCCCGGCCTTATTGTCGCTTTCTATGCCCTTATGGTGTCCTACTTAATTGGACGTCCAGATTCTCCAAATGGCATCTATCCATTACCCCGGCTGAATGTATTGACTGCAAATTGTGTGAAGATTCTTGCCCATTTGATGTTATTGAACAACCGACAAGCCTTCAATCTAACGGAAAAACGAAAAAGGATACCCGAAGGTTTATTACTTACGCTCTGTTGATGCCCTTACTGATAATTATGGGTTTATACCTCGGAGGCAAATCTCATGTATTTCTGTCAGGAGCGCACCCTGACGTCCAACTTTCAGAACTGTTGATCACCAATCCGGAAATAAAAGGTGATCCGGATAACATCGACGTTCAAACTTTCCTGGCATCTGGCAAAACAATGACGACTCTTGTGGAAGATGCAATAAAAATCCGCCAGGAATTTTATACTGGATCAGCCCTATTCGGTGGATTCATGGGGCTGGTATTGGGATTGTTCCTGATAAATCAAGTCATTTTCCGTGAGAAAACGATTTATGAACCAAATAAAGGAAGCTGTTTCAGTTGTGGTCGCTGCATGGATTATTGTCCAGTAAAAAAACTTTCAGCAATCTGATGAAGAAAGAGGAGAAAATACAACTTGTTTCTTACCTGATTACTGGATCAGCTATCCTGGGCGCAGTCATTGCATTTCTTCTTCTGATCAATTATCTACAAATCAGCAGAAATGATCCTTTAGAAAGTGAGGTGATGACGACTTTAATCGAGCGTTTGGAGAACGATCCGAAAAGTGAGGCATTAAAGAATGAAATCAGGAACTTGGATCTGCTGGCGCGAAAAGCGTTTTTCAATAACCAATGGCAAATAAATACCGGGGCTCTCTTATTGTTGATCTGTACGTTTGTATTTGGAATTTCGCTAAAGGTAAAGCAAGCTCTCCAGTTCTCTTTAGTGCTGCCTCAAGCCGTACAAATAAATGATTTCCAGTTGCGAACGATGGCTCAACGAGGAATTATCATTGGAGGTCTTATTCTGGTTTCTCTGGCTCTAGGTGCCTCCTATTTTACCAGAGATCATTTAAGAAGTTTTAAGGTAGATGAATCCATATTGACCGAAGAAACGCCAGTTGAACAAATTGAAATTGTGGACATTCATGATGGCAAAGAGGATCTGTCTTCTATCAGCATAGAATCGCAAGAAGACACTGTTAACACTTCGAATCTCTCTGCTCAGGAATCAGTCGATCTGCCTGAAGAATCACAGACACCGGTTTATCCCGATCTGTCTATGATTCAAACTCAGCACGGTGTTTTCCGTGGCTCACCATTAGCCAGTGGTGTGTCACCCCATAAAAATATACCGCTGACCTGGGATCCCGGTGATGGCACCCACATTATCTGGAAAATGGCTTTAGCAAAAAAAGGGAATAATTCTCCGGTTATTTGGGGTGACCGACTATTCCTAGCAGCCGCTGATGAAAGCGGGAAAGCAATTTTTTGCCATGACCGCCAGTCAGGATCCCTGCTTTGGCAAAAAGAAGTAAAAAATATTCCGGGATCGCCAGCACAGTCTCCAAAAGTTACCGACGACACAGGATTGACTGCACCAACCCTTGCCACTGATGGTTTGGGAGTTTACGCGATTTTCGCAAATGGGGATATCATCTGCCTGGACATGTCAGGAAAAGAAGTATGGTCCAGGAACCTGGGAATACCTGATAATCACTACGGTCATTCATCTTCCCTGATATACTGGCAAAAGAAATTATTCGTACAGTATGATACTAATAAAGGGGGTAAAGTGATGGCCCTGGATTGCTTTACCGGTAAGACAGTTTGGGAGACCAATCGCAATACGAAAATTTCCTGGTCTTCGCCAATTCTGGCTTCAGTGGGTGATAAACACCAATTAATATTAGCGGCAGACCCTTTGGTCGCTGGCTATGATCCTGATTCTGGAAAAGAACTTTGGAGTATAGACTGCATGATGGGAGAAGTGGGGCCCTCTCCTGCATTTGGTTCGGGACTGGTGTTTGCTGCCAATGAATATGCAAAATTAGTGGCAATTCGGCCCGGACCTGCTTCCGCCACGGTGGTTTGGGAATCAGATGAATATTTACCCGAGGTGGCTAGCCCGGTAGTTTCCGGAGGGTTGGTTTTCATTGCAACCAGCTATGGAGTGTTGGCTGTTTTTGATGCCAAGACCGGTGAAAAATCTTGGGAACATGAATGTACCGCTGGCTTTTACGCTTCTCCATTGGTGGCCGATGGAAAATTGTTCGCGTTGGATTTGGAGGGAGTTATGCACATATTCGAAGTTAATCAGGAAAAAAAATTGATTGGCGAACCAACGTTAGGAGAAGGAACGGTAGCTACTCCTGCTTTTGCGCCAGGCAGGATTTACATCAGAGGTAATGAAAATTTGTATTGTATAGGAAGTTAAAACATAACCATTGAAAATCGATTTCCAAGATATTGATCATATTCTTGAACATGGCAAGGAGAAAAGGATGGTCATCCCTATTCTTCAAGCCATTCAAAAAAAATACAATTATCTGCCGGAGGAGGCGCTACGCAGAGTATGTGATTATACACAAATCACTCCGGAGCAGATTATCAGCGTAGCCAGTTTTTATTCTCAATTTCGCTTGCATGAAGTAGGCAAACATATCATCAAAGTATGTTGCGGAACAGCTTGTCATGTGAAAGGATCAACACTCGTATATGATTCCTTACACCGGAAATTGGCACTGGAGGAGGGTCAACACACCGACGCTGCAGGAACCTATACTTTAGAAAAAGTGCATTGTGTTGGTTGTTGTGCCTTAGCTCCGGTAGCCCAGATCGATGAGATTACCTACAGTCATCTAAGTTCAGGTAAAGCGGAAAGAATTCTTTTTGAATTTGAAAAACAGCAAAAGAAAGAATCGTTCCATGCTGATATTAAAAGAATTCGTAACCCAGATGGCGAAATAAGGATAACATTGGATTCTTGCTGCGTGGCGAGCGGCAGTGCGGCAGTAAGAGAAGTCGTGGATCAGGTGGTGGCAGAAAACCATCTCGATGTTCGGCTTAAACCTGTTAGTTGTGTTGGCGTATGCTCCCAGGTGCCTATGCTGGAGGTCAATCCGCAGGACAAAGGCCCTTTTGTATATACCAATGTACAAGTCAAAGAAGTGCGTTCTATAGTAGAAAGGCACTTTCGACCGCACCGGTTTATTGACAGGTTAAAACTAAAAGTAGACCAGGCGGTTGCTGCCATTCAGGGAGATCTCGACATGAATGGGGCTTTGCAACAATATGCTCTCCAAACAAGGGATAAACAACTCACTGCCTTTCTCGGCCAACAGATTCCCATAGCTACCCAATTCAGGGGTAGCATCAATCCCCTCGATCTGGATGAATATATAAAAAGGGGAGGGTTCGAGGCTTTGGAAAAATGTCTCAAGACCATGACACAGGAAGCCGTAGTTCAAGAAGTGGAGACCAGTGGAATCCGGGGCCGTGGTGGGGCTGGCTTTCCCACCGGCGTCAAATGGGAAATGGTGGCTGGTCATACAGAGCAACCCAAGTACATTATTTGTAATGGTGACGAAGGTGACCCTGGAGCTTTTATGGATCGTATGTTATTAGAATCGTATCCCTACCGGGTGATTGAAGGAGTGCTCATTGCTGCTTTTGCTACCGGAGCTACCCAGGGATATTTCTATATCCGGGCGGAGTATCCGGAAGCCGTAAGCAGGATCCGACAAGCCCTGGCTAAGTGTGCCGTGACTGGATGGACTGGAGAACACATACTAGGGACTACATTCAGTTGTCACTTGGAAGTTTATGAAGGGGCCGGGGCTTTTGTGTGTGGAGAAGAAACCGCTCTAATAAACTCGATCGAAGGCGACCGTGGATTTCCCCGCATAAGGCCCCCCTATCCTGTGGAAGAAGGTCTCTGGGGTAAACCAACCCTTGTCAACAATACCGAAACATTGGCTCAAATACCGTTTATTTTAAAAAATGGAGCTGATAAATTTAATGTAATAGGTACCGCCTCCAGTAAAGGCACGAAAGTATTTTCTCTGACTGGCAAAGTAAACTATGGAGGTTTGATAGAGGTCCCTATGGGGACCACCATTCGTCAGATAGTAGAAGATATTGGCGGAGGCATTTCCTTTGGCAGAAAATTTAAAGCAGTGCAGATTGGTGGACCTTCCGGCGGCTGTATTCCGGCAAGTATGGCGGATATTCCGATTGATTACGAATCCCTGAAAGAAGCAGGATCGATGATGGGGTCAGGAGGTTTGGTAGTGCTCGATGATACGGATTGTATGGTGGATATGGCTAGATATTTTCTTTCTTTCTCCCAAAATGAATCATGTGGAAAATGTACGTTCTGCCGGATAGGTACAAAAAGAATGCTGGAGATCCTGGATAGAATCTGTCGTGGCCAGGGAAAAACAAAAGATCTGCAGGAGTTAGAAAATCTTTCGAAATGGACTGTTATAGGAAGTCTATGTGGATTGGGAAAAACAGCCCCAAATCCGGTGACCTCCACCCTTGCCCACTTCAGGTCCGAATACGAAGCTCACATTAAAGGGATCTGTCCAACCGGAAGATGCAAAGACCTGATTAAATATGAGATCAACGAAAATTGCAATGGGTGTACGATTTGTGTTCAGAAATGTCCAACCGATGCAATTGCTTTCACTCCCCACCTAAGGCATAAAATCGATATGGAAAAATGTATTCGTTGTAATAATTGTAAAGAAGCGTGTCCTTATGACGCTGTTGAAGTCCATTAGTGAATATGATAACATTTAAAGTAGACACCCAGGAAGTAAGCATTCAGGAAGGAACCTTTCTACTGAAGGCACTGCAAGAATTAGGTCATAATGTTCCGCATTTGTGTTATTATGAAGGCTTGGAACACTATACGTCCTGTATGTTATGTCTGGTTAAAAATGTCAAAACAGGACAATTGATTCCATCCTGTTCATTGAAAGTAGAGCCGGATATGGAGATTATTACACATGATGATGAAATCGTCGAGGCGCGAAAAATGGGATTGGATCTACTCTTGAGCGATCATGTAGGCGACTGCGAAGCTCCATGCACGAAAGCTTGTCCGGCGCATATGAATATCCCCCAGATGATCCGGCACCTGCAGGATGGGGAAATCGATGAAGCATTGGCCATTGTTAAAAAAGATATCGTCCTTCCTGGCGTTTTGGGGAGGATTTGCCCCGCACCCTGCGAAAAAATATGCCGTAGGAAGGATATTGATGAGCCGGTTGCTATTTGCTTGCTAAAAAGATATGCTGGCGATCTCGGAACTTCGGATGAAGCCTCCTGGTTTGACCCGGACCCTGAACTTGAGGATAAACACATCGCTATCATAGGCTCTGGACCGGCTGGCCTTGCTGCCGCCTATCATGCTCAATTGAGAGGCCTTCAGTGTACAGTGTTTGACCGTGAAGTGTTGGCCGGGGGTCAATTACGTGCGATCAATGATGAGATCTTACCCAAAGAAATTTTAGACACCGAAATCGAAGCTATTAAAAATACCGGAGTGCTGTTTAGTCTGGGAAAAGAAATAACGCTAGACTCATTTAATCAGATAACCCAGGATTTTGATGGGGTGATCATTGCCACAGGTGCTATGGATCTGGATTTAAAGAGCTGGGGCTTGGAAACTTACAAACAGGGAATCATCATTAGCAGGACAACATATGAAACCAATCTTCCCGGTGTATTTGCAGTAGGTGCAGCGCTAAAACCAATGAAAATGGCGGTCAGATCTGTAGCTCATGGAAAGGAAGCCTCCCACTGTGTGATCCAGTATCTGAAAGGAGAAGAGGTAAAAGGCGAGCCAGGTATATTTAATTCCCGTTTTGGACGTATTCTTCCGGAAGAAGTGCAAGAATTTTTGAAAGAATCATCCGAGCAGCATAGGATAGAACCGATTTATGGTCTTACGAAAGGTCTGAGCTTGGAAGAAGTACTTGCAGAAGCCTCCCGCTGCCTCCATTGTGACTGTCGCAAAATAGAAACTTGCAAACTGAGAGTCTATGCCGATACCTATCAAGCCGATCAAAAAAGATATGGTAGTAATGATCGCCACGGTGTAAAAAAACTATACGAGCACGGCAAAGCTCTCTATGAACCCGCTAAATGCGTCAAATGCGGAATCTGTGTCAGATTGACAGCCCAGCACCAAGATGAATATGGTATGACCTTCATCGGGAGAGGTTTTGACATAGAGATTGGTATCCCATTCAACGATCATCTCGAAGAAGGTTTAAATAAAATTGCAGAAGAAGTGATTAGAGCTTGTCCCACTGGAGCTCTTTCCCTAAGCGACTTAAGAAAGCATGATCAGAAAAATAAAGATTAACATAGCATGTTTGCTCTTGACCTTGCATTTTATTTCCCAGGGTCAAGATTGCTGGCCTGTGTTCAGGGGAGATCAAAAACTTCAGGGTTTTGTCCAGGTTGACATGCCAGATGATCCTGATCTGCTCTGGTCCTTTGCTACGGAGGATCAGATCAAAGCTTCTCCGGTTATTTGCCAGAATATTTTAGTGGTGGGATCCATGGATGGCTGTTTGTATGCCATTGATCACACAGGAAATGAACTATGGAATCTGCAAACAGATAATGCAATTGAAGCTCCCGTCCTGATTGTAGGAGAAACCATCTATAATGGAAATCTGGATGGTACGTTTCATGCGATTAATCTCCATACTGGTGAAGAAAAATGGAGGTTTGAAGCGGATAACCAGATTTCAGGATCAGCAAACTGGTGGCAGCAGGATGATAATGTCAGGATCATTTTCGGTAGTTACGACTATTTTCTTTATTGCCTGGATGCCCGGACAGGAGCTTTGCAATGGAAATATGAGACAGCTAATTTTGTTAATGGAGCGGTTGGGGTCTACAATAACGAGGTAATTTTTGGCGGTTGCGATGGGTTTTTACACAGGATCAATATCATCAACGGCGTTCCTAACAGCAAAGTAGATATAGCTACCTATATCGCGGCTTCTCCCGCTATCGACGGAAACAAAGCCTTCATAGGCGATTACGATGGCCGGGTCTCATGTATTGACCTTAAGAAAGGGTCGATTGACTGGCAATTCGAACATCCCGAATTTCATTTGCCCTTTATTGGCTCACCTGCCATTTACCGCAATAGACTAGTTATAGGGGGCCAGGATAAAAATATTTATTGTCTAAACAAAAAAAACGGGGAACTAGTCTGGGATCATCATTCCGGGGCCAGAGTGCATGCATCTTCCGTGATTGCCCATGAAAAAATAATCATTGCCAATATGCGGGGCGATATCCAATTATTAAATTTAAAAGACGGGGCCGTATCGTGGTCCTATGAAATTGGGTCAGCTATCGAAGCTACCCCAGCATGTGCTGACGGGAAGTTTTATATTGGAGCGCATAATGGCAAAATCTATTGTTTTGGTAAATAATTGAAAAAATAGCAGATGCAAATAATCCATATTGTACCAGGATCGGGAGGAAAATTTTATTGCGGCAATTGTTTGCGGGATAGTAAATATGTACATGAACTGAGGGCGTTAAAACATGAAGTTGTTAAAGTGCCTATGTACCTGCCTATATTCAGAGACGAGCATGATCTTGAGGATGTT
Organism: Saprospiraceae bacterium; assembly: GCA_013001595.1. Lineage (GTDB taxonomy): Bacteria > Bacteroidota > Bacteroidia > Chitinophagales > Saprospiraceae > JABDMH01. The sequence continues at coordinate 36,695 of JABDMH010000125.1, read as the reverse complement.
CCCGTGTTTTATGGTGCTATCAGTATTTACCTTAAACAACTTTATCCGGTATTTAAAAGATTCCCTCCCTGGGTTGATCGGTTATTAAATTCCAAACCTGCATTAAAGCTGGCCTCCGGAATGGCAGGAACTACCCGGGCCAAAGGCCTGGAGGAGATGACCCTATCGATGTTGATGGGAGAACATGGCAAACAAGCGGAAGAACTAGATATGATGGTTAGTTGGATCCAGCAACACTTTAAGCCGGACATTATTCATTTGTCCAACGCCCTGCTCCTCGGCCTATCACATCGGTTAAAAGAAAAGTTAAATGTGCCGGTGGTTTGCTCTTTACAGGATGAGCATGTCTGGGTAGATAACATGCACCCGAGTTTTCAAAAAAAAGTCTGGACTCTAATGCGTGAGAAAACAGCCTACGTAGATACATTTATTCCGGTAAGTGACTACTACCTAACCCTGATGCGGGAAAAACTGGACCTTTCCAATGACAAATTGCAACGATTGCATTTAGGAGTTGATCCGGCCGACTATAACTTTCGGCTGGCTACTGAAAAACCTCGTAACATTGGATTTATTTCACGCATGTGTTATGAAAATGGCTTAGATATATTGATCGATGCATTTATTGAATTAAGAAAAAACCCAGGTACAGAGGAAGTAAATTTGATTCTAACCGGCGGACATACCAGGGATGATAGAACGTTTCTCCGTGAACAAAAAATAAAAATACACAAGGCTGGCATTCAACATTACGTTGAGTTCAATGAAAATTTTTCTGCTGATGGCAGAAAGTCTTTTTTTGAAAAAGTATCAGTGGTTTCCGTTCCTGTTCGTGGCGGTGAAGCGTTCGGCCTTTATTTATTGGAAGCCCAGGTATCCGGCACTCCGGTGATACAACCGCGGTTGGGAGCTTTTCCGGAAATTATCGATATGGGAGGAGGAGGCATAACATATGAACCGAATGATGCCGGAAAGTTATCAGTTGCTTTGATGGATCTATTATTCAATGTGGATCAATTGGAACGTTTGAGTATCGCCGGAAGGGAGGGCGTTTTAGACCATTTCCATATTAATGTTCAATCCTCCAGAATGCTAGCTCTGTATACTAGGTTGATTAATATGCCCGCTCAAAAGGTCGATAATAATTAAACAGGGTTCATGAATTAAGGATTTGTCACAAGAATTGAAATAAGGCAAGATGCTCCTGAGTCTAAAAAATATTAGTAAATCTTATTCTTCGAATGCCACTGAGCACCGACAAGTTCTTTCGGACATAAATCTTGAAATCAAAGAAGGGTACAGAGTGGCGATTGTAGGTCCTTCCGGATCAGGAAAAACTACCTTGCTAAATATAATCGGCACCCTTGACAAACCCGATCAAGGTCAGGTGCTATATAGGGAAGAAGATATTTCTCAACTAGACAATCAACAATTGGCTTCTTTCCGAAGCCAGGTAATTGGGTTCGTCTTTCAACACCATTATCTTCTACCCCAATGCACGCTTTGGGAAAACATATTGATCCCTACTTTACCAATAAGAGATCGAGCCCTTAAAAATCAAAGCACCGATCGAGGGAAGGAACTCCTAAAAAGAACCGGCATCTGGGCGCAACGCCACCAAAAACCAGGAGAACTTTCCGGGGGTGAGTGTCAGCGTGCAGCGGTTGTGCGGGCACTAGTGAATAGTCCTACCATATTGCTGGCCGACGAACCTACGGGAGCACTCGATCAGAGAAATTCAGAAATGCTGGCAGAAATCCTTTTTGAATTTAATCAATCCGATAAAATCACGCTAATTATGGTGACTCATGATATGTCATTGGCTGCGAAGGCTGATGAGATATATATTCTTAAAGATGGAAATCTGGCATTACAAAACTGAAATGAATTATAGAGAACACCGCAGTCATATATCTGAGCAAAATTGCATGGGCACTTTATAATTACTTTGATGAACATTCGTCAGTTTATTATCAAGACACTTACATTTTATTGGAGGCAAAATCTTACGTTATCCCTTGGAATAGCCATTAGTACAGCCGTGCTAACCGGTGCATTGATAGTTGGAGATTCCATCCAATATTCCCTGAGTAAAATTGTCCAATTAAGATTAGGCGAAATCACCCATACATTTTCAGCAGTCGACCGGTATTTTTCCGCTTCCCTGGCATTCCGTCTCGAAAACGAAATCGGTGATCCGGTAGCCTCCCTGCTTATGTTAGAAGGGATGGCAAGTAGTCAAGGTGGGAAGTATCAAATACCCCGGGTACAGGTATTAGGTGTCGATCAAAAATTTCCGTTGGTAACCGGTTCACCAAACTTCATACTGCCGCGCTCAGGAGCGCTGATAAGCAGAAATCTGGCTGACCGGTTAAACTTGAATGAGAACGATGAATTGCTTATCCGCATCAAGAAACTTAGCGTAATCCCTCTAAATGCTCCCTTTGTTTCGGATGCTGATCTTGTCACGTCAGTCACACTCATCATAGCCGGTATACTTACTGATGAAAACATGGGAAGATTTGATTTGAAAAATATCCAGACTGCTCCTTATAACATTATGCTCTCTCTGGAACTTCTAAACGAGCTCATGGATACTGGAGGCAAAGCAAATTATTTGCTGATATCTTCAGATAAGCATTCTGAAATAGAGACAGCTCTGCCGCGGATTTTTTCGCTCGAAGATTATAATCTAAAGAGTCATTTTAATGCGCTCCAAAACAGCTGGGATGTTACGTCCGACCGTGTCTTTATGGATCCTGTGATCCAGGAAGTTTTAACAGAAGAACCGGTATCTGCTGAAGCCATCCTTACTTATTTTACAAACAGCATTTCTTCTTCAGGCAGGGAAACCCCGTATTCTTTTGTTTCGTCATTGGAGGATACAGGCCTCGCACTTAATGAAATTGTGATTACGGATTGGCTGGCGGAAGACCTGGATGCAGATCTAGACGATACAATAGCACTCGAATATTTTGTGATCGGGGCATTAAGGGCGTTGGAAGAAAAATTGGAGACTTTTGTTATCAAACGAATTGTTTCCCTATCAGGCAAATGGGCCGACGCGTCATTGATGCCACCATTACCGGGTTTGACCGATGTCGGAAATTGCCGGGATTGGGAAACTGGTGTTCCCATTGATTTAGAAAAGATCCGAGAAAAAGATGAAGCGTATTGGGATACATTTCGGGGTATTCCGAAAGCTTATGTCTCCTATCGCACAGCCCGCAATCTATGGAGCAACCGGTTTGGAGAAAGTACAGCATTACGGATAAATAGTCCTGGCGTTTCCGCTGCGGAGATTGACAATTCGATTCTAGAGGTGATACAACCCAAGGACTTAGGATTTCGAGTACAAGAAGTACGCAGCCAAGCTGATCTGGCAGCCAAAAGTGGAGTTGACTTTAGTCAATTATTTCTGGGATTGAGCTTTTTCTTATTGTTTGCAAGTTTGTTACTAACGATTCTGCTTTTCAGTTTAAATACGAGTACTCGAATGGATCAGCTGGGTACACTTTCTTTTCTGGGGTTTACCCGCAGAAAAATCAAAGCATTGTGGCTGGTAGAAGGCTTGCTGGTGGCCATTGCAGGATCTGTAGTAGGATTATGGATGGCAATAGGCTATAACAACATAGTGTTTAAGGCATTAAATACAATTTGGTTGCCGATCGTGCGAACCAGTAGCCTGGAAACAGATATTAGTATATCTTCCCTGGTATTAGGCTTTGGAATAAGTGTTTTGATATCTTTCCTGGCGATTTTGATATCACTAAACCGCTTATTAAAACAGCCCGTCCATCAGTTGCAGATCCAAAAAGTATTAGATAACAAAAAGAGGGCGCAGGCTATCAGAAATGTAACAGCATACATTGTTGGTATCACAGGGATCTCATTGGTTATCTGGAGTTATTGGCAACATGTTTTTCAGAATACGATCGTATTTTTTGCTAGCGGTGCTCTATTATTAATTTCCTTCTTACTCCTGGTGCATGGTTTATTCCATCGAAAGAAAGTTAAGATGGATCCTATGGCCCTGAAAGCGCAAAGACTTATCAGCCAAAATATCACAAATAACCCACGCCAGAGCTTTTTAGTAGTGGCTATGTTTGCGATTGGGACATTCATCATAGTGGCCACTGGAGCTCATAGACAAGATCTATTTTCCAATGCTCAGGAAAAAACCAGTGGTACAGGTGGCTTCCTATTATATGGTACTTGTACAGTACCTATTTTAAACAATCTGAATGATCCCAAAGTACGGTTTATATCAGGATTGGAGAAAGACTACCAAATCGTACAATTGAAAGAGTATCCGGGAGATGATGCCAGCTGTCTAAATCTCAACCGGACAATTAACCCCGGCATCCTGGGTGTTGAGCCGGAAGCTATGATCGGTCGCTATCATTTTGTTGATAAAATTCCAATGTTGCATGGTGAAAATCCCTGGTCTTCCCTACATACCAACTGGGGAGGTAATGTTATTCCCGCTATTGCAGATCAATCAGTCATTCAATGGGGACTGGGTCTGAAAGTGGGTGATACTTTACAATACCGAAATGAGCAAGGAGAGCTCTTGAATTTGAAACTTGTTGGTGGGCTTGCTAACTCAATATTCCAGGGGAGTATATTGATTGCTTCCGATCACTTTCTTACACATTTTCCCAGCAATAGCGGGTCCACAATCTTCCTGGTAGAAGGCGAGACTGAAGAACAAAAGAGCATAGTGGCAGAACTCCAAAATAGCCTACGTGATCACGGGTTGGATTTACAAGCAAGCGCAGAACGACTAGCTACTTTCAATGCCGTTCAAAATACCTATCTATCGATTTTCCTCATATTAGGTGGTTTGGGATTGATTCTGGGCACCCTGGGCCTAGCCGTAGTAGTAGCTCGAAACCTATTGAACCGTAAAAAGGAATTAGGGATCATGCAAGCAACTGGATTCTCAAATAAACTCATATTGTCTCTGATTACCCAAGAGCATCTCTATTTATTATTCACCGGAGTAGGTATTGGCCTCATCAGTGCGATTCTGGCCACTTTGCCTTCCTGGTTAAATTCCAACATTGACATGTCTCCTAAGATTGTCCTGATCCTTATCGGCCTCATTTTTCTGAATGGAACTTTGTGGATCCTATGGATTACCCGCCGGTTTCTAACTGATGAAAAAGTCATTAATGCTTTGCGAGGCGAATAGGTGTGCCAAGGAATGCCAATTACTTTATTATTCCCAATTATATACTAGATTCCTGAATATTGGCATCCCAAGTTTCCATGGAATTATCCAGGACGCATCTATGGCTTATCAGTCTGATAAATATTTACTATTTTATTCCGCCTGAAGAAAATTACACCTCAATCATGCAAGATAAACATTCTTGATCGTCAAATAAATCCCAATTAGAATGAGAAGCCATCCGGCAAATAAGGGTATTTGAGCTTGCCAACGTGCGTTAAATAGCCTTGTCCCTCCCCGGCTAATAAAAAAGGAAACGCCAATTAATGGAAGTGATACACCTAAGGCATAAACTAATGGAAATAGAATCATTTCTCCCTGTTGGATTGCCAACGGTATCACGAGTCCAAAAAAAATAGCTGCAGTTGCCGGGCAAAAACTTAACGCTAATAGAGCTCCCATTGGAAATGCCTGAAATCGATGATTACCTCTACGCTCTATCCATTTGAGTAAACGCCCGCGGTAAAATTTATTCAGCCCAATCAGATCTGCCAACATCATGCCCACCAGGATCAAGACAGGCCCTAAGAGCCTTGCTATAATTTCTTGCAAAGCAAAACTAAGTTTGGGCATGCTCAATATGCCGCTACTGAGCCCAATTGAGATTAACGAATAGGTACTCACATAGCCACCGATAAATAGAAGGCTTATTACAAAAGCACTTTGCTTATTTTTAAACCAGTTATTCAATAGTGAAACAGCTGCTATGTTCGTAGTGAGTGGACAAGGATGTAAGGTAGTAGTGATACCTAGTCCTAAACAACTGAGTGCACCAAGGATTAATTCATTCATACTCACCTAACATTTCATTGACCTCCTGGACCAACATCTTTTTGAATGCCTTTTCATCTAAATAAAGACTCCAAGCTTCCTTAAGTATTTTCTTTTGTTTTAATTCCCCTTGATCATATTTTAAAAGAAATATAGTTGCAGCAAATAATCCGGATTCATCCACTAAATCTTGATAATCTATATGGTCCATATTGATCAATTGCAGCCGGATTAGATCCTGATCCACAGCTTCATGAAAATCTTCTTCCAAAACCGCAGCTGTATAAAATTCCATCCGGGTGCACTGCGGGCAACGATCTTGATAGTGAAAAAGCAAGATGACAATTTGCTCATCCTGGGTGAGTTCAATTTGATCAAATAAGTTAGCCAGCGATTGCTTATCTGCTTGGGTGGCAAATCTTACATAGGCAAAAAGTAGACTAAGGGTCACAAAAGAAAGCAGCAACCAGCGGATAACTCGTTTTGGCCAATAATTTGTTTTTTGTTTCAAATATCCATATACATTGTCTCTGAAAACTTCATTCATTCGGAATGTCAAGTCATTCGCTAAAACTGTGATTTCATCTTTAAAGGCATAAATTGTCAGGGGGCATTCCTGGGGACCAACTTGATTGGCACAGGCACTAAGCACACCCGTTCTGACCAATTGATTTGCAGCTCCTACTTCTTCCGAAGGGCAACAACCGAATGTGTCTGATGGATCAGATCCAGTAAGAATGAAATAATCTTTCTTCTTCTCAATGACCCCTGCCAGTCTTTTCTGTAATGCCGGGTGGATCTTATTCAGGCTGAAAAAATCAGTAGTCGTCGCGTGCGTACTCTTTGCAGATGGTTTCAAATCGCTAATCAGACAGGTCGATCCCTGGCTGGCATAGAGGTCCTGAAAATACACGGGTTTGACCGGAGCAGTGTTTATCGCTTTTTGCAATCGGTCCATTTTGATCAACTGTCTTGTTTCAGTCAGAGGAACGTTGTTAACCTCACCTCTTTTGACTACCGTTCCATCGGCAAGAATTAATAGTCTGAAAGGACCAGGGTAGAACAGTAAAGAACGTTCCTTTAGATTTGAATATTCAGTAATTAATCCAAATAATATTTCCTGATCTTCTTCAAAACGGTTGTCTTGAAAATGTACCGGCTTTTGAAATGGCCTCGTGTTAATTGGATATGTAGGTGAACTAACGGTAATTACATGATCATAAGGTGGCAGCTGGTAAAGCATCGCTGTCTTTTCACAGATTAATTTTACTACTCCAGAGATCAATAGATGGTTGTCGTCGTCCATTGCTGCCAGTGCTGCTCCCATATACGAAGCCTTCCGCCCGGTTTCAAAACAAGGACCGTGCTTACCTTTGTATGCATTAATGATCGATCTGGGCTTTCCCCGCAGATCAGACTTAATTTCCATACCGACATAACCGATGGTTTCCAGATTTTGCATAGTTTTAAACAACTCTGCCCGATCTACTAAGATCTCAATCATTCCATGATTGGGAAGACTGCGGTAAGCATCATCCAGTTGTAACTCATTTGGGTTGTTTAATTGAGGTTTTTCCAATTTTCGTTATAGCAGATATTCAATTAAAGCCTTCTTTAAACCTTGCACCGACTCATCCGTAGTACCCCGTCCCATGCTGATGCGAATGGTGCCCCGGGCTTCCTCTTCATTTCTACCCATAGCCAAAACAACTCTGGAAGGAGTGATTTGATTAGCATGACAGGCAGAGCCGGTAGATAAAGCATAACCGGATAAAGATAAGGCCGTTACGATTTCGGTGCCTGAAAATCCGGGTAAACTCAGGGAGATAAATCCAGGCAGGCTATCGCCAGAGTTATTGATCAGGACTTCTGGTATTTGTTCCTGTAAATCCCTTAAGAAATCATCACTCAATTTATTTAGACGGCTCTGTTCCGCCTCCTGGGATGCCAAAGATTGATTCAATGCCGTATATGTTGCTGCTAAACCGGCCAGGTTTTCTGTACCTGCCCGCATTTCCCACTCCTGAGACCCCCCTTGTAATAACGGTTCAAATTGGTCGTCCCGGATAAATATACCACCTACAGAACGGGGGCCACCAAACTTATGAGCAGAAAAGCTGTAATAAGTTGCTGCAATTTGACCTAGATCTACTGGGATGTGACCCATAGCCTGCGCTCCATCAATTAAAAGTCTAATGCCAGATCCCGCACATATATCCGCAATCTCAGACACCCGGTGCATACTTCCTAACTCGTTACAAACATGATTGACACAGACCAAGGAGGTATTCGGTTTGATGGCTTTTATCAGTTGATCCAGATCAATTTGACCTGAACGGTCAATACATAAAACATCAGTGAATGAAGGATGTTTTTTAACAGCATACCAAATACAATCATGGACATTTTCGGCAATGAGTATCTTCCCCGCGGGGAAACCCTTGCGATGACCTTCAATAATTGTGTTGTTGGCTTCTGTACCTGATGAACAAAGTAGCATCCTCCCGTCTGCGAAGTGGAGTAAGTCACAAAAAGACTTTTTTATTTCTAATAGCTTTTTCTTAGCGCTTCTAGCCGGTTGGTGCAAGGAAGAAGGATTAGCAAAAAACCCAAGGGATATTTCCCGGAATTGCTCCAGCGCCCCCGGAAAAGGAGGAGTAGAAGCGGAATAGTCAAAATAATTCGGATCTGGATAATTCATTGTCTGTACTCTTAGTCATCCTAACCTCCCATCGATGATAGATAGCTCCATTTCCATCAGTGATCAGTACGCTATCTTATAGTGCAATACTAGTTTTTTTGAATGACTCATCTCCTTCAACATCTAGTTTTTAGGACTAGATCAATGTTGTTAGCATAATCCACTGATAATAGCTAGTCTTTACATGAGGCAGGTCCCTATCTTGAAGATACAAAAAACGACATGTACATAATCTTACTATTGCCCAACTTTTGAATAGACAAATCACGATAACTTATCCCTGGTTGAAGGGCCTACGAACCCATGGCCTGGTGACATAACTCAGAAAATGAGCATGGGAAAATCCATGTGGAGATGCTTAAGACCGTGCAGTTGGTTGAGGAATTACCCAACAATAGAGCTGGCTGCAGATCTCATCGAAGACTTAAATGCATTTAACGACACACGATTGAATATTAGCAGACATGTTTAACCCGTGAATGGCATTATCCAATCTCAAATTTACCAAATCAAGGAGCAATCTGGATCCTCCGATGAGTCACTTGAGAACTCCTCCTCTGCAAGTGTCTTTAGGATTCCGACAAAGAAATCGGCTCAGAGGCCGAACATTGTGCTTTCATTACTACAGCGATTCACTACTATAAAAATCCATTAAACCAAGATGTGGTAGACAGCGGCGATTTACGAGCTTATCGCTGAATACCTCCGGATATTGATCCTAAAACTAATATTTTAACTTTCCAAAGCGATCCCATATTCCCCAATGAGCATCGACCTCACCTTCTGGTCCAACTTTCCAAGACTCATCAAAAGATAAAAAGTACAACATCTCGATGTCTTCTTCTTGAGCCCACATTTGCGTAATTTCTAGAAGGCTTTGACGATGGATTTAGTGATTGGACCGGTGCCACGACGAAGGAATACACCAATCTCAAAGAGGGGGAATACAACTTTGTCGCACAAACGCAATATATGAGTGCCATTTCTCAAAGCTCAACTCTCACACTAGTCGTCCGTCCACCTTTTCACCGAAGTACTTTTGCCAAAGTCATATACCTCATAGTGGGCTTCCTTGTTCTTGGCCTGATCTAGCGCTCACAGAATCGAAAATTTGAACGCAGAAAACAAAAGTTCGAAGAAGAAAAAACGGACGAATTGCATGTCAACCAGCAGAAATTGATCGAAATAGAGCAGCAAAAGGTGAGGGAACTATTGCAATTGGAAGAAGAGAATTTGGCGAGTGAATTGAGACATTTAAATAACCTTCTGGCAGCTTCAACCATGGATTTAGTGGTCCAAAATCAATTTATCGAAGCCATCAAAGAAGAGCTCAAAGAAATCAGACGGAAAGGTACCAATGTTGAGACTACAAAAAGCATTGGAGAGAATTGAACGTGAAATTGACACCACGCTACGAGTGCAAGAGGACTGGGAGTAATTTGAATACCATTTTGACCAGGTGCATAGTGATTTTCTATCGCGCTTGCGTGGAGAGTTTGACGATTTGACACCAAACGATCAGAAACTATGTGCCTTATTAAGGCTCGATCTCAATACAAAGGAAATTGCCAATCTGATGAGTATATCACTCCGTGGTGCTGAAATTGCTCGATATAGGTTATGGATGAAATTGCAATTGAAAAAGGGACAAAATTTGTCCAAGTATATACTGGTGTATTGATTGGTGTAATGTGTGGCTAGGCGATGGCATCCATACAATGACGTATCTACTTGAGTTACAGTTGGTGATTACACTAGTAAGATAGCAGTAATAAATCCCATAATTATTCCTTTTAGTACTGATTATGCGCTTTTCGGATAAGTAATTCAATTTCTAATCTTCCCCTAAACAAATATCCATTTCTTCATTTTTAGTCGAAGCAACTAGTTGACCGTTCCAATATGAACTATGATGTGGCCCCACAAAGTGAGACCATTAATTAAGGAAGCTAATATAATCTCATTATCAACATCATCCATCTTGCTTCTTTTATCATCAACATTTTTTTGTAGAAAACTGAGCAGCTAAGCTAAAGACCTTCGAGGAGGTTTGGTTTGCAAGGTTACTTTGCCTAAGCTCATTACTATACTATATTCTATAGTATTTGATGTAGTTGATGATTACCAGATAAAGTTCCAAAACATCACCAGTGGGATTTAGATAAATATGTTTGTATTTGATAGATCTCCAGAAGCGCATCATATATGCATTGTCAGGTGCTCTACCCTTACCATCCATACTTGGCTTAGTGCCACGAATTCGAGTGACATAATCGGTAAATCATTTTCAAGTCAACGCTGTATTAACCAACGCTTCGATTGCTAAATGCATTCAAAGAAATGGGCTGCTAAAAAGTGATCCATCAACCTATTCGATCTTCAATTTGACTATCGAATTATTTAACCATAGACTATTAAAAGGAATATTTTCAATCTATCCAATTCACCCAAACATTAAAATAAATAATAATATGATTAGATCCGCGTTGGATTTTGACAAAATAGCAGCCTGATAAGGTCGCGAACCATTGATAGATATACCTACATCCTTGTATTACCTATATATCCCATCGCCATTACTCCCCATATATGACCCCCATTTTATAGGTTTTCTGATTTTAATGGGTGTTCCAAACCTTTTAATATTCATTCCCAAAAAATAAAGAATATCCAAATTTTCCGAATGGGGATAGGTAGCATGAGTGATGTCTAAATATCCATCACTATCAATGTCGGCAAGAAGTGGTGTTGTAAATATATTTTTAAATTTATCGTTTTGGTCAATTGGAATTACTTTCTTGTTCCTAAAATCAATCGCTACCAATTCACTAAGCATATTTTCCGGAGCGCCATCGGTAAAGCCCTTACAATCAAATTGATTTAAACTAATAACAACCTCGTCTATTTCATCATTATTAAGATCATATACAACAGCTGACGAAATCTCGGGGCAACCAATCGAATCAATATATTCTAATTTTCCAGTAAATTTGGTCTATGCAGGGCGCATGCCAAATAATGTCTCCTGTTGAACCATCTATGGCTAAAACTCTCTGAGCACTTTTTTGATATTCATCTGCTCCTGCTCCAATAACAATGTCAAGAATGTCATCACTATTTAAATCTGATGCCCGCGGAGAAGATTGGGAACCTATCCTGGGAATACTTTTTTGTCAAATAAGACTCGCTTCTTTTTCTTCACTACATGAAATAATCAGCAAGCTAAAAAATACAATTAAATAGTTAAACTTCACCTCAAAGGTGTTTGTTCGTTAGAATAATAAGGGCAAAGGTAAAAGATATAAATCCACAAAATTCTAAACCATCAAGGTATGTTCAGCATGAGTAAGTTTATTTGCCCCAAAGATCGCCAACTCACATATGTACTGGTCAAATTGCGCAGCTGACCAAGCATCGTAGGAATTGGTTTTGGATCTATAGCCCAATTGATGGCACCGAATTGGGTGTGAAGGTGTGGTTGAAATCGATAATTGCCTTGGCACCAAAACCTTCTTCGTAGAGATCTCCATGCTCCGCAGAAGTTTGCCGACACCATAGGGGCTTGCCCTTTGGCCATTTGCGATGATAAGGACTTTGCTATCATCCTCCAATACCAGCATCTTATAACCCTCGACTCCAAAGGGAGGTATCGCAGCAACACGCCGTCTCCAATCACCAGAGATTAAGTGCGGCTCCTCTTCAGACAGAGGAATAATCTGAAGATCCGACACGTTCGAAATTCCATCGGTTCTTTTCAAATCGACTCCCCTCTGGCTTACTTTTCAACACTTGTTCTGTCCGATCAAAAAGAAGCCAGCAAAGTGTTGGCGGGCAGAATATGCTGCCCTAGATCAATACTATATTGCTCTTACGTAATTAAGGCTTACAGCCTAAGGCTGAAGAGTGGGTTGATCGGAGTAAGGAACTTCTTAAGTCTGATAAACTAAAAAAGCAGGTTCATTTGACCCGCTTTTGTGATATCCTGCTTGTCTATTACATACTCTACCCCTGATAGTAAAAACGTTCATGTACGATCTTACCATCTCTCCATTTCTGCACGCCCACTTGCTCCATGTTGACCCTGTTGCCATCCTGGAATGTCACATCCATAGAAGTTTCGTGCATGACTACGCCCGCATCTTCATCACTTGTGATGACTTTCACTTCCATACCGTGGAATTCTTTGACCATGCCTAAAAACTCTTCCTCGTGTGCCCTGCATGCGGTTTTACCTTCCCAAGTGCCTCTAGGTTCGGTGATTACCACATCATCAGCATAATATTGATCAAAGGCATCCAAAAGTTTGCCTTGTCCAATTTGATTGTAGATGTCTTCTGTTTTTTCTTTAAGTGTCATATTGCTTTGATTTAGTACATAGTATACTGTCGTATTGATAGAATTGTTTCGAAAAATGAGAGAATGTTTGGTTTTTGTACAATCTCGTTGTCGTCCGAAAGTTGCTTTTTGATCTTGCTAAGGAGGTTCCTAAAAGTCTGTGGATGGTGATTTCCTAGTAACTTCACGAGGAATCGCAGAAGTAAGGAACATCGTTGTAATGAAGATGATTTTACGTATGGTCTATCAGAAGTACAGAATCCAGAAGAACTTTATTTAAATGAAAGAGTTTGAATTAGGCTTCAAGTTTGATCGAATCCCTGCCTAAATATCAGATCTTATAATTTTTACCGGTCAATTCCACAATGCAGTAGGTCCAGTCATTTAGGTCAAAAGTATTTCACGGCAAGAGTCACTATTCCAATCAATTTTATTGGTACGTTTCATGACTTCCACTGAGAGGCTATTTTTTACAATCCTACGGCATCGTGTGTGAAGCTTACGAAGGTGGAAGTAGACTATATGGATGGTTCAAGGTATGTTTATGTGAGAGACTTACCTAAGAAGTACTTCAATCAATTGAAGAACAATTGCACGCCATAAGTAAAAAGGGGTAATCCATATTTTTTCAAGGTGCCGGTTGTCGAACAAAGAACACTACCAAGCATTTCAGGATACATGGCGTCTAACTCCTCCAATCGTTCTTGGTCCTCGTCATGAAAGATGTCTATTGAAAAGAGTTTCTCTCCCTCTGCCCCCATCAGCTCCAGTAATCACTACGGTAAACTCAGCACCATTTCTTGTTCGTAAATCATCAAAATCACTTAGGGAGTTTGGAGAAAGTCTCCTCCTTTGTTCTTCTCCAGGAGCAAGGGCTCCTGAAATACTATAGTTAAATTCATCTTTAATTACCTAAACCTACTCTATGAAAAAGGCCTGCTCGATTTCCCCCGTGTTATTTGTGTTATTTGCAAGATGTATTAATTTGCGTGGGGCTGGAGATCAGAATATACTCTCTCAGATCAAAAATATATTGCTCTTACGTAAAGCAGGATGTGCATCGCACAGCACATGAGCGATTATCGAAGGGGGGAAATCAGCAAGTCTGATAATCAATACGTTAGCCTCTCAAAAAACGGCACCTAAATTGACACATATACAAATGTACCATGCGTAAAATATTGATTATCTAATGTTACCATCTTTCTCAGTCGGGGTGAACCGATTGGCTGCGCCCATCCTAAAGGGGGCAGTACAACCAACATGAAGGCCTCACTTAGTGCTTATCCTATCTTTTTTTGGATGCTCGAGCAAGCTCAGCATCCTTTAAAAAAGATAGGCCACTGACATTGTCAGCGGCCTTCATTCCGGTTGTCGGGGTGAGAGGATTCGAACCTCCGACCTCACGCCCCCCAGACGTGCACTCTAACCGGGCTGAGCTACACCCCGAACTTTCGTGTGCGTGTGGGACTTGAGGGATTCGAACCCACGACCTCTGCCCTGTCAAGGCAGCGCTCTAAACCAACTGAGCTAAAGTCCCCTACAGTAACATTCACTTTTGAAGGGCTGCAAAGTTAAAAAATCCTGTACGTAATGAAAGGCTTTTGAGAAGGGAATGGTCGAGCACAACCCTGAGTTTTTAGATTGAAGGCCGATAGCTTGACTTTCCAGGAATCTTTGTCCGCAGACTCAATAGGTATTTGCCACAAGTGATGTACAAGGTACGCAGGTCTTTACCCCCAAAAGTGCAATTGGTGATCGTGTCCTCAGGAGTTTCACGGAAAGCCAACAACTTGCCTTCAGGTGAAATAACATGTATGCCAGGCCTTGTATCCAGTGTTTCTGATTCATTTCTAAGGGCATGCAATCCGGCAGCTACATAGAGATTGCCGTTGGCATCTATACACATACCATCACCACTTCGGCCCGGATAGAAATCTATTAAGGTACGTCGATTGATGAGGGCGCCGTCTTCGGCCAAATCAAATGCCAAAATACAGCGGTTGTGATCATCTCCTGGATGGGCTTCAATCATATACAAGGTCTTTTCATCTGGCGACAGGACCACTCCATTGGGCATCTGCACATCCGGCTCTGCAAGCAGTTGAATTACCGAGCCATCAGGATCAACGCGGTAGAGGCCTTTCACATTCTGCTTTGAAAGATCAGGTTTGCCTGCACGAGACGAGAAATAGATGCGGCCTTCGCGGTCATATTCCAAATCATTGGTGGACTGCAGAGATTTTCCAGCATATCCATCAGCAAGAACGGTTCTTTCATCTGTCGCTAGATCAATTTCTGATATGAGTCCTGATCCTCCCTCGCAGACAAGCAGCTTTCCATTCGGTCGAAAGCGCAATCCATTGGCTCCATTTGATGACCCTAAGGCAACCGATAATTTTTTCGCAACGGGATCCCAGAGAAGAATTTCATTGGCAGGAATGTTAGTAAAGAATACTTGACCATGGACATCCACCGCAGGTCCCTCTAAAAATATTTGCTGGCCAGAAACCTCCGTTGCTATCTTTACTTTCCCTAAATACCGGCGTGTCTTGAGTCCGTCATAGGCGTCAGATATATTTTCACCCGGGGTCTCTTGTGTAAGCAACTGTTCGTAAGGCAAAATACCCAATGCACCTGCCATAGACAGAAAATCTCTCCTTTTCAAGTTCTTCCCTTGCATATGTACCTTTCTAATGATCTGAAAGGTAAGGATTAGCCGCGCAAAAAACTCGAGAAATCGGTATTCGAAAGATATTGGGTGCTACGTTGGGGCATATTACCATCCTTCTTTCAAAGAAATATTTTGGCTTAATCCTTTTAGGGTTGCTCCTAGCCATCCCGATCTCAATGTATGCCATGCAAGCCTGGCTGGATTCTTACACATTAGCATTGAGCTAACTGGATGGCATCTCTTAGTACCAACTTGCATCATATTGGCCATGGCTCTCTTGACCATAGGCATTATTAGCATGCGTGCAGCCTTGGGACATCCTGTGGAGGCACTGCGGCAGGAGTAGAGGCGCAGTAAAATTACTGAGCTAATTGTGTGGCTACTAATTCGCTACTTTGAAATCCGTTCATACTTTAAAAACCTATTAGCCCAAGGAATGAAATAAGCAAAGTTTGGAGCATCTGTATGCCCACCATCATGCTGTCTCCAGGCTAGTTCACCATTTAGCTTTCCTGTCAGCACTGGGGGCATTTTTTCTGCCATATAATCATCAGAAACTCCGATACCTCTTGCACCCAATAATCTAAAGGCGGAAGCTGCTGCCACAGTTGCCATATAACTACCTTGCTGGTCAAGCCATTTTGCATCTCCTTTTTCCGGGATACCGTAACTTATAAATGTCAAGCGGGGGGCACAGAGTGCAATCAAGGCATGGGCATCCGTAGGAAGATCACAACCAGACATGCTGCCAAAACTAGCTTCGGAAGCACCGTATTTAAGATAGTTTCCAGCCATCCAATGATATTCTCCTGGTCCCGTAAGATTCTCGACGGCCTCCCCAAATACTCTGCGATGCAATGTAGCTCCGCCCTTACCAGAGGAACCAATCAATCCAGTTGCGAAGCGCGGTTCGAAAGCAAGTGCCACCAAAGCTGCCTTACCGTAGCGGGATACACCCTCAATACCTATCTTATCCGATGCCACCAAAGTGTCCGTCTGCAGATAATCGAGACCGCGTGAGGCCCCCCAGGCCCATGCACGCAGTGCACCCCAATCATCTGGACTACGCAGTTTACCTCTGTTGGTTAAGCCAATTATACCGCGTGTCAGACCAGCTCCATTATCCGCTTGGATACTTCTGGGATCAATAGTAGCATATCCCCAACCCGCCGCCAGTAGTTGCTCAGTACGCGGAGAATCTCCGGTCACAGGAGGCGCAAAGAAATTGGGAGGTGGTAATCTGGTAATAGGTGAATAAGCAGGATAGCGGTCAAATATCTCTTTCATCTTTGGGTCGTATTGAATCATCATTTTCTTAAAGGATAGATTCAGTGCTTCTAGATCTGCTTGACTGGGTTGAGCGGGGGCTGGAAATGACGGACGACCAAACATCATCAGGACAGGTACAGGACCTTGGACATTTGTGGGCAATACCACCATCATATTGATATGCACTTCAATCGAGGGATAAGCCCGATTATCCACATGACCGATCAGTTGCCTGACAATGACTGGTACTCTTCCGACAAATTCTCTATCCGTAATCTTGACGGTCCAATTAACTTCAGGAACCCGATCTGGCAGACGACCGTATATTTCCCTTTCCAGGTCCTCCTTAATCTCAGGTCGGCGAATATTCCACCACGTATCTGCGGAATTCACCGGCACACCTGTCGCAGTAAGCAAAAGCTCTAGCAAAACAGGACAAGGATTGGCCAAAGACTCTTCGTAATTTGCATGATTGGGTGCTGATTCATTTCCGCTTGCTCCGGATCTTAGTTTCCGAATACCCAATTGATTCATCATTTGTGCATGGTCCTCCTCGGAAGTATAGGTGACCAAAGGAGGAATTTCACTGGCATCTCCTGACCTTGTTTGGCCCAGGATCAAGAGTTGAAAACTCAAAATGATACACAATAGACAGATTTTTCTCATTTTTTATATACACTAGTATTATCGATGTCTGCTGAAAAATCCAAATTATTTAAAGACCGGTAAAAATAACTTCCACTTCTGTCCTGGTTCTCACTGAATTTAGCCTTCGTTACAATAATTTACGTAGCACCAATGCCTGTTTTTCGCGCCTTGTCTAAGTTCAAAATAACATTCATCTATATCGAAAACTTACTATTTGCTGATCCCTAAGACAAAATGGAGACAGCAGAATCTGCAACCTTAAGTGGCGTAGGTTTTTTTGAGCCTACTTATTCATCATTGACTGAGCCCGCTTAACCATTAGCAAATGAGCCTGTGAATTCTTTACAGTGTGTTCCAAGAAGGCCAGGTAGAAAGTATTGCGACCTGTCATCAATGGCTTTGCTCCATCTGCACGACCAAAACCAAAAACAACCATTCCATCCAAAGAGGTGATGCCATGCTCACTATTTCCTAAATAACCAAAAGTGTCAGAATGGGAATCCTCAGATTTCTGAGCAATAAAAAGTACCCGGTCCACAACCTCATGTCCAAAGTATGCCCATTGCCAATTTTCAAAAGCTTTATTGCCCTTGAAAAAATCCAACTGATCTTTCCTCGGTCCACCCGTATTTGTGCCGAAATACTGTTGCGTCGGATCGAAGCTTCCAGCTGGTACACCCTCATACAAAAACCAATAGGCATGTGATGGATCTGTCTTCAACATCTCTACTTCTGCATGATCATTGGCAAATGTCCAACGCCATTGCCAAACCCCACTTTTAGAAGAAGTGATAATCGCATGGTCATCTTCGATTTTTGAAACGCATTTATCATGGCCAGGATGACCTGCACCACCATTATCAGATCCATAGACAAAATTGGGTATGCCCCTAAAAGCAGAGGCAGCTGCTTCAGGATACATACCCCATGGCTG
This sequence comes from Saprospiraceae bacterium, assembly GCA_013001595.1. GTDB lineage: Bacteria > Bacteroidota > Bacteroidia > Chitinophagales > Saprospiraceae > JABDMH01. The sequence goes on along the minus strand of JABDMH010000125.1, from coordinate 18,127 downwards.
CATCCGAAAATCTATCCAGTCTGTGCCATCTGAATCAATCATTCTGGAAAATCCACCTCCAGCTTTATCATAGTAATAAGTAGCAGACGGCGTAGTAATGATGAAATGAGGTCGATTTTCATAAGCACCTTCTCTAATACTTACTCCTTGCCCAATAGGCTTGTGGTACTTCACTTTGACCATTACACCAGGATGTTGCACTTCCATACCATGCACCATCTTTCCATCTATCAAGGGCGTCATTCCCGTCTCGATTGTATTCTCACCCAATTGCAACCCACTTACGTCAGATACCTCAATGAGGTGCTCGGCATAGCCATAGCAAGGATCTTCTTGATACCATACCTTCTGACCATTGATAAATAAACCCCGTCCATAGCAAGGGCTCCAGCTGCGCCAAGCTACCTGATAAGCCTTTGCCGCTTCAAGTGGGCCATGTACGGCAAAATGTGCTTGGAAGGTATCTGATCTAGTTACCCAATTCTCGGGCTGATGATAAGGCCTACAAAGCTCAACGGAATACGAGCGATCAAGATGTAGGTTTTTGATCGATTCTGTTACATAGGTCAACCCATCTTCCAAGGATATCCTTGCGCAGACCTCAACAGGTCTTATCTGATCTGGAAGCCACTCCGTAGACCAAGTAAACTCAAAGGGAGCTGTGCTGCTGGAGCCAATATGATTTCTCCACTCTCCCCGATGTGTATGTCCATGCCATTGCCGGTAAATGCCATTTCCTTCCCAATCAAAATCAGCATATAGCCCTAAATAATCCACTTTTGTTATTCTCTCTGTGTCGCCAGCAGTAATATCTAGCTTCACCTCATCTTCAATCCGATGACCATCCTTTATGCTGCCAATCTCAATGTTAGGTTGGCTCCATTTATCGGGTTCATAATACACCCTGAACACGACGGCGTAGAAAATATTTTGGGGCCAGTTCCAGGCCTGCGCCGTATCTACATCCAGACGAAATCTATTTGTATTTCCTGCCTTTAGGTAGCTCAATGGAATGCCAACCGTAGGAAAAGTGTGTAGCATATATGCCGATTGCGGTCTTGGTATAGATGGAAGATCAGGTACCGCAATGGGATCGTAATTATTTATTCGAACGGTAAGCCCTTTTGTATCCTCATGCGATTGTACCATTTCCAATGTGACTTCGGCCCGAATGGCTTGATTTAAGTCTACAGACGGCTCCAGCGACAGAAAGCCATGCTCATGGAATTCTGGGGGCATATGCTTGTCAGATATTTTATAATCAATTTTACCTCCTACCCGTAGGAATTTGTCTGTTTCTGGCACCATGGTAGGCAACCATATATATTCTCTATAAACATCCCCAGGTTGGGGTTGGGCTTGTAGAAAATTGGTTTTGGCAGGGGCTGATAAAATTGCAATTAAACATAATAATTGCAAAATCCAAAATTGATGTCTCATTCGACTTGCAAAATATCTTTATAAAATAATGCTTGATTAAAATTTGAATCGACTGATTAAATACTCATACCAGGCCTTATTTGCTTTTGTTAATCCAGACATCCCAGCGTGGTGTCTGCCAGGTGTAGGGCTTCCCTAAAATATCTAAATCTCCATCCCCATCGAGGTCAGCAATTTTACCTTCATGCACACCATTTCCACGAGCAACAACATGTTTAGAAAAATGCCCCTTTCCATCTCCAAGTAATATCCGCACTTCTGCATCTGAATTGCCTTCCCCAAAGCGCATTTCCGCATTAAACAAATCCAAATGGCCGTCCCCATTAAAATCAACAATTTCCAAGGTGTGACCGTTATCCACGGAGTCAATCAATACGGTCGACACCCAATTGCCTTTCTGCCATTCATAGAGCACCATCGGACCCATGCCATCTCCAACTACCATCACCACTTCGGGGCGACCACCCTCAATCAACTGACCAGCTACCGAACGGGTAAAGGTGTAACTGGCATCAATGATATGGACCAGAAATTCCCCATTACTATATTCAAACCATCTACCTCCGCCCACAATATCATCCGTACCATCTTCATTCATGTCTAATGCAAATAATCCCTCGTGCTCATGTGTGGTGTGAAAACCCGGATAGATGCTTCGGGGCTCCATTTCGCCATCGGTGGGATACTGATAAATCGGCTTAATGTCCCATTCATCAGTCTGTTTTGGGTTAGCTGGAATTTCTGCACTAAAAAGCGTGGCAGCCCGTTGATTCCAAAAAACCAACTCTTTCTGTCCATCTCCATCATAATCTATGAATCCCTGATCGTGGTGCTTATTTTTTCCACTTTTCTTTATCGTTCGTCTAACCCAGGGTTTGGAGGGATTGATATCTGGATAAGGATTCTCCCACCACCAGATTTCATTGCTCCTACTTTCTCCACCGAAGACCAGGTCTAAATCTCCATCACGATCGATATCGTGCGCTGCTGACCCAGCTTCAATACGTAAGGAATCCGCATCAATAATATGCTTTACCCATGTACCCTCGGAATAAATCATACCCACGACAGAGGGACTGGTGGTTCTGTCTGTAATGAATACATCATGGGCACCATCGCCATTGACATCAGCGATTAGAGATGCGGTTTGTTGCGTACCACCATTGGTGACGGGCAATTCATCTCTAATGGTCGATAGATGTTTCCAGGTGAAGCGATCATCCTTAAAATCATTTCTCCATACATGCATAAATTCTGTATGGTCCCAACCTGCTCCCACCAAATCAAGATCTCCATCCATATCTAAATCAGCCAATTGGGTGCCTAGGTGATTTTCTTTTCCAAAGTCAATGGTTTGCTTAGTGAAGTGACCTTTACCATCATTTTTCCAAAGTTGGGTCTCCAAGGTTGGCCCTTTATGCATATTGGTTACCAGATCAAGATCTCCATCCATGTCCAGATCAGCCACATCTAAATTATTCATAGAGAATTGGGTCACCACGGAGTGCCGATTCCACTTAGCATCAGCAGCAGCAGGCTGCTCATACCAAAACAATGTACCATCTGGTTCCAATCCAGGATATCGCTCTTCAGCAACGACAATATCTGCCCTGCCATCTCCATTCAAATCACCTACTTCTACGCGATCCACAGGATGGTTGCTCTTACCAACTTCCACATCGGCCCATGCCGCCTGTTTTTGTCCAGGATTTTCAAACCAAACCACAATTAGCGGCTCATCACCTCCTTCAGGCCTTCGTCCCGCAGCAATATCCAAATCTCCATCCCCATCGATGTCTCCCAATCCAATTCCTTCATCAGAAGTATTGGCCGCAACTAACACTGGCTCCCAATCTTGCGAACTGGGATCGGCAGGAACTTCGAACAAATAAATATTACCATTGCCAGCGATGACGAATTCTTCTTTGCCACCTTGTACCAACTGGCCTTTTTCAAATCCTTGGCTGTTGGTATGACTGGTGGCAGGTATTTCTCCAATCTTTTGCACCTTCCATTGCTTACCTTCCTTATCCCTTGCTTCAAACCAAAGCACCTCAGGTAAAGCTTGCGCAATGACATCAGCGTATTCGTCACCATCCACATCGACGAAAAGAATGCCATCGCCATTTCGGGGAAATTCTGATCGCTTCCATTGGCCGGTCATGTCCCCACCTGGATTGTGATAGATATAGCGGCCAGATAAGATGTCTAGATATTCGTCTCCATTTACATCAGCCATATCAAGACCGAAGTAACGCAACCACTTAGGTTCTCCCATATCTCCCCATTTTCCTTTTTGATCATCAACCTGTATGTACGTCCAACTCTTCACCGGCACGATTTGAGCAGATGTAGGCAAATAAAGATAGATGGCCAAAAAAAATAGATAGATTCGAAACATGGTAAAAAATCTTTAGTCAAAAAACAATGTAGCGGAATATACGTAGGAAACTGCAATTTCTATGTGAGGGCGGCGCCATCATTGTGAATTTGGAAAGGGGCTGACGCAAGTCCATCCCCCATCGATCACCAGAGTCTGACCAGAGATATGTCGCGCCTCATCAGAGACTAGGAACAGCGCACCATCGGCTATATCTTTAGTGGAGGCCACTCTGCCCAAAGGCACAATGCGACTCCACTCTCCTTCATAGTCAGCAGATTCAAGCCTGGTGCGTGGTGTGAGTGTGGCTCCGGGTGCGATGCTGTTGATCGTGATTTTGTGTGGGGATAGTTCAGCCACCAAGTTACGCGCCATCATACTCAACGCGGCCTTAGTCATGGCATAGGCGGTCAATTGTGGGGCAGCCTGAATGCCAATCACCGAAGAAGTAAGCAAAATCCTGCCCCCATCTCCTTGCTCCACCATCTGCTTACACCCTGCTTGTGTGAGAAAAAAGGACCCCTGAAGATTCAAATCTAACACAGATCTAAACTCGGATGGCGAGTAGTCTAGAAAACTACCAAAGGAAGTGATCCCTGCGTTGGCAACAATTATATCCAACCTCCCAAAAGAATGAACGGCCTGCTCTACTAGGTGATAGCCTGTCTCAGGCAAAGCCGCATCTGCCGCCACTGTCACAAGTCGATCGCTCTGATGTTTTTGACTTATTGCATAGAGGGTTGACTCATCAATGTCATTTACAACTAAACTAGCCCCTTCTCGATGTAAAGACTCAGCAATGTCAAGTCCAATGCCAGTGCCGGCACCAGTCACAATTGCAGTCTTTCCCCTAAATCGATCCACTTTGCTGCTTTTTTATCCCCTAAAATAGCTGATTCATGGTCTCAGTATCACCTTCACTGCCTCCTTCTTTTCATTGAGTTCAAATCCCTCTTTCCAATCAGACAACGATAATTCGTGCGTGACAATGTCACTTGCCACAAAGCCCTGTTCAATAATTTTCATGGTTTGTGTCCATGTTTCCCTGGTATACCCTACAGAGCCATCAATACGCAATTGTTTGAAGGCTACATGATCCCAAGGCAAGTGCAGGAATTTTCCAAAATGACCGACCTGCACGTAGTGTCCCATTGGCCTTAGGGCATCTAGGCAACTCACCACAGAGGCCTCGGCACCTGCCGTCTCCAAAGCCAGATCTACACCTTCTCCATTGGTCTCCTCAGCAATGACCTGCTGAAGATCTTCCTGATCTACCATAATGACGCGGGCTGCACCAAAACGTTTGGCCATGTCAAGTCGCATTTGGTCTTGAGAAGTGCCTGCCACCAGCACCTTGAGCGATTGGCGTAAAAGTAATTTGACACATAAAATGCCAATGGGGCCAGGTCCTGATACCAATATTGTATCTCCTAGTTTAAATCTAGCCACATCCACTACAGCATGGACTGCTGCTGCGAGTGGTTCGACCAGAGCAGCTTCTTTAAGGGAGACTTTATCGGGCACTGCGTATAGTTGATCAGGTCTTGCCACCGCTAAAGGTGCAAAAGCACCATGCACCCCATGTCCCATTCCTCGACGATTTTTACAGAACATGAATTCTCCTTTCACACAATAAGAACAACTTCCGCAGGTAATGGCTGTCGCTCCTAACACCGAAAAAGTATCCCCCTTACTAATGTTTTTGATTTGTGCACCAAGCTCTACCACCTTTCCAACAAACTCATGACCTAGAATAACGGGTGGATAATTCTTGAATGTATCATGATATACATGCAAGTCTGTACCACAAATGCCACATGCGTCTACTTCCAAGAGCACTTGATTATCCTGACAGACAGGTTCAGGCATATCTTGTAACCTTACATTGCCCGGTCCTTGCTCATACTTGACTAGTGCTTGCATTTATCCCAGTATCTTCTTTGCGGCCTCGATTACATTCTTTGCGCGCAATCCAAATTTATCTAATAGCTCCTGTGCTTGACCCGACTCGCCGAACACATCCTGCATCCCAATCCGAAGGACCTTGGTGGGATGTTCTTGACTTACAATTCCGGCGACTCCCTCTCCTAGCCCACCGATCACAGAATGTTCTTCGATGGTAACGATCCCTTTGGTTCTTTGTGCAGCCTCTACGATGGCTTCTTTATCCATAGGTTTGACCGTTGGCATATGTATCAGGTGTACAGAGATACCTTGAGCCTCAAGGTCATTAGCAGCCTGAATGGCTTCACTCACCAGAATACCGGTCGAGATGATGGCAATATCTTTTCCGATACGTATTACTTTGGCCTTGCCAATCTCAAAGGCTCCATGGATCTCTGGTATGACTGGATATGCATCACGACCAAACCGAAGATAGAAGGGTCCCGCGGCCCTTGCAGCGGCTTTCGTAGCTAGCTTAGCCTCTTCATAATCACCAGGCACTAAAATCGTCATATTTGGAAAAGATCTGACAATGGCAATGTCTTCATTTGACTGGTGGGAAGCACCGTCACCCCCAGTAGTGATGCCACAGTGAGTGGCACCGATCTTCACATTCAGATTTGGGTAGGCAATGCTATTGCGCAACTGATCACCCGCTCTACAAGTGGCAAACACACCAAAGGTGGATGCAAAAGGAATCATTCCTTCAAGAGATAATCCAGCAGCTACAGAGAGCATGTTTTGTTCTTGCACCCCACAGTTGAAAAAACGGTCTGGGTGCAAGGCCTCAAATTCAAAAGTTTGTGTGGCCTTGGCTACATCTGCATCAAGAACCACCATGTCCGGTAACTCTCCTGCCAACTCTTTAAGGCCGTCAACATAGCCCTGTCGTGTCTTCTTATATTCCAATTCCATCAATTTCTTAAGTTAATAATGCCATGGCTCTATCGTATTCGTCCTTATTGGGAGGTGTACCATGCCACTCCACCTTATTTTCCATAAATGTCACTCCTTTCCCCTTGATGGTATTGGCAATAATCATGACCGGTCGATCACTCTTCTTGGCAGATTCTACCGTGTCAATGATTTCACCATAGTTGTGACCATCGATGGTGAACACTTGCCAACCAAAACTTTCCCACTTCGGAGCCAATGGATCAAGTGGCATTATGTCCTCCGAGAATCCATCCGTTTGTAAATAATTGCGATCTACAAATCCAATGACATTATTCAATTTATACTTATTGGCAAACATGGCTGCTTCCCAAGCTTGACCTTCCTGGATTTCACCATCACCACACATGATGTAGTAGTACTGAGGTTGGTTTTTCAACTTTGCTGCCAATGCCATTCCTAATCCAGTGGATATCCCTAGCCCGAGTGTGCCGGTTGAAGCCTCGATTCCAGGAGTTTTCGGCTGATATGGATGACCTTGCAGATGTGATCCAGGTCGACGGAAAGTGAGTAGATCCTCCTCGGGGAAGTAGCCACAATCTGCCAGAATTGCATAGATGACCGGGGTACAGTGGCCTTTAGACAGTATAAACCGGTCTCGATCTGCCATTGCCGGATCTTTAGGATCATGATTCATCAAGTGATAATACAAAGCGACCAAAATATCTGTAGCACCAAGACTTCCACCCACGTGTCCAGAGTTTGCTCGATGCACCATGGAGATGATCGAACGTCGGACCTTTAGGGCCTTCTCTTGCAAAAATGCTTCATTAATTTCCCCTGACATATTCCAATATTTTTACGTCAGTGTGCTGTATCAAAAATGATCCCCAGACTTTCTACCATTCCATCATCTATCGTACCATGAAATCCCCGTAGCCGCCCACGCTCAGCAACTTGATCGCTCAAATGTAATTGAAAAAAAGTATCTCCTCCTGCACCTCCATACATGGGTGAGTGCCTACCATCCGAGAAATGAAACTGGATGGCATCGAGATACCAACCCGATGCTCCACTTATCCCAGTTAATTCCACTCCCTTTGCTATTGTAAATGGAACTGTCCAATTTCCACCCTCAGAACCAATAGAGAAGTATTTATTCTCACCTACCCGTTGAACTGTAAACCTAATTCCTCTGACCAACCGGCTTTCCGGGTCCAAATTCAACCTAATTTCTTTCAATTGATCTCCAGGCTCAATAATTTCCAATTCAAATTGGATTCCCCTGGCTCCTTGTGTATTGCCAACGACTGAACTGTAGTGTATTGCTCCGGGACCAGGTCTTGCAGTCCAAGTAGGCTTTGGTTTGGTCAAGGGCTCGACGCGTACCGAATGGATGGTTACGTCGGAATTATGTGGCACAAGACACAGTGCCCCGGATGAATAGTCATTTTCTTCAAATCCCTCTACATCCCATGTCAGGGGCTCGGGCTGATCTTGCAACCACTGCTTATATCGATATCGGGTCATGCCGTCCGGCATGGTAGCCACCTGGCTCTTCACGAGCATCGGTTGGTCCAGTACCAAACGATTTCTCTTCGATGAAAACTTTCGAGGTTTACCACTTCTACCTCCATCGAAGAGAATACGCCACCTACAGCTATCCAAATCCGGCTTAAGTAAGAACTCACCCTGAGCACCAAGCGGATACCATTTTCGTCCAGGTTGTCGTCCATCTGCATGGTGACCTCTCCAACGCATGGCGACACCAAAATGGGTCACATTATACGTTGGTGGACCAGGCTCAGATGGTGTCCATCCATGCACAGTAAGGGAAATCGTTGTTTCATAGTTCTTCCAAGTCGTATCACCCATTGTCAATACTCGATCGTAATAAGGTTCTCTAGTACGTACTCCATTGCGATTGAGTTCCCATTTGCCATCTACTACCTGGACAACATTTTGTAAATCATTAACCTGAGAAAAATCAATGGCATATGGAAGTGGCCACCGGTTATTCTTTTCGACCACCAACACCACTTCTTTTGTGACTGTCTCTCCCCTGTTGGTCTGTAGTGAAATGGTTAGTTCATTGTTACCGACCCTTAGTGAATCCCAACTGAGATCGATATTAAAATCACCGGTCTGAGCTAGGCGATGCAGATCTCCTCCAAGTGTAAGCCCCCGGGCAATCCCCTTGTTTAATAAATAGGTAGCTGTATCGACCTGGTCACGCCCCTGAATATTACCCAGCACATTGACCCAGCGCTGTGGCTGTCCCAGGTGTCCAAAATGCTGTACAGCTCCATACCAAACATCAATCGACGGAGGCGATTGACCATGGATGCCTGAATCCCAGCAGCAAATTAGACCGATCAATAGACAGATTATACTGTACTTCATCATTTGTTAATGCATTTATATATTACTCCGTGGTATCAAGTTAAGACTTTGATTAGAGATGGAGATCTTTATGTTCCTTTCTAACTCGCAACATCTTTGGCTTGTTGCTAAAGTCCCTTGTTCTACTGATATTCACCATTTTTATATCTGTCTTGAAGAACAATTTAGAAAGACCAAAACGCAAAAGCTAACATTTGAGTACGCAGAAAGATAATATCGAACGATACGCCGACTGGCTAGACACCAAATTCAAGATTCCTGGAACAGGCATTACCTTCGGCCTGGATTTTATTATTGGCCTTTTTCCAGTGGTCGGTGATGTTTTTAGTTTCGGCCTATCCGGAGGTCTACTACTGATGATGATCAGAAAAGGAGCGAGCGGAAAAGCCCTCGCTCTAATGATCCTCAACATTACCCTGGACGCGATTTTCGGATCTCTGCCCGTGGTCGGTGATGTATTCGATCTCTTTTTCAAAGCCAACAAACGGAATCTAAATCTATATCAGGATCATTTTGAGGAAGGTGAACATGAAGGCAGTGCATGGCCTGTCATATTTACCGTATTGGCCATACTCATTATACTATTTTCAGTTGTCGTATTTTTTGCCGTCAAATTATTGGCTTTACTCTGGGATCTTATTACTAGTTAGGGAGGCGAGGATCGATTGAGATGTATTTTCTAATCGATTTTAGAGCCTTCGATTGCGCTTCGCTCCACTCAGGCTGACTATTAAAGCTTAAGGTGGTGATCTTGGACGCCCTCTGACAACTTCTACCCTGCAACCTTCGCGGCTTTGCGAGAACAAAAAAAACGCTGCAAAAATCAAATCTGGAATGCCTTCGATTGCGCTTCGCTCCACTAAGGATGACCACTAAGGGTACTGAAGCGAAATGAGTCTTCACCAACTACTTCTTCTACTCTGCGATCTTCACGGCTTACGAGAAAAAAAACACTGCCAAAATCAAATCTGGAATGCCTGCGAATGCGCTTTGCTCCACTCAGGCTGACCACTAAGGGTATTGAAGCGAAATGAGTCTCCATCAACTACCTCTTCTACTCCGCGAACTTTGCGGTTTTGCGAGAAGTCTAAATCCTACTAAATTAAAATTATCTTCTGGAGACGCATCTCTAATCTATCCTAGAAAGCCTTCGATTGCGCTTCGCTCCACTAAGGCTGACTAATAAGTTCTTGATGTGGTGATTTGACATAAAACCTCTACCAACCTTCTACTTTGCGAACTTTGCGACTTTTCGAGAAATATAAATCCCTACGATAATCGAAATTGTATCCTTGAGATGTATTCTAATCAATTTCTAAAACGCCTTCGATGCCGCTTCGCTCCACTCAAGCTGACCATTATTGTTTTTTAATAGACCCGGTTAAAAGATTCGCTTCCAACTATCACTCTACTCCGCGATCTTTGCGGCTTTGCGAGAAAAAAAACTCTACGTTGCTTAGACCATCTCAGGTTTCATCTCTCTTCTAGGCCAAAACTAATTTTCCTTAGTTGGCTTCCTTCGGAGATGCTCATCTGAATATTGGGATCACCAATGCTTGAATGCACTACCGCACTGTATCTTGTAGGCGAAGTTGACTCTGGAAACGGCTGGATGATGGTGACAAATCGGATATGTTCTGTAGCAGTTTTCTGTTGTCGAAAACGAAACGCAGGTCGAGGTTGTTTTTTAGTGTATTCATAGGATACTTGTCCTAGCTCTTCTTCCAGTTTGAGATCTGACTCAGGCATGGTCATGACCGATAGATTCCAGCCCTTGGAGTAATTGCTAAGCACCCGAAAACTATCGGAATCATAAACAGCCTCTCCAGGTGCCAGTTGAAAGTGTATATCAACCGCTCCAGTATCCCTACCCAATGCCTCGTCAATGACTACAAAGTATTTTTTGTCCACAAAGATGACCGATCGCCGATGTTTGAGGTGTGGATAACTCTGATTCTCTACTACTAAAATGTCGTGTTCTTCACCAGGTTTCCATAATCTCAACTTCGGAGCATATCTTGTATTTACTCCATTCAGAGTTAAGGTTTGGTGTACACTGCTCTGACGAAACCACTTCCTACCTTCGGGATCGCCACTATAGATGTAGCTGCCTGCATCTGGCATAAGATTCTTGTTGCCTACATACAAATCAAAGGTTCCATTATCAGGCTGACAATGTCCACCCCCATCGGGTCCACATTTTAAAACTAGGCAAAGGGCATCTGAAGACCAGTCGCTGCGCATAGAATAAAGTCCACTCTCTGGCAGGGCAAATGCCGTGGCACGGGGAGGTGATCCTTGCTCGCCCAGGGTAGCTAGATAAAGGAAGTCAGATCGACCAAACATAGTTGACCATTTTTTAAATCGATCTGCGTGTTGACCAGAGCTTCCCATCCAGGCATCACCAAAAGGAACATTGGTCCCATCTGGCATGCAGAGTTTCATGGGTACCGCACACATCTTTTCTATGGTAGACAGATAGGTTGCTGGAAAATCTGAGGCCAGGCCATTCATCTCCGCCATTTGGTAAGTACGTAAAAACCAGTCGATGCAACCGATGTGATATCCCATCGCAAGTTCTCGCTGGTGTCCATCTGCATACACTTGCTTAGTGATTTCGGAACTCAGACGCTTGATGGCTTCCTTTCTCCATCCTTCTGACTCGATAAATTCGGGAAATGTCATGGCGATAAAAGCCAGACCCTCGGCTTCCATCAGCGCCCAATTACTTCCCGTCTTATATTGGGTCATCAGGTAACTGGCATGATCATAACAACTATTGAGCATAGCTACTAATACTGCTGGATTGAAAGAATCTGCCTGTAAGAATTGAAAAAACAAGCCTGTCCAACTTTTTCCGCGAATCCCGGCTTCAATTGACCGCCAGGCATATTGGTGATCTTCATCATTGGGGTTTTTCTTAGTCCAATCTACGATCTGATGACACCACGCCGTTGCATATTTCTCATCGCCTGTTGCGCGGAATGATTTAGCCAAGGCATCCCAAAAATACATGCGATTCAATTGCCAGACCCACTCCATATCTTTTACCGGCCTACTATTCCAGTTGATATCATCGCCACAATGAAATGCAGGATAGGCTCGCTGACCGATGAAAATGTGCTTGATTGCGTCATCGGCGATCTCCAGATCCTTAGGATCAAGTTTTATTTCCTGTTCTACCATGTATTCCCGATCCCTCGGATGCCGGACGAAAGTGCGTTCCCTATAATATTCAAGCAACGCTATGGCCGCCTGGGCAGGATCATTCTTGTGCTGTTCCACTGACTTCATGCCGTCTCTCGACAGATCAAGTCTGGATAGGAGTTTCGTGATCTCAGCATCGGTTCGCTGCACATAGTCCGATGTGTAAACCAACAAAGATGAGGAACATGCTATAAGCAGGTGTGGCAGACAAAAGGAAGCTGTCCATAGTAGCAAGTATTTCTGCCATTCATATTTCCTGGACTTTAGCATGAGTGTACTTTCTATCAGATCTCCAAAATAAACTTCCACACTTCCTTTCTTTTTTACTTATATGAACTTTACCTTCTGCGAATTAATTCGGCGAAATATATTCGCCTCCACATTTGAGTCGTACAACCTAATAACCTGAACACCATAAAACCTACATACATTTTTCATTTCCTCCCTCCCTATTACTTCTGGCCAAGCCGCAGCAAAAGCATGCTGCTTTCTCGGAAATGATCCATTTACTGTCTTGCCGTCGATGTCCTAAATTCCCCAGCCTTCTGATGGCCGCTTTGATTTCAAACCAGCGAAATATATTCGCCTCTACTTCTGGGCCGTACAACCTAAAAACCCAAACACCACAAAACCTACGTGCCTCATTTCACCACATCATCTTTTTGACACAAGCCTTCATCTTCTTGAGACCAGTCTTAGCCACTTCCAGCGGATCCTGCGCCCAATAATCTCGGTTAAATAATTCGAGAGATAATACGGTGGTCTGGCCCTCCGCATACAAATCTCGCAGTACCTCTTCAACCGGGCCAATGCCATCACCTGTATAAACCCGATAACTGTCATCCATATCTTCTCTATTAGGTGAGGCAGGATAATCATTCATATGAAATATTTCTATCATGTGAGGATCAATCATTTTCAGCGCATCAAAATCAGACCCGCCCTTGAACAAGTGATAAACATCAGGAAGCACTCGAGCTTTTGGGTGGCCACATTCGGCAAGCACATACATGACCTGACTGATTTTATGCAAGTTGGCTGAAAAGCCCCAGACTTCTAGTTGTGGCATAACGCCCATCTGTTCACCCAACTCTACGACGGTATAGTATCTGCCAGCGACGGCATCCAAATCTAAACCTGGTACTTTAGTGGCTCCTGCTGGAGGTGCTGCAATACGTTTACACCCCACCCTTCTTAACAGATCCATTTCAACTTTCAGCTGCTCGATGGCTGCAGCGCGCACATTGGGATCATCGACAATCCATTGCGCAAATCCAATGGCATCTTCTATCGTCAAGCCTAAATCTCGAATGCGCTTGCGCAGGTCATCAATCTTCCCCCCTTCATCCAGGTATTTCTGAAGACCAGGCACCCAGATTTCCATGGAATCATAACCTGCTTCACTAGCTATCTCCAATTCGTTAACAATACCCAGCTCTTGTCCACGAATTGTGCTGGCATTGAGACAATACGTGAATGCAGGCGTTTTTCTCAGATGACGAACATCCGCTGCTGTGGCCAAATCTGGCAACATAGCACCGGCAGTGGCCAAGCCTAATCCAGCTATCATTCTTCTTCTATGCATGTCGATTTCCAATTTCGTTTATGTTGGATTCGCAATTGACCAAAATACACATTTTTCGGCCTGTCCAATGAAGATGCCGTAGATTATACTTATCTTTCTAATGCAATGAAATGGACGTTATTCCCCTTCCTCTTTTGGCTAGCCATGTCTATGCCCGCCATGGTGAAAAGCCAATCGATGCCAGACTTTAGTGAAGCATATGATTTGAATGAGATGCCCAACGACGAAATTAGTGAACTGCATCATTCGCTGGTCTATGAATCGTGCATGTTAGATCTAAGGTACCTACGCGATGAATTTCCAGACGTTAATCAAGTGAAACTGACCACATATTTTCGTATGGATCATGAGGCTGATTTATTCAAAATGACGGAGGGGACGGTTCCTTTGCAAAACAACTTTCTCCAAGTCAATGGCAGCGGACAAAACTTCATCTGCATCTCGGATGGCATTTGCGATATATTGCTTTTCTATTGCAAGCAGCAAGGAGAAAACAAACTGAGCCTTCATTCGAAAACAAAAAACTGTATTTACTAATTTTCCGATATCAGCCAACAGAACGCCGATTGAACTGAAGCATCGAAGAACATAACCTATAGATCAATATTCCCATCTAATTCAAATCAGTCCAATGACTATTCCTCAGCCAGGTGCTAATTTTTTTGTGCCCAATCTTCCAACATACCAATGGCCTTATAGAGCACCCCAGCAGATCCTCTAAAAGTTCCCGAACCTTCTGGTTTATTGTCAACCGTGTACCATTCGAAAAAACCCTCGTTTACTACTACCCGATCTGTCATCGGTTGAATCTCCTGGTAAGCCTCAGAAACAAATCCATAACGCACAAGTTGTTGTATCATTCGACCACCAAACCAGGTCCAATCGCCACCATTTTGGTACCCATAAGGATACATTCCCTTATTCTCAAAGGCCCATTCAGGGTAGGGAGGAAAAAGAGTTAGCCCAATAGACGCAGCACTTGAAGCTTTGACATTTTCAATCATTGTGGCCAATGAGTTATTAATTTGATCCTTATTGAGCAACCCCGCTTCAATGGCTACAGCTGTGCCACCATGATAAAATATTTCATCTTCATTAAAATCAGATGGAAATGGAGACTTGTCCAGATAAATATGCGGGACAAACTTTTGATTTTGGGAGTCCCAGAGCTGCTCCATGCAATTCTTCGCCAAGCCATTACGAACCTTTTGCCACTTGGCCCTAGCGCGTGGAACCAGCTCCATCATATTATCCAAGGCAATAATCATCATGGCATTGTCATAAATATCTATACAGTAGTGTGTGCAATCAGTGATGTAAACACCCCAAGGATGACAATGCTGTACATCCCCCCAATCTGCAGTGGTGGCCCCATAGATCAGTCCATATTTTTCTGACCAGCGATCGGTCATTAGAAAATTCATGGCCATTTCCATGCGCTCAGCCACACTCCAATCCCCTACTTTAATATCTAGAAATCCTTTGCGTCCACTGATATCAATATATTTATAAACGGCCTGAATCAAAGAACTTTCATGATCCGTTTCTACCGTGTTTTTATGACCACAGTAGTTCGGTTCAAGGTCGGAATAAATGTATGTATATCCTCCCGGTGTAGCCACTGCTTTTTCTTGAGGAATAAAGCCATCAATAATATTTCCATCTTCTCCCTGCAGTCTAAAAAACACCAGCAGATTTTCCTCAAGTTCCTTGGCATCAAAAACCTCGGCTGATAATTCGATAAACGTATTGTAATCTCTTATCCAAACTTCTCCATAGCCATCGCCAGCATTAAATCCAGTTTTAACAACGTTAAGTGCTCTTTCCTTGACCTCAGCAAAAGCACTATTATTCAGAATATCCTCCTTTAATCCAACATTGGTTTGTTTAGCTAAATAGCCCCAAAGAGGAGTTGCCAGGATCAACATGAACATCCAATACTGCATTTTTCTACTTATCATTTGTCATAGAAGGTGGGTTGGTCGAAATACCCCAATTTTCATTGGCGTCGGGTCCTAGGATGAAGGTGAGCTTTCCTCCTTGCATAAGCCGATCTCGATACATCCAATTACTATTGATCTCCTCTCCATTCCAGGTTCCAGATTGAACGTAATGGTTGTCAGGCTGCTGATTCACAGTTTTAATTTCCAAATTTTCCCCCTGATAATATGCCTGATTGAGTTTTATCGTAATCCGCTCAAACAATGGACTACCAAATTGAAATGAAGGATGGCTGGAGGCATGGCCTTGTACATCAAAAAGGCCCATTGCCGACATAACAAACCATGCACCGAGCTGACCTTGGTCTTCATCTTGACCGAATCCATAGCCATGCAAAGGTTCCACACCATAAAACTCTTGACATATGGTACGCACCCATTTCTGCGTTAACCAAGGTTTTCCTGAGTAATTAAACAACCACGCATTATGTAAGCAAGGTTGGTTGCCATGATTATACAATTTATCAACACCAGAGAAACTATGGATTTCTTCTGAGCTGCCACCAAATGTGCTCTTTTGCGCATCCTCAAACATCTTCTCCAATCTTTCATTAAATAAAGGTCGGCCAATCAGCTTCATTAATCCTGCAGGGTCGTGTGGCACAAACCAACTAAATTGAAAAGCGTTTCCCTCTTGAAAGCCATCCCATGCCTTCATGGGATCAAAGTCCTTTAGGAAGGTACCATCTTCGAGTTTTGGTCGGATGAATTTTGTTTCCGGGTCAAAGAGATTTTTGTAGAAGTCGGCCTGATCACGCAGCCTACGATGATCTTCTTGGTATCCCAATTCCTTTGCCAATTCACTTACGGCATAGGAGCTAAAACTATATTCCAATGTATGCGAGCTGCCAAAGTTGAACACCCAACCATTGGAAATGGTGGTGTCCTTGTAGGGAATGTATCCATTCTTCACAAAATGCGCTAAATCATATTTTCCATTTCCCAGGTTTCTTTCCTGATAATCCAACTCGTTCTTCTTTGCCGCTTCATACCCGGTTATAATATCAAAATCGCGAACTCCAGCATGATGGGCAGAAGCCATCAAGAGGCCTTGAAAGTTGGTCTGCACCCCATTAGTGAATACACCAGCAGCTTCACCATCATGTAGCCAGCCCCGGTCTTTATAAAAGTCAATATTACTCTGAACATAATTGCTTAAATACTCGGGGTATGCCAAGGCCCATATTTGACTCAAGTTCCAGAATCCGCCCCACATCCCATCGGTGTTGTAGTGATTGTGAGTTGGAACACCTTGATCATCCAACGGTATTTGTCCGATCTGTCCATCTACCTTTGGGTAGTTCCCATTCACATCATTGGCCTGTCCCCGACCCAACAGGGCGTGATACAGTCCTGTATAAAATTTAATCCTATCTTTTGGTGTCCCTCCCTCTACTATTATGCGGTTAAGTTTTTTGTTCCAGAGATGCTTCGCTTCTTGGTGAACTTCATCAAAAGTTTTACCCTGTGATTCAGCGTCTAAATTTAAGCGGGCATTTTCTATGGAGGTGTAGCTCAGTCCTGTCTGTACTTCCAACAATTCTCCTTGATTCATGGAAAAAGTCAGGTATAGACCATTATTCCTCCCTGCTGTCTGCAAACTTTCCGGACGCTGCAACGTGTCAATAAATGTACCGTAAGTAGTAGGCACTTTATTGCAACGAGCCACAAAAAACATTTTTACGGTTTTACCTGGATCGCAAAATTTAGCGTATTCAGGGTAGGTCTCAATAGCACCCTCCACTTCTCCATTTGCATTGAGCTGTGCAAATGCATGTACTACATCTCCACTTTCCCCTTGTTTATGACCTAAGTCAATGATGAGATGGGCTGTATCCGGATTCGTAAACGTGTAACGGTGGTATCCTACTCTCTCCGTCGCTGTCAATTCCGCTTTGATCTGCTGATCTTTGAGAAAAACCTGATAATAACCTGCTTCTGCATGTTCAGATTCTTTATCAAATCTTGACCGGTATCCCCCGTCTGGATTTTCCAAAGATCCTGGAATGGTTTTCAAGGCTCCAGCGGTAGGCATAAAAACCAACCCTCCAATTTGAAATTCGTGAAAATGTCCAAACCCCTCGATGGAAGTATGTCGATCATCGTAACCGGTCGGCCCCCAACCACCGGCACTGTTGTAGGCATTGGTATGAGGTGCAAGTTTGGCCATGCCAAAAGGAATCGAAGCAGGTGTATAAAAGAACCATCTGCCATGCACCGATCCGAGTTGAGGATCTACGAATTGGGTCAGGTCTCGGAGCGGTTCTTCACCAA
>JABDMH010000106.1 GCA_013001595.1 Saprospiraceae bacterium | reverse complement strand
TCATTGCAGTAAATGGTCGTATCACGACCCCTGATGACTGGAGCATTCAGTTGCTTAAGGCACAGGGTGGACTGACATACTTCTCCAGGTCTACAGATACTTCGAACCATAACCGTAAAACAGGATGGATCTGCAAAAAAAGTGGGGGTAAGTATTGGCCCCACCGTAGCCCCAAAGGCAGTACGTACATCAAAAGTGTAAAAACCTAAATCTACACAGATGGAAGAATCTGGCCCTGACAAGAGAGATCTATAGATTTGCCTTACATCCGCCTCACAGTTGACATCAAAGGAGGCCGAAACATTGATGGGACAGAAAAGGGTACAATCACCACAGAAGGGCAATGGAGTTGGATCCATGTCCCCGGTAGCATCCAGTCCAAGGCTACCTCGCAGTGGGTCATCGACATTGTTACCTGCAGGATCTGTACCAGAATCTGACATATCCATAAGCGGAGTACCAGCCATATCTGCAGTCTCAGCTGAAGCAGTTGCGCCATTTAAGAGTACCTCTCCCGGCATAACGGATGCTAGATTCACCGCTACTTCTAGACTGATGTGCAGAATGTCTCCCGCATCAAGTGTATCATCCATTGACGGCACCAATAGATCCGTATCGGTATCGCCATTAAATGACCCAGATAGATTAAAATTCTGGCCAGCTGGTTGACTGAGGATTTGGGGAGTACCATTAAGACCAGCAAAACTTATTCCTAGGTCGGCCGACAAATCATCGGTAATCTGCACCTGATTTATAGGCACGATCCCTATGTTTTGCAACCTGAGGTGATAAGTTACGAGTACCACATTGGCACTTGCACCTGCCCTAACACCCGGCAATGGAATATTTTTAGATAAGCCGATCTGTTGTGCATTGGAGGAAAATTGAAAGGCAGCCACTATGCACAAAGTGATCAATACCTTCCTTAGCATATGCCATCGCATCATGGCACCAGAGAAGTTTTTGTCATCTCTCATGAGACCTTAGTTTGTAGTAGTTTTAAAATGTCTGGTGCAGGTGGTTATCAATGTCATGCGAAGTGCACTCAATCGACCTTTTCAAACTCTAAGATATATAAATATCTATTTTTCAGTAGATTTATATATTATTTTTTATTATAATATATAATATTTCTTAATATGTTAAGAGCTGGATACACGCTACAATACGTCTATCAGTAATGTTTTCGAATTGTAGGTTTACACTGTAGAATCTACTCAACAAAGTGCCAACTTCATAAAAATGAGTCTATTCTGGATCCGCCTGCATGATGCAGTCGAGCTGGTAAGATTTGCACTTTTTCGAGACGAGCACTCTAATCAGGTAAACAATGTTTGTTCATCCGATTTCTCTTTAGCTATATCATCTTATTTAAAACCCGAACCATCGCTATGTCTATGAGCTGGAACCCGCCAAAATCTAACTGAAATACCTGTCTCGAGCCTTATCGAAAGATATTCTCGAATGCTTGCAAAATCTCTATCTGGGCAGAGCGCTGGGCAATGACGGAGTAGCAGCATGAGTATGGTCTGATATGGTATGTGTGCCAAAGTTGCGCATTATTTTTCGCTAGTATGAAGTGCACCTAGATAGCAATCAGGGCATAGCGTAGCTGATCTATATGAGTCCAGATATTTGATCGGGATACAACGCAATACTGGTGCAAAAGAACCAGTCAAACTGCATAGCTATTTATTAGAAATTTCGCTAACTGAGAAAAATGGAAAGATGGCCAAAAGAGCCATTGTTGATTTGGTAACCTTTTCGACGTGGACTCGCTAGTAATAGCGCTTGGCTATCAATAAAACCTAGTTGAGTTTCCAGATAAAATCAGTATACTTGAGGCCTAACCCCAGTTAACACATTCAGCACAATCAGGGAAGCCAGGCATATGTAGCCCAGTGTTCCACTGAAGAGCAAATCAATTGCTGACAATCCTAAAAAACCAATTTATCATGCTTCATTGATAGAGGCAGGGCGTGCCATTGGGATGTTTTATACATAGCGCTTCTAGTCAATTGCATGAAGGAAGGATAAATGTGCCTTTTGGACCAACTAATATTTGCGCATGCAGACAGATAGTGTGAACATAGGAACAAACTTGTACAAGTGGGTCTTGGAAAACCTGAGTCAAGGCTGTTTACTATTTGATCGAAAATTGCAAATAATTGAAGCCAACTCCGAAGTAAGGTCCATACTGGGTTTTGGTCCTCACGAATTAGTGCATCGAAATCTGAGCGAAATCGTTCATGAATCGTCGTACGATTCCTTTGAACGTATGATGACCAGTCTTTCACTTGTAGATTCCATTGGCCGAGATTTTGCCATCACCCTAAAGAGTAGTGATGGCCAGAGCATTGAATCCACGATTCAGCTCACAGCGCCTCCGCCAAGCTTGGAGATGGATTTATACATGCTTACCATCAAGGAAAGTCAGCACTTGGAAGCACCCTCTGATTTTCCCAACCTCAATGACAAAGATTGGCGACAGGTGATCCTGGATTCGCCAATGGCCATGGCCATAATGGATCCATTACAGTTTACTTTTATCGACGCCAATAGATCTGCAGAAAGCATGTTGGGCTATTCGATTGATGAGCTAAGGCAAATCAATCCGATGAAGATCTCTCCAGAAATACAGCCCTGTGGAACCAATACCATACTCAAGGCCCTAAACATCATAGAACAGGTATTTAAGGGTGAAAAGCCTTTTTTTGAGTGGGAGATCATCCATAAATCTGCTGAGGCCAGGTTTTTGGAGATTTGTGTAGACAGATTCAGGATCAATGACCATAGTGTAATTATCGCGATTGCAACAGATATCACCCTTCGTAAAAAACAGGAGATCTTCTTGGCTGAGAGTGAAGCTCGTTTTCGCAATTTCTTTGACAACAACCCACTGATGATCTTTGCCATCAGTGAACAGGGTGAGGTACTTAGTATCAACCAGGCAGTGACAGAACAACTCGGATATGCAGAAGATGATTTGTTGGACCAACATGTCACTCAAGTTTTTCACCCCATGGATCAATCCAAGGTGTTGAAAAACATCGAAGCATCACAGCAATTAGATGGTAACGATTTTAATCAATGGGAACTTAGGAAAATCAGTAAGCGAGGAGAAATCATATGGGTCAGAGAGATTATTCGAGCCATAGATTGGCCCGATGGACGCAAAGCCTACCTAATATCTTGTGAAAATATAACTGCTCGAAAACAAGCTGAAGAAGAACAGAGAAATGCTGAACTTCAATATCGATCTATTTTTGAAAATCATCTCTTTGGGATATTTGTAATCAATATCAAGGGGGAATTCACCATAGCCAATCCCTCCTTTTGTGATATGCTGGGATATACTGAAGAAGAACTTCTGATGATGACATGGCAGGACATCACCGCACCTGAAGATCAGGAACGATGTCGAAGCCAGGTCAACCCTACCCTATTTGAAAACAATCAGACCCTAACTATTGAGAAGCAATATGTCCATAAATTGGGGTACCCAATCAGTGTGCGCTGTTTTACTAAGCCAATTGATCTGCCTCCAAAAGAATCTTTCTTAGTCATTGTGGAAGACATCACCAATGAACAGGAACTTAAAGAAAGAGAAGCACAACTCAGCATTAAGCAATCAGAGATCGATCATAAGAACCGAGAGCTCACCTCCTCCATGTTGTTTATGACGCAAAAGAACCGGCTCCTTGCTGAAATTTTTGAAGCGTTGTCCAAAATCGGTGTTGAAGCTAATGAAACTGCATTCGAAAAAATCAAACGATTGCAGACCTACATAAGTAAACACACAGACCGAGAAGAAGACTGGAAGAGTTTTGTCAAGCACTTCCAAGAAGTCAACCCGAATTTTCTAGACACACTCAGTAAGAAATATCCTCAACTTACTCAAAACGAACTCAAACACTGTGCATATGTCAGACTTCGACTGTCTAATCAAGATGTAGCAAGTTTGCTACACATTTCTACCAAAGCTGTAGAAATTGCGCGCTATCGGATCAAGAAAAAGCTCGGACTGGAGAGCAGATATGACAAACTAATCGATCTACTGGAGCATATTTCCAATTCGTAGTTTTATTTACGCTAAAATGAAGTGAAATTGTAGGGTTTTGAATACCTCCCTTTGCCTTACCTTTATATCGTTTTAGGATCATATGTCTTTAAAAGTACATTTGTAATTTGACGAGTGTTTGTGTTACACATATTCGAAGAAAGGAGAGAGTTCTAGATGTTCGTTCTTCAATCGATAATGTGCCGCGCCTATACTTTCCCAACCATCAAAGGCAGTCAGCCCACGGCTAAGCTGTTAATTGAATTGTAGGGACTTCAACACCAGAAGTCCCTTTTTTTTACACTTCCATTTGATTTTTCAACCTTTGTTTCAAACGTGTGTTTAACGCACAAGACAATTTTCTCAACAAAACTGAAACTTGACCACATCTATCTCCATCATAGGATCCGGTTTTTCAGGATTATCAGCTGGTTGCTATCTTGCTCAGGCAGGTTTCAAGGTAACGATATTTGAGAAGAACAATTTACTCGGAGGAAGAGCGCGATCCTTCGAAAGTGATGGATTCACCTTTGATATGGGGCCAAGTTGGTACTGGATGCCAGACGTGTTCGATAGATTCTTTGCTGACTTTGGCAAAAAAACCGGGGACTTCTATAGACTTTCCAAGTTAGATCCTGGATTTCGCATCTATTATGGTCGACAAGACTTCTTGGATATTCCTGCTGATACGTCTGCCTTAAGACAATTGTTCGAAGATCTAGAATCGGGAGCTGGAGACCAACTGGATAAATTTCTAGCCGACGCTAAGTACAAATATGAGGTAGGTATGAAAGATCTTGTTTACAAACCGGGCCTCAGCATCACCGAATTTTTAGATTGGAGGGTCATCCGCAGCATATTTAAGCTACACATGACGACGCCGTTTGACAAATTTGTTTCCAAATACTTTAAGCATCCCAAACTTCGGCAGCTGATGGAGTTTCCCATTTTATTTTTGGGGGCGGCCCCAGCTCAGACGCCGGCACTCTACAGCTTGATGAATTTCGCAGGTTTGTCTATGGGTACATTCTACCCCAAGGGCGGCATGAAGCAGATTATTTCTGCCATGACAAAGTTGGCTAGAGAGCTAGGTGTGACAATCTTATCTAACCACGAGGTCCAACAAATCATGACGGAAAACAAAACTGTAAGGGGATTGCAGGCCAATGGAACTGAGTTCCCTTCTAAATTTGTTGTGTCATCTGCAGACTATCACCACACAGAATCAAAGCTTCTAGCGGTAGAGAAACGCAACTACGATGAAGCTTATTGGGATTCAAGAACTATGGCACCTTCATCCCTCTTGTTTTATCTGGGAGTAGATCAAAAGGTGCCCGGATTACTGCACCATACACTCTTTTTTGATCATGACTTGACGACACATGCCAATGAAATTTACACCGATCCTAAATGGCCTACCAATCCGCTTTTCTACACTTGTTGCCCATCAAAAACTGATGAGAGTACTGCGCCACCGGATGCAGAAAACCTCTTCATTCTAATGCCTTTAGCTGCAGGCATCAAAGACACCGATGAATTGCGAGCAAAGTACTTCAGGGTGATCATCAATAGGCTGCAAAATATTTTGGATGTTAACATCGAATCCCACATCATCTATAAGCGCTCGTACTGTATCAGGGACTTTGCATCAGATTATCATGCCTTTAAGGGAAATGCTTATGGTCTGGCCAACACCTTACGACAAACAGCGATACTCAAACCGCGTATCAAGAATCGACATATTCAAAATCTATACTATACAGGACATCTAACAGTACCGGGACCGGGGGTGCCCCCCTCAATCATCTCCGGCAAAGTGGTGGCGGATCAAATCATCCAAAAAAACAATCGATGAAGGCATTGTATGATAAGGTAAGCGGAAAAATCTGCAAGCAAATTACTAGGTCTTACAGTACCAGCTTTTCAATCGGCATCAATCTGCTTCATCATTCAATACATCTTCCGATCTACAGTATCTATGGGTTTGTTAGACTGGCAGATGAGATAGTAGATTCGTTCCATGACTATAATAAACAAGCATTGTTGGATCAGTTTGAAAGAGACACCTATACCTCCATTCGCGAAGGAATCAGTCTCAATCCTGTGCTTAATGCTTTTCAACACACAGTCAATGCCTATAATATTGAACTCGATCTGATAAGCACCTTTCTTCACAGCATGCGGATGGATCTAGATGACATCGAATATGATCAAGCTGCGTTTGAAAAATACATTTTGGGGTCGGCAGAGGTGGTAGGTTTGATGTGCCTCCAAGTGTTTGTCGAAGGAGACAAACAAAACTATGAAAAGCTTAAGCCAGCTGCCATGAAGTTGGGTGCAGCATTTCAAAAAGTAAACTTCTTGCGAGATCTCGGCGCTGACTATGAAAAACTTGGACGATCCTATTTTCCCAATGTAGACCTAAGTGACCTAGATGAAAATGATAAAGCTAAAATCGAGGCGTCAATTCGTTCCGATTTTACAGAAGCACTAGTAGGTATCAAAGCACTCCCCAAGAAAGCCAAGTTGGGGGTATTTACTGCATACGTCTATTATCTAAATCTTTTCAGAAAGATTGCCAAAACTCCTCCCAGAGAGATCATGAACAAACGAATCCGTATTTCGAACTTTAGAAAATTCCTCTTGTTGTTCAAATCATACTACCTTAGTCAAAGGTCTTTATAACTATAGCAATGCTAGTGAATTACTTGATCGTGTTGGGTACCTTTATTATTATGGAAGGCATTACCTGGTGTACTCATAAATATGTGATGCATGGTTTTCTTTGGATATTACATCGAGATCATCATCATAAAGACCATGATCACCCCTTGGAGCGAAACGATGCATTCTTTCTCATCTTCGGAGTTCCGGGATTCTTATTGTGTTTACTTGGAGCACAAGCAGGTTTGGATCAACCTTACCTTTGGATTGGCATAGGCATCACACTCTATGGAATCGCATATTTAATGGTGCACGATATATTTATCCATCAGCGATTAAAGATTTTTCGCAACTCCAACAATGTCTACTTCAAAGCTTTGAGGAGAGCACATAAAATGCATCATAAACACCTAAGAAAAGAAGAAGGAGAGTGTTTCGGAATGCTCTGGGTGCCTATCAAATATTTTAAGGCTGCTAGAAAGACCGTCGCATAATAAGCCTTTGATCTAAGCACACCCCATGTTCCATCCCGGGATCAGTAAGCGCGTCCTTGACGGCAATCAGCCCGCAAGACATCTACTTACGGTTAAATTGTCCTCCCTAATTGGGGCTAAAGAGAGCGATTACTGACGCGTTGATCTGTCATCGAAAACCTCTGGGCTTGAGAAGATCAGCGGTTTAGGTATGAGCAATCCTGCTCCATTTTTCTACTTACATACCACAGCATCCTTTTAATTGAAAAGACGACTTCAAGGATATCTTCAAGTCGGGCTTCCCAATCCTAGGGTAGGATCCTACTATTGAGTTGCTATGCTTTCATACTGCATTCCTTTAACTACCTGATTATCCCTAATTTATAAGCACCACCCCTAAATGATCGAATAGGCCCGCACTTGAATCTTGCTAAAATTGTCTAACAGTGCCTTGTCTATTTCCTGGCAACGTTGTGATTTTGTATTAACTTTGCCTCATGATCAAAGAAAGAGCAACTTCCCTTTCCTGCACCCCTCCGAGTCGTGTCCGGCTTGGCCGTGCATAGATCCTTTCTCCTTGCCATGTTGCCGTTAATTTTCTTTTTTCAATCTTTGCCTTTTTTTTACGTCCTATGGAAATATCGATTAGTATCGCATCTGATGCGCATCTTCATTATGCGGAGGAAATCTGCAATGAGTATGCCGCTTCTGCTCAGGTTAGAGGGACTGGTATAGCTAAGCGATCACCGGAGTATGTCATTGCTAAAATGAAAGCTGGCGATGCGGTAATCGCCTTAAAGGGTGAGCAGTTCGTCGGGTTTTGTTACATCGAAAGTTTCGAGGATAAAAAATATGTGTCCAACAGTGGTCTCTTAGTACACCCTGATTTCAGAGGTAAAGGAATAGCCAAAAAGATCAAAAAGCATGTATTCTCACTGGCGAGAGACCGCTACCCTGCCTCTCGCGTGTTCGGTATCACAACTAGTCTGGCCGTTATGCGCATCAACACCTCGTTGGGATATCACCCAGTTACCTTTTCAGAGTTGACTAAAGATGAGGCTTTCTGGAAAGGCTGCTCCAGCTGCAGCAATTATGAGATCCTAAAAAGTAAGGACTACCAAATGTGTCTCTGCACTGGAATGTTAGCTCCCTCAAAAAATGAATCAATGAAACTTGACCTTTCGTCAATGATATTAAAAGAAGATAAAAATGAGTAAATCGATCGTTGTGTTAGCTTACAGTGGAGGTCTGGATACCTCCTATTGTATCAAATATCTGACTGAAGAAAAAGGGATGACCGTCCATGCTGTTTTAGTAGATACAGGCGGATTCTCTAAAGAAGAAATAAAAACCATTGAGGAGAAGGCATACCTCTTGGGCGCTGCAAAATTTGTTCACAAGTACACTGTGCCAAGATATTATAAGGCTTGTGTACGTTATCTAATCTACGGCAACATCTTGCGAAACAATACCTACCCACTGAGTGTAAGTGCAGAGCGGGTTTTTCAGGCTTTGGAAATTGTTGAATACGCAAATGCGGTACAAGCATCATCGGTAGCCCATGGAAGTACGGGAGCAGGGAATGATCAAGTTAGGTTTGATCTTGCTTTTCAGGTACTGGGCCATGAGCTTGATATCATCACTCCTATTAGGGATATGCGCTTGTCCAGGCAAGAGGAGGTCTCCTATTTGAAAAAACACGGAGTAGACCTCACCTGGTCAAAAGCACAATATTCCATCAATCAAGGACTGTGGGGTACAAGTGTAGGTGGAAGGGAAACACTGACTTCTCATCTGAGACTGCCAAATGATGCTTATCCCAGCCAGCTTTCAACCCAGGAGGAAAAGACCATCAAACTGCATTTTAGCAATGGGGAGTTGGTAGGTGTAGATGATCAGTCCTATGAGGATCCGGTTGCTGCCATTGAGTCCCTTACTAAGATTGTACAAGCATACGCCATCGGAAGGGATGTACATGTGGGTGATACCATCATCGGCATCAAGGGAAGGGTAGGATTTGAAGCAGGAGGACCACTAGTCATTATCAAGGCTCACCATTTGTTAGAGAAGCACACCCTTACCAAGTGGCAGCAATACTGGAAAGAGCAGTTGGCCAATTGGTATGGCATGCTGCTCCATGAAGGCCAATACCTCGAACCGGTAATGCGGAATATTGAAGGATTTTTAGAAGACACTCAATCTTCGGTGACCGGTCAAGTGGAGGTGAAATTATTTCCTTACCGGTTTGAATTGGTGGGCGTTCAGTCAGAAAATGACTTGATGCAAAGTAGATTCGGATCGTACGGAGAAGAAAACAAAACTTGGAATCATGAAGAGGCCAAGGGATTCATCAAAATCCTTTCTACTCCCCTAAAGAACTATTACTCCGTACATAAAAAAGCAAGCGATGATTAATGTCGGCATCTTTGGGGCAGCAGGGTATACCGGAGGCGAACTCTTACGAATTCTTAGGAGTCACCCTGATGCGGAAATTGATTTCATTCACAGTCAAAGCCAAGTGGATAAGCACGTAGCTGAGGTGCATCAAGATTTGTTTGACTTGGATCTACGGTTTACCGACCAGATAAGTTCGAGTGTCAATGTCGTATTTCTATGCATGGGTCACGGTCGATCCTCTGAGTTCATGTCGGAGCATGCGCTAGGTAAGGATGTCAGAATCATCGACTTAAGTCACGATTTTAGAATCAAGGGATCGCATGATTTCGTGTACGGTCTGCCCGAATTGCAGAAACAAGCCATAGCAGCTGCTAAGTACATCGCCAATCCAGGGTGTTTCGCTACCGGTATACAATTAGCCCTGCTCCCATTGGCTGATGCACAAGAAATTACTGATGACATTCACATCACCGCCATGACAGGCTCAACTGGAGCTGGGCAGAAACCAACTCCCACAGGTCATTTCTCCTGGAGAAATAACAACATCTCTGTCTACAAGGCTTTCAAACATCAACACCTAGCCGAGATAAAGCAGAGCCTCTTGACCTTACAACCTGAATTTAATAGTGCCTTGCATTTTGTACCCATGCGGGGAAATTTCACTAGAGGCATTCTTGCTAGCATTTATACTCAGTATGAGGCCTCGGAAGACATTGCCATTAATGTTTACAAATCTTATTATGGCGATCACCCATTTGTGCATATCACGGACACAAATCCAAACTTAAAACAAGTAGTCAATACCAATACAGTTTTGTTGCATATTAAAAAACATCGCGACCTGTTGCACATCATTTCCATTTCCGACAACCTAATTAAGGGTGCTGCCGGTCAAGCGGTGCAAAACATGAATTTAATGTTTGGGCTGCCCGAGCAAGCAGGCCTACAATTAAAACCCGTAGGATTTTAATCATCATGAAATTATTTGAAGTCTACCCGATATATGATCTCCACATCAAGAAAGGCCAAGGAGCTTGGGTCTATGATGATCGAGGCAGAAAATATCTTGATTTTTATGGGGGGCATGCTGTCATAAGTATTGGACATACACATCCGCATTATGTCGCCGCCATCAAAAAGCAAATTGATTCACTAGCATTTTATTCAAATTCTATAAAGAATCAATTGCAAATAGACCTTGCGGAAAAACTGGGCCAATTAAGTGGCTATGAGGACTACTCCTTATTCTTAGTTAATTCTGGGGCAGAAGCGAATGAAAATGCACTAAAGTTAGCTTCGTTTCATAACGATCGCTCGCAAGTGATCTCATTTCGTCACGGATTCCACGGTCGCACTTCTGCCGCTGTTAATGTAACCGACAATGCGAAGATCATAGCCCCGATTAATCGCGGATTCAAGAATATTGCATTGGATTTCGGAGATAAAGAAGGTGTCTCGGCTGCCTTGTCTGGCGGCAATGTTTCCAGCATAATTGTAGAAGGCCTGCAAGGAATAGCAGGCATTTACGAGCCCGGAGCAGATTTTCTCCAATTTCTACAAGAACAGGCATCACTGCACGGAGCGGTTTTGATCCTGGACGAAGTGCAATCAGGCTATGGCCGAACCGGAAACTTCTTTGCTCACCAAATTGCAAAAGATTTACGACCAGATCTCATTACCGTGGCCAAGGGAATGGGCAATGGCTTTCCGATCGGTGGTGTTTTGATAAGTCCCAATTTTGAAGCTAGGTATGGATTGCTGGGCACCACCTTCGGAGGTAACCACCTAGCCTGTGCTGCTGGACTGGCAGTACTAGAGGTCATTGAGCAGGAAAATTTGCTAGATCATGCCCGAACCATGGGTAGAAAATTATCAACGGCCCTGAAGCAAATGAAGGATGTAGTGGAGGTGCGGGGAAGTGGGCTCATGTTGGGATTGGAGATGCCCTACGTGGTAAAGGATTTGCGCAAAGAGCTTTTGTTTGATCATAAGCTCTTTGTGGGAAGTGCTGCAAATGCAAACACCTTACGCTTATTACCTCCACTTAACGTAACGGAAGATGAGGTAAATACCTGCCTTGAAATCTTGCAACATGCCCTGAAAAAGGGAAAGTCTAAAATCACCGCTACTTAATAGCTTGCACCTATGAGACTAAAGAGATTTATTTCCGTTGCAGATGTAGCAGCACCGACAGAGTTGGTGGAAGAAGTCATCCAGCTGAAGAAAAATAAATTTCAGTTCAATCAGTTGGGGCTTGAAAAAACGATTGCCCTACTCTTTTTCAATCCCAGTTTACGCACTAGGCTGAGTAGTCAACTCGCCGCCAAGCTATTAAGCATGTACGATATGGTGCTTGATGTGAATCATGGATGGCCATTGGAATTTGGCTTAGGAGCAATCATGGATAAAGATCGAAGTGAACATGTCCAGGAGGCTGCGGCAGTGATTAGCCAATACTGTGACCTGTTAGGTATTCGAAGTTTTCCCTCCCTGACCTCACAAAAAGCAGACTACAGCGAGCCGGTCCTCAACGCTTTTGAGACCTATGGATCAAAGCCCATCATAAATTTGGAATCTGCAACTCGACATCCCTTACAAGGATTGACAGACATGGTCACCATTGCAGAATACCAAAATACTACCCGACCTAAAATCGTGCTGACGTGGGCACCCCACCCAAAGGCACTGCCGCAGTCGGTAGCAAATTCCTTTACTGCATGGTGTCTAGCTATGGGACACGATCTGACCATCACTCATCCAGAAGGCTATGCATTGGATCCTCAGATTACGCAAGGTGCCAACATTGAGTATGATCCTGCAAAGGCCTACGAAGGAGCAGATTTTGTGTACGCCAAGAATTGGTCATCATTTGAGCAATATGGACAAATCATATCTCAAGACCAGCGTTGGTTGGTGGAATCTACCAAGTGGGCGGTGACCAATGATGCTAATTTTATGCACTGTCTGCCTGTACGCAGAAATGTCGTCGTTGCCGATGCCATCTTAGACAGTTCTAGTTCTCTAGTCATTCAACAAGCTAATAACAGAACATTTGCCGCTGCCACGGTCATGAAATGCATATTGCAACATATGAACACATGAACATAGGTACATACAAATATAGATATTATTAAATTTATAACGAACTGTGCCTTAAGTTAATATTATTTCAATACTTGGCTCTCTATTTATAATTTCCTTACCTTTGCTGCATTCTTTTTGAATTAAAGTCATTTGAATTCTTAGGAATAAACATGGAGAAATCCTGATCAATTTGGCTTTCCAAACATTAGAAATATTCGCGTCTAATAAAGTTTAACCAGCTATGCAAATCACAACACAAAATATTGGCCTTGAAGACCGAAAGGATATAGAAGAGCTTGAAACTAAGATCGGAAAGTTCAAGGCCGGCACCATGCAGGAAGAACGGTTTCGCCACTATAGGCTCACCCGGGGAGTATATGGGCAACGGCAAGAAGGTGTGCAGATGTTTCGGACCAAGCTGCCTTACGGTAAAGTGACTGCCAACCAATTGCTCGTTTTAGCCGATCTGGCAGAAAAATATGGACACCAAAATCTGCATATCACAACTCGTCAAAACATTCAATTGCATTATGTGAAGTTGGATAATGCGCCCGCCGTATGGAAAGGTCTTGCCGCATCTGGCCTAACGGCCCGTGGAGCCTGCGGAAACACAGTTAGAAATGTGACGGCTTCGGCAGCAGCAGGGGTAGATCCAGATGAACCCTTTGATGTCACTCCCTATGTGCATGGTGTATTCGAGTATTTCCTGAGAAATTCCATTTGCCAAGATATGGGTCGGAAGATTAAGATCGCCTTTTCCTCTTCTGAGAAAGACTCTGGCTTTACCTACTTCCATGATTTTGGCTTCATACCCCGGATCAAAGAAGTCGATGGCAAAGAGGTCAAGGGCTTCAAAGTTGTAATCGGAGGTGGCTTGGGTGCCGTTTCTATTGTAGCTCCCACTGTGGCTGAATTCATGCCTGCCGATGACATTATGCCCTTTATGGATGCCGCCATCCGCATATTTGATCGTCATGGTGAACGTGAAAAGCGTATGAAGGCCCGCATGAAGTTTTTAGTGAAGAAACTCGGTGTAGAAGCATTTATGGAGCTGGTTGAAAAAGAAAGAATCGGTATACCAGCCATCGCCCCATTCGATGTGCCTGCTGAAGTAACCCCTGATCTTCCCGGTATAGACAATCTTACATCAGTGGAAATCGATGACGAGTCGGCATTCAAGCTTTGGAAAAAGACCAATGTTTTCGAACAGAAGCAGAAGGGTTTTTATGGAGTATTCCTCAAGGTCCATCTTGGAGATGTTAGCCCAGACACGGCAAGAGCTTTGGCCTCACTGGTATCGCAGACTGCAGCTGATGATATTCGATTCACCGCAGACCAAAACATCTTATTGAGATTTGTCAAGCCCGAGGCCCTACCATATCTATACCATGAGCTGGTGACCTTAGATCTGGCGAAAGCTGGTTACGGCTCAATTGCCGATGTAACCGCCTGTCCCGGCACAGATACCTGTGCATTAGGTGTGACCAATAGTACCGGACTGGCAGATACACTAAAGAATCTAGTTGAAAGTGAACATCGAGAGCTATTAGATGTGCAGGATATTTCCATTAAGATCAGCGGTTGTATGAACAGCTGCGGTCAACATATGGGATCGCCCATTGGTTTTCATGGCAGTTCCATCCGGCAAGGCATCAAAGTTATTCCAGCCATGCAGGTGGTTTTGGGAGGAGGAATCGATACCGACACCGGACAAGGGTATGTAGCCGACAAAGTGATTAAAGTGCCTACTCGCCGAGTCCCCCAAGTGCTGAAAACATTGCTTGCAGATTACGAAGCCAATAAAGAATCTGGTGATAAGTATCTAACCTACTACTACAGGCAGGGAAAGCGATATTTCTACGATCTCTTAAAAGCAATAGCAAAGATCGACGAAATTGTTGAATATGAATTCTTCGATTGGGGTCAGGACAAGCAGTACATTCAATCTATCGGAGTGGGAGAATGTGCAGGTGTGTCTTATGATATGGTAGGAGCGATCTTGGGTGATGCCGTGGAAAAGATAGATGAATCAAAGGAAGCCCTGCAGGGAGAAGTATGGTCAGAAGCCATTTACAATGCATATACCGGCATGGTCATAGCAGCAAAGGGTTGGTTGTTATCTAAAGATGTGAAGTGTAATACGCACATTGGCATCATCGAAGACTTTGACAAAGCGCTGGCTGAGGATCCAGTTGTGGAGTTAGAAGGATCATTTACAGACTTGATATTCAGGATGAAGCAGAAGGCTCCAGCAAGAGGTTTTGCAGAAGACTATGTAAATACCGCCATCGAATTTGTCAAAAGCATCATCGCCAGTAGAGAAGATGCATTCGAAGGGACAGAAAAACTGGTTGTTGACGCCTACTACAAGGCATAGTTAATGAAAGTCGACCCAAAAATCACTCTTGTGGGTGCAGGACCGGGTGATCCCGAACTGATCACTGTAAAAGGGCTGAAGGCCCTGCAGCAGGCTGATGTAATCCTTTATGATGCACTGGCAAATGCGGCGCTACTTACGCACGCATCGAGCAAAGCCATTTGCATCTGTGTGGGGAAAAGGTCTGGAAAGCATTCTCATAAACAGCCAGACATCCAGATGATGATGGTGCAACTTGCTTTCAAACATGGACATGTCGTTCGCTTGAAAGGTGGTGATCCTTTCGTTTTTGGACGTGGCTATGAAGAGATGGCATATGCGAAGGCCTTTGACATTCCTGTATCCATCATTCCAGGTATCAGTAGTGCCATCGCGGTTCCTGCTGCACAAGAAATTGCCGTCACTAAAAGATCGATCGCAGAGAGTTTTTGGGTAGTCACTGCTACCACAAAAGAAGGTAAGCTATCCAAAGACGTTGCGCTCGCAGCTCAATCTTCTGCCACCATCGTGATTCTCATGGGGCGGCGCAAACTAAGTCAAGTAGTGACCATTTTTAAACAGCTACAGCGCCATGATCTACCGATCATGATCATCCAAAATGGTACACTGCCTAACGAAAAAGTGGTCGTCTCTTCCATCGACCAAATAGAAAAAGTGGCCGAGGAAGCCAACATTGGCACACCGGCACTCATTGTCATCGGTGAAACGGTGAGTACACATCCACAGTTCATCCAAACTGTGCAGAGTGCTGTAGTGCGCGCGTGAGTTTGGGTGTGTAATGTGGATTTCAACAAAGTTGCCTTTTAGGGACAGCCAATCAAGTTCACTTCAAATGTAGCATCTTGCTCTACAGATACACCTTTCATCAATTCGACGGCATCTGCAGCTTGTAGTTTGATGTTCTGAAAAGGAAAAATTTGAGCATTGAGCCTCAACACACCTGCACTATGATAAGTTGCGCTGTCGTAACCAATCTCATGAATTTCTAGGGAGTCGGGACAAAGGTTAATCGGATTACAAACGGTATGGTTCCCATTGGTGAATCGCCCTTGCGCTGGAATAATAAACTCATCGTAGCTCCTCGGATATCCAGTGGGTGGCCATTCATAACCAGAGAAGTATGCCGGTGGAATGGTTGCATATTGGCTATTCTCAGTGGGGTCAGTAGTGCCTGCAGGTACAGGTGTTCCCTCAAGATTATTTCCATATAATAAATGTCCAGTTTCACTGATCATCCAATCAACCACTTCGTTACCCAAAATATTCTGATCCACATTATCAGGACTGCTATTGCTGACCTGCATACCATACCGTTCCATGCGATTTCTGAAATAAGTATTAAACGGACCATTAGCTCCATGAGACGCATCGATAATGCCATAAGCACATACATTTCCTTCGAAAAGATTGAGGTAGGGATAATTTCCATGACATACCAAGTCGCCAGTGAAATCTGAAGGAATCTCAAATCCGCCCAAATTAATGGTCTTATATGGATCGGTCGAGTAATTATAAGCGAT
Organism: Saprospiraceae bacterium; assembly: GCA_013001595.1. Classification (GTDB taxonomy): domain Bacteria; phylum Bacteroidota; class Bacteroidia; order Chitinophagales; family Saprospiraceae; genus JABDMH01. Next base: position 134,074 of record JABDMH010000106.1, on the reverse strand, counting down.
AACGTTACCGTTTACTCCAGCTTGCAATAAGACACTATGTCGTAAATGCTCAAATATTGAATTTTCCACTTTGATGTCTCCAGAAGTATTTTGCAAAACAACTCCGTATGCTTTACCACCACTTCCATAGGTAAATGCATGGTGAAAATAACTCCCAGCTACGGCACACTTGGTACTTCGCTGGAAAGTGACATGGGCGTAATTACAAAATTCACTTTCCACTCCCGACACCCAACATTCCGCAGCAAGATTAAAAAAGATATTGGAAGTTTGGATTGGAGTATTGTCAAGCCGCTTTATTTTAAGGCATTCAACACCCACATGGCTCACCGGATTAATTCGCTCCAAAAAAGCATGTTCTGCCACTGGATAATCTTTTCTTATTTCATGCTGCAAATAAACTCCCTCAATATCAATATCAACAATGCGATTGATCTGGCCCACCGTTCGATCTGCCCAATCATCGTGAACAAATTGGTGATCGTCAAATAACAACATCACATAATCTCCAGCCATTAAACCATGGGCACCTGCGATGGGAATAAACCGATCACCCTTTGTGAGATGCATCAATATTGGTACGCTATCTAACAAACGAGTGCCGCTCGCAGAAATGCAGTGTCCGGTACCATCTAAGTCAAAGTGTAATTCAGTATTTGCCGCCCCCTCTCCCACCAATACGATTTGCTGCAAAAGGTTTATCGACTGTTTAAATAAATATATTCCTGGTCCGAATCTAATGATACCCCGACTTCCATTTAGGGCTGTAATGGCTGCTTGAGTGGCAGCGTAATTGCAAGTCACACCATCAGCCACTCCTCCGTAATCCGCTAGATGAATCTCCAAAGTCGGATAAACAATGTGGCTTGCTCCGGCCTGGGAAAAGTCTGCCCGGCGAGACTCATTAATATTTTGGGCGCCGAGAAAATCCACCAATATTCCTATCAAAACTGCTGTGATAAATATTCGCATCAATCTATATCGATTCAAATTTCTTGCCATCAAAATTTCGCAACTCGGGGCTATTAGAAATTTGCATGTCCCGAGTCAATGATTCGATGATCTGTCATTGCTCAGCATAAAACCCTACTTCACCTTTGTCGGCTTCATTCCAAATGCATTGTCTTTTGCCAAAATTCTGGAGAAATCCAAACCTTTAATTGCCGCGAAATAACTAATATGAGGGACAAACCAATTTCGTTCAATGGTTGCTGCCCTTTCCGGTGCCCCTCTAATGCCAATGGCATGTTGGGGTGCCCAAAAAGTATTATTTGACATATCTATATATTCACCTGCGATGGTGGTTCCATCTTTCCTATCATTTCCGCCATGCATGTCAAAACAATGGCTTAAAGATATACCCAGTTCGACATTATGTTGTGCAATGTAGCCGGATCCAGCTCGACCAGTACCAGCGATCGAATGCCGGTTATGGTCAAAAAGATTATAGGCTATCTTCGAATTGCTGACGTCATGTGAAATACCATATCCCAAACCATTGTATTGGCAATGATGAATGAAGCAGTGATGAATATGATGATTGCCACCGCTTTTCAAACTTATGGCAGCTCTTGAAAAGGCACTTAATTCACAATTATCTACTTCCAGTCCATCAAAGACTGTTTCGACTCCTACAGAAACTGGAAACTTATAGTAGTAATCGTGGCGCTTACCTCCAGGGTCAAATGCCTTGGCATGATGCTCCATGTGTCGCTTCCCATTCGGTCCCTGAATGCGTAGTCCCGATATATGGACATTTGATCCAAGAATCTGAATAAGAGGATCTGTTTTTAATGCATCGCTAGTAATTAAGGCGCCTTGTGAGCCGTTGTATCCCCGATCACTAGCCAGCGTCACCCCGGCAGGAATCTCTAAAGCAAAGGAATCAATATAGACATAGGTCGTTAGATCTATCGTTACATCTCCAGGAATCACAATGACATCACCGGGTAGTGCGACAGCCAATGCTCGAATCAAGGCATCTCTGTCTCGCACAATCATATGATTCGCACTAAATACATACCGATATCCCTCACCACCCCCTATTGGTCCCCGATCATCTGCCTTGGCCCCATATATATGACCATCAATTTTGATCCATGTTTGACCTGCATCTGGAATGGCCGCATTTGGACGTGTCTTGCTACCAACGTTAGGTGCAAACACAAGATGATCAAGCAAGGATCCACTGCACAGCATAGGGGTACCTATGGCAGGTAACTGCTTCAGAAATTGCCGTCTATGAGAATGTTTAGGATACATCAGGCGAGAGTTGTACTCATAATAGGCAATTCCCGAATAATTGCCAATCTAAAGCAAGGTGAAAGAGACTAAGGGAGCGGTAAAGAATCAGTAGGTGATTTAATAGTAGAGATTTATTCTCTGGGCAAGGCGCGGAACTGCCTAGCTGCACTGCCTAAAGGATGAGCAACGATGCACTGAGTGAAAAAATCACTGTCAAATCGGTTAGTTATATGCTACTACCCCCCCCGAAGCACTTAATGATGGCCAACTTCAAGCGGCAGACTTCGAACATTCGATCAAAATGCAAGATGCACAACGACCATGATCGATCAAGACTGGCATAAGAGTGGGAATTGAATAATATATCCTAGGCTTGGATCAGGCCATATATCATTTGCAAATATGAAAGATATAAATTACTTTCATCTTTGTAAACGTTATAAAGTGCAGCGTTCTAACATAGGTGAGTTTGAAGAATTAGTATTACTCATCGTGGCTATAGCAGATGGAGAAGCATATGGCGTTTCCGTAATGAATGACATCAATGCCCAAACAGGAAGATATGCGAATATCAGTGCGGTTCACTCTGCACTGCGTCGCCTAGAAACTAAGGGATACGTCACATCGGAATGGGGAGCTTTCAGCGCAGAAAGAGGAGGTCGTAGAAAGCGGCATTTTACCATAACTCGAAGTGGCGCACAGGCGCTAACTTATGTCAAGGAGACCCGAAATCGACTATGGGAACAAATCCCTAAGGTCGCCTTAAAGTTTCCTGAGTGATGAAAAAACAAATACAACCACCTCGCTGGGCAGATCAATTTCTAGAATGGTATTGTCGACCTGAGACTGTAGGCATTCAAAGCATGAGGGTGGCCATCAGCAATACCGTTGATTCTTTGAGATTGGAGTAGCCACATCCTCTTCTCACTATGATCATTCCACAAAGAGGAAGTCGACACCGCTCTGTTTCGTACCTTTACCATCGAAAGCGTTTCTGCAAATGGACATCATTCATGTCATCAAAATTGGCGGGGCTGTCGTCAACTATGCTGCTCAACTACAGGGGTTTTTGAAAACTCTGGCACAGCAACAGACCACCTTTATCTTAGTACATGGTGGTGGACGAAAAGTCAATGAGTGGCTGGAAAAAATTGGTCAAAAACCAAATATGGTCGACGGACGTCGCATTACTGATGGCCAGACCCTGGAGCTAGCGGTAATGAACTATGCGGGCTTACTAAACAAGCAAATCGTGGCTAGATTGCAAAGTCATGGTCGCACGGCACTGGGATTAAGTGGTGCTGACCTTGGATGTATCCAAGCTTCCAAACGCACCCATCCTACCATAGACTATGGATATGTGGGAGACATCAAGAAGGTAAATGGAGAAGTATTCACGGACCTCTGCCACAGGAACATTGTTCCAGTCTGCTGCGCCATCACCTGCGACACACAAGGGCAATTGCTCAATACCAATGCAGACACCATTGCCTCAGAGGTAGCCATTGCTGTTGCCAACACTCATCAAGTAAAACTTTGGTACGCATTCGAAAAACAGGGCGTGTTGTTGGATGTGGAAGATCCCAGTTCGCTCGTCCCCTCCCTTACCAAAGGACGCTATTCGGCCTGGGTAGCGCAAGGCAAAATACACTCAGGCATGATTCCCAAGCTTGACAATTGCTTTAGGGCTCTAGACAAAGGGGTCTCCGAGGTAAATATTGCACATGTCGAAGCCTTCCACAATTTTCCTCATCAACTGGGTACCAATATCATAGCTTCGTGAAGCGCTCAGAAGACGCCATATCTCTACTGAAATCATTGATTTCTAGTCCATCCACCTCGGGAGAGGAAGAAGGTACGGCCAACTTGATCGAAGAATTCTTGCATACCCACGGCATTAAAACCTTCCGTCGAGGACATAATGTATTGGCTTTCAGTGGAGGAGGATCTAGCCGTCCGACGGTCTTGCTTTGCTCACACCACGACACGGTAAGACCCAATAAGGGATATACGAGAGATCCCTATCAGGCTGAGGTTTTGGATGGAAAACTGTATGGACTTGGCTCCAATGATGCAGGTGGTGCATTAGTATCCCTCATCGCAGCCTACATTGTCCTCTCTGAGGAAAACCTGCCCTTTCAGCTGGCACTAGCCTGTGTGGCAGAAGAAGAAACATCTGGACCTAATGGGGTGACCTCCATTTTGGAGGAATTGCCGCCCATTGACCTGGCCATAGTGGGAGAGCCCACCAAGATGCAGATGGCTACCGCAGAAAAGGGCCTACTGGTGATAGATGGATCCACCAATGGAGTCCCTGGTCATTCCGCCCACGAGGGCACGATAAATCCTATATACCTGGCGAGTTCAGATGTCTTGGCGATTCAAAATCACGAGTTTGCCAAGACATCACCACTACTGGGCCCCACGCGCGCTAGTGTAACTGTCATTCAGGCCGGAACGCAGCACAATCAGGTACCTGCCCAGTGTACATACGTCATCGACGTTCGCATCAATGAGCAATATTCCAATGAAGAAGTCTTCGATAAATTACAGCAACTTGTGGAAGGTGACCTCAGACCAAGGTCTTTTCGCTTGAAATCATCTGGGCTACCCGAGGATCACCCAATCTTAAACACCGCCAGAAAATTAGATATTCCTACTTTCGGATCTGGCACCCTCTCTGACCAGGCGCTCCTACCCTACCCATCCATCAAAATAGGGCCTGGTGACACGCTGCGTTCTCATACGGCCGATGAATTTATCTACCTTCATGAGATAGAACAAGGCATAGATCGCTACATAGAAATTTTGAGAAATTACGAGCCATTATGAAGCTTTGGGAGAAAGACATTCCACTAAACAAGGCGGTGGAAGAATTTACCATCGGAAGAGATCCTGAATTTGACCTGCTTCTTGCCCCGTTTGATGTAATTGGTTCTATGGCACATGCCCATATGCTAAGAAAAATTGGCATCCTCTCTGATGGCGAGTACAAGGCCTTGCATCAAAGTCTGAAGCAAATACATCGGAATATAGAAAGTGATAAGTTCGCGATTGAAGAAGGTGTGGAAGACGTGCATTCACAAGTGGAACAGATGCTCACCAAAGATCTAGGGGACATTGGAAAGAAAATCCACACGGGGCGCTCTCGAAACGATCAGGTCCTGGTAGACTTAAAGCTGTTTTTCCGCGAAGAGATTCGAAAGATATTCCAGGCTAAATCCGAGCTCTTTGACCTACTGCTGGCGCAAGCAGATCAATATGAAGATGATCTTTTACCGGGCTATACCCATATGCAAGCAGCCATGCCCTCATCGTTTGGTCTATGGTTTAGTGCCTATGCAGAAAATCTCATTGACGACGCCCATTTGTGGTCTGCAGTATTACAAATCGTAAATCTAAACCCCCTCGGATCAGGAGCAGGCTATGGCAGTTCGCTTCCCTTAGACAGATCAGATACCACAGAGCTACTGGGCTTTAGTGACCTCAATTATAATGTGGTACACGCACAGATGGGGCGAGGCAGAACAGAATTGTTCCTTTCATTTGCTATTGCCGCTACTGCCTCCAATCTAAGCAAACTGGCCATGGACGTTTGCATGTACAACAGCCAAGATTTGGCTTTTCTGACACTAGAAGATGCATTCACCACGGGATCCAGCATTATGCCACATAAGAAGAATCCGGATGTATTCGAACTTATCAGATCTCGCTGCAATGCCCTAACCCAGCTGCCTGGAGTAGTGGCTGGTATGGTAGGTCATTTGCCCAGTGGTTATCATCGCGATCTCCAACTCACTAAGGAATACCTCATTCCAGCGTTGGATCAGTTATTTAATTGTCTACAAATGACGCATCTCGCCCTCTCGAACGTTCAGGTGCAAAAAGACATCCTTGACCAAGACAAGTACTTAGCCATATTTTCTGTAGAAACGGTAAATGAAATGGTGGCAAAGGGAGTCCCTTTCCGTGAAGCTTATAAAAAAGTAGCAGCTGATATTGAGCAAGGTGTACTCAAAAAACCTGATCAGCTTAAACATACTCATGAAGGAAGTTTAGGAAATCTTTGCTTAGATGAAATCCGCGCCAAATTTGAGCGCGTGCAAAAGTCCTTTGATTTTTCCTATGTAGCAAAAGTCAAAGAACTCCTAAATAAGACAAGTTAACCAACAGTATTTCAATATTGCTAGCCCACCTTAAGTTGCGGTAAATCTTCAGGCTCTTCGTACCAGTTTCACAACGATTGCAATCGCAAACAATACGATAAAGATGAAAAATAGAATTTTAGCGATGCCGACAGTACCAGCTTCAATGCCACCAAATCCAAAAAGTGCACTGATTAAAGCGACTACAAAGAAAATAATTGCCCAGCGTAACATATTTGTTTTTTCATTAATAATAATGCCTGTCAGCCTGAAGACAGAGCGAAATTCATCATGGTTCGATGGTGGAAGGATTTAGTCTTCCACCATAGCGAGTGGGCCATGAATGCGGAAGAGATAGTTGAGCACTAACTTTCCACCACCCTACAACTACTAGATGTCCATTTTACCGCTTCAGTATCTTATGAATTATTTAACCCTAGATTTTGCTTTTAACTCCATGATTGGTGGGGCTCCCAGATCCTCCGTTCGTTTGTGATTTGTATAAACTTTCATCTAAAAACATCGTTGGGTTCGCCTGTATCTCTGTTGATGTATTTTCTGCCCCAAGCCTGATGCGCAGCCTTTCAGGCCGCTATACTCGCACACCACTAGCCAAGGGCACATGCCCCTGGCTAATGATAGGTGAAGCTTTCAGCCTTTATATCCTTCCAGCCACGAACGGACATTCCGCTGAAAGTTCCCAATTATTCATTACGGTCTTACAAATTCAAATCTGTACAGTCGAGTTATTTGATAAAAATCCAGTCCATAAATAAATTCGGCTCTAGGATCCAGTGTGCTATTTATTACTCTAAAATCCTGTCAATTATTTAATCCCTAAAATTTGCTTTTAGTTCCATGGTTGGTGAGGCTCCCAGATCCTCCGATCGTCTGTGATTTGTTTAAACTTTACTCTAAAAATATCGTAGGGATTCGCCTGTATTCCTATTGATGTATTTTATGCCCCAAGCCTGATGCGCAGCCCTTCAGGCCGCTATACTCGCACACCACTAGCCAAGGGCACATGCCCCTGGCTAGTGATAGGTGAAGCTTTCAGCCTTTATATCCTTCCAGCCACGAACGGACATTCCGCTGAAAGTTCCCAATTATTCATTACGGTCTTGCAAATTCAAATCTGTATTTGTACAGTCGAGTCATTTGATAAAAATCCAGTCCATAAATAAATTCGGCTCTAGGATTGGTGGGATTTTTGACCAAAAACCATGACAATCCTAGCAGCATACCTTCTAGTTGTGTAAGTGCTTCATGATCTTATTTCTCGCAAAAAGATGCATCTCTGGCCGACTATTGCGGAAGATAGTACTGCATACATCTAGAATCCCTATACCTAAGTTTAGGTATGTACATACCCAATTTGTGGCAGTCCACAATCTACATTATAGCTATTGTACAGGCCTATCTGCTGACTTACATTTGTGCCAATGGCAAAGCAAATGAACCTGAACACCATAACATTTTTCCATAAACTAGTGATATCCAGGCTTCCATTCATTTGCCTACTAGGTGTACTCCTCCTTACGAGTTGTGACAAAGATGATGACCCAAAGCCTGCAGGTACCATTTCTTTACAAGCTGATCAGACTTCCTACGAAGGACCGCGGGGAACAGAAATGCCAATCAGCATCACTGCAATTGCAAATTATGGAATCAAATCAATAATCGTTACTCCTCAAGGGCAGGTAGCCGAATCCTTCCCCGTGCCAGATGAGGCCAAATCCCTCACTATCGAAGTAACAATGGTAATTCCTGCAGACGCGCTTCTAGGTGATACGTACATGCTGTCGGTGGAGATGACAGACAAGCAAGGTGCCACTCAGAATCTGGATGTTGAGGTATTGGTCTCACCGGTACTTTCCATGACACCAGATAGCTACTCCTTTCAGCGGGACGGCATATCCACGGTATCCTATACTGGGCAAAATGAAAGACTCGATATGGTTGAGCAAATCACGGACTACCTCAAGACCGGTGATGGCGGTGCTGCCCTGTCGGTACAAGTACTTACGGATGCATATGCCAATGTAAATGGCAATGGCCATGGATTCTATCCTTTCACGAGTACAAAGCAGCTAAAGAACAAATCGTTTCAGCCAGACCTAGACAACATGTTTATGTCTAATCTATTCCTAGCTGCAGAGCAAGCCAGCATATCTGTTGCTAATGCCGCGAATGGTACCGCTGGTTTGCTCGTACGAGAAAATAGCGGAAATACGATCTTACTCGATGCAAATGGTCGAGAATTTACCCAACTCATCGAGAAAGGTCTGATGGGTACGGTGATGTACAATCAGATCTTTAATACTTACTTCAGTGATGCACGCACGGGTGATGATGTTGAAAACACGGAGTTAAGCGAAGGGAAGAATTATACAAGCATGGAGCACCATTGGGATGAAGCATTTGGCTATTGGAACCCACCGGTTGACTTTACATCAAACTGGCCCAGTGATCGCAGTGATGAAGATCGGTTCTGGAGTCACTATTCCAATGTGGTAGATCCATTCTTGGGAACCAATAACATCATTGTGGATGCTTTCATAGCAGGTCGCACGGCCATAGTAAATAATGACCTGCCAGAAAAAAACCTTAAACGTGCAGAAATAGCTGAGCAACTAGAGCTGGTTGCCGCTGCTACTACGGTGCACTACATCAATAGCACCTTGTCGGCCTTAAACGAGGCTCAGACCGGCGAGGCATTCCATACGCTTTCGGAAGCTTGGGCTTTTGCCAATGCCATCAAATATAATCCAACTCGAAAGCTGTCCTTGGAGGACATCGAAATGATTAAGGAAGAGCACTTCGGATCCGGAGGAAATTTCTGGAATGTGACTCCGTCAGGTCTTAACCAAGCAAAATCGATGCTGATTGATACGTATCCAGCGTTGGCCCCTTATCAAGATGACCTATAGAAAATACTTGAATATGAAAAATCAGGACCCTACTCCTCTGATCATCTGCCTATGTCTTCTTTTGGTCCTGGGATGTGACAAGAATTCAGAAGCACCTCCAACACCTTCTACGCCTAGCAGGGATCTGACTACCGACCGAGGAAATATTGCCAAACATGTAGCTAATCATTTCATCGTACCTGCCTTTAAAGACCTACACGAAGCCACGATATCCCTAAATAATCTGGCCGGTGAATTTGTAATAGGACCGACGGAAACTAGCCTTTCCAGCCTCAAAGCAGCACTTAAGAAAACCTGGAAGGCGTGGCAAGTCGCTGCGATCTATCAAATGGGACCAACAGAAAATCAAGCCCTCCGATCGGCAATAAATCTATACCCTGCGGATGAACTCAAGATTGAAGGCAACATCAGTGCTGGGAATTTCAATCTCGGGACGATCAGCAATCAAGCAGCGGAGGGTCTTCCAGCGCTGGATTATATGCTCTCATCCGCAGACCCAACTGTCACTATCTCATCTTTTGCTAATCAGGGACATAAAGACTACCTGATCGCCTTGACCAATCATCTGGAACAGCTAGCAGGTAAGGTGCATCAAGATTGGAATGAAGGTCCGTACCTGCAAGACTTCACCAGCGATCAAGCGAGAGGTACCGATATAGGAAGCGCCATGGGCATCCTAATCAACACCATGGATAGGCACTTTCAACGCTTCTTGAGAGACGGAAAAGTCGCCATCCCTGCGGGGATACGCAGTGCCGGAGTAATCAGACCTCTTGCAGTGGAAGCCTTCCACGGTGGCTATGGTGGTGAACTCTTAAGCGATGCTCTTGAAGCGTATACGATGTTGCTGACTGGTGAAGGCCTTTCTGGTACAAAAGGTATGTCCATGTATGACTATCTGGATAATATCGATCAAGGTGATTTGAAAGCCAACTTTCAAACCACCTTACAATCCGCATTGACAAATGTCCAGGAGCTAAATAACGATCTAAGCAAACAAATTGAGGAAGACAATCAAGCGATGATCAATCTCTTCCTCACTTTGCAAGATATAGTGACCCTCATAAAATCCGATTTGGCATCAGTAGTAGGCATTACCATCACTAATCAAGACAATGATGGAGATTAAGTTAAACGCATGAAGAGCACACACTTCTTTGACCGGTCTGTCTCTATCGCACCTCTGGTCACATTCAGGGTGCTTTTTGGATTTATAATGGCATGCAGTGTCGCCAGATTTTTCTTAAAGGGCTGGATACGAGAACTGTACATAGAACCTACCTATTTCTTTACCTTCTCTGGATTTGGGTGGATAAAGCCATTGGGAGCACTGGGAATGTACGCACTATTCGCGCTCATGTTCCTTAGTGCAATATCGATCATGGTTGGATTTCGGTATCGCATTGCTACCACACTCTTCTTTATAAGCTTCACCTATGTTGAATTAATTGATAAAACCAATTACCTGAATCACTACTACTTCGTGAGCTTGATGGCGTTTCTGCTTATCTTCCTACCTGCGAATCGGCGATTTTCAATAGACGTGTGGAAAAGACCACAAATCTACGCCGACCATGTCCCTCTTTGGACCATTTCATTGATTAAGGCGCAACTCATTATTGTCTATTTTTTTGCAGGCTTAGCCAAACTGAACTGTGACTGGATGATCCAGGCTATGCCAATGAAATTATGGTTGCCTTCACTAACTCACATCCCTCTAGTAGGCTCCATCTTTAATTATGAAGAAACTGCCTATGTTTTCAGCTGGGCTGGAGCTGCTTTTGATCTAAGCATCGGCTTTTTATTGCTTCTTCCCGCAACACGTTCCCTCGCATATTTTGCCGTAGTTGTCTTTCATACATTGACCGCTCTACTTTTTCCGATCGGCATGTTTCCCTATATCATGATGCTAAGTACGATTATTTTCTTCCCTTCTCATCTCCATGAAAAATGTCTGGCGTTTTTTCAAAAACCTTTGCGAAAGATGCCACTCATAAATACATCAAAAAGTAAGGGACAAGCTACTTCAAGGTGGGTTCAATACGCTATAGGGTTTTATCTCCTGGCTCAAATTATTATTCCCCTCAGATACCTCATGTATCCTGGCTCTGTTTCTTGGTCAGAGCAAGGGTATCGTTTTTCTTGGCGGGTGATGCTCATGGAAAAAGCCGGTCATACCACCTTTAAAATTGTAGATCAACAAGGTGATAAAGTTGAGTGGGCTACCAATTACCGACATCTTACACCTCAACAAGAAAAGATGATGAGCACGCAGCCAGACATGATACTGCAATTTGCACATTATTTAAGAGATTATTATCAAGAACGAGGTTTTTCCAAACCACAAGTGTATTGCAACAGTAAAGTCACTTTAAACGGAAGGCATAGCCAACCATTTATAGATCCAGCTGTAGATTTAGGAGATGTGAAGAAGACTTTTCCGCCCATGGAATGGATTTTACCACTTGAAGATTCTCGAAGATGGTAAAGAATATTAGTATAGGTTTTCTGCTTTTGTGTCCTTTGATCCTTTGTGCTCAGGAACTCAACCCCATACTAAAAGGACATGTGTTTGATTCACTAACCAACGTCCCATTGCTTGGGGCCCTGATACTGGTAGATGATTCGTTAGTGACTACGGAGACGAATCAAAAAGGCCAGTTTATCTTACATAATCTCACTCCTGGGTGGCATAATGTGGAAGTTCAACATGTGGGAAAAGCCAAGAGACATGTACGGGTAAAAATCGATCTCGCCGAACGTCCACAGGAACTGATCATACCGATGATCGATGAATCATTTGTGCTGGAAAAAGTGACAGTGGTGGAAAATCAAAAGTCAGCAGGCATATATCGACTCCGGCAAGTAGAGGGTACCAATATTTACGCTTCAAAGAAGAACGAGCTCATCAAAATCGACCAACTCGTCGCCAATAAGGCAGCCAACAGCAGCAGACAAGTGTACGCAAAAGTCAGCGGACTCAATATTTGGGAGAGTGATGGAGCAGGTGTGCAGTTGGGTATCGGAGGTCGTGGGCTGAGCCCAAGCCGAAATTCAAATTTCAACACCAGACAAAACGGCTATGACATCAGTGCCGACGCGCTGGGTTATCCTGAGAGCTACTATACACCACCCATTGAGGCACTGGAGCGGATTGAAATAGTAAGGGGTGCCGCTTCCCTGCAGTATGGTACTCAATTTGGGGGCATGCTGAATTTCAGATTCAAGAAAGGACCAGCGGACAAGAAAATCGAACTCCACTCACGTAATAGTGTGGGATCGTATGGATTCTTCAACAGTTACAATAGTGTAGGAGGAACCATAGGTAAGGTAAACTACTACGGCTTCTACCAATACAAGAAGAACAGAGGATGGCGTCCCAATGAGAAGCTGGATCAACACACCACATATTGGAGCAGTCGGATAAAAGTCAGTGATAAAATAGAGATCGCACCGGAGTTTACACACACCAATTACTTAGCTCAGCAACCTGGAGGACTGACAGATGCCCAATTTAAGGATAACCCTAGGCAATCCTTGCGTAAAAGAAATTGGTTTCATGTGAATTGGAATCTATTTGCACTCTTATTTGACTTCAAAGCCAATGACAAGCTTCATTTCAACAATAGAATATTCGCCTTAAAGGCTGGCAGGGATGCCCTGGGAAACCTTGATCCGATCAATTTGCTTGATTTTGGAGAAAATAGAGATTTGCTCAGCGATCGATTTTCCAATTGGGGAAACGAGACTCGGATGATGCTCAAGTATTCTACCTTGGGGCAGCCTTCGACCTTGCTGGTAGGATCACGCTTCTACAGGGGTCAAACCTGGCGCAGACAAGGTGATGCTGATGATGGATCTGGGCCCACATTTAATTATCTAAATCCAAGTAATCTCGAAGGCTCCGACTTCGACTTACCCAGCACTAATTATTCCCTATTTTTCGAAAATATATTCTCACTTTCAGAAAAATGGAGCATCACACCAGGGGCACGATGGGAGTATATCTCGACTTCGGCACAAGGGTACTACCGTCAAATCAATAAGGACCTTGCCGGAAACATCATCAGTGATCAACGATTTGAAGAAAATAAAACCAATCGCCGCTCATTTGTATTTGTTGGTGTAGGAAGTAGTTTTCGTTTTTCTGAATCGGTGGAGATGTTTGTCAATTATTCGCAAAATTACCGAGCAATCAATTTCAATGACATCCGAGTCAATGTTGGCAGCTTGGTCGTCGATGAAAACCTCGTAGATGAAAGGGGATCCAATTTTGACCTAGGATTAAGGGGCAGTATTACTCCTTCACTAGACTTTGATGTAAGCATTTATCATCTATCGTACAAAGATCGAATTGGAACCATACTTAAAAGAGAACCCAATCCTGTCTTTAATAATTTAGTCGATCGGTTTATCCGATTTCGAACCAACATAGCTGATGCCAGCATCTATGGTGTGGAGTCACTCGTTGAATGGCAATTCTTTCGCGCCTCATTGCCAAAAGGAGAAGCCAACATGTCCTTATTTGGAAATGTATCGGTGACGCATGCTACCTATGCAAACTCAGCTTTTGTCGATCAACAAGGAAAAAAGGTCGAGCTTGTACCTCCCATTATAGCCAAGAGTGGTATCCTCATCCACCTCAATCGTTTTTCAACCAGCGTACAGTACAGTTACGTGGGCGAGCATTTTTCAGATGCTTCAAATGCAGTGTTTACTCCTTCAGCCATAGAAGGTCTTATACCTTCATACCACATTTTGGATGCATCAATGTCTTTAAAACTCAATAAAATAGAGATTGAAAGTGGCATTAATAATCTGCTGAACAATCAATATTTCACACGTCGTGCCACTGGCTATCCCGGTCCTGGAATCATTCCATCCATTGGTCGAAATTTTTATTGTACGATGGGCTTTCGCATATAAGTCATTAGATGTTATTATATCGCCACCAATGTCAGAATCGTATGTGTCAGTTATACTGCTGACCCTCAGTAGTTGATGAAAGTTTGGCAATGATCTTCCCTATTAAAATATTTCGGCTCTAGGATCCCGCATCCGATTTATTGCTTCAAGGTCCTATGAATTATTCAATCCACGGATTTTGCTCTAAGCTCCATGATTGGTGAGGCTCCCAGACCCCTGATCGCCTATGATTTGTGCAAGCTTAGATCTATAAACAGGAGCACAACTAGTCACCAATAAGATAACCTGATGTTCTCAGGGCCTCTGTGTGAAAAAAATTCTTCAATCCGAACTCAAAAAAAGGCCTTCGTCTTCGCGTTGCTGCGCTCGGGCTGACGTAGGTGATTTGATTGTATGACCTCAAAGGGATCTATATTTAGTCAAAGATTGACTTAAATACTGGCGGGATTTATGACCTAAATTATGACCGTAATCCTTCTTGGTTCGGATTTCTACAGACCCCAGCAGGGTCTAATATGCATATCCTTGGGTGACACCCAGGGTGAACCACGAATCCGCCCTGGGATTGGCGGGATTTTTAACCAAAAATCATGACAAGCCCTCTTAGCATCAAAAAGTTTGGTTATGATTGTAGCTATTAAAATATTTCGAGTATAGGATCCCATGTCCGATTTATTACTTCAAGGTCCTATGAATTATTTGATCCCCGGATTTCTCCCTAAGCTCAATGATTGGTGGGGCTTCCAAACCCCCTGATCGCCTGTGATTTGTACAAGATCCGATTTATACATGGAAGCACACTTAAACGCGAAGCTGACCACATAGGGTTTCTTAGTAAACAATTGAACATCAACTCTACCTCCTTTGCGGTCTTAGCGTTTTCTATGGCTTATGCAAGTTTATATCGATAGTCTTCTTCATACGTAGTGTTGTTATTGTCAGCGCCTCTGCTAACAAAAATATCCCTCGTCTGTAATTACCTGGCCTTAGACATCGTGTTGCTGCGCTCAGGTTGAACAAATAGGGTCTGAGAAAAAAATTACAATTAGATAGCAATTAGACCTCCTCGGCGTTTTCAGCGCCTCTGCGAGCAAAAATATCCCTCGTCTGTAATTGAAAGGACCTTCGACTCCACATCGCTGCGCTTAGGTTGAACACATAGGGTCTTAGAAAACGATTATGCAATTAAATAAGTGAATAATTAAATGCAAAAAAGGACCGCTTCCTGGCAGAAGCGGCCCCTAAGAACAATAAACCTAACTCAAGAAAAAGACGAAAACTCTTCACGTTCTATCGATCCGAAGATCCACAGAACCACATCAATTAATCTACATTGTCATGAAGATAGGGGTTGTCTTTACGTATTTGTGGTTCGTCATCACCGGAGATAGACCAACGCGATGCAGTCACTTCAGAGGAATGCGGCACGTCATCCAACTCCACCCTACGTCTCAAATAAGCCGGCTCATTTTCTAAATCTATAACGGCTTGAGGATTATTCAATCTTTTATTGTGTTGTCTCAATGCTTCTTTCTGTTGATGCAGCTGGCTATCGCCCTGATCCTGCTTCTCCTGCGCCTTCAGGTATGGATCGCCATGCGCTTTTATATGACTGCCATAGTTGCGTTTTTGCTTGTCCAGATCTAGGTCAAAACTTTGTGCATATTCTCCCTTGCGATATCCAGTATCGTATACACCCTTATCCTTTGGCCGGTCATCTTCTAGTGAAACAATGATCTGTTCCTTTTTCGGGGAAACGATGTCCTGCCCAGATTTTTTACGATCAAATCCTGTGGCGATGACCGTAACACATATTTTCTCGCCCAGCGTTTCATCAAAACAATTACCCCAGATTAGATCTGTATCCTCACCTGCTTCATCTTGCACATATTCGGTGATTTCATAGATCTCATCCATGGTCACTTCAGCCGTTCCTGAACTGATGTTGATGAGAATATGCTTCGCTCCCCTGATATCATTGTCTTCCAATAATGGAGAATTGAGTGCCTCATCAACGGCCTTGCGCGCCCTGCCTTCTCCCTCAGCTATAGAAGTACCCATTATAGACACTCCACTATCGCGCATGACGGTATTGACATCCTCAAAATCCACGTTTACATATCCCGGTACGGTGATGATTTCCGCAATACCTTTAGCTGCAGTTGACAATATGTCGTCGGCATTGGCAAAGGCATCAGATATGGGCAAGTTTCCGTGAATTTCGCGCAACTTGTCGTTGGAAACGATGATCAAGGAATCCACATTTTGCTTCAAATCTTCCAAACCTTCGGCCGCTTGCTCCTTGCGGCGTTTGCCTTCAAACTTAAAAGGTATGGTGACAATGGCAACGGTCAAGATATCCATTTCCTTGGAGGCCTTGGCAATGATCGGCGCAGCGCCGGTTCCTGTGCCACCACCCATACCGGCAGTGATAAATAGCATCTTGGTATCTTCTTCCACAAATCTCCGCACATCGTCAATAGACTCAATACATGCTTGCTTGCCCACCGTAGGTAAAGAACCTGCACCCCGACCCTCAGTCAGGTGTGGTCCCAACTGTATCTTGGTGGTCACCGGACTCAGTTCCATACTTTGATTATCGGTATTGCAAATGGCAAAGTCAACGCCAATAATACCCTGCTTAAACATGTGTGTAACAGCATTGCTGCCTCCACCACCGACGCCAATCACCTTAATGATGGATCGTTCTTCCCTGGGTATATCAAATTGCATAGTCATTAGGATTTAAATGATGAATTAGGTTTTTGCTTCGTTTATTAGTCTAAATCTGGATCGGGCTCGGCTTCAAACCAATCTTTCGTCTTCTGAAATGCCTTCTCCCACCAACCTGGTTGTTTTCCACTAGGTACGGTATGAGCATGGCTCTGCTCACCCTGAGTCACTTCCTCCAGCGGCGATTCCAATGAACTGTCTGCTAGCTCAATGGCTGCTTCATAATCTCGATGCTCGAAGGCGTTCTTTAAGAGCCCTATAGAGGTAGCACAAATGGGTGTGGCAATCTCCTCCGGATATCCGTGCGCCAATAAGTCTATGGGGTAGCCCACCCGAGTTGGGATACCGGTATGGTACTCCGCTAAAATGTCGATGTGCTTTAGTAGCGACCCTCCCCCGGTTAGGACAATGCCTCCGATTAATTTTTTCTCATAACCAGATCTACGAATCTCCCACAGGACATAGTCAAAAATCTCTTCTATCCGAGCTTGAATAATTAGGGCCAAATTTTTCTCAGAAATCTCCTTAGGCTCCCTGCCTTTCAGTCCCGGAATGGTGATAATTCGATTGTCATACACTTCATCTGCCAGTGCTGATCCAAATTTGATTTTTAGTTTCTCTGCCTGGTGGGGCATAATGGTGCAGCCTTCCTTGATATCACGGGTCACTACATTGCCTCCAAATGGGATCACCGCCGTATGCCTTATGATCCCATCATGAAATATGGTCAGATCGGTCGTTCCTCCACCGATATCTACCAAGGCTATGCCCGCTTCCTTCTCTTCTTCGCTCAAAATGGACTGTGAGCTGGCAATTGGTTCCAGGGTTAAATCTGCCACCGTCAAGCCCACCTTTTCGATGCAGCGCAATATATTATTGGAGGCAGTAATCTGACCGGTGATGATGTGAAAATTAGCTTCCAAACGGATGCCAGACATTCCAATGGGATCCAGTATACCTTGCTCATTATCCACCGTAAATTCCTGAGGAATGACGTGCAATATCTTATCGCCAGGAGGGAGTACCAGCTTGTACATATCCCGAATCAGCATTTCAATATCGTCTTGTCCGATTTCATCATGGGCATTATCCCTTGTAAGGATGCCCCTGTGTTGTAGACTCTTGATGTGCTGACCTGCGATTCCTACATGTACGATCTTTACAGAAGCATCTAGCTGTTTTTCTACAGCCATAATCGCTTCTTTGATTGCATTTACGGTCTTTTCTATATTGGAAATGACGCCACGGAGTACCCCTTCTGAGCGTACTTTCCCCATGCCAAGCACTTCAATTTTTCCGTACTCGTTGAGTCTGCCCGCTATCGCACATACCTTTGTGGTACCGATATCTATAGCTACGATAACTTCTTTTGGATCAAACTGGTAAGGTTTCATTTCACCGGTGTTTATTGTTCTTACTAATTAGGCCTTTGTGTGTTTTTTCGTCACAACCTGCTTGTTATATTTTACATTAATACTTTCCAGATCGCGCCAGCCTGTAATTTTTAAGCCTTCTTTAAAAAATGTCTTAAGTTTTTCGATCTTTTCCTTACGCTCCTCATCATCGCCGAATAGGACTTTAAATCTTCCTACGTTACCCAGGAGAATGATTTCACCTGAATTATGAATATTGACAACGTCTAACCATGCATGCATAAATTCATCTGTCCTAGCATCGCGGACAATGCGAAAAGCGGCCCCTAAATTATTTTGTACGGTATCTAAGCCCGATGCATATGATGCTGCATATCCAGTTACTACCGGCACCCGAGCAGTAAAATGTTTTGACAAGGGTAGTTTAATTCCTTCTGAGTCTAGATAATAATTCCTACCCTGAATATCCATTACACGCATAATGGGAGTACGCTGAGCTATGTCAATATGTAATACTGCATTGGCATCTACATAGGCTTGTGCATCCACAATAAATGCCTCCGCTCTTAATATTTCCTCTAAGTTTTGCAGGTCAAGATTTCCTACCTGCACATCACGAAAATCTATCTCGTAGGCTGACAATATCTTTTGCTTCATCTCCTCAACCGTAATCAGGTCATTTCCATCGGAAAGGTGAGCAAGATGATACTGCACATCCTCAACCATCTTACCTTCATTTGAAGATACTGCCGATGACCAAGCAAGAAACATGAGGGCAGCAGCAGCCATCCAACCGGATGCTACTATAATCTGCTTTATGTTTAACCTTGCCAATTTCATCTTACTTATTCAATTTCAATATTTCATTTACAATCTCCTCTCCTGCCCTGGGTCTTCCCAGCCTTCCTGCTGCGTATGACCATGTTTTCAACTTTTCTTCGTCATGGACCAATTGTATTGCTTCTTCAATGAGCACCGCTGGCGCTTCTCCATCCCTAATGATTCGTGCTGCACCAGCTTTCACCATTGCCTCAGCATTCTTCGTCTGATGATCTTCAGCTACATTAGGTGAAGGCACCAAGATAGACGGCTTACTCAGCAGACAAAGTTCAGATATGGTGAGGGCTCCCGCCCTACAGATCACGAGATCAGCAGCGAGATATGCCAGATCCATGCGATCTATAAATTCACTCTGCTTGACTTGAGCCAATTCAGCACTTGGTGACCGACTATACTTTTCAGCATAGAAACTTCCCACTTGCCAAATAATCTGAACATCGCTTTGCTGACCGATTAAATCGGCTCCTTTATCCATCGCCTCATTTAATGTTCCCGCTCCCAAACTACCTCCGAAAAGTAAAATCGTCCGTAAGTCCGGCTTCAAACCAAAATATTCCCAGGCCAGTTTCCGATCATTTTGTGCCAGCAGATCCGCTCTAATTGGATTACCTGTGAACACAATTTTATTTTTCGGAAAATACCTATCCATATTGTGATAGGCCACACAAATCAAATCTACAGATTTGGCCAGTTGCTTATTGGTCAGTCCTGCATAAGAGTTTTGCTCTTGAATCACTGTTTTTATTCCCTTTCTGCTAGCAGCATATAGCGTAGGCCAGCTTGCATATCCACCTACACCTATGGCCACATCTGGCTTAAAGGAGCGAACAATACGCCTTGCCTTCAAGTAACTTCGCAGCAACCTAAAAGGAAACAATACATTCTTCCATGTCAAAGACCTTTGCAGACCACTAATGGGTAGTCCTATAATCTTAAATCCAGCTTGGGGCACTTTCTCCATCTCCATCTTTCCTTCAGCTCCCACAAACAAAATCTCTGCATTTTCAATTTTCCTCAACAATGCACGACCTATAGCCAAAGCAGGAAAAACATGTCCACCAGTACCGCCTCCACTAATAATAAATCGCCGCATCTATCTACGAACCAGCCATTGCTAATTCACTTTTCTCTTTTACCTTTTCTATATACTTGCTGACACTTAGGATAATCCCAAATGAAATACATGTAAAAATGATGGATGTACCTCCCATACTCACCATGGGTAATGTCAAGCCTGTCACAGGTACGAGATGCACGGAGATCGCAATGTGCATAAACGCCTGTAGTACTAAACTCAGACATAGGCCGATTGACAACATGGCACCAAAGGTCTTGGGACTTCTAGTAACCAACCGCATACATCTAAAAACTAAAAACAAATACAATAAGATGATTGTGGCACCACCCAACAGTCCATACTCTTCACAGATAATGGCGTATATAAAATCTGCATATGGTGAAGGCAGAAAATTATCCTGTGTGCTTTGTCCAGGGCCAACACCAAACCATCCACCCTCAGCGATGGCAATTTTCGCCTGCTCTATCTGGTAACCACCAACTGGGTCATTCACAAATTCATTAATACGGCTGGTCCAAGTCTCTACGCGAATAAACTCGGGAAACAAATAACCCAAACCGATAAGTGCCGCCAATAACATGATGCCAAACACAATCAAAATGGAGATGTACTTCATATCCACACGGCCGATGAACATCATAGTCAAGCAGGTGACAAATAGTATCACTGCACTAGATAAATCTGCTGGAGCAATCAATCCACAAACAATGAGTACAGGTACAATAATCGGCACAAAGGCACTTCCAAAGTCTTTAATATAATCCTGCTTAAAAGCAATGGACCGAGCTATATATATAATAAGAGCAATCTTGGCTAAATCTGAAGACTGAAAAGTAATGCCAATACCGGGTATGGCGAGCCATCTCCGTGCATCATTCACCTCAGGACCGAATAGCAATGTGCAAATCAACAATCCAATGGAAATATAGAGCAGTAATGGAGCCAAAATCGAATAGCGCATGTAGTACATCAAATGACACACATAGGTAAAACACAATCCCACCGCCAAAATCAAAAAATGCTTGATTAGGTAATACTCAGTATTTCCTCCACGCTCCTTATATGCTAATGTCTCGGTAGAACTATATATGGCCATTAAAGAAAAGGCTGCCAACAAAGCAATAACTAACCAAATGGCTAAGTCGCCCTTCAGCTCATTATAAAAATTCGCCTTTAATGACAGGGTTTGTTTCATCTTCTTTCTTACCCAAAAGGGTGTCGGTCTGTTCTTGTTCTTGTTCTTTCTCGAAAGGGGTGTTGAGATAAATGATACTACCTCAACACCCTCAGCTCTTTCCTCATGGTCCTCACTTCCACTGTAGTAACCTTAGTCGAAAAGCCCGAGTAAACAGGACAAAAATTGTAGTTTTCTCACCTGTTTCGGCCTCTTGTTATTACTATTGTCAAATATATGTATTTTATTCAATAATAAGAATTTATGAATAATTTTTTTTACTTATATATGTTTTTCATCATATATACTACCTTATTTTTAAGGTGATAATGGTAAAAACCGCCAAAAGCACCCCAACAATCCAAAATCGAGTGACAATTTTGGCCTCGTGCATACCTAGTTTTTGATAGTGATGATGCAGTGGTGCCATCTTAAATAATCGCACCCCTTCACCATTTTTTCTTCGGGTATATTTAAAATAAAATACCTGCAGAATCACCGAGAGGTTTTCCACAACAAAAATTCCACAGAGAATAGGTATGAGGAGTTCTTTTCGCAAGACAATGGCCATCGTAGCTATAATTCCACCTATGGTCAAACTACCTGTATCTCCCATAAATACTTTTGCGGGATATGCATTGTACCATAAAAACCCCGTACAACCACCAATGAAGCAGGCTGCAAAGACGACCAGTTCACCAGAATTTGGCAAATACAAGATGCTCAGATAATCAGCAAATAGGGCATGATTGGATACATACGCCAGCACCCCCAACGTACCACCAATTATTGCTGAAACACCGGTCGCTAAACCATCCAACCCATCTGTAAGATTTGCAGCATTTGACACAGCTGTAACAATTAAGATGATTAAGGGTATGAATAACATCCACACCCACTTGGCTGCATTATCTTTGGCGAAAGGAACCAACTTCGTATAGTCCAGATTATTCCCCTTGACAAAAGGAATGTTGGTTAAGGTCGTTTTAACATAGGCAATTTCCTTGGTCTGACCACTGGTAGAAACTACTTGTCTCCTATCTACGATCTCGTACTGACCAGCTTCAGCCTCTGCCACGTCCAGCCTAACCAACACTTCATCACTAAGCAGCATCGTTAGCCCAACGATCAGACCAAGGCCTACCTGACCGGCCACCTTAAACCGGCCCTTTAGGCCTCGTTTATTCTTTTTAAAAACCTTGATGTAATCATCTATGAAACCAATAATGGCCATCCAGACAGTGACGACCAACATGAGAATAATGTATACATTGTCGAGCCGTGCCAACAACAAACATGGTACTATTGTGGCCAATATAATGATAACACCTCCCATAGTAGGTGTGCCCGATTTTTCCAACTGCCCCTGTAGTCCGAGATCACGAATGGTTTCACCCACCTGCATTTTACGCAAAAAACGAATGAGTCTTCCACCCAAAAGAATTGAGATAATTAGCGATAGGATAATGGCACTACCGGCGCGGAAGGAAATAAAACGAAACAGACTTGCTCCAATCAGATCATATTCCTGCTCCAAATACTCAAATAAGTGATACAGCATGCCTATCTCGCTAAGATTCTCTAAACTTTAGATAATTCACCTCCCCCAACATCTAATTCATCTGAAAACACTTCAATATTTCTTCACGATCATCAAAAGGCAACCGCTCTCCCTTAATTTCCTGATACTTTTCGTGCCCCTTCCCTGCCACCAAAATAATATCATGCTCCCGAGCCAACATATTGGCTGTTCGGATCGCTTCCTTACGATTTTCAATGGATAAAACCTGACCGTACTCACCTGGATCCAGGGCTGCTGTCATATCACTAAGAATGCTCGCAGGGTCTTCATCACGTGGATTATCGCTGGTGAATATTACGCGGTTGCTGTATTCCAGCGATATTCTAGCCATCTTCGGTCGCTTGGTCTTATCCCTATTTCCTCCACAACCCACCACCGTTATAATCTTGCTGCCAGGCCCCTTGATCCCTTTAATGGTCTGCAATACCTTTTTTAGTGCATCGGGAGTATGTGCATAGTCGACAAACGCAAGTACCTTTCGTCGTTCGTTCCAAATGGATTCCAGCCGTCCCGGAGGTGCCATCACCTTACTTAGGTTTTGGAGGATTTCTATTTGTTCGAATTGCAACTGATGAGCTATTCCGTAGACAGCCAATAAATTACTGGCATTAAAATCACCCACAAGGGTGGTAAAGACTTCCTTGCCTTCGATTACTATGTGTAGTCCAGTCGGCTCATTGGCAATAATTTTTCCTTTATAAGTAGCGGATTTCTGTAGCGCGTAAGACGATTTTTTAGCACTCGTATTTTGCAACATTACTGCACCATTTCCATCGTCCAAATTTGTCAAGGCAAACGCAGTATCTGGCAGGTCATCGAAAAATCGCTTTTTCGTCTGAATATAGTTCTTGAACGTCTTGTGATAATCTAAATGATCATGTGATATATTGGAAAAAACACCTCCTCCAAATTGAATTCCAGCAATGCGATGCTGATCGATGGCATGCGAACTAACTTCCATAAATACATAGTCGCACCCAGCACCTTTCATCTGCGCCAATAGATCCTGTACCGTAATGGCATCTGGTGTGGTCAACGTAGCGTCCAATGTCTTTGCCCCAACACGTATTTCCACCGTAGATATCAGACCTACTTTAAATCCAAATGATGCAAACAATTGATGAGCGAGATAAACAATGCTGGTTTTACCGTTTGTGCCGGTTACACCAATTACCTGCATGTCTGAACTGGGATGGTCATAAAAATTTGCTGCCATCACACCCGCATACTTGCTAACATCAGCAACCTTGACATAGGAGGTATCTTCTGTGAGTTGATCAGGCAGTTCTTGGAGAACAACAGCTTTTGCACCTCTACTAATGGCTGAATCAATAAATTGGTGCCCATCTGTAGTTAATCCCGGCGCAGCAACAAATAATCCATTCGGTTGTGATTTTCTCGAATCCAATGCAACATGTTCGACCAAACCCTCTAATGAACCCTGGATTAGTTCATGCGGAATATCTACTAGAATGTCGCTGAGGGTTTTCACGTGATGGGTATCTTTAGCCGAGATATAATAATATCTTCTGGTTTTTCAATTTGGTGCCAGGTGCAAGAGATTGATCTTTTACTTTACCCGACCCATTTATCTTGACCTTGAGCCCCATATTTTCCAAAATAAAAATTGCATCGCGCAATCCCATCCCCACCACATTTGGCACTAGATCAGGATCAATATTTCTATTTTTAACAACAAGACCACCCTCCTCCTCAGCTGGTAAGGTGACGACCCAATCATTTGTCGTTTTCTGTACAAACTCTAAGTCCACTTCGCGTAAAACTTTGAGTAAATCTGGAGCATATCCGACCTCGAAGTAAGGAAGTGTCTCGAGAATATCTGTTTTGGGGTTATTGTTAAATGCCATCAGTGAGACATCCGTCCCCATGCATCGATCTGCAATTTCTTTAAATACAGGGCCAGCCACTGTCCCACCATAGTAACCATCCTTTTTAGGATTCGTCACCATCACTATGCATGAATATTTGGGATTCTCTGCCGGAAAATATCCGACAAAAGAAGCTTGATATTTATTTTGACCTTTCACCCAATATTCCAACTTGGTCGTTCCAGATTTTCCGGCGAATGTATAATGGCTTGATTTAATATTCCTGCCTGTACCATTTTCCACTACGCCCTCCAGCAATTCTTTGGCTTTGGCTATGGTGCTTCGAGATGCAATCTTTGATCTAAGCTCTTGCGGATTAAATTCCTTGATAACCTTCGTACCTAACTTGATTGTACTAACTAGAAATGGCTTCATCTTTTTACCATCGTTTGCCACCGCATTATAAAAAGCCAATGTCTGCAATGGTGTAACTTCCAATTCATAGCCATGTGCCATCCAAGGCAGTGTCATATGCCGATTCCACTTCGGGTGATCCGTATCTTTAATCTCTGGAGCCCCTTCGCCTCGGATTTCTATGCCTGTCTTCTCATGCAATCCAAATCTCTTGAGTTGCTTGAGAAATTTACCCGCATTATCTCCGACACCGTAGTAATCATCCACTACCTTTGCAATTCCTACATTGGAAGAGATCTCGAACGCACGCTGTAAACTGACCGTAGTTTCTTTGCGCCAGTGAGCATCCTGCATCACCCGCCGTCCAAATTTTGCACGGCCATGGTTGATATCAACACTGTCTGTAATGTCTACAAATCCATCCTCTAATAGGGCCATCATAGAGGCTAGCTTAAAGGTCGATCCTGGTTCAGTTGCGTCAGCCACAGCATGGTTGTAACGTTCCCGATATTGACCTCCAGAAGTGCCTCCATCCAAATTGACCATGGCACGAATGGCTCCCGTCTCTACTTCCATCATCACCACCAATCCAAAATCTGCATCATGGCGGATCAGTGCTTCTTGAAGCGCAGTTTGGCAAATATCCTGCATGCGCATATCCAGGTTTGTCACAATGTCCTGCCCACGTTCTGGTTGAATCTCGGAGAGGTCGTGAACCGGAATCCATACACCATTGCCCACTCGTTGCATCAGTCGCTTGCCCACAGCACCTCGCAGAAAGGCATCAAAAGTATCTTCCAGTCCAACCGATTGCGCATTCTCCCTATCCAGGCCAATGGTGCGAGATGCGAGACTCTTAAAAGGCTTGAGTCGGCGAGATTTTCTCTCGACAATTAAGCCGCCTTTATATTTGCCCAATCTAATCAATGGGAAATTCTTTACTTGCGTCAATTCATTGTAGGTAGCGTCCTTCTTAATTAGGAAGTATCTATTTCCGGCC
Organism: Saprospiraceae bacterium; assembly: GCA_013001595.1. Taxonomy (GTDB): domain Bacteria; phylum Bacteroidota; class Bacteroidia; order Chitinophagales; family Saprospiraceae; genus JABDMH01. Next base: position 107,806 of record JABDMH010000106.1, on the reverse strand, counting down.
TTCCTGCTTCGCACCAATCTTCGACGCACATTTCCAGCCGACTCATTCTTAAAAACGTATTGGGATAAATAAATAGATAGTGAGTCGACATGTGCAACAAAAATGCGATCTGTCATAGGCTCTGAATTTAAATCCATATGCAGATCAAAAAATGGTACCGACGTTGCGAGTAGCCGCCCATCATGAGAATAGATGTTGCCACGATCTGGCTCAATATCGACAAACTCCAGTTTTGTACTATCTCCTTTTGCAGTCCACGTACTCCGCTCTATTACACTGATTCTGACCGTACTACCAACAAGCAAAATGGCCACCAGCACCAACATGGCAAGCACAACATAAGCACGACGAAGTAATTCTTTTTTCTTACTCATCAATTCAGAAATAAACTATGGCTTAGCAGCGATTTTTTCCGGAAATTCTCCATCATTCGACAATTGATTGCTTGCCACTTGGACTCGCAGCTGGGTATAGGTAGCCTCGTAAATAACATCCGATTTTAATGCCATATATTTTGCATTCAACTCGCGTAGCTCTGTCTTTAGGGAATTAATTTTTCGTACTTTTTTCTCTGTCCAATGCGCATTAGCTATGTAAAACATAGTGAGCATAATGAGAAAAAATATATAAGGCAATTTATCCGCAATCCAGGCTGAATTAAATCCAATCTTTTTTGTTGACTTTTCCGACTTTTTCTCCTTCATCACAAGATTTTTTCTGCAATTCTTAATTTAGCACTCCTAGCTCGACGATTCCTTCCGACTTCTTCGCGAGTTGGAAGTATTGGTTTTTTAGACAGCATTTTTAGGTACCATTTTCGATCCTCCTCAAACTCATATTCCTGCTCTTTTGGTCCTAATTTTCCACTCTTCATAAAGTGTTTTACTAGGCGGTCTTCTATAGAATGGTACGTAAGAATACTTAATCTTCCTCCCACCACCAGAAGATCAGCAGCTGTGGATAGCAATGCCCTTAACGATCCTATCTCATCGTTAACCTTAATCCGAATAGCCTGAAATACTTGTGCAAGATATCTGGATCGGTTTCCCATTACCAGTGGACCAATGCACATCAATAATTCTTGCACATTTTTGATAGGTCGTAGAGCCCTTGCCACCACAATCGCCTTTGCCAGTGTCTTCGCGTTTCGCACTTCACCATATCGGCTGAATATTTCAACCAATTCTCCTTCACTGGTTTCATTGATTATCTGAAAGGCCGAGGCCTCACTTTTTATATTCATGCGCATATCCAGGTCCGCATCGCTGGCATAAGAAAATCCTTTAGATTTCTCATCCAATTGAAAGGAAGAAACACCAAGGTCCGCCATGACTCCATGGACATGTGTCACATCATAATACCTCATCCACTGCTTTAAAAAACGAAAGTTGCCGTGGATTAAAGTCAATCTCTGATCATCTACCTTATTTACGAAGGCATCAAGATCCTGATCAAAAGCAAACAACCGGCCTCCCGTATCAAGAACCTGCAAGATCGCCGCACTGTGTCCCCCACCCCCAAAAGTTGCATCGACATACACACCATGTGGATCCGTGACCAGTGATTCAATTGTCTCAGCACACATTACTGGTGCGTGATATGGATTTACGGCAGCCATTACTGGTAACCTACCTTTTGGCCCAATGTTCGCTCCGCCAGTTCAGCAAAATCTGCCGGCTCCTCGTCTAGCCAGGCTTCATATGTCTGCTTATCCCACAATTCTATGCGGTCGAGATAAGCGAACAACATCAAATCCTTCTTTAACCGTGCATATTCTTGCAGAGATTTGTTCAATAGGATCCGATCAGCAGAATCTGTTGTTACATCGCTCACTCCACGAAAGAAGTACCTGATGAAATTTCTGTCCTGCGCCCTGTAGACATTCAATTCCTTTATGCGCTCTAAATTCTTTTCCCAGACGTTTTCTGGATAGATCATCAAACACTGCTCAAACCCCCTATTCACAAAGAACGTATGGGGACCATTTCCACCCAATTGACGCAACAGCGTAGACGGCATACGCAGTCGGCCTTTCGCATCCAACTTACATTCATACTCACCATGCAACTGTGGAAGTTCTGCCATGTGTTCGATCTCACGCTTTGATCAAAAATATAACTTTATCCACTTTCAACCACTTTTTCCCACTTTTTATACCATTACCCAAAATCTAGACCCCCTATTCACCAAATACACGCAATTAATGACATCAAATATATGTCAATATGTAATCAAATATTGAATATATAATCATATTAAATATATTTTAATTCTTAATTAATACTATATCAGTAATTTATATATTATTGTTAAGATATATGTTCTAGGAGAACAAGCAGCATCGAGCCGACTTGAAATTGTGTTAAAAAGTGGGAACAGTGAGAAGAACCTAATCTTGATAAGCGCGGGTGTGCAATGGGCGGATGCACATGTGGTTCATCTACTAGCAAGAGGCCGGCCACAGACTTTCCTCAAGAGGAATGAACTGATGGGGGAGATACCAGAACCCCGGGTTGACCCCGAAGAAAATCAAGCTAGGCTATTTCAAAACGCACAAAAAGTAGACCACATAGTGGTTATCTAGCCTTCGCCGCTAACTAGAAGGTCGACCAGTCAGCCTCATCTTGATCACACCAAATACAGCTTCGTGGATGATACCGCTGGACAATTTCGAAGTGCCCTCCACCCGATCAACAAATGTGATGGGTACTTCAACAATCTTGTAGCCTAGGCGATAAGCCGAGAACTTCATCTCAATTTGAAAGGCATATCCAATGAATTTGATGCTATCCAATGGAATGTCTTCGAGCACTTTACTTCGATATCCGATAAAACCGGCCGTAGGATCTTTGACCGGCATCCATGTTATCAGCCTCGTGTAGATGGAAGCACCGTAAGATAAAAGAATACGGTCCCAAGGCCAGTTTTTGACTTTTCCTCCCTTGCAATAACGAGAACCCACTACCATATCAGCTCCAGAATCAAGGGCTTCCAACAGTCTAACCAGATCTGCCGGATTGTGTGAGAAATCTGCATCCATTTCAAAGATGTGATCATATCCCTGGTCCAATCCCCATTTGAATCCCGTAATGTAAGCGGTACCCAATCCCTGCTTTCCACTGCGTTCAAGTAAATATAGTCCTGGCTGGTTTTTTTGCAATTCTTGGACAATGGCTGCTGTGCCATCGGGAGATCCATCATCAACCACTAGAATCTCAAATTCACGTGGAAGCGCAAATACGGCCGCGGTAATCTTGGCAATGTTCTCCTTCTCATTATAGGTCGGTATGATGACTAGATTCTTCGACACGGTTAATGGTCATTGCTGCTTAGGCCCTGCAACATAGGAATTTCTATGCAGATATCTAGCTAATGTGAAATTTCTTAGGATCTAGTTGCTGCATCAAGTCATAGATTTCTTGGAAGACCAATTCAGCATTGGGTTTTGCATAGTAGTCTCCATCAGAGCCATATGGTGTTCGATGACTTCTCGCGGTGATCATCACTGGAGCATATTCCAAATAGTCGAATCCTCCTTGTCGCTCAATCACCTCATCCATCATAAACGCAGTGGCTCCTCCCGGCACATCCTCATCAAGAAAAACGATGCGATTGGTCTTCTTCAAGGACTCCAGTATGACCCCGTGTCGATCAAATGGATTCAGAGTCTGCACATCAATGAGTTCAACCGAAATGTCGAAGTTTGCCAGCCAGGTAGCTGCCTTCTGGGCAATGCGTACACAGGCACCATAGGTTACCACCGTCACATCAGCCCCACTCTGCAATATTTCTGGAACTCCAAGTGGCACGGTGTACTCTCCCATATTGTCGGGCATCTTTTCTTTAATACGATAAGCATTGAGACATTCGACGATGATGGCAGGATCGGTAGATTGCAGCATCGTATTGTATAAACCGGCTGCCTGTACCATATTCCGTGGCACCAATAAATAGATGCCCCGCATACCATGTAATATCATACCCATAGGAGACCCTGTGTGCCAAATACCTTCTAGCCTATGTCCACGTGTGCGGATTATCGCCGGTGCTTTCTGGATCCCCGCGGTACGATAACTTATTGTGGCCAAATCATCTGCGAGCGGTGGCATAGCATAAATCAGATAGTCTATGTATTGAATCTCAGCGATGGGTCTAAGCCCTCGTATTGCCATGCCAATGGCTTGGCCTACAATGGTCCATTCCCGAATGCCCGTATCAAAGACACGATCTTCACCATGCTTACCCTGCATACCCATCATTCCTTGATTGACATCACCTAGTCTTCCTACGTCTTCACCAAAAACAAACAAATTTGGATGTGCTTCCAGGGCGCTATCGAAAAAGGCATTTAAGACTTCGAATGCCCTCAATTCCTTAGTGCTCTCTCCATACGTAGGCTCAATGACGGGAACCGCTAGGGCAGAACTGGGCCCTTCCGAATACAAATGCCTGCCATAATCCTTAGCAAATTGATTTTTGAGGGTACGTATCCAAAGCTGCAAATTTTCCAATCCATTCACATGGTTTTGAGCCAAACGATACCAAGCTTGTTGAGCCAAAGCCAACAACTCTGACCTTAATGGGTGTCGTAGTCTATCTATTTGGCCCATGACTTCAGCTAAGGCCGGAAAACTAGCTTGATGTTGCAAAATTATTGTCCTCAACTCTTCTTTTAGCTTGAGGATGGGTCCGGTATAAGCCTTCCAGGCACGATTTTTACACGCTATCGCATAAGCTTTTGCCTCCTGCCTCAGCTTAGATAGCGTTTCGTGATCTGCCAGTTCTGTACCAATGATCCATCTTTCAAAGGCATCAATACAGTCCATTTCCTTCTCCCACTCTATTCGTTCCGCAGGTTTGTAGCGCTGGTGAGATCCGGAGGTAGAATGACCAGAAGGCTGGGTAGTGTCTTGCACATGAAACAATGCAGGTGTATGACTATCCCTGATTTTATGGATGCCTCTGATAAACATATCACAGAGGCTTGGGTAGTCCCACGCCTTAGCTACGTAAATACGTATCCCTTGTCCGTGCTCATCAACAAGAAATCCCTCCAAGGCCTTAGAGATACTTTGCTTTGTGGTTTGATATTTCTTTGGCACAGATATGGCATAGCCATCATCCCACACACAATATGCCAGTGGAATCTTCTGGACGGCAGCGGCGTTGACTGATTCCCAAAATGCACCTTCGCTAGTGCTCCCATCACCGATGGTACATATCACGACCTCATCTCCTTGATGAGACAGATCTTCATTAGCCAGCTGCGGCATTTCCCTGTACTTTTTTGACGCCAGCCCCAATCCCACTGCACGACCTACCTGACCGGCGGTACAGGATACGTCTGCGGTACTATTAAATTGTGCGGTATGTCGAGTAAAAGAGCCGTCGGGATGAACCAATTTGCTGGCAAAATGGGTGATCATCTGTCTACCTTGTGAAAAGGGATCATTGGTTACATCGGCATACAATTGGGCAAAAAATTGCTCAACCGTTGCTTCACCCAATGCAAAGAGTAACGTCTGATCCCGATAGTAACCAGCTCTGAAATCTCCCTTCTTGATGGCTTTGGCTAATGCTACTTGCGCCAGTTCTTTGCCATCGCCGGTAATACCAAATTTCGCCTTACCTGTAAGTACCTCCTTGCGAGCGAGGATCGATGCCTCTCGACTCACACAACATAGGTAGAAGTCTTTAAGAACTTCTTTTCTGAATTTTCCATCCCCTTCTTGGTGATCTGCGGTTACCTCAAGAACAGGTTCGAAATCCATGTATGCTTTCAATTTTAAGGGAGTCTCTGGATGAGTAAAGATAGTATCTTTCCCTAAGATTCGAAACTGACCACCTACATTGATAACCAACGTCATCCGTAAAAAGTATGGCAAAAGGGAACATAATTTGGCTTGATTTTCGTTATAATAATCAAGTGCTTAATGCATCATTCCTATTGATGAGACAAGAGAAGGAAAATCCTACAGGAAAAGCGCCAGCCAGATGACTACGCACCTGTTTTTAAATCGTATATTTGTATTCTTGAAAAAAGGAATTTTAACTATGAAAAAATCGATATCTACCTTACTAATCGCCTTCCTATGCGGAACTTTCGTAATTGCCCAATCGGCTGACCAGGTCACCGAAGAGATCGAACAACAAGCAGAGAAGAGCATGGAGAAAGCCGATCCCACCAGCGGCCCCATGATGGAATTTGACAGCAAAGTTATTGACTATGGTGAGATAGAAAAAGGAAGTGATCCCCTACGTCAGTTTGAATTCACCAACACTGGTTTTGCACCTCTGGTCATTAAGAATGCCAAAGGCAGCTGTGGATGCACAGTCCCTGACTACCCAAAAGAGCCGATCATGCCTGGGCAAACAGGAACCATTGATGTCCGGTATGACACTAAGCGAATAGGTCAGTTTTCGAAAACTGTGACCATCACATCCAATATGGAAGAGAAGATAGTCCTCACCATCAAAGGTAAAGTGAATAATGTGGTGGAAGAAGAAAGCGTGCCAACTAAGGAAGGCTCACTATTTTAAAAAAAGACAATACAGATAGAAATAATTTTAAAACTCTGCAGGTGGGTGCCTTCAGAGTTTTTTTTATCGTAAAACCAGCGTCACATGATCATCTTACTATCCCCTGCAAAATCACTCAATTTCGACCCCAGGGCCGATGTGCCACGAACTCAGCCCAGATTAAAAAAAGATGTTTTGGAATTGGCCGATGTCATGAAAACGAAGCGAGCCAAAGATTTGCGGGCACTGATGAAAATCAGCCAAAAGTTAGCGGACCTCAATGAAGGTAGATTTAAGAATTTCTCGGCAAGCCATACCAAAGACAATTCAAAACAAGCCATGTTCGCTTTCACTGGCGATGTGTATCAAGGACTGGAAGCTGATACTTTTACTGAAAAGCAAATCGACTATGCGCAAGAACATGTGCGCATGCTGTCCGGATTGTATGGATTATTGCGCCCGCTGGATATCATGCAACCCTATCGACTGGAGATGGGCACCAAGCTCAAAACAGGTCGCGGTGAAAATCTATATGAATTCTGGGGAAGCAAAATTGCCAAACTAATCAATAAGGACCTCAAGGCCACCGGAAGCCGAGCCGTGATTAATCTGGCATCCAACGAGTATTTTAAATCTGTTGATCAAGGGGTACTGGATGCAGACGTCTATGATATCGACTTTCGCGAATTAAGGGATGGGAAGTTTAAGTTCATTTCTTTCAGTGCAAAGAAGGCTCGAGGATATATGACACAATACATCGTCAAGAAAAAACTCAAAGATCCCCAAAAGATCAAAGCCTTTGACATGGAAGGTTACATGTTCAATGAATCACTCAGCGAGGAGCGTAGGTGGGTATTTACTCGCTAAAGGTTAGATGTCCAAATCAGGTCAGAGTCTTCCACGTTCATCCGAGTCACCTGTATATTAATATCTGAAAGTAATTTCGTCAGCATTCGTCGACTGCACTACTGTCATTCCTTTGTTGGTTGAGCATATTATGAAGTGAAATGTAACGCTGCGGATCAGAAAACGATCACTACCTTTGCCCGCCATGATTCACACAATAAAAGCATGCATATTTGATTTAGACGGTGTCATCGTAGACACTGCCAGGTACCACTACCTCTCTTGGAAAAGCCTCTTCAAAACAATGGGTTTCGACTTCAAGGAGCAAGATAATGAGCCTTTGAAGGGAGCGAGCCGGATGCACTCTCTTGAAATCATCCTCGATCTGGCAGGGCTGGAAAAAACTATGTCCGAGAAAGATGCACTCTGCAGAAAGAAAAACGAAATCTACCTGGCCTCTATAGAGGAGATGACTCGCAATGAAATTCTTCCAGGTGTTGCTCATCTTATCGAAACCATACAAGCTCATGACATTAGCATATCTCTAGGCTCAGCAAGTCGCAATGCGAGACATATCTTAGATCTACTGGAAATCACAAATCGGTTCGATGCCATTGTAGATGGAAATGACGTGCACCGTGGAAAACCGGATCCAGAAGTGTTCTTGTTGGCTTCCGAAAAGCTCGGCGTTCCTCCTCATCAGTGTTTGGTCATTGAGGATGCAGCCAAAGGAATTCAAGCCGCCAGGAATGCAGGAATGCTTGCTGTAGGCATTGGTGATCTAGCGAACCTAGATAGGGCGGATCTCGTTTTACCTAACCTCAAAAACATGACTTGGACAGGTTTACTGAAAAAACTCAAATCCAGCATGGTCTCATGAAAAACTTTATTCAGCACCACCCCTGGAAAATCATTGAAGAACAGTTCCATAGCGATCATCATCAAATCTCTGAGAGCCTCTTCTCTATTGGCAATGGAAGTATGGGCCAGAGAGGCAATTTCGAGGAAGCGTATTCAGGTAAATCGCTTCCAGGCACCTACTTGGCAGGTATCTATTATCCCGATAAGACAAGAGTGGGCTGGTGGAAGAATGGATACCCTTCCTACTTTGCCAAAGTATTGAATGCACCCAACTGGGCACATATACGAATCTGGGTCAACAATATACCCTTAGACCTGGCCGTATGGAAAGTCTCCGACTTCAAGAGGGTACTAGATATGCAATATGGTCTGCTCGAGCGCTCATGTACGGTGCAACATGAGAATGGACCAATGTTGCAAATTTATAGCCAGCGATACTGCCACTATGAACACAAAGAGCTCGGAATGGTGCGATATCAAATAAAGGTGCTGTCAGGTATGGCGGATATAGCGTTTAGCAGTGGCATTGATGGGGACGTGATGAATGCTGATGCAAACTATGGAGAACAATTCTGGCACCGATATGCTACCTACTGGGAAGGCCAATTGGGTCATTTAAGTGCCAAAACAAAGAAGTCCGACTTTCATGTACACTATACCGTAGGGCATCTCCTTGAACTAAATCAAATACCCGTTCCCGTCACCCAGTCGGACAAATCGGACAAATGCATAGATGCTACCTGGTCTATTTCAGCCTCTGCTGGTGACCTGCTTTCGTTGGAAAAATTTGTGGCCATTTATACTAGTTTCTCGCATCCAGGTCAGGATCTTGCTACACTAGGCTCATCTGCATTACCCACCTTTATTCACGAGGGCTATGACCTCCTGCTGGAGTCTCATCAGGCAAAATGGGCGGAGAAATGGCAAAACAGTGACATCCGCATCGATGGTGATGTTGCCGCCCAACAAGGTATTCGCTTTAATATATTTCAACTAAACCAGACATATTCGGGAGAAGATCCCCGACTGAATATTGGGCCAAAAGGCTTCACCGGAGAAAAATATGGAGGGAGTACCTATTGGGATACGGAAGCCTATTGTTTGCCCTTCTATCTCGCCACGGCACCTCCCAAAGTTGGAAAAAACCTGCTCCTATATCGCTACAAGCACTTGCTAAAAGCCATTGAAAATGCAGAGAAACTGGGCTTTACTCATGGAGCAGCACTGTATCCCATGGTGACTATGACTGGTGAAGAATGCCACAATGAATGGGAGATTACATTTGAAGAAATCCATCGGAATGGCGCAATAGCATACGCCATTAAAGACTACATTGACTACACAGGAGACGATTCATATATGTCCACTTGTGGTTTGGAGGTCCTTATTGCGATCGCTCGCTTTTGGGTACAAAGAGCTCACTTTGCAAATCCTAAAAATCAATATGTGATCCACGGTGTCACCGGGCCTAATGAGTATGAAAACAATATCAACAACAATTGGTACACCAACTATTTAGCCATTTGGTGCCTGACTTTTGCACATCAGCGGTTTTCCAATGCGTCGGTAGAAACAAGAGCTCACCTGGTTGAAAAATTAGACCTTGGCACGGATGAGCTGGCGCAATGGCTGCACGTGGCCGACCACATGTTTCTCCCTAGAGATGAACACAGGATGATTTGGCTACAACAAGAGGGTTTCTTGGACAAAGAGATCAAGGATGTCGGTGCCATTCCAGCAAAAGAGATTCCCCTACACCAGCATTGGAGTTGGGACCGGATCTTAAGATCATGCTACATCAAGCAGGCGGACGTTCTTCAAGGTCTATATCTTTTTGAAGATGATTTTTCAAGTGAAGAAATTGAGCGTAATTTCAATTTCTACGAACCGATGACCGTGCATGAATCTTCCTTGTCACCTTGTGTTCATGCGATCCTTGCTGCGCGTATTGGTCAATTGGAAAAGTCCTATCAAATGTACCTGCGTACTGCGCGACTTGATCTCGACGACTACAACAACGACACCGCAGACGGATGCCACATCACCAGTATGGCAGGTACATGGATGTCGATCATTAAAGGTTTTGCAGGAGTACGGTGGAATACAGGTACACTATCATTTACTCCACAGTGTCCAGATGCTTGGGATGGATATGATTTCAAGATTCAGTATCGGAATAGGTTGCTGCAAATAGCAATTACCAAAGGTCAAATGCAGGTAAGAAATGAAGGTAAAGATCTGGAAGTATTGGTTAATAACAGGATTGTATATTTAGCCGAAAGAAAAACCACTACCGTTGGCCTCTGATTTTGTATGACAGGAAAAAAAATCAGGTAGATTCTTTTGATATTTAATTATGAATAAATTAAGAGTAATTACGCAGATAAAGATTTTGCTTCCCATAACGATATTGCTGTCTGCATGTACCAATGACGAATCCGAAATGCGATCTGCAGACAAGGTATTCCACGTACAAAAAATGAACACCCCATTGTGGGAAAGAAATGCCACCATTTATGAGGTTGATGTCAGAAACTACACGAAAGAAGGTACCTTTAAAGCCTTTAGTCTTCACCTGCCTAGACTACAGAAAATGGGCATTACCACTATTTGCTTCAATCCAATATTTCCGATCGGGTTTGCCAAAAGGAGGGGTGCATTAGGCAATCCATACTCCATTGCTGACTTCACCAAAGTCAATCCCGAACTGGGATCATTTGAAGATTTCAGAGAACTCACTTTGGAAATTCAAGACATGGGCATGCATGTCTTGTTGGACTGGGTCGGCAATCAGACGTCTTGGGATCACCATTGGGTGGAAAGTCAACCACAATGGTATGTGCATCGCAACGACACCATAAGTCATCCTTACTTTGATAATAAACCTACCCATTGGACTGACGTGGCTGAACTTAATTATGAATCTGAATCTCTTCGAAGTACCATGATTGAGTCTATGAAATTTTGGTTGCGTTCAGCTGATGTAGATGGATTTAGGTGCCATGCAGCCCAACACATTCCCGATGATTTCTGGACGGAAGCACGGCCTGCACTTGAGCGTGTGAAGCAAGTTTTTATGGTAGCCGATGCCGAAGGAAATCCTCGCCATTATGAAACTTGTTTTCAGGCTACTCATGCATGGTCATTGTACCAGTTGTTCCATGAAATTAGTCGGGGAAATGCAAATGGTAATGACCTTCGTGACTATGTAGCAAGAGATAGAAGCAGCTATCCTGCAGGATATTTCCATATCAACTTTACGGCAACCCATCATGTGCGTCATCAAAAGGATATGCACGACCCACATTTTGGAGATGCCCAGGAGGCAATGGCAGTGTTGGCTATGACTATGGAAGGCATGCCCAGCTTATATAACGGCCTAGAAGCGGAGTTACAAAAAAAATTACCTCTATATGATAAAGGCGAAATAAAGTGGGACTCAGAAAAAAAGCAGGGCTTCTACATAAAATTAATTCAACTGAAGAAATTTAACAAAGCACTATTTAATGGGAAGTACGGTGGGCAAATGCAAATTGCGGAAGCTGCCTCAGAAGTTTTCGCTTTTCTGCGAGAAAAGGATGGGCATCGAGTTGCGGTCATTGTAAATTGCAGTGGTAATATAATTAGCACTCCTATTAACCTTGCACTCAATTCACTAAGTGACCTTTTCACTGGAAAAGACTACAGCAGATCATCTGGTGAAAATTTGACTATGGAACCATGGCAGTATTTGGTATTGGCAAACCCATCCATTACTTTACAATAAAAGATAACGGAAAATATCATACATTTTAAGCTGTTGCATTTTATTATTTCTGTGAATAAATAGAAACGGCTACAATAATCTTCTAACATTTATTTATGCGCAATCCAAAACAGCTTATTCTACCGTTGATTGCCATAACGGTGTATACGGCTTTGCTGCATGTATCCATCCCCACTTCCAGTGGCTTTCTTCCTCCACTTGGCAACTTCCTAAATCCTTTTTCTGGCTTTTGGCAGAATGCCGAGGCCACTACTGTTGATGGTAAATATTTAAGTGGACTGCCCTTGACAGCACCCGTCGATGTCGTTTTTGATGATCGATTGGTGCCCCATGTCTTCGCCCGCAGTAGAGCTGATCTAGCTTTTGCGCAGGGATATCTCCATGCTTATCACCGACTCTGGCAGATGGATATTTCGGCTCGTCAGGCAGCAGGCAGGTTGGCAGAGGTCTTTGGAGAACGACTGCTGGACTTAGATCTCAACATGCGTCGTATGGGCGTACCCAATGCAGCCAAACAATATGCAATAAGTTGGCAAGCATGTGAATCGTATCCGATTCTGGAATCCTATGTCGCTGGTGTAAATCATTATATTTCATCTTTACAATCCAAAGACTATCCACTCGAGTTTAAATTATTTAACTATTCACCAGAACAGTGGTCACCTACCCATGCTGCACTCATCATGATGTCAATGAACATCACTCTTTGCAGTCGTAATGAAGACCTCGCTGCTTCAGCTACTTTGGACTTATTGGGAAGAACGGATTTTGATTTTCTTTTTCCAATGCATAATCCACGTCAGTCGCCAGTGATTCCACCTGAAGTGGAGTACGATTTTAATGCCGAGATTGTTACACCCACGGTGGAGGATGACTTGATTGGCAGTTTACCCTATCAATTTCAAAACCTCACCGAGCGCCATGTTGGAAGCAACAACTGGGCGCTTTCTGGTGATAGAACCGCTAGCTCAACTCCGATTTTGTGCAATGATCCACATCTCAATCTGACACTACCCAGCATTTGGTATGAGATGCAGCTTGCATCCGATAAACAGAACACCTATGGGGTCACCTTGCCCGGTGTCCCGAATATTTTGATTGGCTTTAATAAGCAGATTGCTTGGGGCTTGACCAATGTAGGCATGGATGTTTCTGACCTGATCAAGATTCAATGGCTCGATGAAACAAATGGTATATATGCACTACAAAATGAAGCAAAGACCGTCAGGCAACAAATAGATACCATCTTTGTAAAAGGGAGCGCACCAGTGATAGATACGGTGAGGTATACCAATTTAGGACCACTCTACATCGACGATAGTATTTCATTGGCGCTTAGGTGGTTACCACTTACTAATGCTACTGAAGATTGTGTCATGGAAACTTTTGCGAAGTTGAATATGGCCGTCAATTTACAAGATTATGGTGATGCACTGGCACATTTTCAAAATCCACCACAGAACTTCGCCTTTGCCGCAAAGTCTGGAGATATTGCACTGAGGATCCAAGGCAGAATCCCCGCTAGATCTGACTCTGAAGCGCGATTTGTAAGTGAAGCAAGCGAAGGATCATCCAAAGGGGCATTCCGATTCATTCCAGCTGAGAAGAATCCTATGGTCATCAATCCTGAGCGTGGATTTGTCTCCTCTGCCAATCAGCGGTCTACCGATACGACCTACCCATATGCATATCATGGCTATTTCGACCATTACCGTGGTCGCACACTCAATAAGTTCCTGCTTGACGTTGAAGATGCTGATGTGGAAGATATGAAAGCTCTGCAGCTGAGCACCTTCAGCCTGTTGGCCAATGAACTATCGCCCCTCCTGCTAAGTCATCTGGATGAGTTAGCTGTAAGGGAGGAAATTTGGTATCAACGACTTGTAGATTGGGACCATCAGTATCGGCCTGAATCCATAGCGCCAATTTTTTTCAACCAATGGCGAAAAACACTGGTAGACCTCGTTTGGGATGAAATACCTCGTGATGATCGTAAAGAATTTCTGCGACCTGCAACTTGGAGACTTATTGAGCTGCTTGAGGATGATCCCACAAACAAATTCTTCGATAGAATAGACACCGATCCAACGGAAGATGTATCTGAGCTTGTCCAACTGAGTTTTGCCCAGACAAAGACCATTTGCGATAGTCTTTTTCGAGAGGACTCTACCTTGACTTGGGCCAGTTATAAACAAGTCTATATCAAGCATCTCAGTCGCATACCTGCATTTTCAAGCGATGCTCTTCAAGTTGGCGGGACGGCGTCGGCACTAAATTCCATCAAGGAAACGCACGGTCCCTCCTGGCGCATGATTATCCAACTTGGTGATAAACCAGAGGCTTGGGGGATCTATCCCGGAGGACAATCCGGAAATCCAGGTAGTCCATATTATCGCAACACCATCGATGACTGGGTACAAGGCAACTATTACTCCTTACATATAGCCGACTCACCGTCAGAACTCGAATCTCACAGATTATTTCACCTAAACCTAGCACCATGAGAGGCCTTCTAGCCATTTTAGTAATCGTGGGAGTAGGTTTTGTCCTATCATCGATGTTTTCTTGGCTATCCGGTTTTCTAGCTGTTTTCTTAGCAGTTCCTGTATTTGCCCTGAGCAAGTCTCAGTCCATTATTTATGGGGCGATTGGAATGTTTCTGTTGTGGCTGGGATATGCCATGCTCATTGATTTTCAGAACGAGCACCTACTTAGTAATCAGATTGGCACCTTATTGGGACATTTACCTGTATCGGCACTCTTGGTCATTACGGGCCTGATGGGCAGCATTGGTGGTGCATTGGTGGGTTGGATCGCTGGTCTTCTTACCGGGTTCATTTATCGATAAAATGGCAATATTTCTATTCTTAAATGAACAAAGCATGCCTGGTTGTTCGTTTACAGTAAAGAAGTAGGTTCACAATAATGAGTACAGAATGCGTCAAAATGCTAGATGAACTGAGACATTTTCCTGATGATTTTAAAGGTGCGTAAGCTCTCTACTGGAACCTTTGTTGCCATCAGATACTCAAGGGAGCCAGCGCAAATTTGAATTGGTTTCTTAATTTCGATATGAGCTATTTAGTTCTACAAATATGTCCGAAGAAGAAAAATACCGTATTGCTCAGAGGAAAGTAGCTAGAACTAAAAAGTTCTATAAGCATCTATCTGCATGGATGTTTACCAGTATATTCTTGATGATCTTGTTCTTTGTACTTCGAATGCCGCCATGGATTACCCTAGTCGTTGTTGCCGGATGGGGCATTGGCGTGGCCTCTGAGGCAGTGGAGATCTTTGGTTTCCCTGGCATGGGAGAAAATTGGGAAGAACGAAAAATCAGGGAGGAATTGGATCGGATGAATCGCCATGAAGGGCATCATGAGGAGCCATCTGACGAGCAAACCCTCGACCTACCCGAATTGAGAAAGGCGGAGAAAAAATGGAATGATTCTGACATAGTGTAGAAGACTGCTTAAGTGCTGTCTCCGTCACATTCCAGTAAAATGGGCCAATTACTATACATGTTGGTTTTATTTATCTATATTTAATTTCTGAAATCAAGGAGGGGAATTCTGTTTATGCAAGCCAACACAGGAATTGAGGCCATCCCAGATAAACACATAAGACAGGGCCCCTCCTTTTCTTACCACATCATTCTGATTTTCAATATTTTATCCCGATTTTTAATGATGGCAGCCTGCAGGCATCGGGCAAGACCTACCCCTAGGCCAGCGATCTCAGATCATATGCCAGGATGCTATGAGTGAAGAAGTCAAAACATTCAGTCCAACTAGGGAAAAGATCTATGAAATCATCTTTGAGTCAGACACGGCACTAGGCAAGTACTTCGATATTGCCTTGTTGATTTTCATACTAGGTAGTGTCATAACAGTAATTATGGAAAGTGTCGATTACTGGCATGACAACTATCTACACATCTTTCTGATCCTTGAATGGTTCTTCACCATTTTCTTCACTATAGAATACATCCTCAGGCTATATTGTGTACACCGCCCCTGGAAATATGCCACCAGTTTCTTTGGAGTGATTGACCTGTTGGCCGTGATCCCCACTTACCTCATGTTTTTTTTGACAGGAGCTCAGTCACTTATCGTGATCAGGTCTTTGCGCCTATTGAGGGTCTTCAGAATTTTTAAGATCGGTACCTATATGGAACATGGAGCACTGATCGTAGAATCCATGCGGGCGAGCCGAGGTAAAATTGCTGTCTTTCTATACTTTGTTATTCTCATGGTTGTGATCATCGGATCATCAATGTACGTTGTTGAAGGCGACATAAACGATCAGTTTGACAGCATCCCTACCAGCATCTACTGGGCTATTGTGACGCTGACCACGGTCGGATATGGTGACATTACTCCGGTAACCAATTTTGGGAAACTACTTTCGGCTATTGTCATGATTACAGGTTATGCGGTCATTGCAGTGCCCACTGGCATTATATCTGCCAACTTAGTAAGAAAGAATTTCAAAGTTAATGGGCAGGCTTGTCCACATTGTAGTCTTGAGGGACACGATAATAATGCCGTCCACTGCAAATTCTGTGGAGAAAAACTACTTCATTAGATAAAAAAAGTGCCCCAATCACCTAAATCTCTTAGGCACCCTTGTATTGGCCATCAGAGTCTTGATGCTGTACTTACCATGGTCATTCACCATGACAATGAGTAATCCTCCGGTGATGGCAATATTTTTCATAAACGAGATGGCTTCGATCCTTCTGGTTGGTTCCAAGTCATTCCAAAAGGAATGGATGATAAATGTCACTGGAATCCAGTACAGCAAGATGAGAGAAGCACCGAACGTAGTCCGATATCCGAGTAAAACCAAAGTCCCTCCTAGGAGCAATAAAAAAATGGCACTGATCAAGAGCATATCTTGTTGAAAGTTCAATCCATAGGCCGTCATTATCTCTTTGGTCTTCCTAAAATAGAGTATGGAATCTATGGCTTCATAGATAAAAATAAAGGATAGCATTATTCTGCCGATTAGGTCGATGATGTCTTTCATAAGTCTTTCTTTTCCCCGGCCTTCAGGAACCGAATCAAGATCTAGTCTGGTCAAGGTAGACAATTACGTCCATCCAAACTAACACTATCACAATTTCAAGCTCTGCAGAGATCCTCGGCTACGTCAACGCACCAGGTGATGAATGGTACTTTGTCCATCAATTGCTGCCGAAACTATTCCTCCGGCGTATCCAGCTCCCTCTCCGCATGGGTAGAGCCCAACTATATCAGGATGCATAAATGTTTGTTGATCTCGCGGAATTCGCACCGGCGAACTGGTCCTGCTCTCGAGGCCCACAACAATCGCCTCATTGGTTAAAAAACCTTGAATTTTCTTCTCGAACTGCATGATGCCTTCGACCATCACTGCATAGATGACTTCAGGTAAAATCTCATGAAGGGGTGCGGAGATCAGACCAGGAATGTAAGAGCTGGGAGGCAAGTCAGTAGAGGGTACACCCCTCACAAAATCAATCAATCGTTGGGCTGGTGCACGTTGGGTGCCATCACTATAGGCGAAACACTTTTGCTCCAAATCCTGTTGTAAGTGTACTCCTCCCAAAGGTCCAACGTAGCCCATTTTTTTCCATAGCTTCGGTTCAATACCGACAACTAGTCCCGCATTGGCATATTTAGAATCACGACGTGACATTGACATTCCATTCACAACAAGTTCTCCAGGTGCGGTGGCTGCTGGAACAATAAGTCCTCCTGGACACATGCAAAATGAATACACCCCTTGATCATGAACATTGGCAACAAGCTTGTAGGAAGCGGCAGGCAAATTCATATCCCTAGGAGCCTGGCCGTACTGCAATTTATCAATGAGCTCCTGCCTATGTTCCACCCTGAGACCTAGTGCAAATGGTTTGGCTTCCATGCGAACGTCCCTCTGCGCTAGCATCTCATATACATCTCGTGCAGAATGTCCTGTGGCAAGAACCACTCTATCAGAAGCATGAAAAATTGACTCATTGATCTCAACACCACTAACCGAGTTGTTTTCAATGACCAAATCTGTAACGCGCTGCCCAAACCTTACTTCGCCTCCAAAAGCTAGAATTGTTTCTCGAATATTTGCGATGATCTTCGGCAATTTATTGGACCCTATGTGTGGTTGCGCATCAATCAATATGTCGCTGGAAGCACCATGCTCCACAAGAATTTGCAGGATCTGACTCACTGCTCCTCGCTTCTTAGATCTTGTATACAGTTTTCCGTCGGAGTATGTTCCTGCACCCCCTTCTCCAAAACAATAATTGGAATCTTCGTCAACAATTCCTTCCTGCTGGATGGCCTTAAGGTCTCTTCTTCTGGTGCGCACATCTTTTCCCCGATCCAACACGATCGGTTTGTACCCTTTGACCAAGCATTCTAGTGCTGCAAAGTATCCAGCTGGTCCTGCACCGACGATGCATACTTCCGGTGATGTAGACACCTGCTGATAACTATCTCTTATGGCTTTCTGCTCTTCCGGCCAATCTGCATCTGTATATATCTGGATCTTCAAGCGATATATCGGACTTTTTCGTGCATCCAGAGATCGCCTAAGAATGACATAGGTGTTTATGGCAGATTGTTTAATACCACTTCTCTGACTAATTTTTCGCAGGATGTGACTTTCCTCATGGACGTGATCCGGCAGTATGGCTATATCGACCTCTTTGATCATGCTATAAGACGGCCCTAATGGCCATACATTTTTCCATCAAAGGTCTTAATTCGGCCAGCGGCAGCATATTGGCACCATCTGAAAGAGCCAGTGACGGATTGGGATGAGTCTCAATAAATACCCCATCTGCGCCCGCGGCTATGCCAGCTTTGGCCAAAGTTTCGATCAAAGCTGGTGTTCCCCCAGTTAACCCTGATGTTTGGTTGGGCTTTTGCAACGAATGGGTACAGTCTAATACTAAAGGTGCCATTGTCCTCATCTCTGGAAAGCCCCTAAAGTCAACAACTAAATCCTGGTATCCAAAGGTAGTACCTCGCTCGGTAATCATTATCTGCTCATTTCCGGAGTCGACGATCTTCTGCACAGCAAAGCCCATACTTTCAGGACTTAGAAACTGCCCTTTCTTAATATTGATCCACTTTCCAGTCTGTGCGGCTGCCTGAAGCAGTTCTGTTTGTCGACATAAGAAAGCTGGAATCTGGAGCACATCTACATACTCCGCCGCACGCACTGCTTCAGCAGGGCTGTGAACATCCGTTATACAAGGCACTTTAAGGGTGGAGCCAACGTTTGCCAGGATTTCCAGTGCCTTTTCATCACCAATGCCCGTAAATGAATCCAACCTACTGCGGTTGGCTTTTTTGTAGGATGCCTTGAACACAAATGGCAACATGAGCTCCTCGATGATCTCCTGAATTTGTTCAGCGATATCCAATGGCATCGACTCATTCTCTATGGCACAAGGTCCGGCAATCAGCAAGAATGAATCAGGACTCCAATGCCTCAACTTCGGGATCTCTGAAATATTGATAGCCACTAGAGGTCACCTTTATAGAGCCATGCTCCCTGATCAATATGCTTTCTAGCCCAGTCCAATGTACCAGAATCACCATCACATTGAACTCGCAAACCAACTTTTTTAAGCCTAGCCCCCTCAATAATCACGGATTCGTATGCACTATCTTCCAGCCGCTGAACCATCCGGTCGACATTTCCTTCATCTGCAAAAGCACCTACAACGACGATGCAAGTACCAGCAGTTTGTATGGCTAGGTCCTCTTCACGGAAGTCCCTGACCTTGCTTTGATCGTCAGCATTGGGCAGATTTAGCTTATGATCTTCCTTGATTACGCTGTCATTAGACAACAAATTGGACGGCGGAGATTCATTCAATTTCTTGGCGGGTAGATCTGCCGCCGGCTGTGTAGTGGGTGTATCGACTTGCTGTTCTGCAAGTGGTATCTCGGGTTTACTACTAAAGTAGAGTACTGAGAAGACGGTAAGAAGCACTAAAATGGCACTGATGATAAAGCCCCAAGTACGTTGCGAAGGCCTGCTCTGAAGAAGTTTTGCACGCGCTGTTTTCTCAGACACCGTTTCTTTTAAATCTGCCAGTACCTCTTGCTCCGCATCTGATAAAGCGGGAGGCAATGCCACCTGACCCAGCCCAAAATACCTATTGATCGCAATATATTCTGCGGCCGGTTCGAAGAACAAGCTTCCCCAATTGTCTTGCTTGATCCAGCCTATATTGGGAAAAGTCAGAAAACCATTTCCCCGTAATTCTGTCTTCAAATCTTGCATAAAAGATTGTACAAGATTCGATGCCTCAGACTCATCAACCTTGGCAATCAGCTCAACGATCTTTACCAATATGGGATCCAGATGTTCCTCATCACTGGGGACAAAAAATATCTCTTCCCTTGGGGCAGACATTATGGATAGATCTCCATCGAACTGAGCAGATCGATAATTTATCTTTAGGGCACCGATTCCCTTTAATAAGACAATCTTATTTTCGCTGAGGATACTGGGTATATATAACTTGAGTGTCTGACTCATTCGACTTGTCAATCGGTCTAACTGATCGGGGCGAATATAGCCAATTCGACCGCTGACAAGTGCATTTGACACATTAAAGAAACTAACAATGTGCGAATTTGTTGATAACTAGTGAGTGTGCTGAGAAAGTGCCTTCTTTATAAAATGAGGCTATTATGGATGAGATGTATGCTTTCGGATCGTGCTCTGGCAACCTTGCAGTGTGTAGCCGCTAGTAGCTTAAGGCGACAATCCGGATTAGATGTAGAATATATGGACAGATATACAAAGTCTAGAGGATTATTTGAGGAGGCGAAGAAGTATTTCCCGGGTGGCGTCAATTCGCCAGTGCGGGCCTTCAAATCTGTACATGGCACTCCGCTCTTCATCCAGCATGGCAGTGGGTCAAAAATCACCTGTGCCGACGGACACAGTTATCTCGATTTTTGCTGCTCCTGGGGACCATTGATTCTCGGACATAACCACCCTAGAGTAAGGGCGCACATACAAGAAACTGTGGCTCATGGAACCAGCTTTGGTGCCCCAACTCAAAGTGGAAATGCATTGGGCAAATTGATCCTCCAGCATCATGCCTATATAGAGCAACTTCGGTTTGTGAGCTCTGGAACCGAAGCTGTGATGTCAGCCATCCGCTTAGCAAGGGGTTATACTGGAAGAAATAAAATCATCAAGTTTGAGGGTTGTTATCACGGTCATGTCGACTCACTATTGGTCAAAGCAGGATCTGGCCTGGCCACCTTTGGTGAAAGTTCATCGGCAGGAGTCCCGACATCTTTTATCCGAGAGACCATTGTGTTACCGTTGGAAGATGTTGACCTTATACGCTCGGTATTGCAGCGACAAGCGGGCGAGATAGCTGCCATTATTATTGAGCCAATCCCAGCCAACAATGGTCTCCTCATCCAGAGCGCGTCTTTTCTCCTGCAACTCAGGGAACTTTGCAACGAATACAATGTCTTGCTAATCTTCGACGAAGTAATATCAGGATTTCGCATTGGATTTGAGGGTGCAGCTGGATTATATGATGTTCGTCCAGACATCATCACCTTCGGTAAAATCATTGGCGGCGGATTGCCCGTTGGTTCTTTTGCAGCCTCCAGAGAGATTATGTCGAATGTGAGTCCTGAGGGACCTGTATATCAGGCCGGTACTTTGTCTGCCAATCCCGTGGCCATGGCAGCCGGATTGGCCACTTTAGAGCAGCTACTAAAGGATGGATTTTATGAGGACTTAGAAGCAAAGACTCTACACCTTTCTAAGCAGATTAATTCCCACGCCGCTAAAAAAAGCCATCCCGTAAGGGTACAACACATCGGGTCCATTTTTTGGATTGCTTTTTCCCGCCAAGCGATCTCACGTGCTGATCAAATAGACCCGAAAAGCATGGAATACTTTAAAGAATTACATAGTTATTTACTTAATCAAGGTGTCTATCTTGGACCGTCAGGCTACGAGGTGGGCTTTGTCTCAGCAGCTCACACGATGGAGGACATAGAGCAGGCTGCAACAGTCATTAATCAGGGAATCGATGCCATCTTTAATTAAAGTAGACGGCAAGGCCCCAAAGACTGGCCGCTTGCGAATCCTTTCGCACGTCGTCGTGGGATACATGTTACTTGCATTTCTTTGGTGGGCCATCCTACTTCTGAAAAAGAATGATGAAGCTTTTGCTGCCAAACAGACTCTTCTCGACACACAGACCATCGAGCAAGTTGACCTCGCTCAGCAGGAATTGATCAAAGATCATAATCGGCAAAAAACGATGATCATAGGTGAAGGTTTGGTCTTTGTCATTGCCCTTTTCTTTGGCATCTGGTTTATCAATCGAGGATATACCAAAGAAATTGAAATCATCAGGCAAAAGAAAAATTTCCTACTGGCTATCACCCATGAGCTAAAATCACCCCTGGCATCGATTCGGCTCATCTTCGAAACGTTCAGACGGCAGAATCTAGAGACTTTAGACCAGCAGCATTTGACCAGCCATGGGATGAAAGAGACCGAACGACTATCAAATTTGGTCAAGAACCTATTGCTCTCTGCACGATTGGAAAAATCTTATGCACCCGTTTTGGAAAAGCACGATATCCGCACCTCAATTGAACGAGTGGTTGGCGAGCTACGAAAATCATATCCAAATGTGAACATACTCTGCGAGACCATTGATGCACCAGCCACCATTTGGATGGATGAGCCTGGTATCCATTCAATGCTTACCAACCTGATCGAAAATGCCATCAAATATGGCCAAGGTCAACCCATTGATATTTCCCTATATGATAAAGAAACGCACTATGAAATTCGGATCGCAGATCAGGGAGTAGGTGTGCCTCCAGCAGAACGCAGTAAAATTTTTGAGCAGTTCTATCGATCCGGTCATGAAGATACTCGGCAAGAGAAAGGTACGGGTATTGGTCTGTACATCGTCGCAAAGATCACCGAGATGCATGGAGGGCGAATCCGTGTAGTAGAGAATAAACCAAAGGGAAGTATCTTTGTGGCCACTTTGCCGAAAGCAGAATGATATGAGGATACTATTAGTCGAGGATGAGCGCAGTCTTCAGGATGCCATCGCCCTGAACTTACGCCTAGAAGGGTATGATGTGGTTACTACGGGCAACGGTAGGGAGGCTCTTGATCTTTACAGAAGTCAACACTTTGATCTCCTTCTTCTAGATATCATGCTTCCAGATATGGATGGGTTTGGCATATGCGAGCAAATCAGACTGGACGATAGCAAAGTGCCCATCATTTTTTTGACCGCAAAAGATACTCCGTTAGACCGGGTACAAGGTCTCAAAATCGGTGCCGATGACTACATCAATAAGCCGTTTAACTTAGAGGAACTACTGCTACGCATAAAGAATCTACTAAAACGCACCAATCCACAGATGGAAGCAGCCTTGCAATCCTTTTCATTTGGTGACTATTGGGTAGATTTCAACAACTACAAAGCGAAGACTATAACCGGCGAAATCGGATTGACCAAAAAGGAAACCATGCTGCTCAAGCTGCTGATCGACAGAAGAAATGATGTGGTATCCCGCCAAGATATATTGCAGACTGTATGGGGTTACGATGTTTTTCCCTCGACACGCACGATCGACAATTTCATTCTCTCATTTCGAAAGTATTTTGAGGAAAACCCTAAGGTTCCGAAATACTTCAAATCTGTCCGAGGGGTCGGCTATAAATTTGAATTTGTAGAATAGGCCTTACCTCTAAACTGAGGGGATTGCACCTGTCAAAGAAATACTGCTGTAGCTCTTAGGTTTTAGCCCGCTTCTTGCGACGAGTCTTGAATAATTCGAGCACCTCTTTTTCTTTCATGAATCCGAGATCTTGAAAAGTAGGAATGACAAACTTCTTGATATCTTGATAGTCCTTGCCCCGTTTGTCTGTATATTTCTTTAAAAGCTTACGCACATATAGCACGGACTCTTCTTTGAGGGCTTGATTAAATTGCTGGTAATCAAAAATATCCATGTAAGAAACAAAAGTCTTGTTGATCTCGAAGTAATCTGGATATTCCTCTTCTGTCAGGTTTCTCAATACATGCACAAATTGCTTGAGGATGGATAGCCGTAGGCAACTGTTCACTAGAGATAGCCCATCGTATTTGCTGTAGAGTAGGCGCACAGCCTCCTTGGCATCATCATGCACAAATCCCTTCTTACTTACCTCAGATAATGCGCTATAATAAGCGTATAAATCATCATCAATCTTCTCATCAAGCAAGGAAAATATCTTCAGGTCACAATTCGAAGAATAAGGCAACTTGGAAGTCACTAGTCCCTGTAGAAATTGAAAATAGAGCTCACTAAATTCAGCGTGTGATGATCTCTGTACATTGAACACTTTGGACAACCTAGACTCGTCTTTACCAAAATCTATGAAATTTGCAACCAAACTCAAGATCTTCACGTAACGCCTGGTACCCTGCAAGTCTTCATTTTCAATAAAGGTCAGAATCTCCTGTAAATAACTTTCATGGTTTGCATCTGTTGAAATGCGGTATTCGAGAAATTTTCGCATTGAACCAAACCACGTGTTCATCTCGGCTTGAGAACTTGGAAAATCTGTAGATTGAAAATTTGTAGTTTGGAATTGTTTCTGAAACCGTCGGTACCCGGCATTTCTGTGCTTCAGGTCTCTGTATTTATCTAACTTTTGAGATATCAGAAATTGTTTAATGTTCTTATTAGGAATTTCCTCTACCAGATTGGTGATCCAAATGTCACTGCTTAGAGCAAAACCAATTTGGACAGCTTGTCCAATCCGTTGTTTGACAATGTCGAAATAAAACGAATTGCAAATGGCGAGTAGAATTTTCTTGAAGTGCTCTTGAGGTCGTACATATTTAACGTCGTCATTTGCGTCACCGCGTAAGACTGCATATCCAAGCAGTCTGGGAAAAAACAGACCTTCGAATGCTGGATCAATCAGGTAGTTTTCCAGATCAAAAAGCTGCAGCGGATGTTTTGCAGCCACCTCATCATAGACTGCATTAATCTGCTTCTCAAACTTATCCTGCATCTTATTGTAATCCTCGGGCTCTTCTTCACTCAGATACTGCTCCAATTCAGGTGATGTTTGCAACGCAGCCTTTATTTCCTCCAGCCGATCAATATATTCTTTATCTAATGATTTCATAAGTGACATACTTTTGAATAAAGACAAACCTAGTAGCACAATAAAGGCTACTAGGTCTAAGTATTACATTTCCGAGTCTGCTAATATAGCTAAAACCCACCAAATCCTCCTGATAGCCAAGTATCGCATTGGATATGAAACTCACTGGTGATCCGATGATTTTTTTCATCGCTCCCAACGGCAAGCTACACTTAGACCCACCAAATAGAAACACCGGAGCAATGGAGTTATGACTCCTCTTTCTTTGCTTCCGCTTTCTTATCGTCTTCTGGCTTCTGATCAGCCGCTTCGGGAACTTTTACCGCAGCTTCCGGCGCTTCAGCTTCCGAGACATCCGCTGCAGCTTTGGGTGCTTCTGCTTCAGGTTTAGCCTCCGGAGACGCTGCTTCAGCTTTAGGGGTTTCTGCTTCGGGTTCAGCTTCTGGAGACACTGTTTCGGCCTCAGGAGCTTCTGCATCAGTGGCTTCAGTATGCTCTTCTGGAGTAGCTTCTGCCGCTTCTTCGGTCACTATAGCCTCATCAGCTGGAGCCTCTACAGTTGCTTCCTCTTCAGCGGATTCAACAGGATCTTCTTTGATAACGATCTTTGGAATGGTGCCACTAAGTGTCGATAACCGGTCCGCCTTTTCAGCTGCTGTCTCCTCCATTCTCTTTTTGATCTTGGCCTCCTTTTCTTCAACCCATAGGTTCCATTTGGCCATGGCCTCCTCTTCGGTGTGCGCTCCCTTTTGGACTCCGCGCATCAGGTGCTTCTTATACAAGACACCTTTAAATTTAAGGATGGCTCGAACAGTGTCTGTTGGTTGCGCTCCTTTCATTAACCAATCATACGCTAGATCCCGATCAAGTTCAATGGTGGCAGGTTTACTCATTGGATCATAAACTCCAATCTTCTCGATAAACCGACCATCGCGAGGTGCTCGAGCATCTGCAATGACAATATGGTAAAAGGGCTTTTTCTTACGACCTCTACGCTGAAGTCTGATTTTTACTGACATCTATAAAATTTATTTGGTTCAACCATACCTGATGCATTCGATAATCGAATCTCAGGCTTTTACAAGGCTGCAAATGTACACATTGTTTTTGTTTTGACAAGCGAACCAACCTGGATCTAAATGACCACTCATCTTTAATGTAAATGTTGCTGAAACAGCAGCGCTAAGACAACTAACTGAACAAGTCAGTGTTTTCTTATCGAAAGATGATAATCCATGAAAGAACGTGATTCATCACATTTCATTAATCGGCCTTGGTTAATCTGGGACGGAACTTGTGGGTTCTGCAAGTACTGGACTGTACGGTGGAAGAAAATCAGTGGTGATCTGGTGTATTACGCACCCTATCAGGAAGTTGGTCATAAGTTTGCCAATATCACAGAAGACCAATTTCGCAAAGAAGTTCATCTGGTAGAGCCTGATGGCAGCATATATAGAGGTGCTGCCGCTGCACTACGCACTATCCATTATGGTCCCAAACATTGGCAATGGCTCTATCGATGGTATGCAGCCATTCCCTGGCTAAAGGACCTATTTGATACATCTTATGTATGGGTAGCAAAACATAGGTCCCAGTTGTATCGGGTTACGATTATACTTTTGGGTAGCGATCCAAACCGACTGAAAATGTACTGGTTAGGGTATCTGATTGGATTAGTGACTTTAGTATACTTTATCAGTACTGCCTAGAAAAGTTGTGCCTCAGAAGTCCATGCGCAGCCGAACATTAATTCGTCGAGATGTAAGGAAGTTTTTCACTGCATATTGTACATTATATATGGACTTAATCCAGGTGTTTGATGCTACATTGGCTACCTGCAGAAGGTTAAAAACCTCTACACTGACCCAAGTATTTTTGCTAAAACCGAGCAAGTGCTTAGGTCTCTTTGCAGCCCACGATTCGTTGTACAGCAACGCTGAAAATCCAATGTCCACCCGATGATATTCTTTAAACCTAAAAGGATTGCGGAAGATGATGTTGTTATCAGGCACTCCAAATGGAAGGCCAGTTCCAAAGGTGAAATTGAAGTGCATTTTTAAATTTTCATTGCGCCTGAGATGGTCTTGAAAGAATACCGAAAGGGTCATCAATTGATCAGTGGGCCTTGGCACGTCATCAACTTCCCGACGCTCTTTTCCCCCCTCTTCGATCTTGATATGTTGCACGCCATTGAGTGATTCTCTCGCCTGCAGAAAAGACAAGTTGACCCAAGATTCTGCACCTTTAACAAATTCTCCATTCAAACGCACATCCAGTCCGGCCACATAACCAGTAGCGTCGTTTTCGCCACTATATCTGATGCGCACATTGTCGATGTCGTAAGATACCAGGTCTGACAATCGCTTATAGTAGGCCTCCGTGATCAATCTAAACTTGGTTTGTCTACGTTTCTTTGAAAAGAAATCCATCGTCATACCGCCGACGAAGTGAATGGACTTTTGTGACTTAAGGTCCCGATTCAAAGAACCATCCAATCTCCGAAGTTCTCGATAGAATGGAGGTTGGGCATAGTATCCAGCCGCCAGTCTGAAGGAAATGTCTTTTTTCCATGAAAGTGGCTTGAAAAGCAACTGTGCCCTGGGACTAATGACCATTTCATTGTTTAAGTCCCAATAGTTGAACCGTACACCAGCAGTTAGGCGCATCTCACTTGCACCGGGAACAATCTTGGTAAAAGTGTTTTGTAGGAATCCACTCATTCTCTGAGAACTCAAGTCATTGCGCGTCTTTAAAACGCGCTTGAGCTTGACCTCTTCCTCATCGAAATTTAATGAATACCCAGCTGAATCCAGACGTTCCCACTCGTTTAGGCGATCTAGAATCTCTTCACGCTGGTACTTAAGGCTCCATTCCACGAAGTGACTTACGGATTTGTCGAGGCTATTTTCAAGCTGGATCTCATATCCTCCACGATGCTCTATATTAGTGACGTTTGATTTCAGGAAATTTCGCGTGAATAAGTGTTGCGTGCCTGTTCCTAATACAAAGATCTCCTCTCCAGCATTATCGCTGCCCAGTGCTGTCTCGATTTGGCTCAAGCGATAAAATCCCAGAATATCAAAACGTTCATTTTCTTCAGCTTGATAACTTGAGGCCAGCAACTTGAGAAAATAGGGGTTTCTCTTGCGATCAGGAAGATAGGTAAGTGACAATCCACCCATACCGGTCGTGAAATCGTCCACCTCACCTCCTTCAAATACCGAACTAAGCTGAAGGGCAAAATCAATCAACCCTAGTGCCGTCGATCGAGTGGTAGGTGCAAACTTGTAGATGCTCTGGTTGAAATTTCCCAAAACACCAAGTTGCAGGTTTCTGGTCAGGTCAAAAGTGAAATATCCTTGCACATCAAGAAAATTCGGTATGTACTCTCCCTTAGTATCTAATGAGCCTAGAAGGTAGGCGTTGGTCTTGTAGCGTGCACCCATTAGATAGCGGAACTTCCGATAGCCATCTTTACCCAAAGATTTGCTTCCTTCCACATGGGCGCTACCTCCCAATAGGCTTAGACCGAGCGAAGCCGCCGTACTGTCGGGCCGCTTATATTTGACATCCAGTACCGAGGACATCTTATCACCATACTTGGATTGAAACCCTCCGGAGGAAAATGAAAGACTACGGATAAGGTCTATATTGGGAAAGGATAAACCCTCCTGTTGGCCGGCCCGAATCAACTGGGGCCGGTATATCTCAAAATCATTAACATAGACCAGGTTTTCATCGTAATTGCCGCCACGCACATTGTATTGAGAACTCAGCTCGCCACCCGTTCCTCCACTGGTACCTAAGGCGATGTGTGGAAGTACCGACTCTAGATTGCCCGTGGTGCTGGGCAGTAATTTCAACTCCTCCATATCTTCCTTCACCATTGCGCCATCCTCAATTCGGCTTTCTCTAACCACTACTTCCATATCCACGTCACTTGGCACCAAATCAATATCAAAGCGAACCGATTCACCTATTTCTAAATTAGGCACCTCGGCACTCGTCTCTTTATAGCCGATACGTGTAATGACGAGTTTTGCCCTTTGATTGGCAGGGACACTAATCTGGAAGTACCCTTGGACATTGGTCTCTACAGCACGGTTGGTGCCTTCTATGTAGACTGTGGCCACCTCTACCGGAACTTCAGTTGTGGCATCCTTTATATATCCAAAAGCAGTGGCAGTCTGGCTATGTGCCTGATCGGTGAAAAATAGTAAGAAACCAAAAAGAAGGAGGTAAAAGTGTGCGCTCATGGATACAATACTGTCGAATTAGAAACGGCCTTTATATCAGAATCGTATCTGCACCCAATGATTTCAATCGATGGATATAGTCTGTCGGGGCATCAGCTTTAAAAATAGCACTGCCAGCTACCAATACATCTGCACCAGCTTGCAGGATCCTTTCGGCATTGTGCAACCCTACTCCTCCATCCACCTGAATGTGCGCAGATAGGTTTCTAGTAATAAGATGTGTGCGCAGCTCTGCAATCTTATGCAGAGATCTATAGATAAACTTCTGCCCGCCGAATCCTGGATTTACCGACATGATCAGTATGAGATCGACGTCATCCAGTACATGCTCTATCTCCGAAATTGGAGTATGTGGATTCAGCGCTACCCCTGCCTTTGCTCCGGTTTCCTTAATCTGCTGCAGGGTACTATGTAGGTGTACACATGTTTCAACATGGACAGTGATGCTGGCAGCTCCTGAAGCGCGGAAGCGTTTGATATAGTGCTGGGGCTCTAAAATCATTAGATGTACATCCAGTGGTTTAGTGACCAGCCCCTTAATGGCATCTAATACAGGGAATCCATAGGAAATATTGGGCACAAATTGGCCATCCATGATATCGATGTGGATCCAATCAGCCTCACTTCCATTTAACATCTCCACCTCTACCGCCAGCTTACAGAAATCAGCAGCCAGCAACGAAGGGGCAATCAGGTGTTTCATGTGTCAAAGATAGATAACTGAACCTTGCCCAGGATCAAACAGATACAATTTTATCTGCAGGTATCAGATCCTTACCCATCATTTTTAAAAGGACCTGTGCCACGGTCACTACATCCTTTTCACAGTAAATGGCGATGCGCTTCAAATCTTGCTCTTGCCAATAGACACGGCCTACCATGCTGCCATCAATATCATCTTTAGGAGTATCCACATCAAATATCGCAGCCAATAAGTCCAATGATGTATAATGCTTCAAGTCTCCAAATTTCCAAAGCTGCAGTGTATCTATCAAATGCTTTGTCTCCCATGGTTTCTTTCCAGCTAATTGAAAGATATTGGGAAGCG
The DNA here is from genome assembly GCA_013001595.1 of Saprospiraceae bacterium. Classification (GTDB taxonomy): domain Bacteria; phylum Bacteroidota; class Bacteroidia; order Chitinophagales; family Saprospiraceae; genus JABDMH01. Next base: position 77,334 of record JABDMH010000106.1, on the reverse strand, counting down.
CAAGACCATTAATCACTAACCTCCTGCATAGATATGGTATGTCAAACTCCTTAATATTATGTCCACATACTAGATTTCTTGCAGGATCAGTATAATGTTTATTTATGAGGTTGAGAAAGTCAATGAGCAGCGTTTTTTCGACATTGTGGCAGAAAGACTTCAATCGAAGCTCTCCAGTGTGGGCATGAACGTATCCAATCGAAATGCACACGATCTTACCAAACTCTGCGTAGATTGCTGCCTTGTCTTGATAAGAAGAAGCCACTTCCTCTGTGGTTGGTACATCTTGATATTTCCTAAGTACAAACTTTGATTTCTTCTCCCAATGCCCTTGTAAACGGGGAGATACGCTGTGAAAGTCAGCAGATCCGCTGACTGTTTCTAAATCAATAAATAGAATGTTAGAAAGAGAAAACTGATCCAGCATAAGCAAATTTTAGGCCCCAACAGCCAAATTATGATCCCTTTTACAAGGTTAATGCGCCAAGTAGATGTCCTCTACCTAAATCGACAACCCAATGTTTATATAGGTTATAGCTGCTGAAGGTACTTTTTTATCGGAAATCTTAGCTTAAAAACAACAAAAAGGTACAATCAATAAGAATCAGACTACGTTTATGGGGAAAGCCTTATTAATAACTTATATCAAAATTTTCTAAGATGAGTCAGAAAAATTCGCAAAGTCAACTGATCGCAGTAGCATCGATCACCATCGTAGCCTTATTGGGTATCATTGGATGGCTGTATCACCAAAATTCTCAAAAGAAGCAACTCATTGATAAGCACACAATGGAGCTTGATGAGATCTCCCAGGTCAAAGCAGAGTTGGAAAAAGAATACTACGAAGCCTTGGCAGACCTCGAAGAACTTAGAGGTGACAACACAGAGCTCAATGCCATGATTGAAACACAGAAGGAAGTACTGAAGAAGCAAAAGAACCAAATCAGTGGTTTAATCGGCAATAAGAAAAGTCTGGCAGCAGCACGTGAGGAGATCAAGCTGCTGAAAGAAGGTGCTGCAGAAAGCTTAGCTGAACTGACACAATTAAGGGAAGAAAATGAAATACTGGCAGCAAATAATGAACGTCTAACAGAGGAAAAAGACATCCTGACGGATGAGATCACCAAGGAACGTCAGGTGACTGAAGACCTGATGACCGTAAAAGCGGCCTTGATCGAAGAGAAAGATGGTCTGACTAAAGAAAAGAATATGTTGACAAAGAAGGTCAATCGAGCTTCTGTCATTAACGTGACCGATATCGACGTTCAAGGTTATAAATTGAGACCAAATGGCAAAGAAGTAAAGAAGGGAAATGCCAAGAATATAGACCTGCTGAAGATCTGCTTCAAGGCCAATGAAAATGCCGTTGCAGACCCAGGTAATGAAGCTTTTTACATACGTATTATCGATCCTTCTGGCACTCCCGTTGCCGTAGAAAGTATGGGATCTGGTGTGATCGTTAATGAGACAGGAGAAAAAGTACGCTTTACGAAGGCCAAAGAGTTGATGTATACGGGTACAGATGCCATGAGCTGCCTCAGCTGGCAATCAGAAACTGAAATGATGCCTGGTGAATATGCCGTTGAGATCTTCAACAAAGGTTACATCGCTGGTAAGTCTTCCTTTAAACTGAAATAGATTTATTCAAGAATAAATTCAAACGCCTGCGCAACTCTTGTGTGGGCGTTTTTTATTCTAACCACTTACAGCAGCGCATCTCAAAGGCTCTAGTTTACCAAATCTTGAACATTAATTTGAGGAGTCGTCTAGGGAGTAGCAGTGTTTGATGGCTACCCGGCAAGGTTGGTCGAAAGGACAAGCTGTTTAACAAGTTACTAACGATTTAGCTGCCGCAAATTCGGTTATATTTGCGTGTCCAAAAAAGCATATTGTGAGTTTTCTTTCTTTTCTATTGATTTTCTATGTCATCTTGAGTATTAGCCTGTACAAGATGTTTGAAAAGTCAGGACGACCAGGTTGGCAAGCGTTGGTTCCCGGCTACAATTTTATGGTGTGGTCAGAGATAGTGGGCAAAAACAAATGGCATGCAGCTTGGATGCTTTTCCCGATCGTCAACATTTTCATATATGCAGGTCTCTGTATAGATCTTGTCAGATCCTTTGGAAAGCATGATTTTTGGAATGCTGCCCTTTCAGTGATTGCCGCTCCGATCTTCTTTTTGTATCTGGGTTTTAATGGGGATGAGGAGTACGAGGGACCAATTGTAGAAGCAGAGGCTGCCTACATGGCTAAATTAGAAGCGGCGAAAAAGGCAAACAAGACCATTCAAGTAAAACGTCTGGAGGCAAACAACCCCTTCAAGAAAAGCGGTGGACGAGAGTGGGTGGAGTCAATCATTTTCGCTGTTTTCGCAGCGGCTTTCATTCGCATGTTTTTGATTGAAATGTACAAGATACCTACTTCCTCCATGGAAGGCTCTCTTCTGGTAGGTGACTTTCTCTGCGTGAGCAAAGCGCACTATGGTATAAGACCACCCATGACCATTGCGATGATCCCACTGCTTCATAATCGCATACCTTTTCTAAACAAAGAATCATACCTAGAAAAACCAAGGCTATCTTATCGAAGGCTGCCCAATTTTGAATCAATTGATCATAATGATCCAGTCGTCTTTAATTATCCCGAAGGCGACAGTGTTATTATAACTCCTGCTCGCACCTATAGTGTTTATGACTTCAAACGCGGTAGTATGCCCAATATGGGAGACATTCGCGACAAAGTTATTAGCAGACCAATGGACAAAATGGATCACTATATAAAGCGATGCATAGGACTACCTGGAGATAGTTTGCAAATCATTGATCGGCAAGTACATATCAATGGGAAAGCAGTGCAAAATCCCGATAAAATACAGTTTGCCTATGTAGTGCGTTCTCAATCACCCCTAAATCTGAAACGCCTGCAGGAATGGGATGTGAACCTAGATGACAGTAGAGATCCAATTTTTATGCTGAACAATGAGCAAGTAGAAAAAATCAGGGGCATGGGAAATGTCACGGTCGAACTGCTTCCTCAGTCGGTTCGTCCACTCTTTCCTTATAATAACAGCCAATGGACAGTAGATAATTACGGCCCTATTTACATCCCGAAGAAGGGCGCAACGGTACAAATTACAATAGCGACGATTGCTCCCTACAAGCGCATCATCGATGTATACGAACATAATGATTTGCAAATTTCTGATGGCAAAATCTATATCAACGGGGAGGAGTCCAGCGAGTACACCTTTAAGATGGACTACTACTGGATGATGGGCGACAATCGCCATAATTCGGAAGATTCGAGGGTTTGGGGATATGTCCCGGAAGACCATGTGGTAGGAAAGCCACTGTTCATCTGGTTTTCAACGAAATATGGCGATATGAAAAATGGCATCCGCTGGAATCGCATCTTTACTGGAGCTCGAAAATTTGAATAGTATGCGGGTGCTCATTAGTGCATTGCTGCTCACCAACTTACTCTCGGCGCAGGATACCGAGATCTTTCTATTTGATCTAAGTGAAGTAGGCGATCAATTTACCCTGTCCAATCCAAGATACCTCTCAGCATTCGATTCTAACATCACGATAGCTGAACCATCATTTGCAGATACTTACCAATTGTTGGTTTCGTCCATAGACAAAGGGGGCCAGCGAGACATTATCCAGCTGAACATCTTTGATAATAGCATTCGTCAAATCACTAAAACTGCTGATCAGGAGTACTCGCCCAAACATAGCCCCAACAAGCAACATATTGCCTGTGTAGTGTACGACAGTCTACAGGGAAATCACATGATTTGGCAATATCCTTCTGACCTCTCTTCCGGTGGAAATGCCTTAGCTAAACTTCCACAGAACCTAAGGGAGTTTTGTTTTCTTGACAAGGAATGGTTGGCGCTGTACGAAGCCTCCTCACCGTCGAGCCTACACCTATTTCATCCAAAGACGGGTAAAAAGCAGTATGTGAGTAATCACGTAGGACAATGTTTGAAGAAAGGGCCTGAAGGTGAGACCATTTTTATTCACAAGCACGCTGACGATTACTGGTTTCTTAAACGCATCTTACCTGGGAGCAGGTCAGAAATCATCAAAAAAACGATACCCGGTGTAGATCGGTTTACTGTGTTGGCAGATGGTTCGATTGTCATGGCAAAGGGCAGTCGCATTTACCATCTAGATGTGAAAGGAGATAACCTTTGGAAAGAGATTGCTAATTTAGAGTTGTTTGGTATTGACAACGTGTCTGACCTAGCTTTCAATGGCATCAATATGCTAGCGCTCGTCGTTGAAAATTGAGGATGTCAGCTGCACATGTAAACAAGCGACATTAATGGCAATGACCACTTTCAAACACTGTTGGCACATAGTTTTAGCGCTTATTGCGCTATTTCATACCGATCTCATGAGCCAGTCTGAAGACCAAGGCCCTGCCGAACTGATCATTCAGCTAAGTCCCTACACTTCGACCACGCAGGTATTCAATCAGCATGCTAGGGCGAAGAAATCACATACAGCTGTTTTGTCAAAACGCAAGAACATTCACCTCCTTTCGGTTCCAGCTGGCGAGGACGTTGGTGCCTTAATCGACGAACTGTCTACCCGCCCTGATGTGCTTTATGTACGCCGCAATCGCCGGATGCAGAAAAGAGGTGGTTTTGCTACACCCAATGATCCCTTCTTTTCCAGTCAATGGAACTTGGCGCGAATTGGCCTCCCAGAACTTTGGGACAGGACTATGGGAGGTATAACCCCCTGTGGAGACACCATCGTCATTGCCGTCAATGATTTCGGATTTGATCTCGAACATGAAGACATGCAAAATCTGATTTGGAAAAATCGACAGGAAATCCCAAATAATGGTTTTGATGACGATGGAAATGGATACAAAGACGATTTTCTCGGCCTTAATGTAGACACGGATGATGACAAACATATCGTGGACGAAGAAGACTATCACGGAACAGCAGTGGCAAGTGTAATCGCCAGCAACACCAATAATGGCCTCGGGATGGCAGGTATCAATTGGCACGTCAAACTCCTGATCATTAGCTCACAGGAAAGTGATGAAGCCGGTGCCATAAAAGCTTTTGAATATGTTCGCGCGCTGCGGAAAAAGTACAATGACACCAACGGCGCTGAAGGTGCCTACATCGTTGCCCTGAACAACTCATGGGGGTATGAAGGCGGATTCGAGGAGGATTTTCAGGTACTGTGTGACATGTTTAATGATTTGGGGGAAGTGGGTATTCTGACAGTTGGCTCTACAGAAAATGATCAAGTGAATACCGATGTGTTCGGTGATTTTCCCAGTGATTGCTCAAGTGACTATCTCATCGTGGTGACCAATTCTGATGAACAAGATGAGCTCAGCGTTGCAGGATTTGGTGAAGAGAACGTTGACTTAAGTGCACCAGGGGAAGGGATCTATGTAGCGGATAAAAGTAACGGATATCAGACTACGGGTGGTACTAGTTTTGCCACACCTCATGTCAGTGGTGCCATTGGTCTTATTTACAGTTTAGATAAGGCAACCTTCTGCGACGATGCTCGGCTAAGCCCAACTGAGGCCATACGTCAACTAAAACGCTACATCCTCGAAGGAACAACTCCCCTACCCACTTTACAGGGGAAAACGGTGAGTGGTGGTCGGCTGAATCTAATGAATACCGCAGATATGGTCACTGGAACCAAAGATCTTATGGAACAGTCTTTTATCGTCTATCCCAACCCACTTGAAGCTCAACTCCATATTGATGCACGATATTTTGGAAACAACCTTCGTTTAGCGGTCTATGATGTTGTTGGGAAAATCATCTACCAGGAATCACCACCACCAGGTAGAAGCAGAATCCTTCAAATTGAGACCGCCAACTGGCCATCGGGGACGTACCTGGTACAACTCAAAGACAGTCAGCATCATGGACTTCAAAAAGTGGTAAAAATCTCCAAGTAGCTGCGGAAGTCACCTAACTTTTCAGTTGAGAGCTTCGTCCCCTTTATACTCATGCCATTAAAAAGGGAATCCTGCTCATATGAGCAGGATTCCAAGGGAAAGTAATAAATAAGGCTTTACTTATGTCGGCTCTGATCAGGCCAAATCTCTTCTCGTAAATGTGCTCAGTACATGATAAATCGCCTTACTTCCATCATGCCTGAAATATTTTGCAATCTCAACACATACATCCCACCCATTAGAGGTGGAATCTCCATCACTATATAATCCGAATCACTGGAAAACCTGCGTTGGTTTATTAAGCGACCTTGTACATCAAATATCTCTAACAGTGACAGTTCTGCGACCATGTCTGGGATGCGAAATAGTGCCTTTCTACCGCCGCTTTCCAAGACCAGTAAATGCTGATCTGGGAGAAGAAGACTTGATTCACAAACCACTTGTACCAGCTCAATGGACGATACACATTCTTCATTGTTTGCATCACGCACTTCAAACTCATATTCCTTATCTCCGATTGGCAATGGACCGATCTTGATGGGGTTGTTCTCATATAAGAAAGTGCCATAATTTTTACCATTGCCTCGAAGGATAAAGGCCTCACTGGGCCCCATATGTGCGATGCTCAGAATGGGATAAAAAGAGTTCCCAGAGCAAATAATACTATCTGCACGAAAGCTAACAATCTCACATGGTAGATCAGGTTGACAAAGCTCCGGATCGATTTCTCTGGCAATGCAACATGTCGTATTATCGCTGACACAGATGGTAAGCAGATCAGCAGAGCCATCTCCGAAAATGGTTAGATCTATCGGTAGTGACTCAAGTGGAAAGAAGCCATAATAATCTTCATTCACATATACGTCAAAGGCAGTGAACGAGGATGCTATTTTGTGAATGCGGAGCACATACAAAGAGTCTTGTAGGCACTCAATTATTTCCGTCTCCACATCCTCAAAATCGCATTGCTCTTCACAAATCACTCTACCGATAACTGCTTGTGCTTCACACGTGATTGAAGTATCACGGATTGAAAAATGATAAAAGGTTTCACCGCCAGCAAAAGGTCCTACTTCAACGGGTAGATCTGAATAATTGAAAATGAATGTTTCTTCACAAACGTCAATAATAAATGCTTCCGAATGCGGGGTATTGCCCATAGAAAAATCTAAGGTGAAGGTAAAGAGTAGAGAGTCTTCGCAAGCATTGATCACGGTTTCTATATCATAGAAGGCACATTCGTCGGGTGCGCAGTCCAGCTGCCCCTCCACAACCAAGGAACAATATCGAAATTCGCGATCCTTGATCACCAGTTCAAAGGCACCTGCTTCATCTCCCTGCAAAGGACCAACTTTCACCGGTAGGGATTCGTACGCAAACTTACCGTACTCCTTTCCATTGCCATGAACAGTGAAATATGCACTTTGATCAGCATCATGATGAAAATTGATCCAAGCAAAAGCCTCTCCATCTTTGCAATCTGTCACTTCCATAGCCAGGTCATTCAAACCACAGGAATTCCTCTTACATGAAGGGGTAACGAGGTAAGTCTTTAGATAACACTCTTCGCTTCCTTGGCCATAGATCTTAATTTTATCTTCTTCTTTTCCAGAAGAGGGGAAATCTTCCCATCGGATAGGCAGATTAGCCACTTGATAGTTGTCAAAATAAGCATCGTTGACATACAGATCAAAAGTGATGAACGCACTCGTCTTAAAGTCCAATTCCACGACATAGCTGCTGTCGGTATGACAATCTCCCGATGCGATGATAAAACTATCAATTGCACATTGGCAGGAGATCGCAGCCAGCTCAAGCACTCCCAAACAAGATTGGCTAGCACTATCGCTAATAATAAATTCATAGTCTGTAGAACCGTCCGCGGCCAGACCCAGTAATGCTATCGGTAGGTCTTCATATCCATAGTGGCCGTGCAAAAATCCATTGCTCTGAACACTAAATCGCATCGCATTGTCTTCGGCGGGTACGAAGTCTATTTCCACATCCATCAGCCCATCGGAACAGGAAATGACGTTGACTCTAGATTCCTTCAGGGTGCACTCCAGCTCACAAGAAGCCCCTATCATGCCATGTGCGACACAATCAGGATGCATTATATCAATGGCCAAAAACTCGTAGTAATTATGGTCATGAGTGGCCACTTCCACAGCAATGGGTAAATCGGCGTAAGCAAATTGTCCATATTCAACACCATCTCCTTTCAAAAGGAAGCTTTCGCTATGTTCTCCATCATATCCCAGATTCACCATGATTTCAGCCACAGTTCCATCACAAGAAACGAGAGTCAAGATCAGATCTTGCAAGCAGGCATCATGGCAGTTTACACTAGGCACCTCGATGATCTGGCAACAGTTGGTCCGATCATTGGCACAGATCTTAAATGATTCAGCATCTTTTCCAGACGCCGAGATCCCTTTGATTTTTATCGGAAGTTCTTCGATGTGGTAAAAGCCAATTGCTTCAAAATTGTAATAAACGTCAAAGTGATCGAATCCCTCCGCATCAAAGTTGATGTAGGCATCAAACACACCTTCGTCATTACATTCTGAAAGTTCCACGTTTAGGTATGTCACTGCACAAGTATCCTGACAATGCACTACACCCAATTCGTACATCAGTTGACACGTACTATCTTGTGCGTCAGAGAGGCCAAATTCATAGTGAATCTCTTTGTCAGCTGGAAGGGGCCCTAGTTTAATGGGCAGTTTATCATAGTCGAACAGTCCGTAGTTTTCACCATTTCCAACGATTTTAAACGCCTCCCCTACTCCATCATTAAAATCAAAATCCACGTAGACATAAAAGGTCTCCCCATCGCAATGATTAACCGTCATGGTCAGGGAATCCAGTGCACACTCACTTGCCCCTATGGTCGCTGGTGGACCGAGGATATGTAGGAGTATAAGAAAGTATAGATGTTTCATAGTCTTTCTACGTGCTTTCAATAATCCTAGATACATGGACCAGATGAAACGTGGCCTGCTGGCCCTGACTTTTTCAAAACGAGTGCTTCCAAATAAGCCAAATTAAACGTACATTTGCGTCCAATTTGTTTCTAGGCGGGCCTTATACTGAAGTTCTGGCGTGTAAGAGAACCCAAGGGCAATTTGGCGACTGCAGAAAAGATAAGATCGAAATTTGGCTTCGTAGCTTAACTGGATAGAGCACTTGACTACGAATCAAGAGGTTGCAGGTTCGAATCCTGCCGAGGTCACTAGAACAAGAACAATATTAGATAACAAAGAATTTTTGCATTATGTCTAGAGTATGTCAATTGACCGGAAAGCGTCCAATCAGTGGCCATACGGTATCACATTCCAATAAAAGGGTCAAGCGTGTTTTTGCTCCTAATCTGCAAAAAAAGAGGTTCTATATCCCAGAAGTAGACAAATGGGTCACCCTAAAGGTGTCTGCTAAGGCAATCAAAAACATTAACAAACTAGGTTTATATGCCTATTTGAAAAAATTAGAGCGCAAAGGTGTACACACTGGTGTTAAGCTCTAATCGTATTAAAAAATCTAATCATGGCAAAGAAATCTAAAGGCAACCGTCTTCAAATCATTCTGGAGTGCACTGAGCATAAACAGTCAGGTCAACCAGGAACTTCCAGATATGTAACCCAGAAGAATAGAAAAAACACACCCGATCGTTTGGAGTTGAAGAAGTTTAATCCCATTCTCAAGAAGTACACAATTCATAAAGAAATAAAGTAGTGCAACATGGCAAAAGTTAGTAAGAACGCAAGAGTAAGTCAGCGTGCCGCAAATGCAGGTACCGGCAAAGATTTTGTCAAAGTAGTTAAGCCCATCAAGGATCCTAAGACCGGCAAGTACATGTACAAAGAAGTCATGATCCATAAGGACGAGGCCAAAGCTTTCTTCAGTAAGTAGCCAAATTCCACGACGCTATCTTGCCCATGCTTTGAGCATTCTGGTCGCCACTGACTGGATGGCGGAGCATTTCCATTTCGACTTCAATAACATTTTGGTGCTATGGGTTTTTTCGACAAATTTTTCAGTAAAAAACGCGAGGAAGATTTAGATAAAGGCCTAGAAAAGACCAAAACGAACATTTTTTCCAAGATCACTAGAGCAGTCGCCGGAAAATCGATTGTTGACGATGGGATCCTGGATGAGCTGGAGCAAATTTTGATATCCGCAGATATCGGTCTTGATACAACAATTAAGATCATCGAGCGACTTGAAGCAAGGGTTGCGGAAGACAAGTATGTGTCCACCAGCGAGCTGAACTCCATATTAAAGAAAGAAATAGTAGACCTACTCAGTGAAAACAACGCGGTAGATCTCGAAGATTTCACCTTTCCACAAGACCAAAAGCCTCACGTAATTCTGGTCGTTGGGGTAAACGGAGTCGGAAAAACCACTACGATTGGTAAAATCGCGTATCAATACCGACAAAAAGGATGGAACGTAGTACTGGGAGCAGGTGACACCTTTCGTGCCGCAGCTGTTGATCAATTAAAAATATGGTCAGAACGGGCTGGATCAGACTTTTACAGCAAAGGCATGAAATCCGATCCTGCCGCCGTGGCATACGAAACCGTCCAACATGCCATCAATCAAGACAAACATGTAGCCATTATCGACACCGCGGGTAGGCTACACACTAAGGTCAATCTGATGAAGGAATTGACCAAAATTCGCAATTCTATTGGTAAGAAGCTACCTGGAGCTCCCCATGAAGTGCTGTTAGTACTGGATGCAACAACAGGTCAGAATGCATTTGAGCAGTGTAAACGCTTTTCCGAATCCACAGATGTGACCGCATTGGCCCTGACCAAACTGGATGGCACCGCTAAAGGTGGTGTAGCCATCGGAATCTCCGATCAATTTAAAATACCCATCAAGTACATCGGTGTCGGAGAGGGAATGGAGCAATTGCAAATCTTTAATAAACAGGCCTTTGTAGATTCCTTATTCAAAGACGTAGCTTCCCTTACAGCATAGCTATGCTGCAGACCCGCAAGTGTCGGGTTGACAACATTCAGTCTTTTGCACAACCTGAATTTTTCAAAGCCACCTGATTCCCACTTCTGTAAAAATGCATGTTGAAAATCAGATAATAATAAATTAAGTATTTTTATATTATATAAGCCTTTGCAAAGCAGGCTCTATGTAAAATTTAGGTGGTCCCTTGCACAGCCACTTATTATGTAATATCTTGATTTAGAATATTTTACCAAAATCGGTGAAAATGAAGTCAGTTTTTACCATCTATTTTCTGAGCATATCTTCCCTCTTACTTGCTCAGCTTCCAGACGGATCCATCGCCCCAGACTTTAACTTCTATGACATCAATGGTCAGCAACATCATTTGTATAGCTACCTAAGTCAGGGAAAGACCGTCATCCTCAATTTCTCCGAAGCATGGTGTCAAGTATGCTGGAATCATCACCAGACTGGAGTGATGCAAGACTTTTACAATCTCTACGGACCAGATGGCTCGAATGAAGCCACCGTCTTATTTATTGAAAAAGACTCGATCATGGGAAGGGAAGATATCGAAGGTGGAACAACAGCTACTGCCGGAAATTGGACACTTAATACTCCCTACCCAATTATTGATACTTCCACCGCAAATGAAGCCTATCAGCCAGACGAAAGACCAACCATCTATGGCATCTATCCTGATAAAACAATCTTTAATTTAGGGAGAATCGATGCCGATGAGCTGTATGCGTTTGTGCAAGCCTATAGTGGTGAAGTACTTCCCTTCGATACGCTCATTAAAGTCACCGTAGAAGAAGCCAATGACCCCCGCTGTTTTGAATCAGATGATGGATCCATCGACCTGGATGTGGACGGTCCCGGGACTTCGTATACCTATATTTGGAACTCAGGCCAAGTAAGTCAGGACATTGCCGGATTAGACGAGGGCACCTATCGCTGCACCATTACCGACAATCTAAACAACCGGCACATCCTAGATCCCATAAATTTGTCCGAGCCCGAGGCACTGATGTTGACCTTTTTGAAAACAACTCCGACTTCTGAGACTGCCTTAAATGGCTCGGTTGCCGTTAGTGTGACTGGAGGAACCGTTCCTTATGATTATCTCTGGAACAATGGTGGCGATGATTTTATCATTGAGAATGTCGGTGAAGGCAGCTATAGTGTGCAGGTCATTGATGACAATGGATGCCAACTCAGTGATTCGACGACCTTGGAAATACCGGATTGCAGTCTGGTGATTTCCATCAATGTCGAACCTACGGCCTGTGATGAGAATCCCACAGGCGAAATCAACATTATTGTAGCTGGTGCAACCCCACCCATCCGCTATCGCTGGAGCAATGGTGATACCACACGCAACATCTCGGGACTGGCTTCGGGTGGCTATGAGCTTACCGTCAGCGACGCAATGGGATGCTCTGCCACAGTCGGCGAAATCGTTGAAATTGAGGATCGCGATCCTCCCCGACCCATTATTCGAGATGCCATCACGCTATATCTGAATGAGGCTGGTGTAGCAGAAATAAGTGCTGAGGCAGTTGATTCGGGAAGTTTCGACAATTGCGGCATCCTAGATATTCAAATCGAACAATCGGTCTTTGACTGCAGCAACATCGGACGAAATTTTCGAGAGTTTACCGTCATTGACCAAAACTTGAACATCGCCTCCCGAGATTATGAAGTAATTGTATTGGACACTCTGGAGCCTTACTTTATCTGCCATAATGATACTACGGTTAAGGCATGTGATGGTACAGTAAACTATTTGCGGCCACAGGTCGTAGACAATTGTCCTCAAGGGGCTGTACTTACGCAAGCTGCTTTAGGGCCTGGTGCCAAATTCCCTTTGGGAACGACGACGGAGACGTATACCTACATCACAAATGGTGGTGAATTCCGTACCGTATGCTCATTTGACATTACCATAGAGGAGATCATAGATGCCGATATTAATGTACGCGATGTGTCCTGTCCGGGTGATGATGATGGCTCTGCAACTGTAGAGATAGATCAAACTGACAAACAGTTTTCCTTTGCTTGGAACAATGATCAAAACACCCAAACCGCTGTCAATCTTCTACCGGGAAGTTATATGGTAACTGTGTCGGATGGTGCCGACTGTCGTTTTGTAAAAACGGTTTTTGTAGGTGAGCCCGTCGACTTGGGTATACGGGTGGATAGTATAACCCCCAATGCAGACAAAGCCAATGTGTTCATCACACCCCTTGGAGGCACTCCTCCTTTCAATTTTGCATGGTCAGAGGGAGGCACAGTGGTCTCTACCGCACAGAACCCTCGAGCACTCACCTTGGGCAGCTATCAATTGCAAATCACAGACGATAATGCTTGCACATTTCAGACCACCGTCATCGTAGATGATCCTACTCCTCTCTTTGAATCTAGCCTCTTGAGAGACTTTCAAATCAGTCCCAATCCCACCCAAGGCCCATTTGATCTCACATTCCCAGCACAATTGTTCGGAGATTTTGACCTCAGCATCTCCAATCTCACCGGCAAGAAAGTCTATGCAGTTGAGATGCCTGTACAGCCTATTGTCCGCATCCAGCCAGGGCGGCTGCCGAAGGGAATCTATTTGCTAAACGTTATTTTGAGAGGTGAGCAAGTCACGAAAAGGTTGATTATCCACTAATGTACTGAGTTATGCTACACCCCTAGAAAGGTAGCAGTAGTAACACTAGTCAGTCAGCTTAAGCACTTCAAGAAAAGCTTTCTGCGGAACTTCCACATTGCCCACTTGACGCATTTTCTTCTTACCTTTTTTCTGCTTTTCCAGTAATTTTCTCTTTCGGGTGATGTCACCACCATAGCATTTTGCTGTTACATCTTTTCTCAGGGCGGAAATGGTTTCCCTCGCCACTATCTTGGCTCCAATGGCCGCTTGTATCGCAATCACAAATTGTTGACGCGGTAAAAGATCTTTCAACTTCTTGCAGATCTGTCGACCAAAAGCCGCAGCCTTTTCTCGATGCACCAGTGCTGATAGCGCATCTACCAGGTCTCCATTAAGCAGCAAATCCAACTTCACTAGGTCAGAAGTGCGATAATCAAGTGGTGCATAGTCGAAACTGGCGTATCCACGCGTGATGGATTTGAGTCGATCATAAAAATCAAAAACGATTTCTGCGAGGGGCAATTCAAAGGTAAGTTCTACGCGTTCAGTCGTCAGATAATGTTGCTTGGCGAGGATGCCGCGCTTATCCATACATAACTTCATGATCGTACCGATGTAATCCGGCTTGGTAATGATCTGCGCTTCAATGTAGGGTTCTTCAATGTGATCCAATAAGGTTGGATCTGGCATATCATTGGGTGTGTCAATCAGGATCCCTTCGGTTGGTGTCTTTTTCAGGTAGGCATAGTAAGATACATTCGGAATCGTAGTGATTACTTCCTGATCAAATTCACGCGAAAGACGCTCTTGCACGATCTCGAGATGCAACATACCCAGGAAGCCACAGCGAAACCCGAAGCCGAGTGCAGCAGACGATTCGGGCTCGAATATCAAAGAAGCGTCGTTTAGTTGCAGCTTTTCCAAGCTGTCTCGCAGGTCTTCAAAATCTTCATTTTCGATGGGAAAAATGCCGGCAAACACCATGGGCTTCACATCTTCAAAACCATGGATGGCTTCTTTACATGGTTGGTCTACATGTGTTATAGTATCCCCTACTTTGATCTCTTTAGAAACTTTAATCCCTGTGATGATGTACCCAACGTTTCCTGCTTCAAGTTTCTGTACCGGTTTTTGTTCAAGCTGCAACACTCCGATCTCGTCGGCTTCATACTCCTTACCTGTATTGACAAAACGAACAAGATCACCTTTGCTCAAAGTGCCATTCATTATTTTGTAGTAGACGATGACTCCTCTGAATGGATTGAATACCGAATCAAAAATCAATGCCTGCAGCGGTGCTTTTGGATCACCTTTTGGAGCCGGTATACGCTCTACGATTGCTCGCAATATTCCGGGTACTCCCTGACCAGTCTTTCCACTGGCTAGAAGGATCTCTTCCCTGCTACAACCTATCAAATCGATGATCTGATCTGCCACATCATCCGTCATAGCACTTTGCATGTCGATCTTATTAATGATGGGAATGATCTCTAGATCATGCTCAATGGCCAAATACAGATTGGATATAGTCTGGGCTTGAATGCCTTGAGTTGCATCTACCAGCAATAGCGCTCCCTCACATGCAGCAATAGATCTGGATACTTCATACGAAAAATCAACATGACCCGGTGTGTCGATTAGATTGAATGTGTAGTCTTGCCCATCTGTATCTTTATAATATAGCTGGATCGCGTGGCTCTTGATCGTTATTCCGCGTTCGCGCTCCAAGTCCATGTCATCCAGCGCCTGATCCTTCATGGCACGCTCCGACACAGCATTGGTTACTTCCAATAGTCGATCTGAGAGGGTACTTTTGCCATGATCTATGTGGGCAATGACACAAAAATTTCTAAGATGCTGCATAAGCTGCAAATATACACCCATTAGCAGGAATAGCCTGTAACTTTCTCTAACAGTGCAGTTGTCAAAATAGTCAAGACCTGGCAGTCGAGATGGACAAAACACTATATTTGGTGGCACATCCTCTTACAGAAGAATATGGCACCGGAGATCTACCTCGTATGCACGTAAATCTACTTAGTGATACCGTTACTAAACCTTCCACGGCTATGCTGGAAGCCATCCTTATGGCTGAGGTAGGTGATGATGTTTTTGGCAAGGACCCCACTGCAAACGCACTGGAGCAGTACGCTGCAAGGCTCTTTGGTATGGATGCAGCAGTGTTTTGCCCATCAGGCACCATGACCAATCAAATCGCAATACAGATGCATTGTGATGATTTAACAGAATTGATCTGTGACGAAACCTCACATGTATACCAATACGAAACGGGAGGCTATGCTTACAATGCTCGTGCCGCCGTAAACCTGATCAAAGGCAACAATGGAAAAATTAATGCCGATCAAATAAGTGATGCCATCAAACCAAACCGCGGATGGCTCCCTAAGACAGCTTTGGTAGTGATCGAAAATACCAGCAACAAAGGTGGAGGTAGCTACTATCGCCTCGAAGAGATCTACCCCATAAGGCAACTTTGTGATGAGCGAGGCATCGGCTTACATTTAGATGGAGCACGCTTGTTTAATGCTTTGGTAGAAACAAAGGAAAAACCTGCACAATGGGGTGCGCTGTTCGACAGTATTTCCATTTGCTTATCTAAAGGATTGGGCGCACCAGTTGGCTCGCTACTTTTAGGTAAGGCCTCCTTTATTTCTCAGGCCAGGCGATATAGAAAAGTTATGGGGGGTGGAATGAGACAGTCAGGCTTTATGGCAGCTGCCGGTCTATTTGCTTTAAAAAACAACATAGCGAGACTGAGCGAAGACCATCATCGCGCAAAGAAAATAGGGGCAGCCCTATCCGAAAAATCGTTCATAAAAACTATCAATCCAGTAATGACCAATATTATCATTTTTGAACTGGACGAATCTTACGACGGTGATCGATTTGTGGAGGTGCTACTCCAGCATGACATTGCAGCATCGGCTATGGGCAAGTATCTCATCCGCATGGTGACACACCTTGACCTAGACGACGCCATGATTGATTACACCATAAATGTCATTCAACGGTTGCGACCTACTGATCTAAAGTAGAATCAGTTATTTTCATCCTCTACGCGAAATGCGTAGAAGAATTCACCTTCAAATTGGGGATAGAAGCCACCGAGTTCTACGATTCCGGCCTTCACATTCCTAATGGCTTCGAGGGTTTCAACTACATTAGCGACTGGATCACCATTGACAGAGGTGATGATGAAATCCAGATCCATGTTGGTAGCCATAATCTTACTATCGCGATAGATGCTGTTTACTTTTGCACCAGATTTGCCAAATTTTCGGGTCTCAGAATCTGAAAGATCTTTCAGCTCAAATCCGATTTCTACCATCATCGGATCTAGTTCACGGACAATCTTTTGCTCTAGCCGCACTTCTGCATTTGCAGATTCACCGTCCCTAAAGTATGACACCTGCAATAGATCTCCTGGCCGTTTACGGGCAATAATTTCCTGCAATTGTGGAAATGTGTTGGTCAACGTACCATCAATTCCTGTAATGACATCACCACTCTGCAGACCACCCTTCTTGGCAGCACTATTGGGATTCACATAATCGAGATAGACCCCTTTCACTTCCTTTAGCCCGATTTTCTTTGCCAACTCGTCATTGATGTTCTTAATACTTACACCCAATATTCCTCGACGTACCTCACCAAATTCCCGTAGATCAGCAATGACCTTCTTAGCCAAATTGCTAGGTATCGCAAACGAATATCCCTCATACTTTCCTGATTGGGTGATGATAGCAGCGTTGATGCCCACCAATTCTCCATTAGTATTGACCAAGGCTCCGCCACTATTGCCCTGATTGACCACGGCATCAGTTTGAATGAATGATTCCACGCTAGCCTCATTGTCCAAAATACTGATATTCCTGGCTTTGGCACTCACAATACCAGCGGTGACAGTTGACTCTAGCCGGAATGGATTGCCAATGGCCATCACCCATTCTCCAATTTGTAGAGAATCAGAATTTCCAAATGAAACGTAAGGCAAGTTCTTAGCATCAATCTTGAGTAAGGCTATGTCTGTCGTTGGATCACTTCCCACCAATTCAGCAGAATATTTCCGTTTGTCATTTAAGGTCAGATTTATCTCAGAACCCTCACTGACCACATGGTGATTGGTCACGATATATCCATCTGGAGATACGATTACACCACTCCCAGAAGATGCGGTATACTTATAATTCCAGTAGCTGCGCTTATTGGCATGTAAGGTTTTGATAAACACGACAGAAGGTGTGGCCAAAGTGGAAGCCGTAACAAAATCGGTAGGTGTATTGACGATGACCGAACGCCGAGGAGCGAGATTTACAGGCCGCTCTGCTAGGGCTGCTCGCTGCGAAGGCATGGCTTCTCTAATGATAATCTTCTCACGTGCATCGAAAGACTTAAAAAGCCCTACCGTGATGATAGAACTCAAAAGTGCCACGATTACCATCAATCCAATATTCTTCATGTGCTCCTTTTTTGGGTGTCCCTCAGAAAATTATCAAACAATCAATTAACTGCTCAAGTCTTCATACACCTTTAACGCTATAATAACCAAAACCTTTCCAACTTTTGATAACTGAACAGAAAAATAGCCAAGTGAGTTTTGATATGACCGCAAAGCCAAGGACTACTTATTGAAAATGAATAAACTTTTTGCTGAGCTCGAGCGAACAAAAGGACCCTTTAGTTCGTTCCCATTACGCAGAGCAAGATTGGGCCCTTGAAAGATCAAAACGACACAGATGAAACTGATGGCTATCTCGGCAATATCTGGGGTTGGAAAATCTCCTATCTGAGCCTTGGTTTAATTGTGTTCATGTTGACTGTCATGATGGCACGAAAGTGCTACCTGGCCGACAATGACCTGCCTATTGACCACCAGATTGAAGCTCAAAACTAAATGCAGATCCCTTTTTATAAATACCAGGGCACAGGTAATGATTTTGTAATTATTGATCAGTTTACTGACCAGCACTTATCTGCCAAGGATCAAGAAATCCTCAAGCACATTTGCCATCGCAGATTTGGTGTTGGTGCAGATGGGTTGATCTTATTGGAAGCTTCCCCCAAAAACGCTTTCAATATGACCTACTTCAATGCGGATGGCAAAGAGGGATCATTATGTGGAAATGGAGCACGATGCGCGGTGGCATGCAGTCGCGACCTAGGCAAATTTGACCGAAGTGGCAGATTTGAAGCAGTAGATGGCATCCATACAGCAAAGATCATGAAGAATGGCTCTATTGAGTTGAAGATGCAAAACTTGGAAGCTGTTGAAATCGGTGAGGGATACTACATCATGGATACAGGCTCACCCCATTATATTGCATTTGTCGAAGATTTAGATGACATCGACATTGTGGATGCTGGGCGGGCTATCCGATATGCAGATAGATTCAAGGACAATGGCATCAATGTCAACTTTGTGGAGGTGCACTCAGACCAAATCATTGTGGGAACGTACGAACGCGGTGTCGAAGATGAGACCTTGAGTTGTGGTACGGGTGTCACTGCAGCTGCATTGGCACATGCCCTTAGGAATGAGTTGACGAACAGCAAGATTAAGGTAAAGACGAAAGGTGGCCATCTTAGCATTAAATTCAAAAGGAATTTAGCGGGATTTGAAAACATTTGGCTCTGTGGTCCGGCACAAAAAGTTTTTGCCGGAGCCATTGAAGTCTGACCTCCTAGATCGTTAACATGTCTTTGGCACCTTGCAGCTCTGATCTGCTATGCAAATCATTCTGCTCTTCGGCCACAATTATACCCTGCTCATAGACTGCCAAGGCTTCATCGAGGTGGTCTAATTTCTCCATCAGTTTTCCTAAATGGTAGTAGGTCCCCACATATTTTGGGTGGTGATGACGCAAGTATTCGTAATTACTTTTGGCTGCTGAAAAGTCAGATTTTTTTTCAAATTCTTTGGCCAAGGCAAAGTAAGGAAAAGGTGTTTCCGGGTCTTCTTCTATGATCGTCTGTAGATAAGCAATCCGGTCCATGGATTAAAGTCTAAGGATCTTAACAATACAAGGTCGGTCAAATATAGATTTTAGCCTCCACAAGATACTTTCTATATTTGGCATCATTCACTAAGCCATCCTATATGAAACAATTGGTTTGTATCAGCAGTATGCCGGACACCGCAGCGAAGATCTCTTTCACGGCAGATCAAACGCATTTCAATAAAGAAGGTGTCCAATACATCATGAATCCATATGATGAATGGTATGCCTTAGTTAGGGCCGTTGAAATGAAGGAAGAACATGGTGGCACCATTACCGTTTGTCATGTGGGAACTGCAAACAATGATACCATCATTAGGAAAGCCTTAGCCATTGGTGCCGATGAGGCGGTTAGGGTCAATAAAGATCCACAGGATGGTTACGATGTGGCCGTTCAGATAGCCAACGTAGCCAGGGACCAGGAATTCGATATCATCTATACCGGAAAAGAATCGATTGACTATAACGCCGCCTCTGTGGGCGCAATGTTGGCAGAATTATTGGATTTGCCTTTTATTTCTTATGCCAATCATATGACTTATGCTCATGGGAAAGCCTCGGTGACCAGAGAGATCGAAGGAGGAGATGAAATCGTCGCACTTCCATCGCCTTTCATTTTGAGTGCCTCGAAAGGGCTCGCTGAGCAACGTATACCGAATATGCGGGGAATCATGATGGCAAAAAGAAAGCCCCTTAATGTGGTGGAACCGGTCGCTGTATCGCAGATGGCACGAATTGTCAAGTACTCCACTCCTCCTCCGAGAGAAGCCTGTGAAATGATCGATCCTGAAGACATGGACGCATTAGTGCGAAAGCTTGCCGAAGAGGCCAAAGTCATTTGATACCTGGCCCATGATAACTACACAACAACCATCTCATTGTTATAAAATTTGAAATATGTCCGTATTGGTATTTGCTGAGAGTCCTGAAGGAAAATGTAAGAAGGTGGCCTTTGAAGCAGTATCGTATGCTCGCAAGACGGCCGATCTTTTGCAGACCAATTGCATCGCACTTACTTTGGGTTCTCCCGATAATGCATCGGATCTGGGAAAGTACGGTGCAAAGGAGGTAAAAAACATCCCCAATGTGCCTGAGCATCTTGACGGAGCCATTTATGCCAAAGCCATCGCTGGAGCAGTGCGTAAAACAGGCGCCACAGTATTAATCCTGAGTCATTCAAGCACGGGAAAATCCATTGCTGGTAGGCTTGCTGTCAAACTTGAGGCAGGTTACGTAGCGAACGTTAATGGTTTACCCATGATCGAAAATGGTTTTGAAGTTAATAGTGTTGCCTTTTCTGGAAAAGCCACTGCTACCTATGCGATGGAAAGTGACATAAAGATGCTTTCCTTAATGAGCAATTCTTTTCAGGTAGAAGTGAGTGGAGAAGTGCTGGACGTCGATACCATCGAGATGGATCTTCCCACCTCGGAGCTGGAAATCACGGACGTGAAAAAGCAGGAAGGCGCCGTCCCATTGCCAGAAGCTGAATTGGTGGTCAGCGGAGGGAGGGGCTTTAAGGGTCCAGAAAACTGGCAGATTCTCCTGGATTTGGCTGATGCCCTCAGTGCCGCAACCGCCTGCAGTAGACCTGTGGCTGATTCAGAATGGAGACCTCACCATGAACATGTTGGACAGACTGGTGTCACCATCAGGCCGAACCTATACATTGCGATTGGAATATCAGGAGCCATCCAGCATCTCGGTGGTGTGAATAACTCCCATTGCATCGTAGTCGTCAACAAAGACCCGGAAGCTCCATTCTTTAAAGCCGCAGACTATGGGGTGGTGGGTGACCTATTTGACGTGGTTCCTCGGCTTACCGAATCAGTTAAAAAGTATAAGGCTTCTCACGGTTAAATTTGCCTTAAACTGGTACGGGTATTGATATAGATGTAGAAGTAGAGTGAGCTTGACATATGTCGTGGTTCCCGTTTATTATATTTTGTATTACTTTCGCTCTTAAGCTTTGTAAGGACCTTCCATATGGCCGAAATGCAAAAGATTCAATTGGATATTGTAGCCCTGTCGCACAGTGTTTCTCAATCACATAACTATGCCGTAGTTTTAGGTGAACAGGATGGTACGAGGCGTTTGCCCATTGTGATCGGGGCTTTTGAAGCACAAGCCATAGCTGTGGCTATGGAAAGGATGACTCCCAATCGGCCACTTACCCACGATCTATTCAAAAACGCCCTAGATACATTCAACATAGATTTGAAGGAAGTCATCATTAATGACTTGCTTGATGGTATCTTCTATGCCAAATTAGTCTGCCTGAGACAGGGTGAAATCATCGAAATAGACTCCAGAACTTCTGATGCACTGGCTATGGCGGTGCGGTTTAACTGCCCTGTCTATACCTATGAATTTATTCTGGAAACGGCAGGGGTGATATTGGAAGAAGGTGTTGAGGAGGGGGAAGAAGAAAAGCCTAGAATGGTGATGAAAGAAAAGGAAAAAAGTACCACCTCCCTAACCAGCTACTCGATAGACGCCCTGCAAAAAATGCTGGACGAGGTCCTTTCCGAGGAAAATTATGAGCGAGCCGCCCGCATCAGGGACGAAATAAATCGTCGCCGGGAAAAATCTTAATTCTCCAGGAATAATAACTACCTATCTAATTTGGCATCAAACTCTTGCCTAAATTCAAGCAGCTGACTATCCATCCATAGCTTTGTTTTTTGCACGGAATCTCGATAGTCTACTCCATGGATTGTAGGTCCAAAGGCGATGGCACAGGCTGTTTTTCTCTTTCCTACCTGCTTGATGTAGTGCGTCAGCAGAGAGCTACCTCCCCAATGGTCTCCTGTATCTTCATATTCGATGGCTATGGGAATAATCGGCACGCCCAGATCCATTGCCACTTTAAAGGAGCCACCTTTGAGCTCAATGGTTTTGGCATCCGTATTTGTGGTTCCTTCTGCGTAGACCAACACCCCTTCGCCCCTGCTCAACACTTGGGCGATGGCATGCTTAGCTCCTCTTCTACTGTCCATGCTCCCTCGATTTACAAATAATATACCCGTAAGGCGTGTCCCATAACCAATCAGGGGATATCTGCTAATTTCTGCCTTTGCTAGTGGCCAGGCGGAGACATAATATAAAGCCACTACTGGATCCAAAAAACTGCGATGGTTACTTATAAATAGACAGGGTCCATCTGGTATGAATCCTGTCTGCTTCATACGGATACCCATTAATGGTGCGACGAACCGAATCCAGGCCTTGCGAATCTTAATGTTCCTCCTGATGAAATTTCCTCCGAACACCGCACTGATCATGCAAAAGAGAATACCAATGGCCATTGTGCTCAAAAAGAAAAACAACCTAGCGTAGGCCACAAAATGCTTCATAAAGGAACGTGTTCAAATGTTGTTACCAGCGAAAGATAAGACATTCATGGGGCTACCATCGAGGCAGGTTTCTAAATTTGAAGGTCAACTTTTATGTACATCGGTGGGTTAACAAAGGGATGACTACATCAACAAGAAATAAAGCGAAGAAACCTGGACTGGTGGAGAGTACAAGATCATTACGCTACCTGCCCCGGTTCTTCCAAATGATCTGGAATACCAGCAACCTCCTATTTGTGGCCAATGTCGGATCCAGGCTAGTGAAATCCGTGTTGCCTGTATTGATGCTTTGGTTGGGTAAATTGATAATCGATGAAGTAGTGGTGCAGATGAGTATGGAAGCACCCATCTATTCAAGAATCTGGTGGCTGCTGGGTTGGGAGCTTTTCCTGGCTATCATTTCTGATGTCCTTAATAGGGGTATTACATTGTTCGATACCCTCTTGGGTGATTTATATGCTAATAAATCGTCGATCGAGTTAATAGAGCAAGCGGCCAAAATGGACCTCGCGCAATTTGAAGATCCTGAATTTTACGACAAATTGGAGCGTGCTCGCCGACAAACCACCGGTAGAGTATCTCTGATGACAATGGTATTGGGACAGCTACAAGACATAATTACGGTCTTATCCTTGATAACCGGACTGATCGTTTTTGAGCCTTGGCTTGTGATTCTACTCTTATTTGCCATTATTCCCAGTTTTCTCAATGAAGCTCATTTCAGTAGATCCAGCTATTCATTGGTACGCAGTTGGACTCCAGAGCGGCGAAAGCTGGATTACCTTAGATATATTGGTGCCAGTGATGCTACCGCAAAGGAGATCAAATTGTTTGGACTCTCATCTTTCTTAGCTAGTCGCTTCAGAAAACTGGCCGACAAATATTACCAGGCCAATAGAAAGCTGGCCATTCGCAGGACGGTATGGGGAAGTGTTTATCACATCATTGGTGATTGTGCCTATTACGGAGCCTACATTCTCATCATCCTACGCACTGTAGGCGGTCTACTCACATTGGGAGATTTGACTTTTCTCTCTGGATCATTCAGTCGGTTGCGCAACCAGTTGCAAAGCATCTTTTCACGATTTTCTCGCATCACAGAATATGCCTTGTATCTGCAAGATTATTTTTCCTTTATGGACATTGAGGCAAACATGCATATCAATGAGGGTAACAAACCAATGCCCCCAATAATTAGAGCAGGTTTTACCTTCGATAAGGTCGGTTTTAAATATCCGGGTTCAGATGAATGGGCAGTAAGGAATATTAGTTTTACCCTAAGGGCAGGAGAGAAACTGGCCCTGGTTGGAGAAAACGGCGCAGGAAAGACAACACTCGTCAAACTCCTTGCCCGGCTCTATGATCCCAATGAAGGCAATATTTTCCTCGATGGCATCAACATCAAAGAATATGATTTGGCCCAATATAGGTACGCCATTGGCGTAATATTTCAAGACTATGTGCGCTACTACTTCACGGCTGCAGATAACATTTCCATTGGCGACATTTCGAAAATCAACGATCAAGACCAGATTGAAATGGCTGCGGTCAACAGTCTGGCTGATCCTGTCATCCAAGGCCTGCCAAAAAAATATGAACAGGTCCTGGGTAAACGATTTGCAGAGGGAAAAGATCTCTCGGGAGGTGAATGGCAGAAAGTGGCCTTGGCCAGGGCATATATGAAAGATGCCAAATTACTTATTTTGGATGAGCCGACCGCAACGCTAGATGCGCGCGCAGAATTTCAAGCTTTTGAGCGATTTGCTGAACTGACAACGGGAAAGACAGCGGTGATCATCTCGCATCGATTTAGTACCGTTCGCATGGCAAATCGAATCCTTGTATTAAAACATGGAGAAATTCTTGAGCTGGGTACCCACCAACAATTGCTTGATCAGGAAGGGCTGTATGCAGAGCTATTCCAACTTCAGGCTGCAGGGTACCAATAACATCTATTGCCGGGAGGAAATCAAATTTGTTCCATAGGCACTATCTATCACTGAAGACAATGCACGCTTCAGATCTTCGTCTATAAAAGCCGCGTCTAAGGCATTGCAATTGACTTGCCTGAATTCTGCCAAACCCCAGGAGAATGCATGCACCAACTTGGTATACTCCTCGGTCAAGCTGGTTCCAGAAATGGTCCTTCCATCTGTATTAATACTTAGAGAAATTCCTGCCCCTAATAATTGATCAACCGGATGATCGTACATTTTCGAATAAATATTTGTTTGAATATTACTGGTGGGACATATTTCCAAATGTATTCCTTGGTGCTTAATATATTCAACCAATGCAGGGTCTTCACTAGCTCTAATACCATGTCCTATGCGGTCTGGTTTCAACTGATCGATTGTCTCCCAAACACTTTCCGCAGAGCATGCTTCACCCGCATGGGCAGTTGTGTGCATGCCATTGGCCTTGGCATATTCAAATGCCAAGACATGATTGTCTATGGAAAATCCAGCTTCGTCAGCAGCCAGATCAAGGGCTACCACACCCTGATCTCTAAAGGCATAAACCAACTCAGCGGTTGATATGCTCTGTGCTTGAGAATAATGCCGCAGTGTGCATAAAATAAGGTTGGCAGAAATACCCGTACGTTCAATATTCTCAGCTACTGCATCCGTGACTATACGCACAATTTCTTCCTCTCCCAATCCCTGTCGGGTATGTAGCAATGGAGCAAATCTGATCTCTGCATAAATGACTCTATCTGTTACCAATTGGTCGAACAGATCATCCGTGACCAACTTGAGCGACCTATCAGACTGCATTAAATCGACCGCACGCGTTGCTCGTTGCAAGTAGTCAGCCAGGTTGGCACATTTTCCATTTGCCCGAAAATACTTTCTATACTGTCGTTCATCGATGCTTGCATCTAACTTTTGCACAACGTCGAAACTGAGGCAACAGTCCAAATGCACATGTAATTCAATTTTCGGTATGTGTTCATTTTTCACACTGCAAAATAGTTAGATGATTTGATCTATTCTTTCACCACCATATTATTATTGCTGATTGATAATATTTGAAGTAATAATGGCTGAGGATGCCTTATTTTGTGAGCAGACATCGAATACAGAATATAGGATCTTATTGCTTGGAAAAGTTCTCAAATATTCCAAAATAGAAAAGTCAATATCCCCTGGGTCCAGCAGATATTTGATAACCAGTCACTTCATGCAATAATCACTCCCCTAATTCGCTGGGTCATGGCCCTGAGCAAGGAGCCTAATGACTTGCATCATTTCAGGCGCACTGACCATCTAAATATTGCGCTCAATTGATCCTACTGTAGCTTCTTTCTATGCATACGAAGTACTTTGGCTTACTAGATGTACTCCTAAGCCTTATACGTAAGATCTGACTCCCGGTAAACTATGTAAACGTATGCAATGATTTAGTTGAAAATCCCGGACAGAGTGAGGATAGACACAGTGCGTGAGCCTACTAATTTCTTTCGCCAAGAGTTAGAGCGTAAGTAAAAATAACTGATTAGCTAAGTGAAGAAGTCATTATCGTTTCCCAGTGAAATCGATTATATTTTAGGGCAAGGCTAAATCTGCATTAATCAAGCCGGTTTGCAAGAAGCCATGGCCAAAGTGTGATACCTGTGATGAATATTTCTTATTTATGCATGGCAGCGAGGTCTCTGTAAGTCCCTTGCTAATTGCGAAGAGTATGACGTACTGATATTGGCGTCGACAAACCTATTGCTCTATCGAGATATTTATCTGATGAAGGACCTAAAATAGATTTTGAGTTGTAATGAAGAGGAGAATCACCCATTTTCAAATTTAACTTGAATTTATTCAGTGAATTGATCACAAAGGAATGTTTTACTATGATGCGATATTTGCTTGCTACATCCCTACTTATTATTCTTTTCGATCTTCATGCACAGCAGGAAGATTTTGTCAACCCCATCATCAAGCAATTTGGTGGCATCTATCCACTCCATGATGCTACCGTAAAGCCCGATCCCAACCTTCGCTATCAGATTGTCATTGACATTGTTTCCGGACAAGAAGATCCAAAGAAAATAAACCCTGCTCTAAACAATGTGGCTCGACTGATGAATTTGCATTCACTCGGAGGTGTGCCTTCAGATTCCTTGGACATCGTACTGGCAGTTCATGGCGGGGCCACAGTCACCTTGCTAAATGAAGAAGCTTACGCAGATATTTATGGCTGCCCCAATCCCAATCTCAAGTTAATTGATGCCTTGGAGGCTACTGGAGTTTTGATCACTGTTTGCGGTCAATCCCTCATTCATGAAAAGATTGTTCCGGATCAGGTTTATTCAAAAGTAGGTATTGCTACGTCCATGCTTACAACCGTTACCATGTACATGCAAAGGGGCTATCATTTGCTGAAGTTCTAACAGTTATTAGCCAACTTACTGACTTGCCTACACCTGTCAATCGTAGCAAAGACCCTTATCCAAAATAACTACGGGCATTGATAATCTCATCTACCTGATGATCATTGGTCACCACATAGTTGAAACCCTTTTGCACGGCAAAGGCTCCAACTTCACCCTGCTTATTCAATGCGATGATGCCAACCTGAAAGTCTTTTGCCATTTGCTTATCTCGACCCACAATACGTTCGATGCATTTACGGCAAGCCATTTCAGGTGCCAATCCATCCCTCATATATTCTACCACCAAGTGAGCACCAGCAGTTCTGATCACTTCCTCCCCTTTTCCAGTGCACACCGCTGTACCTACTTCATTGTCAACAAACAAGGCTGCACCGATGATGGGCGAATCACCAACCCTACCATGCACTTTGAAGGCTAAACCACTGGTCGTACACATCCCCGAAAGATTTCCAACCATATCTATGGCGATCGTGCCCATTGTATCATGATTGAAAGATCCATCCTCCAGTCGCTTGGGCACCTGGCCTTTTGCTGGCATTGGATCCTGCCGCTCTACATTGATCACCGGCTTATAATCAGATTGCTCCAACCATCGCTCATAGGCTTTTTGTGCTTCTGGAGAAAGATCTGGTGACTCCAGGGGAAATCCCTGTTCAAGGGCAAACTGTTGAGCGCCTGCACCTACTAGCATAATGTGCGGTGTCTCCTCCATCACTTTTCGTGCCACAGAGATGGGATGTTTGATCCGTTCTAGAAATGCTACCGATCCGCAGTTAGCCTCATGGTCCATAATGCATGCATCGAGTGTGACATAACCGTCCCTGTCTGGATAGCCGGACAGCCCAACGCAACAACTCACTTCATTTTCAATGTCAATCCCTGCCTGCTCCACGGCATCCAAAGCATTGCCATTGCTACTAAGTATCGACCAAGCACCTCGATTGGCAGTGACGCCACTATCCCATGTGGAAATGACCACTGGCTTCTTCGCAGGCCGTAGGTGTTTATGAGGTATGAAAGAAGAGGGCACCAACATGCTACCTATTTTTAGAAAAGATCTACGATTTGATGACATACCTGTCCAGATTAATGAATTGCTTAAGATATGTATCTATCTTTGGAAAATAAATGGAAAGGTGATTAAAGTCAGTTAAAAAGGCGACTTGGCACTTTGACCATTTTTGGATAGTGTACTACATTTCAATCCACACAATCTGAAGAAATGAAAGAGACCGTAAAAACACAGGGACAAGGAAAACTATTTCGTTATCCATTTCTAGAGGTATTTACCAAGGCTCCTCCATTAGTCAGTGCGTGCGTGTACGCTACGGTGGTAATCATATTGCTATATAAGGCGACCTCTTTGTCTATTACTGACCAGGCGGGCAAAGCCATTCTTATCTTTATTGGGGCTTTCTTCTCTTGGACCCTTTTCGAGTACTTTGCCCATCGCTACTTATTTCATCTGGATGTGCACTTCCCAAATTCAAAATTGGCTGCCAAGCTGGCATATGTCTTTCATGGCATTCACCACGAATTTCCGCATGATACCAATCGGATTTTGATGCCACCCCTTCCCGGGTTGATCATCCTCAGCATCCTCTTTTTGTTCTTTTCCTTGCTTTTGGGCTCCTACGTATATCTATTCATTCCCGGCTTTATGACCGGCTACCTCACTTATACTTTTGTGCATTTTCAGACTCATGCCCTTAAGGTGCCTTCGTTTTTGAAGAAGCAGAAAAAGCACCATGCCCTACATCATTACAAATTCCCTGATAAGGCTTTTGGAGTGTCCAGCCCACTTTGGGATTGGGTCTTTGGCACCATGCCACCGGCTAAATAAGGTCAGGGCAGCTATCATCCTATTTTCACCATTGTGGTAAAAGTATATGATCCAGGTCACGACGAAGCATTGAGTTTGGTTCTCCCCTATTTCGTTATCTTCCGGTATTTTTTTGCCAAAAAAATCTCAATAAATGCGAACTCGAGCACTACCATTTCTGGCATTTACAATCCTGCTACTTACCTACTCCTGTCAACCCAATGACCCACTCGGCATAGACCTTCCACCACCAGTAGCAGCACCTTTTGAAGATCTAGATACTTTGGCTGTAAACGACTGGTGGAATCGGGCGCTCAGCAAAATTGTTGATCTAAGAGTCAACAGGGATTCCGTAGTCGCATTTGGGATGTACACCGTCTCTGATCATACCTTAAAGCTTACCGCTCAACTTTATCCGCTATATCCCAAAGAATCTCGAGAAGTTAGGCTAGAAATAAAGGAGGGAGACACCTGGCAGGAGATCCAAAAGATAAGGATCAATGATTTGGGATGGTCAGGCCTGTTTGTAGTGAGTGATTGGGATCATAGCAGAGATACACCATATCGGATTAGACATGGTGAAAAAGCCAGCTTTGAAGGTCTGGTAAGAAAAGACCCTCAAGATAAGGACCAGATCGTGGTGGCGGCCATGTCATGCAATTCAAATAAGGATCGTGGCATGCGCCCAAATTATATACGCAACATCGATCACCATGATCCAGACTTGCTGTTCTTTGCCGGAGATCAATCCTATGATCATAAAGAACATACAGCGGCATGGATCAAATTTGGTTTACAATTCAGAGATCTCTTCAAAGACCGTCCATGCATTTGCATTCCCGATGACCACGATATTGGCCAGGGCAACCTCTGGGGAGAGGGAGGCATAAAATCCAAAAAAGAGGTCGCTGATGATGGAGGCTATCGATATCATCATGAATATGTTAAAATGGTAGAACGGTGCCAAACCTCACATCTACCGGATCCGTACGACCCCGCGCCCATTGCACAAGGTATTGGGGTATACTATACCAACTTAATACTGGGCGATGTGGATTTTGCCATCATCGAAGATCGAAAATTCAAGTCCGGTCCAGCGGGCAAAATTCCGCAGCAAGGTCCTCGACCCGACCACATTAACAATCCAGAATACGATCCAACCACTGTCGATCTAGAAGGGCTCGTTCTACTTGGAGAAAGACAGCTGACTTTCCTTAATGATTGGGCCACCAAACGGGATGGAATAGCGCTGAAAGCAGTATTCTCTCAGACGGGTTTTTGTGGCGGAGCGCATTTACATGGGCAAAAGCAAAATCGCTTGCATGCCGATTTAGACTCCAATGGATGGCCTCAGACCGGCCGCAACAAAGCACTGGAAGCCATTAAGGCTGCCAAGGCAGTGCACATCGCCGGGGATCAGCATTTGGCCACTGTGATTCACCATGGAATCAAATCTTTTCGCGATGGTCCCTGGGCATTTGTAGTTCCTGCCATTGTCAATAACTATTACAGCAGATGGTGGTGGCCCGAAGATGAACAGCCTGGTGGTCAGCATGATCCGAACAATCCACTACCCTGGACAGGAGACTACCTAGATGGATTTGATAATAAGATCACTATGCATGCCTTCGCCAATCCTGATACGGACTCAAATGGAGCTGGATATGGACTCATTCGATTCAATAAGAAGGAAAAGTCAGTTGTATTTGAGTGCTGGCCTCGCTATGCCAATGTGACTGAAGGCGAAGCAAAACAATTTCCCGGGTGGCCCGTCACCATATCTCAAGATCAATTATAGGTATTATAATGATGAAAAGAGCCCTGGTATTTTTAGCGGTGCTTAGCACATTGAGCTGTGGCACTACGGCTCAAAGTCAGCGCGATGGCAATGCACCATTGGCCTTTCGGCTGCATGTGATATGCGATACGGTGAAATATAGCGCCTGTGCCGTCATGGATGTCAACAAAGATGGTCGCATGGATGTGGTCAGCGGAGCCCACTGGTATGAAGGACCGAACTGGAAGCAGCATTTCGTGCGGGATGTTGAAATTATTAAGGGTAGACCAGATGGCTACAGCCACCTTGAACTAGATGTCAATCAAGATGGATGGATCGATCTGGTGCATGTTAATTTCCGCAGCAGATCCATCTATTGGCTCGAACACCCGGGAGCTGTCTTAGGCGAATGGACCAAGCACATGGTTGCTGAACCGGGAGCTATGGAAACAGGGAGGCTTTACGACATCGATGGAGATGGTACGCATGATCTTCTACCGAATGGTTGGGAATTTGCGGCTTGGTATGAGGTGACCAATCCTCCTGATCAAGCGGCTCCCCATTGGTCCCGACATACCATACACCCAAAAGGTGCGGGACATGGTTGTGGCTTTGGTGATGTGAACGGTGATGGAATGGGAGACTATGTCGGCATACATGGGTGGGCCGAAGCTCCTCAGGATCCGAGGAATGGAGATTGGATTTGGCACCCTGAATTTGAACTAGGTAAAGCCTCCATACCTGTGATCGTAGATGACTTGGATGGCGATGGTGATACCGACCTGATCTGGTCGATGGGTCATGATTATGGCACCTATTGGATGGAACAGTACCGAGATGGCCAGCAGAGAGTCTGGCGCAAGCACCTTATAGACTCCACATGGTCACAAGGTCATAGTCCATTGTGGGTAGATCTCGACCAGAACGGCACAAAGGAATTCATCAATGGCAAAAGGTTCTGGTCTCATGAAGGTCGCGATCCGGGAGCTCATGATCCACTGGTTATCTATCGCTATGAATATGATGCCGATCGACAAGCATTCGAGCGATACGCCATCCAGGAGAATGGGCCAGCTGGAGTGGGCCTTGATCCGAAGGCGGCAGATCTAGATAATGATGGAGACATCGACTTGGTACTTCCAGGAAGAAGTGGTCTATATTGGTATGAAAATCTTCTCAAATAGTCTCCCCAGATGCGAAGAAGACTTCCCTTGGTTTCCATCATCATGGCAGCCAAAAACACGGAGCCTTATATCCAGGCCTGTCTGGATTCTGTAATTGCACAGACGTATGTTCATTGGGAGTTGATTGTGGTCAATGACCACTCTACAGATCGCACACCGCAGATCGCAGCAAGGTATAGCAAAATAGATTCGCGCATCAAACTTTTTCATACGGATGAGCCTAAATTAATTCCAGCATTGCGATATGGTTATGCACGTAGTGAAGGAGAACTCATAAACCGAATGGATAGCGATGACCTCATGCCCAGCGACAAATTAGAAACATTAGTGCACACATGGCTGCCATATGGACGAGGAACCATCATAGCGGGTGGCACCCAGCACTTTGTCGATCAGGGCTCAGTGGGTGGAGGATTTTTGCGTTATGAAGCATGGCTTAATGAGGTAGCTAGATGCCAGCGGCACTATGAGGAAATATATAAGGAGTGTGTCATACCCTCTCATTGCTGGATTATTCACCGAAAAGACTTCGACCGTGTAGGTGCCTTCAATCCTGACATATACCCAGAAGACTATGATTTATGTTTCCGCTTCTACGCAGATGGTTTGAAGGTGGTTGGGATCGACAAGATTTTGCACTACTGGCGCGATCGCAGTGATCGCATTTCACGCACTTGGGACTGCTATCAAGACAATCGCTACTTTGATCTGAAGATTGCAAACTTTTATGCGCTGGATAGAAACCTTGATCGGCCGCTAGTGCTCTGGGGTGCTGGCAGAAACGGCAAAGATATGGCCAAACTGCTTCTAGAAAGAGCAGATGATTTTCGCTGGGTATGTGACAATCAGCAAAAAATTGGGAAGGAAATATATGGTGTTAAGATGGCGAGTTATGCATCGCTACCATCTCTATCAAAACCTCAAATCATGGTGGTTGTTTCTTCCCCAGACGGACAAAAAGAAATTGAAGCACTCATGACCAGCTGGCAAAAAAGACCGGTTGAAGATTACTGGTTTTTCGCCTAATATGCACACATTCAAAAAGGGTAGCGACTATCGTAGCCACTACCCTATTCTATATCTGAACCAAGTTAAATATTAGAAACCCAATTGTGGATTAATGCTTTCACATCAATTGCATGACATCGCTCGATTTACCTTGGCATCATAGCCAGGCATAGTATAGCTGTTTATGCCATTGAAGTACTCAGCAGTGCAACCATCCTTGTCAATTGTAAACTTGACTGAGCCTTTAGGGATATTAGGAATACTGACTTTCCCATTTGAGCCGGTAGTTCCTGATCCCACGGTTGTTCCATTCTTTTTGACGATAACGCTAGCGCCTGAAATTGGATCATAGTTACCGGCTTGCCAAGAACCGGAGTGATATACTGTCACGGTTAGCTTTTTACCGGTAACCGCTGGCTTCGCTGCATTACATCTTCTGGCGACTCGTACTCGCTGCACCTTCGTATTATTATTATATACTGATTCTAGTAATTCCTGATCTGGATTTACGACCGCCCGTAGTGTCACATTTCCTGTCTTGGCAACCACTACGTTTTTGAAGTAGACTGGTATGCCACTATTGGAATTTGGTCCGATGCCACTCGTACTATGTCCTACATACGATGTAGTAGGTTGTCCATTTTGTAGCACGAATAAAATGACCGGAATTTTCTTTTTCACACCCGCCATTTGGCTATTGGTGACGGTCACTCTCACTTTATTATTGATGCCTGCACAGAGCCCTCCCGGTGTAGAAATTCTGGAGACTTTCAGGTCTGGTTTAATGACCAGTATATGGACATCATTAGATTCTTGGTATGCAACGTCA
Source organism: Saprospiraceae bacterium (assembly GCA_013001595.1). Classification (GTDB taxonomy): domain Bacteria; phylum Bacteroidota; class Bacteroidia; order Chitinophagales; family Saprospiraceae; genus JABDMH01. The sequence continues at coordinate 43,369 of JABDMH010000106.1, read as the reverse complement.
TTAAAAGACATTAGTAACATTCCTGAAAGTGTCAGGACGAGAAAAGACTTTATTAAAATTAATGATTTCATGATTTGATATTTTAGTGATAATTAATGATCCAAAGGTATGTCCTGGAGCCAGGTCATCAATCACGCGTAGGGGGGAATGGCCAATATCACCTTTTTGGGGGAGGGGGCTAGAATGGCACCGCATATAAAAAAAGGGTAGCAACCAACGTTACTACCCTCCATCTAAATGCCTATTCTCCTTGATCAATTGCAGGACATGGCCCTGTTCACATTGGTATTATATCCTGGCATTCCATAACTGTTGTAGCCGTTGTAATATTCTGCTACACATCCATTCTTAGTAATTTCGAACGTAACCTTTCCAATTGGAATATTTGGGATTGTAACTTTGCCATTTGCAGCAGTTGTGCCAGTACCAATGGTTGATCCGTTCTTCCGGACTTTGACCTGTACTCCTGAAATTGGATCGCCACTTCCGGCATACCATGTTCCGGACTTGTACATGGTGACGGTGAGGTTCTTACCCGTCACCGCTGGCTTCGCTGCATTGCATCTTCTGGCGACTCGTACTCGCTGTACTCTCGTATTGTTATTATATACTGATTCTAGCAATTCCTGATCTGGATTTACGACGGCCCGTAGCGTCACATTTCCTGTCTTGGCAACCACTACGTTATTGAAGTAGACAGGTATGCCACTGTTGGAATTTGGTCCGATGCCACTCGTACTATGTCCTACATACGATGTGGTAGGTTGTCCATTCTGTACCACGAATAAAATGACGGGAATTTTCTTTTTGACTCCTGCCATTTGGCTGTTGGTAACGGTCACCCTCACTTTATTCTTAATGCCAGCACAGAGTCCTCCCGGCGTAGAAATTCTGGAGACTCTCAGATCCGGTTTGATGACCAGTGTATGGATATCACTGGATTCTTGGTACACAACGTCATTGAAAGACATCAGTAACATTCCTGAAACCATCAGGATGAGAAAGGATTTTATTAAAATTAAAGATTTCATGATTTGATATTTTAGTGATAATTAATGATCCAAAGGTATGTTCTGGACCCAGTTCATCAATCACGCGTAGGGGGGAATGGTCAATATCACCTTTTGGGGGGAGGGGGCTGGCATGCCACCGCACATAAAAAAAGGGACACTCCATGTGAAGTGCCCCTTCCTTACCACTATGTGACTGGTGTACTATCAGTATCAAACAAAAAATCTATTCCTTAATAATGTCTACCTCAAACATGTCGGCCCATGGATTAAAATTATTGGTGCTGCTACTCCTAAATCCCCATTTATTGAATACACTGTATAGGTTGTCGTATTCTCCAGCAGCTAAGGTCTGATGCTTCTTCCTATTGCCAGCACCGTAGAAGTTAAACTTCACTTTTACACCCCTAGGAATAATCAAGGATCTGCCATTCCATGCACGTACTCGTGTGTAAAGATTAGGTTCATAAGACCTCTTATTTCCCCTGAAATTCTGTGAGCCAAAGAATTGCACTTTATATTTAGCATTGGCTTCATCTTTGACCGGAGCACCATAGGGGTTACCTTGACCTTCCTTGTAGATGTATACCTCTATCATATCCCTCCAGTAGGCCTGACCATTATTTCTAAAACCCCAGCCTCTAAATAATCTGTACAGATCTTTATACTCCCCTGCCTTCAGCACCTTATTCTTTTTGCGATTACCCGCACCATACCAGTCAAACCTTACCTCAAATCCATGCGGAATAATGACGGACTGATGTGACCAGGACACCGGAAAACGATTGTACCTACGCGGAGCATACTGCTGTGTATTTCCCTTGAAATCTCTCAGTCCATACCAGGTCGGCAATTTGAGATTTTTGTCTGCATTGACATTTCCCGTATTTCCACGATTACCTCGATTTCCTGAATTGTTGTTTGGTTTATGGTGGGCAGTCCCGTCTCCATCACCATCACAATAAAACTTGACACTTTTTACATTTCTCCAACCCTGCGTCGATCCATATTTCAGACCTCGAATACTGCGAAGGGAAGTGTAAAAATCTTTAACGGCACCACAAAACTTCTTTGTTCCGTATCCACCACTACGTTTGTAATAGGTAATCTCGGCACAGCATCCATCATCAATCTTCCAAGATCGATAACGCCAGCTACTGCAGTTGTCATATTCACCAGGATTCATTGATTTCTTGCTGCCTCGATAATTACTGGAGGAATAAAAAGTCATGTCGCCATCAGCTGCATGGGCTGTGGTCGGTTGTATCATACTATAGATGCTCAAAAGCATCGTAACGAATAGAAAATTAATAGTTTTCATCTCGATTGGATTTATATATTTGAATAATTAATTAATGTTACCCAAAAGTAAGTCGACTCCTGCGCTCAGGAATCTACCGAAATGATGATTGAAAAAAATACCTAGAAATGGGGATAGGCTGATGTGTCACTACGTATGCTAAAAATCGTCTTGTTGAAACTCCGATCTGGCAAGATTATAAATGAGTCATAGTGGACAAGAAAACTAGCTGCCATATATTTCCCTTAGCCGATTGAGCTCTGCCTGCAGAAGGTCTTCATCCAATGCTCTGGGCACAGCACCAAAGTGATCCACAAAATTCTGTGCGGTGATCTTGTCCACCACAGGAGATGGCAAGTCAATTCCCCTGATGGGCGCCCTATCATCTGGCCACATCACTACATCGCTGTGCGGTGGATCGAATGAATCTGCCGTGGTAAGGAAACGCATAATCATTGATGCACGTGGTTCTGCTGGCATTTCTGCCACACCCCGATCCGTGCCAAAAAGAATGCGATCCTGATAGGTGGTAAAAAATGCCTGCGCCTGCTCCCTGTCGGAGGAAAAACCAAAAAACATTTCAACACCGGGAGCAAGATCGAACAAAACATTGGGATGCTTTGCCAATAGATCCGCTGCACTATCTAGCTCATAGCTCATAAAGAAAAAATGTGGCAGGACTACTATCAGGTCTGGATGTTGTTCTATCATCGTCAAGGCATCCTTGCGCAGGTACTCAAGCGATGGATGGCGATCGTCATAGTACCATTCCGCAAATGCCCACTTTGGCAGCGTGTCTGCATTCCAGAATTCAATCGGATCCCCGACATGGATCAGCAATGGCAGCTGATGCACCGTCAGTGCATCAAGAAAATCGCTGTAGAATGGCCCCGACAAATCGTATTTGTGATAACCCGGCTTACCCTCAAGGCACTTCCAGCCATCGACTCCGATTGCTGCATATCGATCCACTTGTTGGCTTAGGTACATACTTTGCTGATGCCTGAACCGTTGATCATCAAAGCTATATTCACATCCAGGTAACAAAAAGACACGGTCCGGAAAAGAACGCTTCATCCGAAGACCCCTTGCATTGTCATTAACAGCTGAGTCAAAGGGATTGCTCACACAGAGGAGTCCGATCTTATCAATGCCTGCATTAGCAAAATCCTCCCAGTATTGCACCAGATCAACCGCGTCTTCAAACAAATGGGTATGATTGTCAATCATGGAAAAAGCTTTTTACCGGTACAAGATAATGATCAGTGTAGACTAGCCCTACCAAACTGGCTTCGCTCCCACTTTACCTAATGATGATGTCCCGTGCCTTCTTCGCCTTTTTTCGATTGAGCCATAATAAAAAAAGCACCTTCTACGGCGATATCTGATCCGTCTGGAATATCATCGATCGGTAAAATTTCAACATACCCCAGATCACTGACGCCACGATTAACCTGTACCTTACTAAAATGAATCGAGGATTCATCTGCTCCCTCAACAGCGAAGATGTAATAGAGGCCCTTATCAGAAGTAATGGCCTCACTGGGTAGCGTATTAACCAAGCGTTCCTGATCAATTACGCGAGCTTCAACGAACTCTCCTGGAGAAAGCAAAGACACATCTCCGACAATCTCGGCATGTACATCGTAGCTATTATCTTCCGTATCCACCATTTCATTGATCCAAAATATCTTGGCCTGTAGGATGCGATCGGGCCTTGATTGCACATAGAAGTTTAGCAGCTGACCTTCTTCCAATTTGCCTATCTGTTCGCCAAAGGCCAGCAAATGTAGGTGCAGGTTTTTATTATTTAGAATGTCGGCAAGAGGAGTAGCCCTTGTTACATACTCTCCGGTACTTACCAGCAAATGTTGAATAATTCCAGCTTGAGGTGCCGTGACATAAAAACGCGAAGTATACCTTAAGGTATCAGATCGTATGCCTATATCCTCAAGTTTTTTATCCAAGGCTTTTATTCTTGCAACGGTCTGGCTGAACTTTGATTGGGCCGCCTCGTAGTTCTTTTTTGGTGCCAATTGTTGTTGAGCTAGTTCTTGTTGGCGTGCTAGGTCTTTTTCTAGGTATACCAAAGCTGCTTTTTGTTCAGAGAGCTGCTGCTGCCAATCGATAATGTCCAGATTCTGAAGAGCAAATAGACGCTGACCTTTCACGACTTTTTGACCAGCAGCTACATAAACCTCTTCAATTTTACCCTCTAGCGCACTTCCCACAACTGCCTTGCCAGATGGTGGCAATTCGATCCTTCCTGTAAGCTCAACGGTAGAGCGAATAGATCGGGATTTAATTTTATCATAGGTGAGCCCAATGTTCTTTATTTGAACATTCGTTAGTATAACTTCTTCTTCAGCCATCTCAAGGTGATCATCTACCTCATGAGCGTGAGCATCCATTTGATCCTCCATCTTTTGATTTGAGCAGTTGGACCAAAGGACCGAAAGAAATCCTAGTAGTAAGATTTGGTATTTCATCTTAATAATTTACATAATGGATAAATGCATTCAATTTCAACAAACTTTGCCTTAATAATTCCAGTTGCTCCTTTCGCAACGCATAATATGATTGATAACTCAAGACCATATCAGTATAATCGATCTCTCCAAGTTCATAGGCCTTTCGCACATCTTTAGTCAGTGCCTCATGTTCGATTAAATGGATGCTTATTCTCTCTAACCGCTGGTCTAGTAGTTCTCGCTCCTCATACAGTGCCCTCTGGCGCAATTCTATTTGCTTCCTTTCCCAATCTTGCCTTAGAACCAAGGCTTGTTCTTCAGCTATAAATGCAGATTTTTGCTGTTTCAGGTAGCTGCCCGCAAATGGTACATTGATTCCAACTTGAAATCCAAAAAATAAAAACTTGCCATTCACTCGCTGTAGTCTTGAACCCACCAAGGTCTGGGGTTTGGCAAGAGCTTGTTGAACATCAAGTTGCGCTGACAAAGATTGACGCTGTACTTCAAGATTTTGGAGAATCGGATGTGCAGCCAGGTCCAGTCTCTCATCACCGAATGTAACCTCATCCAATGCGGTGACTGAAAGTGTTGAATCACCAAGCCAACTGCGCATCAAGTCGAGTTGCAGTCTTTGGCGACCCGAAATCTGCTGAAGCATGATTTCTATATCCTCGGTTTCAAGCTGTGCCTGTCTGGAAGGAATATAGGAGTCCTCGCCCAAGGCAGCTTTCTCAGTGGCAATGCGACCAAAGTCTCGATAGGTGTTCAGCAGCTCTTCCTCCATTTCCTGCAAGGAACTCAAATAAGCAACATCTATATAAATGTTGGCGAGTTGTTGTTTCAGCTGCAGAATATCTAAATTATGTCGATTTTGCACAACCTCTTGTTGAACCTGGTAGTAGGTATGGTATGCCCCTTTAATTTTTGGCGATCGAAAATTCTTTTGCAAATTCATTGATTGTATGCCTGGTGTATTCCCAAAATCGAACTCTTCTCCACTGATCGAGAAATTCCAGGTTAAGGGCATTTGTGGTTGCTGCGACCTCGCATACAAAGCATCTTTTCTCCATTCAATGGACTGCGTAAGGAGTTGTTCTTCTCCTTCCAGAATCTGCAATGCTTCAGGTAAGGTAATATGGCGCTGGGCCTGAACCGATATAGAAAGAAGAAGAGCGATAGACAACCCAATTGTGCTTTTCTGCACCTTAATTGTTGTTAATCTTTCGACCATGTAATACAAAATAGGTACAATGACCAGGGTGAGGAATGTGGCAGTAATAAGCCCACAGATTACCACGGTAGCAAGGGGTCGTTGAACCTCGGCACCAGCACTTCCACTGATAGCCATGGGCAGGAAGCCCAATGAGGCAACAGCAGCAGTCATCACCACCGGTCTTAACCTTACCTTTGTGCCCTTCCTAATTACTTCTCTCAGATCAAGGTCACTCTTCTGGCGCAATTCATTAAAGTAGGCAACCAAGACAATTCCGTTGAGTACGGCTACGCCAAACAGCGCTACGAATCCAACACCCGCCGAGATACTAAATGGCATTCCACGAAAGTATAGACCCCAGATACCGCCAATCGCTGATAATGGTATGGCCGTAAAAATCAATAAGGCATACTTAAGAGAGTGGAATGTAAAATACAGTAGCAGGAAAATTAGCAATAGAGCTAAGGGTACAACTATCATCAACCGCGATTGTGCCCGCTCCAAATTTTCAAATTGACCACCATACTGAACGTAGTAAGCTGGTGGCAAGTCGAGATGTTCAGCGAAATATGATTTGATATCAGCGATCAAGGATGCAATATCACGGTTACGACCATTTACTCCAATCACAATCCTTCGTTTCGTATCATCTCGTGATATCTGAGTAGGCCCCTCCTCCAAGCTAATGGCTGCAAGTTCTGATAGAGGAATATATCCACCACTCGGCAGATCTACATGCATCGCACGGAGACTCCTAATATCCTGTCGTTCAGCTTCCCTCAAGCGAACAACCACATTATATCGACGTTCGCCCTCATAAAACTTACCTGCAGTTTTGCCACCAAAAGACGCTTTAATGATATCATTAACTTTACCGATCGAAATACCATATTTAGCCATTTTCGCCCGATCATAGTCCACCACCATTTGCAACAGACCTGCCGTTGGCTCCACCTTAATATCCCCCACACCTGAAATCGTATTCAAAATCGATACTGCTTCATGTGCCTTTTCCACCAAAACACCTAAATCTTCTCCATAAATCTTGATGGCAATATCTTGCCTCACCCCGGTCATTAATTCATTAAAACGCATTTGGATCGGTTGGGTAAATTCATAATTAACACCGGGATACTTCTCCAATTCCGTCTCCATAGCTGAAAACATATCCTCCCTATTATCTGCAGTAACCCACTGGTCTTTGGGTTTTAAAATCACAAAAATATCACCGGCCTCCAGTGGCATGAGATCAAATGGTATTTCTGAAGTCCCGATTTTTGTAACCACCTTTTCCACTTCCGGAAATTTACTGGTGAGGATATCTTGAAGTTTGGCAGACACCTCCACACTCTTTAAAATGGAACTTCCTGGAGGAAGTATCTGATGCAATGCGAAGTCCCCTTCTTCCAATGTGGGTATAAATTCACTACCCATCTTTGAGAAAATCCATAAGCTAAAAATAAACAGCCCAAGCGTCAGTGCCAGCACCCAGTACCTAAATTGGAAGCAAAAATCTCGAAGCGGTGCATAGGCCTCATACAAGAAATGCATAATTCTATTTGAAAAACTATTGTCCTTGACCTTGGCATTTTTGAGAAATAAAGCAGACATCATTGGTACATAGGTCAGCGATAAAATGAAAGCACCTAGAATGGCAAAACTTACGGTCTGTGCCATGGGAATAAACATCTTACCTTCAACCCCCTGCAAGAAGAATATCGGCACGTAGACAATTAAAATGATAATCTCTCCGAATGCCACTGAAGTACGAATGTTCGAAGCGGCATGGTACACCTCTGTCTCCTTTTCCTGAGGGGAAAGTGATGACTCCCGAGGCCTCAGCTGAATTCTATGTAAAATGGCTTCCACCATGATAACGGCCCCATCGACGATCAATCCAAAATCAATAGCTCCCAAGCTCATCAGGTTCGCTGAAACACCGAATAATTGCATACAGCTGACAGCAAACAACATACTGATGGGTATGACTGATGCCACGATCAAACCAGCACGGAAATTGCCCAATAATAACACTAGGATAAATATCACGATCAGTGCTCCTTCAATCAAATTCTTGGCAACTGTATGCGAAGTACGATTTACAAGATCCGATCGATCTAGAAAAGGTTCCAGTACAACTCCCTCCGGTAATGTTTCTTTGATCTGTTCAATCCTGGTCTTAATATTCTTTGTCACCTCCATGGAATTCTCGCCCTTGAGCATCATTACATGACCTGCCACCACTTCTCCCTTTCCGTTCATCGTCATCGCACCGAATCTTGGAGCATGCCCCAATTGAACATTTGCCAAATGCCTGATCAAGACGGGTGCTCCACTCCTCGTGGTGACGACGATGTTTTCCAAGTCCCTTAAAGACTCGACCATGCCTTCTCCGCGGATAAAAAACACTTGGTTCTTCTTTTCAATATAGGACCCGCCTGCATTTGCATTATTCTGCTCTACCGCGGTAAAGATTTGATCTAGCGAAAGTCCAAAAGCTTTCAACTTGTCTTGATTAAGTGCGATCTCAAATTGCTTGACATAACCGCCGGAGCTGTTCACCTCGACCACACCTGGCACCCCGACTAATTGTCTCTTAATGATCCAGTCCTGGATGCTACGCAGCTCTGTTGGGCCATACTGATCCTCATATCCTTCTTCCGGATAAATGACGTATTGATATACCTCCCCCAAACCAGTAGAAATCGGTCCCATGACCGGGGATCCTAGTTCAATGGGAATTTCACTTCTGGCATTCTGAATGCGTTGATTAATCTGTTCCCTAGCCCAATAAATGTCCACATGTTCCTGGAACACGATTGTAATAACAGAAAGACCAAAACGTGAAATAGAACGTATCTCTTTGAGGTCCGGAATATTTCCCATCTGCATTTCCAATGGGTAAGTGATCAGACGTTCCACCTCCTGTGCAGATAGATCTGGAGATGAAGTGATCACCTGGACTTGATTATCGGTAATATCTGGCACTGCATCCAGAGATAGATGGGTCACGGAATAGACGCCGACACCGATTAGTACAGCTATGAATATGGCTATAATCAGCTTATTATGTATCGAAAAATGTACAATACGATCAAACATCGCATCTTGGTTTAAAAAGTGCTAGAAAAAGAGAAAATACAGAAAGGTGATCTGCTAAGAGGCGGGAGGATGATCAATGCCTACGCGAAAATCTTCAGAAGTCAGTACTCGATAAAAAATAATTTCTTCAGATACCGCAGGATACAACCAGTCTACAAAGGCAACCTGCACCTGCAGGTGCACGAGCTGAACGGTTTGATGTACATGTTGCAAAGGCAGTTGATCATGAGAAGTCTGATCGTCATGCTCATGACCATCGGGATCACTATAGTGATCTTGAATGAAAGAAAGGATAGAAAAATCAACACGTTTTAATTGTGCCTCTCGTTGATGTTCTTGGAAGTGAGCTATTGCCTCAGGGATATGGGCTAATTGACCGAAATCAGCATTCGGGAAGAGCCCACCTAAAAGAAAATAGATAGCAAAAAATATGGAAAAGCCTTCTTTCACAATCGCAAAGATACTTGAATGGCATCAAATATCCCAAGAAATGTGGGAGGTCGAACCCCTATTGAGAGATCTGCACAAAACGCTCTAAGGGTTGGTCCTTTTGTATTTCTTCCAAACTTTCTTGAATGATGCAGCCATCTTCTTGGATGTAGCCTCATCATAGCGGATTACATCAGTTCCATCGACCATTCCTGGTGCTGAACATGCGATACAATCTGAAGAGGCATCGTAAATGGCACTTTCAGGAATAAAGGGGTTAAAATCCGACTCAGGAAGAAAAAGGAAATTCTTGGCCACCTCTTGGTCAGATACATTGTATAATTTCTTATAGACTCTGAGATTTTTCTCGATTTGTCGAGTAGCAGGCACAATATATCGATACTTCGTTTTCTCCCCGAGGTTTACACTGACCAGCTCTGAAAAAGCTTGATTTTCCGTATCCCAATGCAAAGCAGGACTAACGACCCAGACCTCAGATGCCTTATCCTCCAATTTTATTAATTGCTTTATCGTCATGTTTATCTTATTATTTATCAACTAATGTCTGCAAAAATGTCTCAGCCTATGATTTCATGAGTCTTTCGAACTCCTTCAACCACGCCTCTTTCATGAGATGGGCCCCTGCCATCGAAGGGTGAACACCATCCGGACACCAATAGTCCGCAGGTGCGTGAGCCAATGCATCAGCAAAAATCTGGTGATATGGGATAAAAGCTGCATCAAATTCCTTGGCCACTCGCTCAGCAGCTGCACGGTATCCGTCAAAAGCATCCCACTGATCATCAATGGCAGTACCTCCCGCCACAGCGAATGGTTCACCGATCATCAATTGCACCTCTGGCAATGCCTTCTTTGTCTGTTCTAGCAACTCTGCAAAATCCCCTTCATATACCGCAACGGAGCCGTCGTAGCGCCCTCCCAGCATATGCCAATAGTCATTGACCCCGATCAAAATACTGAGAACATCAGGCTTTAGTGCCAGACAATCCAAATCCCAGCGGTCGGCCAGTTGAAATACCTTATGTCCACTGATGCCCCTATTAAAGCACTGCAGATTTGCTTCAGGGTTACCTCCCAGAAGGTCGGCTGCAATTTGATAGACATATCCTCCACCCATGCCACTGTCGGCATTGGCATAGTAGTTCCCTCTATTTCTGCCAGCATCAGTAATGGAATCTCCCTGAAACAAAATGCGCAACCCTGTGGGAACGGTCGGTGCATCCTCTCCATTTAGTCGAGAAAATGCTGAGGTGCCACCTAAGACGGCCGTGGATATCAAACCAGCATCCGTTAAAAATCTTCGTCTATGCATTTATCTGAGCATTTGCTGAACAAAATACTAAAATCACGATGATCAAAATATGTGACCATTTCATTCGAAATAATAAAAGTGGTAAGAAATGGTTTGATCCTCAACTACCTAATGAAGACAAAAACTATTGGCAAAATAGTAGTCATCCAACATATCCCATTTGTAGCAATAAGGATGGAGATGCAATTGATTGCCACTCAAATTGACGGTAACCAAAATGAAAGAACTCCTTCCTCACTTTAGAGAAAAGAGTTCTTGGTGTAACGCTTTGGTTTAATTCTTTGCATGTTGAGCGCTTAGATCACTCAATGGCGATCATTCGTTTGGTCTCCACGTATTCTCCCGATCTCACCCGATAATACTTTAAGCCTCCATTTTTAATCTGATCCTTAGACAAAACGACCCTATTAAGTCCTTTGGAAAAATCTCCCTCCCGCTCAAATACAAGTTTACCGGTCAGATCAAATACAGATAGGGAAACCTGGCCTGATGCAGGAAGATGGAACTCGATTGTCGTTTGATCCCTAAATGGATTGGGATAATTTTGCATAAGCTCAAACTCATCAACAATACCGTGACTGGTATTGACATCAGCTGGAGCACTACCCCGGAATAGATCAAGGGGAAGCTCAGGTTTTCGCACTGGGAATTTGCCAATTCTATTACTAACTTCAAAGGATTGAGGTTTGCTTTCTACGGGATCCGTGAAATTACAGCCGCTTCCATCACTCTGAACAATCACATTTACATCACAATAGTCGTAAGTACCACTGGGATGACTGATGACCCACATCCGCACGCTATTGTTGCCAACATGTACACATCCTAAGGTCAAACTGTCGGCTTCGCCTCCCAGTACATCATCTTCGATGCCATCTAAGAGTTCTAAACGCAGCTCAATTGCTGTATCCTCACAAATCCAACTGCTGCTTTGATCTATCTCATTTGCCCAAATAGTAATCATAGCGGTATCAATCACCCCATCTTGGTCCAAATCCATGGGATTTAGTTTGGCCGTCACTATTGTCAGACAGATGGCAGTAGGTTTTTTGACCGCTTTCACTGTAAAACTGTAAGTACATACTCCCTCATTGTTGCATTCATCAGTAGTCTCAACCTTTAGCTTGTAGGTGCCCGGTAGCAAATCATCAGAGGAGATCATTGCTGATAGAGAGTCTACTTGGTCGGCTCCTTGATCGATGGTTGTCGGATTGGCAGGATCCGTCACATCGATCAGCTGCCAATTGTATCTGGTTATCCCGCAGGCATCCTCAAACCACACCATAGCCTCAAAATCATAGGCACAGGCACCTGTCTCAATGGTGTCTCCGTCTTCGACTGGTCCCTGGATAAAACATTGAGGAGGCAACGTGTCATATAGCAATAAGAATTGGACGCAGCTATCGACATCTAGTGCTGTGTTATTATACCAGAATTTATCCGTGGGTTGACCTTCGCACCAATCCATATAGTACCAAGTCCTTTGGATTTTATAGCACCCTTCATCACCTCCGATGATCTTGAACACATAATCCTCATAGGCAATGCCTACAAGACGGCAATCGTCATCGAAGCGATATGTCATCCAGCCTGCATAGTCAGGATGCAGATCTCCACCTACATTGCCACTACCATCCTCATCATACACAATGCCGCAGGATTGCAATTCCTGATCAATAGGAACATCAAAAAACTCCTTTTCCAACCGGCATTCATTATAGATTCTGATCCGTTGTTTCCTTACAATCGTATCGGGAATGTGTGCCTGCTTGATTGAATCAGGTACCGTTGAATCGGAATAAAAATTTGGAGGACAACCCTGCCATATCTTAAATGTCCGATAGAGATATCCTTCGCCACAGTGATCAATATCGCACCAAATATCCTGACTACAATCTACCAGGCCAGCACAATTTGCCAACACCAATCCCTGATTAAACGTATCCCTCAACTCATCATAACCACAATCATAGACCGTATCGATCTTCCAGTAGGATTCTCCCAGGTGTTCATCATAAATCAACGTCCTTCTAACACTATCAAAGCGACAATAACAAGCAGAATCAACGAATGGTATACGTGTTTCTACTGGTGTCCCATCTACATCCAAGTAATTGCCATAGGGGCCCTCCCAAACTTTCTGGTAACCACCGAATATTGCATCCAGGGCCCCTAAGGCATCTGCGTCTTTTTCTTTAGCCAAGTCGACTAAGGACGCTATACTCAGTGGATGATCTTGATTTTCAATCTGGTATTTAGGTGTTTTATAAATCTTACAAGTGATGTCAATGTCTTCGACTTCTTGCACTACTTTGGCTGATGTCTTATCTTCCACCCAAACATTCGTCCACGCTTTTGACCAATTGCACCAGTAGTCCATGACCAGGACTTCGACGATCACAGCACCGCAAGCATCGCTACAGTCGAAAGGGACCTCATCGCTCCAACCACCTCCAATTTGTTGGTACAGGTCAAAGAGTCGATCATCAAACCTAAAGTCATTTTCAGGAGTGACCTCACTTTCTGTCTCATATGGATCTGGATGCAACAGAACGGGTTCGAAATAATCTCGTACATCTTCACTACATGCTTGAATCATTTTCATCACCTCATCTTCTTGATCGAAATAGGCATCCTTGCAATGCAAAGTTCCATATTTGATCAGATCATACATCCAGGCGTTATACAATAGATTGGAACATGGTCGTTGATCTTCCCTCCAGTTCCACAATACCTCATTGTAATGTGCTTCCACTTCATCAATATCCTTATCCACCTCAAGAATAGACTTCCACAAGGTGTCATGATGCTCAGTCACGCAGACCGGCACAAGACTGTCACATAGGTCTACACAAGCCTCATACCAATCAGCCCGGCGGACTACGATCATATTAAGATCACAGTTGTCCGTACTTCCTTCATTAAGTGATTCGGCATCCAGCCAGACTTTCTTTCCCGATAAACTTACGGTCACCCCCTTGTCAATCACTGCAGTAGGTCTGGTTCTATCTTTGACAAGCATATAGCAAGTATCGATGGTTAGGTTATGGCAGCTATCCGATGCTTCATAGTGTACTTTGTAGAGATCGGCTGAATGAGGTAGTGCTACCCTTTCATGAGATTCGTAACAATCTTTGTCTGCATTGTAATCCAATACATAGGTGCCATATCCAGGCACGGTAGCCTTGACGGTTTTTATTCCAGACCAATCATCTTGGACATAGACGTCGGGGATATAGGAATGAGCCACACAGAGATCGCCACTCGTAGAAACAATGGTTAAGGGTTTGATGGTGGTGATGGCCCTACCTGACATGCCATTGGTAGAGCGCTGCGAAAAGCAAAAGGTATCTCCTGCCCTTAATTCCACGATGCGATATCCGGTCTGTATGACTGGACCTGGTTCGTTCACAAGATCCCCTTTAGTAAGCTGATAAAAGGCTCCATTGTGCACATATCCAAAGGGATCATTTCCTGCGTCAGAATTTTGAGATTGATATTCATAGCTGAAGGTGATCACCGTATCTTTAGATACCGTTAGGCACACTTCTGCAATAGAATCTGTCCCGCCAGCGTCGTTTCCTGACAAAATCAGATGATAAGGATCCCATGTGTAATCAATGGATGCATCTCCTTCGGTCGTGTACACCCAATACGCCAGATCAAATGCCCCCGAAAATAAAACGGGATCTTTACAGTGCATGGTTGGAGCCAAGGTGTCCAAGTCAATGATCCAGAATACACAACGCCAATACCCTGGAACAACGCTTTCCATAACGTTGGGCAGCATACCTGCAGGCACCGGTACCGTACATGTGGTCTGCGGAGCTCCATAGCAATTCTGCTTGAGATCAAGTGTGATGCGGTATTGTGTAGCACAGTCTACATCAGAACGCTCAGTGTCTATATGTACATTCAGTCCACATTTGCTATCAAAAAGTTGACCAGATATTTCTAGGATACCGTCTCCATCCGTGTCGGTAAATTCAATCAAGGGAATGTCTATGCAAGCACCACCTACCATCGGCATTTCAGGAATAGAAATGTAAGGTCCAACTAAGCTATCTAGATTGCTGCAATAGATGGTGTCTCCCTGTGCACAGTAGATGTTGGTGACAGTAATTTCCGGGATGTTAAACACAACGATGGTATCAAAAGCCCGTCCACGTCGTCCGTCCTTGTCAAAAAGTTCCCATTCACGAAATATCAATTTGGCAGTATCCTGCACACCCTCATCACAATCAAAAACCTCAATCCAGTCCGCGACAAAAGCTGGGGTTGTATTCCGTGGATCGCAAGCATTAACGACCATAGGGAGTGAATCGGGTCCATGTGCAAGTGGATCATAGCAGTATACGTCATAAGTGCGCCCCAAAATAACCGGTCCAGCTGTCTTCTTAAAGCTTAAGGTAGACCAACAAGCACCTAGGTCACTACTGATCAACCCCTTGAGGCTGCGATCGATATAGGCACATGCTGCTACGCTGATAGTACTATCTACAGACACCCTAAATGGTCCAAAGACCAGCAAATCCAGTTCATTGTAGATCCGCACTTCAACGGTATCTATGCCAGTGGCCACATTGGTAATTAGGTCCCTTGGTACAAAACTGGCCGTGCCAAAAGCATCCACGCTTACATTCACATCTCGACAGTTAGGCACTGCCTGTCCATGAAGCTGGGTGGCCATCAATATGCCCAAGCTGAAGAGTAACAATCTCGCCATAGCGTAACATTTGTCTAGGACATATTAAAAGCAAAAACAATACCAATATCTTATACATAATCTCCTTTTAACATATATACCGTATTGATTATTGAATATCTGCAAGTTACATTATACTATTTCTTAATATGTAATACAACAAATGGTGTCATTGAGCGAGTTCGTATATTAGGGGGTTAGCTTACTGGCGTATCGGCATATTGAGGAGTTGGCCTCTTGGTGGTTGCTCCGAATAAGCCAATAAGCCAATTTCTTTTCTTAACTCTATGTTCATCCTATGAATACCGCAGCAAAGGGATGCTGCTTCTCTCTGGAATAATCAACCACATCTTTGCACACTTTACAAAACTCAAGGTCTCTACGCGCCAAACTTTGCCCTCCATAAACTCCCTCCCAGGAGCTCATCGAAGCGAAGTCGGATGGTGCACTCACTTCCCATCTTCCAACTCCATACATGACAAGCACCTTTGCAGGATTAGATTTCATCATGTCAAAGTTTTTCGATCTTTGCACCTTATGAAATGGAATCAACTCTACATATGTATATTGGTAATTCTCACATCAGTAGCCTGTGGGCAAGAACTAATTACCTTCCCAGATACACAATATGAAGCTTACAGTGAGCCCGTCATCAAAGGCCGACGATTTAAGCACCGCGATATTATTCCCCTCATAGACAAACTGCCGACAGACCTATTTGAGAAAAAAGTCTTGGGACAATCGATTGAAGGCCGAGACATATACCAAGTGAAGGTCGGTAAGGGGCCCACAAAAATATTATTGTGGTCACAAATGCATGGAAATGAACCCACCGCAACCATGGCGATTTTCGATTTATTCAACTTTTTCGCTACTCAAGATTCTCTCGATCCCCTCAGAAATTACATTCTGCAAAACACAACCCTCTATTTTATTCCGATGCTCAATCCCGATGGTGCTGAGCGCTACCAGAGACGCAATGCACTGCAAGTCGATCTCAACCGGGATGCGTTGCGCCTACAATGTCCAGAGTCCAAAATCCTGAAAGCGGCAGTCGATGACTTAGCTCCACATTGGGGATTTAATTTACATGATCAAAATAGATACTCTTCTGCAGGAAAGACACACCACCCGGCAAGCATGTCCTTTTTGGCTCCTGCATATGATGAAGCCAAGTCGTGGAACCAGACTCGAACGGAATCAATGCAACTTATTGTTGCCATGAATGCCATTTTACAAAATTACCTGCCAAATAAAATCGGTCGATATTCTGATGAATTCGAACCCCGTGCCTTTGGAGATAATATTCAAAAATGGGGCACACGTACCATCTTGATAGAAACTGGTGCATTAAGAGGAGACTTGGAAAAACAACATCTGCGCAAACTAAATTTCATAGCGCTGCTAGGTGCCTTTCAAAATATTATCAATCATAAATTTCGCAAACATTCTCTAGAGGCATATCTGAGAATCCCCCTAAACAAAGGATTCCTGCATGATGTAATCATTCGAGAAGCAACCATGATGAAAAATGGTGTGCCCTATATATTGGATATTGGATTTCGGCACGGTGAAGTAAACACAAAAGACCACCGAGGGTTTCAACCACATTACAGCATTTCGGATATTGGTGACCTACATAATTATTTTGCCTATCAAGAACTTGATGCATCGGGTTTAATAATCAAACCAGGAAAGGTTTATCCGAAGACTTTTCAACACCTTAGTCAATTATCGGATGCTCAAATGACGCACTTATTAAAAGATGGATATACCACGGTCCGTGTGCAAGAGATGGTAACACGAATCGCAAAGCTTAAGTGCCCATTAAATATTATTGGAGCGAGTTCATCGCCGGCAACAAATATCGATTTGGGTACAGACCCACCTCTAATTCTGACCAAGGATGACGAAGCAAAATATGCCGTAATAAATGGTCGCATATTCGATCTGGCAAAGGAGCATTTGCTAGAAAAATAAATAGCCTAAAAAAATAATCGAATTAATGAGGCGAAGAAGAGTAGTTGCATTTTCGGTTCAATTAATATTCGAAATACAACTGCAATCTACAACGTACAAATGTCAGGCTATTCTTGCCACCTTAAACTCCTCGTTGTAAATACCCTTACGAAGCTTTTCTGCTACAACTGTAAATGCCTCCAGTGTTTCTGTGACATCTTCCATCGTGTGCACTGCTGTTGGAATAAGTCGAAGCAAAATCATGCCTTTAGGGATGACGGGATAAACTACGATGGAGCAAAAAATATTGAAATTATTCCGGAGATCATTGACCATTTGTGTGGCTTCGCCTACCGTACCTTGCAAAATTACAGGCGTGACACAACTGGTTGTTTGTCCGAGATTGAATCCTCGTTCCCTTAGACCAGATTGAAGAGCATTGGCTATCTTCCAAAGGTTGTCCTTCAATTCCGGTTTGGTCTTTAATAATTCCAACCGCTTTAGGCCACCAATAACAAATGGCATAGGCAAGGATTTCGCAAAAATTTGCGAACGCATATTGTATTTCAGGAACCTCATGATTTCTGGTTCCCCCGCAAAAAAGGCACCAATACCAGCCATTGATTTGGCAAAGGTAGAAAAGTAAACATCGATCTGATCTTGTACACCTTGCTCCTCTCCTGCCCCAGCTCCCGTTGTTCCCAGCGTACCAAATCCATGGGCATCATCAACCAAGAGTCGAAATCCGTATTTTTCTTTCAATGCAATGATGCCCTTCAGATCTCCTTGCTCACCCCGCATGCCAAATACGCCCTCAGAGATTACCAGTATACCGCCACCAGTCTTATTGACAAGATTTGTAGCACGTTTTAGGTTCTTTTCAAGGCTTTCCATGTCGTTGTGATCAAACACAAAACGTTTGCCCATATGCATACGCACACCATCTACAATGCACGCATGACAATCCGAATCATAGACCACCACATCCTGGCGAGACAGTAAAGCATCTATGCATGAGGACATGGCCTGATAGCCAAAATTAACTAGGAGGCCGGCAGGTTTGTCAACGAACTTGGCGAGGGCTTCTTCTAATTCACAATGTGAGTCCGTATTGCCCGACATCATCCTAGATCCCATCGGGTAAGCCATACCGAAATCGCCAGCCGCCATAGCATCTACGGCCCTTACTTCAGGATGATTGGCCAGACCTAAATAGTTGTTCACACTCCAGACAATAACTTCCTTACCATTGAATATCATGCGATTAGCTATCTCGCCCTCTAGTTTTGGAAAGATGTAATATCCTTCCGCCACATCTGCATATTTTCCCAAAGGTCCCGCGTTCTCTTGTATTTTATTGAAAAGATCCATCATCTATTGATTAATATAGCTGCGCAAAAATAGCCAGATTTATCGAATAGCGTGTTATTGACCATAATAAATAGCTCATTTTAGGTACCTTTCACCCCATTCGGCTAATCTAAGTTCATGCATCTACTCAAACGTTTGCGCGCTATTTGGCGCCCTGCAACTTTTCAAGGGTGGGGCAAGAACAGGTCGTACTTCGAAGGGTGGTATTTCAAAATGGTTTCGTCAGACCGAACGCAAGCTTGGGCCTTTATCCCTGGTATATCTCACGGATCCGATTCCCATGCCTTTATTCAAGTAATCGATGGCATCAATGCAAGAAGTCAATACCATATTTTCCATATAGATCAATTCAAACCATCTGCAGAAACGTTTAGCATAGCCATTGGTGATAATATATTCTCGGATCATGCAATTACCCTAAACCTCCCAGATATCAGTGGTCATATAGATTTTTCCCACGTCGCAAAATGGAAAGGCAGTTTTCTCAGGCCGGGTATTATGGGATGGTATTCATTCGTTCCATTTATGCAATGCAACCATGGCCTGGTGAGCCTTGATCATAACCTGAATGGAACTTTGAAAATGCAGGACAAGGAACTTTCATTTAGTGGTGGCAAGGGATACATCGAGAAAGACTGGGGGTCTTCTTTTCCCAAATCTTGGATTTGGACTCAGTGCAACAACTATCAAGAAAATCAAATATCAGTGATGGCCTCCGTAGCACATATACCTTGGATAACTGGCTCATTTATTGGATTTTTGGCGCTGGTTTGGGATGGCACCAACATCAAGTTGTTTACGACATATACCGGAGCAACCATGCAGGCAGCTATGAGACCAGATGGAGTGAATTTGACTTTCTTCGATGGCGAGAGTCACCTAGAAATCATGGCAACACAAGCACCAGGCGCTGATCTGGTCTCACCCATTCAAGGAAATATGACCGGCAAAGTCAACGAAAGTATTGGCGCCAAGCACCACATAATCTATCGTCGAGCTTCCGGCACAATCATTGAAGACACCGGAGTCTGTGCTGGGTTGGAAATCGCGGGAAATACGGATATTCTCTTGACCGCCTAGCAATAGCTAGTAAATGCCTTCACCTATCATCATTCGACCTTGAATCGAGTGTATTGGCCTAAAGTTCCGCGGAATGACACTCCTCACAGGCTAGAACGTGACTGGCAGCTCTCTTTTTTGCATCTTTGGAAATCACTACAGATCTACGTGATAATGTAGACTGGATATGTACAACCAAATGAATGAATCTCTGATCATTGTTGTAACGGGAGCATCATCCGGGATTGGGAGCGCCATTGCCCGCCATTTGGCAGCAGATGGCCATGCCGTTTACGGAACAAGCAGATCTGCACAAGACCAATCTTCCTTCTCATGGCTACAGGTCGATGTAATGGATTGGGACTCTATAACCAAAGCCATCAACCAAGTGGTGGAGAAACATGGTCACATTGATGTATTGATAAATAATGCTGGAATCGGCATGATAAGCTCCTTAGAGGAAGCACCATTTGAAAATATTGATCAAGTTATCGACACCAATTTCAATGGCTTACTCAGGATGATCAAGGCCATTTTACCTCAAATGAGAGAACGGAGATCCGGTAAAATCATCAACATCAGTTCCATTGCCGGTCTCATGGGACTGCCATACCGTTCCATCTATAGTGCCAGCAAATTTGCAGTGGAAGGATTGACTGAGGCCTTACGTACCGAGGTCAAAAAATTTGGTGTCCAAGTCTGCACCCTCCAGCCGGGATCGATAAATACGAACATCAAAGAAAAAAGGGTGTCTCATCTGCCCAAAGATTCAGTATACAACCCTGAGCTGATGGAGGCAGAAAAATTAATGAATGAAGAGGTGGCCAATGGCATTGAGGCAGATGCAGTAGCTGAAGAGGTGGCCAGATTGATCTCCACCAAAAGGCTTCGTTCCAAATACGTGGTAGCCAGACCATTCCAAAAAACCGTAACCCTGTTGAAACGGTGGTTGCCACCTTCCGTATTTGAAAGACTCCTGATGAACCACTATAAGCTCGGTGGATAAACGAATTCAGTCGGCCATGGCATGAGATAGCACCTCAGCCACCACAAATGTACTTCCTCCAATAAAAATAAAATCTGTCGCCGAGGCTTCTTCTACGGCTCGACGGAAGGCGGCCAGAACAGATGGATGGCTCTTTCCCTCTAAGCCCATTGGTGCCGTTTGCATGGCCAGTTGCTCAGCCGGCAATGCCCGGGGCAAGTCAGCCGCACACCAGTAGTATTTAGCCTCCTTCGGTAAAAAAAGAAGCATGGTCGAGATGTCCTTGTCCTTGACAAAGCCAATGACCATATGTAATTGCTCATAGTCTGCTCGTTTCACCAATTCCATGGCCGCATGAAAACCTGCCTCATTATGCCCACTATCTGCCACAATCAAGGGCTTCTGCTGCAATACTTGCCATCGGCCAATCATGTTGGTCAAAGCCTGTATATTGGCCAGTCCTTTGATGATGGCCGAGTTTTCTACTCTCACTATCTTCATTGAAGATAAGAGGGACACCCCGGCAATAGCAGTATTCATATTGGTCACCTGAAAATCACCCAGTAGACTCAAGTGCACTTTCGGTGGAAGATCTGGATGATCTTGGCTCAATTTTTTGCAGGTGATGCCAGATGCCGACTGCTCCTCAAAAGAGTAGTTCGCCCAGTTTTCAGCAAAGTGCAGCTCACTGTCGGCGACAGCAGCGGCAGCTCTAAAGACCTCCTCCACTTCAGGTTGATGTTCTCCAATTAAGGCTGGAACTCCTGGCTTGATAATTCCAGCCTTTTCTTCAGCAATCTCTCTCAATGTACCTCCCAGCATACTCTGATGATCTAGACTGATATTGGTAATCACTGACAACAGTGGCGAAAGTATATTGGTGGAATCTAAACGGCCACCAAGGCCTGTTTCAACAATGGCTATATCAACCGCGGACCTAGCAAAATGGTCGAATGCCATGGCAACCGTGATCTCGAAAAAACTGGGTTGCAAATCATTGTGTTCATGAAAGATCCTTTCACAAAAAGTGACGACATCATCCTCGCTAATACATCTCCCATTGATCTTAATACGTTCTCGAAAATCCACATAGTGAGGGGAAGTGTACAGGCCGACCTGGTAGCCCGCACTTTGATAAATGGCCGACAATATATGGCTAACCGATCCCTTCCCATTTGTACCGGCAATGTGAATAGAGCGAAATTGGTGGTGTGGATCACCTAGCTTGCTACACAGGGTAAGGATGTTTGATAGATCCTTCTTGAAAGCGGGCTTGCCTTCGCGCTGAAAAAAGGGCAGCTGACTGTAGAGAAACTGCAGCCATTCACGATAAGACTTCATGCCTGCAAGAAAGGAAATATTCTCAATCGATCCACGATCCTGAACAATACTTACCGCACCTTAAAGTCAATGGTGATCGTCCCACATTGTTTATCGATGCTGCTCTTTGAAAACTTGAAACGTTTCGCACTGCGAATGGCTATGGCTCGAAGCTCACTGTCTGCAGTGGTTGATCCCCTCTGTGTATAATCTGCACTAACGACTTGTCCATCGCGACCCACGCAAACACGTACTACGACGGTACCTGTCTTTTGTGAATTATCCTTGATCTTGGGTTCATATACTACACCACGATCGCCCAGTCCGCCACCGACGACACCAGACCCAGTACTTATTCCTTCCAACCGACTTGCGTCGGGATCCCCATTTGGATCACCCTGATTTCCCGGTGCATCTGTCTCTCCTTTCCCACCCCCAAAAGAATCACCAAATTGCTTCTTGGCTTTCTCATAATCAGCCTTCTTCTGAGCTTCTGCCTCCGCTTTTTTCTTGGCTTCAACCTCGGCTAAGGCCTTTTTTCGAGCCTCTTCAGCCTTCTTGGCCTTCTCCGCCTCCGCTATTTTCTTGCGTTCTTCCTCTTCCTTCTTCTTTTGAATGGCGGCCACATCAGGTTCATCCTTAGTGACTACCTCTTCAGGAATATCTGGAGTAGGCTCAGGAAATTCCTCCACTGGAGCTACCTCTTCCTCTACAACCTCCTCTACAGGATCTTCGACCACCTCTTCCTCCACCATTTCTTCTTCAGAAGGTGGTTCTGGTACGACTTCCGCTTCTTGTTGCGTATCTGGGCGATCATCTCCACTACCCATGTCTGGTGCCCCAAAACTCACTAAGACGCCTTGCTGGCCGGGAGGGGGATCTTCATATTGTAAAAATGGAAGCAGGGCCAAAATCAGAATGACAGCATGGGTAGCAAAGCTGATGATCCAGCCCCTCCTCTTGTCTCTCTCGTTCGTATTGGTTTC
Organism: Saprospiraceae bacterium; assembly: GCA_013001595.1. Taxonomy (GTDB): domain Bacteria; phylum Bacteroidota; class Bacteroidia; order Chitinophagales; family Saprospiraceae; genus JABDMH01. The sequence goes on along the minus strand of JABDMH010000106.1, from coordinate 20,126 downwards.
TTCCATCATGAAACTATCCTTTAGTAAGAAACGATCTTTCAGGCCCTACCAGGCCTATGAATCTGTTAAAATTTGCTACTTAATGGGTTCTGTTGCCAGAATCGCCTGCACTTTAAGTCGATTTGCCATGTCCATAATCTGCACTACATACTCTATTGGTGTTCCCCGTTCAGATACAATACTGATGGTCACCTTATCCCTATTTCCTGCCGAACGTACTGCTTCACGAAGATTCTTCTCTACATTTCCTACGCTCATTCGCTTACCATTATAGTAGAATCTACCTTGCTTCTCGATAGATACTGCTATCGATTGGGGAGCAACTGTTTTAGATGTTGAACTGGGTAACTTTAAATTTAACGCATTCTGACTAACCAGGGTGGAAGTCAACATAAAAAATATGAGCAGCAAGAAAATGATGTCCGTCAGTGACGACATACTAAATTCTGCACTTATTTTATTTCTCTTTTTTAATGCCATGATTCAATTGATTAAGCCGCAGGTTCCTGCAAAAGATCCATAAATTCTACCGTCGTGTGCTCCATCTTGTATACCACCTTCTCCACATTAGCGACCAACACATTATAGCCAATGAAGGCAAGGATGCCAATAAAGAGGCCAAAGGCTGTGGTGATCAGGGCTTGATAGATACCGTTGGCCAACACATCAGGTGTTACATTTTGTTCTGTGGCCATCGTATAAAAGGCGAGGATCATACCTGTGACCGTCCCAAAGAAGCCAATCATTGGTGCGGCACCGGCAATACTGGCCAGTGTTGACAAGTTTTTCTCCAACTTAAAAAGTTCAAGATTACCCACATTTTCAATGGCTGCATCTATATCTCGTAGTGGCTTACCAATTCTCTGCAAGCCCTTTTCGATCATTCTCGATGCTGGAGAATCTGTGGTTTGGCACAGTGCTTTTGCAGAAGCGATATTGCCTGCTTGTACACTTGCTCGAATGTTGTTCATGAAGTGTTGGTCTACCTTGCCAGCTCGCTTTATGGTAAGCCATCGCTCAATAAATATATAGAATGCTATGACCGACAACAATAGGAGCACCGCCACTATCACCATACCCATAGGGCCACTCATAGCGATGATATCGAAAAAACTTTGCGATTGCATCTCAGGCTCTAGATCAGCTGTCGCTTGTAGCAATAGAATTTGAGCAAACATATGTTCCGTTTGATTTACATTAATAAAAAACCTAATAGGTAATAAGCAATATTCTTGCCAAATATATATTACTAATTAGTTTTATATGTTAAAGGGTAAGGTTTTTTCTATAGAGAAAAGGAAATCTGTCTAAGTAATGCATTTCTACACCCATTTAGTATGTTCAAGGCTATAGAACATTCAACTTTCTCAATCGTGAGTATCACAAAAGCACTAAAATATCGGAGTTGTACAGTGTTGCCATCTAGAACAAGTTCCCTTTGTACTTGTGGTATTTGGCTGCATTGAGGTCATGGCCTTTTTATTAACTTTAAGTCAAATTTCATTTCAATGAGGCATATTAAGAAGGTAGCAGTCCTAGGCTCGGGCATTATGGGATCAGGAATTGCTTGTCACTTGGCTAATGTCGGCATGGATGTGTTGCTCCTGGATATCGTACCTAGAGATCTGGACGAATCGGCTAGGAACAATCCATCACAGCGTAATCGCATAGTGAATGAAGCGCTGAAAAAGGCTATAGCTAGCAAACCCGCACCGCTCTATAAAAAATCAAATGCTTCTCGAATAAAGACAGGAAATTTAGAAGACAATTTTGAGAGCATCGCATCTTGTGACTGGATAATAGAAGTAGTCATTGAGCGCCTCGATATTAAGAAGGAAATCTTTACGAAAGTTGATCAGTATCGAGCCGCAGGCTCCATCGTATCTTCGAATACTTCTGGGATTCCCATTCATCTGATGACCGAGGGACGAACCGATGACTTCAAAAAACATTTTTGTGGAACACACTTCTTCAACCCACCCAGGTATCTAGAACTGTTGGAAATCATTCCCACTGATCATACAGATCCCGCTCTGGTGGATTTTCTTATGACCTTTGGAACAAATATTCTTGGTAAGTCAACTGTCCGCTGCAAGGATACACCTGCATTTATCGCCAATAGAGTGGGCGTTTATGCTATGAGCAGGATCTACCAGATAGCGGATGATTTGGACCTAACAATTGGTGAAATTGATAAGCTGACTGGTCCGGCCCTTGCAAGACCAAAGACGGGTACATTTAGACTCGGTGATTTAGTGGGCCACGATACTGCAGCCAAAGTCACCAAGGGCATCATGAAAAACTGCCCCAATGACGAACAGGCCCAGAAGCTTGAGTTGCCAGCATATTTTCAGTACCTCCTGGACCATGAATATTATGGCAATAAGTCTGGACAAGGATTCTATAAAAAAACAGATGAAAAGGACGACAAGGGCAAACGCATCATTTTGTCATTGAATCTGAAGTCGCTTGAATATGAAAAACCCGCCAAGAGTTCCTTAGCCAGCCTATCGCTGGCGAAGCAGATAGACGGAGATAAGCAACGCATTCGTAAACTATTTGACCACGAAGATCAAGGTGGTCAACTCATCAGGATGTCCCTAAGCAGCTTATTTGCTTACGTGTCTAAGCGCATACCAGAGATCACTGATCAAATCCATGGTATTGATACTGCAGTTAAAGCTGGCTTCGCTTGGTCCTACGGTCCTTTTGAATATTGGGATATAATTGGTGTGGAGAAGGGGGTCGAAGCAGCAGAACAAGGGGGAGATGCTGTAGCACCATGGGTCACAGAGATGGTGAAAAAGGGCCATGATTCTTTTTATAAAATCGAAGATGGTGTACGCTCATTCTACGATTTAAACACTGGAGAATATCAAATAGTCCCTGGTTCTGAAGACCATATTCACCTGGATAATTTCAGAGGAAGCAAACCGGTCTTTCAAAATGATGAGGTGATCCTTCACGATATTGGTGACCAAGTACTGTGTCTTGAATTTACCAGTAAGATGAATGCCATCGGCGAAGGAATATTAACCGGTGTTAATAAAGCCCTTGACATCGCCGAGGAGGGTGATTGGAGGGGGCTGGTTATTGGAAATCACGCCAAGAATTTCACTGTAGGGGCCAATCTTATGATGATTGGGATGCTGGCTTTCCAGCAGGAATATGACCAATTGAACTTAGCAGTAAAGCTGTTTCAGGATACGACAATGCGCTGTAGATATTCAACCATTCCTGTTGTAGCGGCTACGCAAGGTTACGTATTTGGTGGAGGTTGTGAGTTGATTATGCATTGCGATAGTGCGCAGTGTGCCGCAGAATCCTATATCGGATTAGTTGAGGTGGGGGTTGGCTTATTACCTGGTGGTGGGGGCACAAAAGAATTTGCACTACGCATATCAGACAGCTTCTTTGAAGGAGATGTAAAGATGCCCACGCTGATCGAATATTTTAAGACCATAGCCATGGCTCAAGTTTCTACTTCAGCACCGATGGCATATGATTATGGGTATCTCAATGCAAAAGATGAGGTGATCATCTACAAGGATGATGTAATCAGTAGTGCCAAAGAAAAGGTGTTGCAACTGGCAGAAACCTATGTCGCACCGAGTGCTCGCACAGATATCCATGTTATGGGCAGATCAGGTCTTGCAGCCCTCTATGCGGCCATTAGTTCTTTGCATTTGGGACGGTATGCCTCAGATCACGATGTCTTTATTGCGAAAAAGGTCGCTTGGGTGCTGTGTGGTGGAGATCTCACCAGCGAGTCGAAAGTATCGGAACAATATCTTCTGGATATAGAAAGAGAGGCGTTTTTAAGTTTGTGTGGAGAACAAAAGACGCTGGAAAGAATTCAGCATATGTTGGAGACAAATAAGCCACTGCGCAACTAAATTTAGTTAATATCAACAACATGGAAGCTTACATTATTAAAGTATATCGTTCGGCAGTAGGAAAAGCAAAGCGGGGCGGTTTCAGATTTTATCGTTCCGATGATTTGGCAATCGATGTGATCAATCATCTGATGGACCAGACTCCTGAATTAGATAGAGATGTGGTAGATGATGTGATCGTGGGATGTGCGAATCCAGAAGGTGAGCAGGGTCTACAAATTGGACGCATGATCAGTGTTCGTGCATTAGGTAAACCAGTACCAGGTATGACCGTCAATCGCTATTGTGGATCAGGTCTGGAAACCATATCGATCGCTGTGGCCAAGGTCAAGGCCGGTATGGGACATTGTTTTATTGCCGGTGGCACGGAAAGTATGAGCGCCATTCCAATGACTGGTTATAAGCTGGCACCCAACTACGATGTGGCAAAGGATACGCCCACTTACTTGGCCGGAATGGGGTTGACTGCAGAAGCTGTGGCGAAGAAGTATGACATCAATAGAGAAGCCCAAGATGCCTTTGCACTAAGATCACATCAGCTTGCCGGCAAAGCTATTGATGACGGTAAATTTAAGGATGAGATCGTACCCATCGAAGTTGAAGAAGTATATGTAGAAGAAGACCAACGAAAAGAAAGATCATGGGTCGTTGACACCGATGAAGGTGTGCGTCGAGATACGAGCTTAGCGTTACTAGCCAAGCTCAGACCCGTATTTGCCAATCGTGGATCTGTGACGGCTGGGAACTCGTCCCAAACTTCTGATGGAGCAGCATTTGCCCTGGTGATGAGCGAAGAAATGGTTAAAAATCTGGGGCTAGAGCCGATGGCAAGACTAATTTCCTGCTCCGTGGCTGGAGTTGATCCACTCTATATGGGCATTGGGCCCTGCGCTGCCATTCCCAAAGCTTTACAGCATGCAGGCCTTCAAATTAAAGACATAGATTTAATCGAATTAAATGAGGCATTTGCCGCTCAATCACTGGCCGTCATCCAACAAATGGAGCTGGATCCAGACATCGTCAATGTAAATGGAGGCGCCATAGCATTGGGTCATCCCCTAGGTTGCACCGGTGCAAAATTGTCCACCCAACTGCTCAACGAAATGAGGCGCAGAAAACAAAAATACGGGATGGTAACTGCATGCATTGGAGGTGGGCAAGGTATTGCTGGAATTTATGAACTACTCAACTAATCGTACATCATGGCAATCAACACTGCCGTCAAACCATTAAGAGTTGCGGTAATAGGTGCTTCAACCAACCCAAACAGATACGCCCATATCGCCGTTAATCGATTGAAAGATAAAGGTCACTTGCCCATCCCAATTGGTCTTGAATCCGGCAAAATTGGCGATACCAACATTCATGTTGGCCAACCGAAACTATCTGAAATACACACCATCACCCTATATCTTCGTGCGTCTAAACAAAAGGCCATATACGATTACATATTGGGGTTGAAGCCTGAACGAATCATTTTTAATCCTGGAGCCGAAAACACCGAGTTGGAAAAATTGGCACGGGCACATGGCATTTTGCCTGTCCGTGCTTGCACCATGGTGATGTTGGCCACCGGTGCATTTTGACGAAACTGCCATTGGCTTTTAAGTGTAAGTGCAAATGACGGCCCGTTACCGATTCTGGCGTCTACGCATTTCTGACACACGCATGATATATTCTCGGCTAAAATCGTCAGTTACTGCATCGTTTTCGTCTGCTCTCCGTATCAAATAGGGAAATACATCATCAATACTTCCGAAAACAACATACTTCGTAGCATTGAATCCACTGGCGGCTAAATTAAAGGTAAGGTCATCCCCCATGCCATACAGTTGGCAGAAATTTAAATGAGCATGATTTCTCGGCAGGCTAGCATGTTGGACGAGCATGGTCAATTTTTCACAGCTAGTCCGATTGTGAGTAGCAGCACACAGAGATATTTGTTGATAGTGTTGAACGCAATACACCAAGGCAGCATCATAATCCCTGTCAGTGTCTTCCTTAGTCTTATGAATGGGTGAAGGATAACCCTTCTCCAGAGCCCGCAGGTTTTCTTTTTCCAGATAAGCACCCCTGACCAACTTAGCCCCCAATAGAAAACCTGCCGATATTGCATGCTGATGCGAAGACTTCAAATATGCCAATCTATCATGTCGATATAATTGATAGGTCTGATACACGATTACCTTTGACTGATTATACCGATGCATCATTAGATGAACCAATTCGTCTATGGCATCCTGAAACCACGACTCTTCGGCATCAATGAACAACCGGACTTCTAGCTGAGCAGCCTCATCGCAGAGATGATCTAATCGTTGTTCAACCCTTTTCCATTTTTTCACTTGTTCTTCCGTAAGTTCCTTTCGGCCACTCACATCCTCCAGCAAGTCGTTGGCGGAAAGCGCACTGATCTTGATGCAAACTACTGGCACCCCTTTTCGCTGGGCCGCAAATCGAATGGCATGAAAAAACATATCATGCGCAGCGTCCAAATCGACCTCTGCAGTCTTTCCCTCAGCACCATAATCCAAAGCCGATAGAATACCACGATCCCACAAGTTCTCAATTTGCAAACTGGTCTCTGATAAAGTTTCTCCTCCGATAAACTGATCAAATAGGGTCTTCCTTATCAATGCGTTGACTCCTGGCACTTTCCATTTCAAAAGGAGCAGAGCAAGTCGAGACAATACATCAACCAACCAACCAATGTGCATCAAGCGAAAAATCAAAATCGCTTTTCTAAGTTGTACATCAGATAGGTGGGCAAAGGCGATTTCTGTATTCGATAGGTCGATGTGACTTGCTCCTTTATGCGACATATTAATCTTCTCGGTGGTCTCTTTCGTATCTATAATTTAGTAAATAAATGGTCTATTGTCCACTAAAGACGTTTACTTTTTTTGAAGAATGAGTGGCTGGGAATGACAGATAAATAAGTGCTTCGACTTCGCTAAAACTCCTTGCCGGTGACCGATTTCAGGAGTTGCCTTTACTCAGAGACCTAAAACACACTCATTATACAAATGTAGGCTAAGTGGAGTGCAAAGAGTCGCCCTTCGGCTCCACTTCGTTTCACTCGGCATAACAATTGGGTTTTTATTGAGATCTCCAAAGACCCTGAAAGGGTTCAGCAAACATAGTATCATGGAAAAGATTGAGAAAACTATGAGCATGCCCCCTTATCATTTCACTCTCCATTTTTGTAAAAATGTATGCACTCAGGATGACTATTAGGAAGTTGCTTACAGAATCAATTATTACCCAATCGCTACGACCTACCTTTTGATTGCGTTTGGCTTAACTGATTGCTAAACAGCAATTTACGATACACTGTCACGGGTAGATCTTCTGGATACCGCTCCTCTGCAATCGATCCTAAATCATAGGTGGATCATTCCAGATCTCCCAAGACCGCTCAGCCTGTAGCACCAGCATGTCTAATCCATTCTTGACACAACATCCCTTGGAGGATCCCAACTGTAGAAAGCGAGTTTCTGCCGGATTATATATTAGATCATACAGATAGTTGGATTCATCTAGTACATCATAGGGCAGATCGGGAGCCTGTTCAACCTCTGGATGCATACCAAGGGGTGTTGTATTGACGACCAGTCGGTAATCAGCCAAAAGTGCTCCATCTATAGCTTCATAAGCAATGAATCCCTCTCCCTCTTTTCTGGAGGCAACCAAATAAGGAATGCCACGCTGCCGACATACATAGCGAACAGCTTTGGAGGCTCCCCCGGAACCCAGTATTAAAGCACCTCCATCATAACCATCTGGCAATAGATCAGACAAAGATCGATCAAAACCATAGATGTCAGAGTTGAAACCATGGCAGTGACCATTCTGATGAACCAAAATGGTATTGACTGCATGGATGGCCTCTGCATCAGGTGCCAACTTATCCAGATATGGAATGACAACTTCTTTATAAGGTATCGTCACATTCAATCCAATTAGATTAGGATGTTGCTTTAGGAGATCGGGCAACATTTTGATGTCTGAAATAGGAAAGTTGTCATAAGCTGTATCTGTAATGGCCTCAGCTGCAAACTTATCCGCAAAATACTTCTTAGAAAATGAGTGTGATAGTGGGAATCCAATCAATCCAAATTGTTTGGTCATAGCGTACTTTAAAAATTAACAATCGTCAAAATATGAAATTATCATGTGCTCATATCGCTGCCAAAATGGCATAGATAGTCAATTAATCTGTACCTTTAGGCGCCCTATCTATAAAGGGCTAGTGATACTAAAACTCTAGCATCCAAGGATCATGACTGACAAAGCAATAGTTGAGGAAAGACAAGGAGAAGTCTTCACGGGCGATAAGAAAACGTCTTCAGGTAAGCTGTTTTATATCGAGAGCTACGGATGTCAAATGAATTTTAGCGACAGCGAAATCGTAGCATCGATTCTAGGAGAGGCCAACTATCATCCCACACCCAACCTCGATGATGCAGATCTTGTACTCATCAATACCTGCTCCATTCGGGAAAAAGCTGAAGAAACCGTACGTAAGAGACTGCGTGTTTTTGAAAAGAGTTTGGCCGATAAGCCCGGTTCACTAGTAGGTGTTTTGGGTTGTATGGCAGAGCGCTTAAAAAATAAACTGCTGGAAGAAGAGAAACTAGTAGATCTGGTAGTAGGACCTGATGCTTATCGTGATCTGCCCACTCTGCTCGCGGATGCCGACGAAGGGAATCGAGGCGTCAACGTTTTTCTGTCCCGGGAAGAAACATATGCTGACATAAGCCCCGTCAGATTGAATAGTAGTGGTGTCACGGCATTCATCTCGATTATGCGTGGCTGTGACAACATGTGTTCATTCTGCGTAGTACCCTACACTCGAGGAAGGGAGCGAAGCCGAGATCCATTTAGCATTGTTGCCGAAGCAAGCGATCTATTTGAGCGTGGTTATCGTGAGGTGACCCTGCTTGGACAAAATGTGGATTCATACTCATGGACAAGAGAAGGAATACCTCAAGTATCCTTCGCCAATCTGCTTGCCATGGTTGCAGATATTCATCCTCTTTTACGCATCAGGTTTTCAACCTCACATCCCAAAGACATAACCGACCAAGTACTTCATACCATAGCTCGATATCCAAACATTTGCAAATACATACACCTACCTGTCCAGTCCGGCAGTAGTAGGGTATTGAAACTGATGAACCGAACCTATGATCAAGCTTGGTATAAAAACAAAATAGATCGGATTTACGAACTAGTTCCTGACTGTGCCATCTCCTCAGATATCATTGCTGGTTTTTGCAGTGAAACAGAAGCGGATCATGAGGAAACGCTGAACATCATGCGGTATGCTAGATATAGCATGTCTTACATGTTCATGTACTCAGAACGGCCAGGGACCCCTGCAGCAAAGAAATATGCCGATGATGTTCCTCTGGAGGAGAAGAAAAGGCGGCTGCAGGGAGTTATTGCATTGCAAAACGAACTCTCCAGACAACACAACCGTAAGGACGTAGGGCAGTCTTTCGAAATCTTAATTGAAGGCGATTCGAAACGGTCTAAGGAATATTTCAAAGGGAGAAATTCTCAGAATAAGATGGTTGTCTTCCGTAAAATACCAGGCTTTAAACCAGGAGACTACACCAAAGTGACCATCAAAGACGCCACTAGTGCGACATTGATTGGTGTTGTTGCAGATAAAACCGTCGAAGTAGCAATGCCTCAATGAATATCCAAGCAATAAAACAGCGTTTTGGTATTATTGGGAGGTCAACTTCTCTTGACAACTCCCTCAGCACGGCAGTGAGGGTAGCCCCTACTGAACTGACTGTACTGGTAAGTGGAGAAAGTGGGGTTGGGAAAGAGGCATTTTCCAAAATTATTCATGCCCTTAGTCCACGTAAGCACAACACTTCCATCGCCATCAATTGTGGTGCAATACCGGAGGGGACCATCAACTCGGAATTATTTGGACATGAAAGAGGCGCTTTTACTGGGGCAACAAGTGAACGCAAAGGCTATTTCGAAACTGTAAATTCAGGCACCATCTTTTTAGATGAGATTAGTGAGATGCCTCTAGACACTCAGGCCTTCCTATTACGCGTATTGGAAAGTGGCGAATTTTTGAGGGTGGGCTCCAGCAAGGTACTTAAAACAGATGTGAGGGTGATTGCAGCGACAAACATCGATCTGATGGATCGGGTAAGGGCTGGCAAATTTCGGGAGGACTTATATTATCGGCTGAGTACCGTTCCCATTCATGTACCCGCATTACGCCATCGGCGAGAAGACATTTATATGCTCTTCCGAAAATTCACTTTGGATTTTGCCGAAAAATATCGAACAGATCCTATCGAACTCACCCCCGACGCAAAGTCACTATTGGAGCGCCATAATTGGCCCGGAAACATCAGAGAGCTCAAAAATGTTGCTGAACAGATGTCTGTGCTATCAGAAGAAAGGTCTATCGACGCTGCTGTTCTTGAGACCTTTATTCCGAGCGTTCATACCAGCAGATTGCCAGCTTTGCATCGGACACAGGGAAATGGTGATGGGCTTCAAGAAAGGGAGATCTTGTATAAGCTTCTTTTTGACATGAAATCTGATCTGAATGATCTTAAAAGCCTCATTTTCGAACTCGTGCAAAACAATGACCTGCAAATGCCAGATCGGCAATTGAAGCAACTTGCCAGGGGAGATAGTGGACCGATTCGCGAGATTCGTCAGGAACTAAAGGATCATCTGGCAGATGCTACAAAACCTGAAGAGACATACCCAATACCAGAGCGACAGGCACCGCCTGATCTTAGTAAACCAATCATCTTACCCAACACACAGTCCACTCGGTTTTCAGAAACGGAAGAAGTTGATGAGAACTTATCTATTGAGGAAATGGAAAAAGAGCTAATTGGCAAAGCACTCAATAAACATAAAGGGAGACGTAAGGATGCTGCACAGGATCTGGGCATTTCGGAGCGTACTCTATATCGAAAAATCAAGCAGTATGAACTACAGTAATCCTTACCCATGCTAGGACGGATACATATAGGCACACTTCTTGGGTTACTGTTGAGTGGAATGCTTTTCAGCTCCGGCTGTTATTCCTTTAAAGGAATTTCTATACCCGCAGATGCTCAGACTTTTTATGTAACCGACTTGGAAAACAGGATTCCGACCGCTCCGTCAGACTTGGGGCAGCAATTCAGTGAAGCACTCAAACAGAAATTTATTAATGAATCCAGGCTTAATTTCAGTGACCTTAATCCAGACATCGAGTTTAGTGGTGAGATTTCGAGATTTTCCGTAACGTCGGTGGCTCCACAACCGGGAGAATCCATTGCGTTCAATCGGCTGGAAATTTCAGTTCGTATGAAATATGATTATGCCTTAGATGAAGAAAACAACTGGGAAAACACATTCACCTTTTTCCAAGATTATAGTAGGGAGCAAAACTTATTGGATATACAAGATGGTCTCATTACAGTCATCTTTACTCAGCTAACTGAGGATATCTTCAATAAAGCTTTTACAAATTGGTAATAAATTGAAAGGCAATATGGAGCAAACGCTCATTCATGGTAAACCACTCTCATTCTATCTGAGGCAGCCCAATGCCTTAAAGAGAGTAGACAAAAATGAGCTCAAGGACATAAGCAATCGCTTCCCCTATAATACCCACCTTCATTTATTGATAGCCATAAAAGACCACCTGGACCAAGGGATGGTCAACCAAGAACTCTTAGAAAAAGCAGCACTCTATATCGCTGATCGGCGGCGACTGGGGGAATGGATGAACAAACTACAAAGTCTGCGTAAAGATGATCCGCTGCCCGTAGAAAAAGAAGAAATAGATCATGTACCTGCATATGCTGAAGAGCCAAAAGCTACAGGTCAGCAGGAAGACTTCTCCGATGCTGAAGACACCACAATTGTCCATGAAGAAACTACGGAAGAGCAAGTATCCTATTTTGCTCAAGAGGATGTGGAAGAGCAGATTTCCGATGAGGAACTTGCGGACCTAATTGAAAAAGATCAAGAGGAAACCACTTTGGTTGACGATGTCAAGGAGGCAGCTATCGAAGACTCCATCCATTTGGATGATGAAGATAAATCTGGTGCATTGGGGACCGAGGAGGAAAAAGAGGAACCTACATCTCACTTTGACCTTCCAGCCATTGGTGCGGAAGATCGCTCATGGCAACCAGCTGATCAGGTAGCTACAGTGGATTTTAGAGTCGGTGATTTACTTGATGACGATAATGCAGCATACTTATGGGATGCCTTTAGCTTTTCCAATGCCTATTTTGACCATATCGATGAGCAGCGTGAGACTCCAGCAGTTGAATTAATTGACATTCCCGATGCGATCCTTTGGAATGCTGATCCCTTTTTAACTGTTCTCAACCAAGAAAGATTCATTTCAACTCCAGAGCCCGTAACGGTAGAAAAACTACTGGATATTCCCGATGCGCTCCATTGGAATCCCGATGCTTTCCTATCAGATTTCCACCAGCGGCATCCAGAAGTTGCTTCCACTTCAGGCGCACGAGCGACCTTTGAGCTGGAGATTCCTGATGCCATTTTTTGGAACTCAACACTCTTCATCACCAATTGGATTGCAACCCATGTCGTGGAGGCAGATGAAGTGACCAGCTCCATCGAAGATGAGCAACCAGCTTACTTGTGGAATCCGGTTGAATTGTCCATTTTTGAAGTTCCACTTGATAAAGTAGAAGCTTCTCCTGATGTGCCATTAGAAGCAGTCTCGATGTCTGACTCAGCAGATAGCGAACCCCATGACTTCAATACATCAAGCCTAGATTTTGCTGAAATTGATGCCATGTTTTGGGATCCTGGAGACCTCACCACTTTCACAGACCGGCCAAGTCTCATTTCTGAATCTCTGGACGTCGAAGTACCACTTGAAGAAGCTACCACTAAAGGCGGAGATGGGCTAGCAGAACCAGATGAAGATGAACAAGGTCAACTCATTTTAGATGAAGAAAGCCTCAAGCCAATTGGCGATGAGGACATCGATAGCCCATTTATAGCTTGGTTACAGAGTTTGGGCAATGCTCCTTCAGAGGGATATCATGACCTCGAGCAGGAGACCAAGAAAAAGAAAAAGAAAAAGAAAAAACGCAAGAAGAAGAAAAAGAAGAAGGGAAAATCAGCGTTGTTCTTCATGGAAGAAGATGCTAAAAAAGCCAAGAAGAAAAGAGAGAAAAAGAAGAAAAAACGCAAGAAGAAGAAAAAGAAATCTTGGAAAAAGGATAGTTTGTTACCTGATGAAGCATTGGTATCGGAAGCCCTGGCCGAGTTATTGGCCAAGCAGGGGCATAAGAAACGAGCCATCCAGATGTATGAGAAACTGCGCTTGATAATTCCCGAAAAAAGTGTTTTCTTTGCGCAGAAAATTGCAGAGTTGCAAAAAAACAAGAGATAGATGGTAACTTTTATGACCTTTTTGATCGCCATAGTCAGTTTATTGCTGATGGCGGTGGTCCTTATCCAAAACCCAAAAGGAGGTGGAGTTGATTCTACTTTTGGAGGACAAAGTGCCAATCAAATGTTTGGCGCTGCTAAATCCACTGACTTCATTGAAAAGATCACCTGGGGCTTGGCCATCGCGCTCTTCACGCTTTGTATCATTACTACCCTGATGGTTGGAACATCGGGTGGCGCGGAAAGTCTAATTTCAGAATAATCCCAGATAAATAGGGTAAAGAAAAACCTGATGATAATGATTCATCAGGTTTTTTTCATCTGTCTGTTTGTGTCAAAATGGCAAGAAAACTGACAGGAAATGACAATGAATGAGCAGGTTCTGTTGGGATCTCAGAGGATATACTGCAATAATGACAGAAAAATGCGACTGGCATAAGAAGTGCTGTAACCAAGATTGAAATTGAACCAATTTTCCTAACATTAAAATAATTTAGACAATATGATGAAGCCAATCAATGATCGAGTAGTTGTAAAACCTGCTCCGGCTGACGAGAAGACGGTAGGAGGGATCATCATTCCCGATACGGCCAAGGAGAAGCCTCAAAGAGGAGAAATCGTTGCCGTAGGACCCGGTAAAGATGGCAATCTGATGACTGTAGCCGAAGGAGACATAGTACTCTACGGCAAATATGCAGGCCAGGAGCTGTCTTACGATGGTGAAGACTTTCTCATCATGCGAGAAGATGACATTCTTGTTATCCTAGATAAATAGCTAGGTTCAAGCTTAACTCAAAACTCTGGTCTGATGATTTTCATCAGGTCCACAAGATTTTATATTCCTTAAATAATCTAAAATATTGATATACAATGGCTAAAGAAATTAGCTTCGATAACGATGCCCGTAAAAAGTTGAAAATGGGTATTGATGCACTCGCCAACGCCGTGAGAGTAACACTTGGACCCAAGGGTAGAAACGTAGTTATCCAAAAGGCATTTGGTGCGCCTTCCATCACTAAAGATGGGGTAAGTGTTGCCAAAGAGATTGAATTGGAAGACCCCATCCAAAATATGGGCGCCCAAATGGTCAAGGAGGTTGCTTCTAAAACTTCTGATGTAGCTGGAGATGGCACCACAACAGCGACCGTGCTCGCTCAAGGCATGATTACTGCCGGCATGAAAAATGTTACTGCAGGTGCAAATCCAATGGACCTTAAGAGAGGTATTGATCAAGCTGTAAAAGAAGTCATCAAAGATCTGGCTGGTCAGTCTGAAGTAATTGGCGACGATTTTGAAAAGATCAAGCAGGTAGGTTCGATTTCTGCCAACAATGATGCTGAAATAGGCGCCTTAATCGCAGACGCTATGAAACGCGTTTCTAAAGATGGCGTCATTACCGTAGAAGAAGCCAAGGGAACTGACACCTATGTTGATGAAGTGCTGGGAATGCAATTTGACCGAGGATACTTATCTCCTTACTTCATTACGGATGCTGATAGTATGACTACCGATTATGAGAGTGCATATGTGCTTATCCATGATAAGAAGATCTCTAACATGCAAGACATCGTACCGATACTAGAAAAGGCTGTTGGTGCAGGAAAGCCACTCTTGATCATCGCTGAAGATATTGAAAGTCAAGCCTTGGGTGTCCTTGTAGTAAATAGGCTAAGGGCTCAACTTAAAGTAGTTGCCGTGAAAGCACCTGGATTTGGTGATCGCAGAAAAGCTATGCTGGAAGACATTGCGATCTTGACAGGTGGAACAGTTATATCTGAGGAAAAAGGCTACAAGTTGGAAAGTGTTGAATTAGAGCACTTGGGAACTGCCGAGAAGATCACTGTTGACAAAGACAACACCACGATCGTAAACGGTGGTGGTGACGAGTCTCAAATTAAAGCTAGAATCAATCAGATCAAGCAACAAATTGAATCAACCACTTCCGATTACGACAGAGAAAAGCTACAGGAGCGCCTTGCAAAATTGGCAGGCGGTGTTGCCGTACTCTATGTTGGTGCAGCAACTGAAGTAGAGATGAAGGAAAAGAAAGACCGGGTAGACGATGCATTGCACGCAACTCGTGCAGCCGTAGAAGAGGGTATTGTAGCTGGAGGTGGTGTGGCGCTAGTTCGTGCCATTTCCGTGCTTGATAACATCAAGGGTTCTAATGAGGACGAAAATATTGGTATAAATATCGTACGCAAAGCACTGGAGGAACCAGTGAGAATCATCGCTGACAACGCCGGAGCTGAGGGCTCTGTCGTTCTCCAGGCAGTTATGCAAGGCAAAGGTGCTTATGGATACAATGCCAGAACAATGATATACGAAGATTTAAAGAAAGCCGGAGTTATCGACCCAACAAAAGTGACAAGAATTGCTTTGGAAAATGCCGGTTCTATTGCGGGTATGGTATTAACTACGGCATGTGTAATCAATGACAAACCAGAAGAGGATGGTGGTGCCGGTGGCGGTGGTCACATGCCTCATGGTGGTGGCATGGGCGGCATGATGTAGTCCAAGTGACCAAGGGAATTATAAAAATCCCGTGTTCTCTTCCGAGAGCACGGGATTTTTTTTTGCTGTCGATTTTCACGTCCTTCAGTATCTAAAAGTTGTTCAAAATCATATGCTTGATATTGTAGAAGATTGGCAGAAGATCCGGCGTCACTTCAGCAATAGTTTCGGCTCCAGTTTACATGTAGCCATTGCCAGCATTTCTGCCGATGGTGAACCAACGAACACGCCGATCGGAACTCTATTTCTCGATAAAGATCAAACTAGTGGGTTTTACTTTGAGAAATTTCCAAGCAAGCTGCCAAGGTCTGCGATTGAGAACAGCCGTATATGTGTACTGGCTGTGTATAGTAGTAAGGTGTTCTGGATTAAGTCTCTACTAAGTATAAAATTCAGCTCCTACCCTGCCATCAAGCTTTATGGGAATCTCGGAGTGCAGCGGACAGCCACTGCCAAAGAATTGAGGGCACTTAGGCGGCGCATGCGCTTCTTGAGTTTTACAGGTGGCTATAAATATTTGTGGGTGGACATGACTCAAGTCCGAGAAGTAAATTTCTCCCAAGCCGAAAAGATTGAGCTGGGTAAAATGACCGCTGGGCTTTGACATCCTCCTTCTCAATCCAGTTAGCTATATGTGATCTCACCATAGAAGTTTCGAATCTCTATTCGACCTGCAAGCATCATAAAATAGACCAGAACGATTTCATAAATTCCTTTAATGCTAGATTCCCATTAGCGCGGTCTGGTCAAATAGTAAAGCCATACTTGATCTTTAATCCAATTTGCATCATCATCTTTAGCAACTAGGTTAGACATACCTGGAATTCCATGCCATGCAGGCGTTAATTCTGTGAGTTTATTGAAATCATTTTTACGTGGATCGACACCAGTTATGTAGGTGAAAAGCATGCACGCACTGGCATAGCGGGCAAGGGCATTACCGTGATTTAAATCTGCATACCATCCATCTTCTCCATATTGGTGTAAGGCATCAAGCCATAACAGCATCGCAGGAACCAAAATAACTTCATGTTCCTTACCATCGATTTCTTTTTTTTCGAGATCAATATGGAGCCTTTGGTAAACCTGGGCAACAGGATGCTTTATATCTAATGCATTGTGCGCACCAGGGTGCATATAAAGCACCATCTGGCCACCAGAATTGACAATCGTACGATGAAGTGAACTCAAGGCCTCAAAGTTCTGCCTGTAAGGTATGTGCTTACCACGACTTTCTGGGAGATCAACATGAGCTGGAAGCAAGTACCCAACTCGCCTAGCTTCAAGAATAACAAAGTCAAAATTTCCTAAACGAATCAAATCATGAATGCTTCGATCTGCGGCAACCTCGGGTAAGTTCAAGGGGATTCGCCCATGATCCAAGAACTCTATTCCGTGAGGGCTGGACGGCTTTTTCCATTGACTAACAGCCTGATAATCGAGTCCGGCCTGCCTACAGAATCCTTCGAAGGTAGGGCATAAACCGCCTCGACTGTAGAAAACACTATTCCCTAAAAAAAGAACGCGGTTGGACGCATCTTGACCATTAGTCATTATGATTGACAGCAGAAAAATCATAAAAAACACGATGCTGGCTGACCTGTGGAAAAGTATCATGTAAATCCGGTTTTATCAGCATGAAAAATGAACTCAATAATTGAGAAGTTTGTGGAGCACCGAGGACATACCCATAAAAATGAAGGCCCGCTGATACGGGCCTTCATTGAAAATCTATAATTTGGCTAGTACCCGGGATTCTGCCATAGAATGTTTTGGTCACTGACCTTATCCAGTTCCTGCGTCGGAATTGGCATCAGACGTCGACTCTCATGGTATGGAAATTCATTTGATGCAAATTCACTCAATATCTCCATATCTTTTCCAGTACGATTTAAGTCAAACCATCGCAGTCCCTCATATGCAAATTCAAGACGGCGTTGATGCAATAATTCATCGAAAAATGCATCCTGCGAATTCAGCACAGTGAAATCCATCGCATCTAGGCCTGCCCGTGTTCGCACCATATTTAATATATCAAGTGCTTCATTATTTGGATAGCTCTCCTGATTAAGGATTTCTGCATACATCATCAAAACATCGGTGTAACGCATCACGGTCCAATTGATCTCCCACTGCTGGAATGCTGGGGCATCATTCTGAATTAAGAATTTCGTCAACCAGATGATGCCATCTCGAAAAGTACCATCATCGATACTTACAAATCCATTCTGCAATGTCAAATCCCTTCTTAGGTCATTCTCACTGAAGGCATTCCATAAATCTTCAGAGGCAAATAAATCACGGTCTGAACCACCAAAAGGTAAATTGACTGGTGAAGGATTACGTGGGCCCCAACGATTCGGTAGTGAATTTCCCTCACCGGTCACGCTAGACACAAATTGTATCTGAAAAATGGCATGCGGCCCATTATCATTGGCATCTTTCCAAAGATCACTCCAATCATCGAAAGTCTGATATTCTCCACTATTGATAATGCTTTCCAGATGCTGTTTGGCCTTACCGAAATCTCCCAAAGTCATGTAAACTCGAGCCGCTAGCCCACTGGCGGCAAACTTGGTGGGCACACCAGTCTTATCTTTAGTCGGTAATGCACTATTTGACGACAAGGCTTCAAACTCAGATTTGATAAAGTCGTAAATCTGATTGGAAGGTGTACGCGGAATCGTGAAGCTTTCTTCCAAGCCTACTGATTCGGTGATAAAGGGAACATCTCCAAATAGGCGTATCATATCAAAATACGCCATAGCACGTAAGAAGCGTGCTTGATCGATCAGGCTTTGTTTCTTGGCCTGGTCAGTAAATTCAACCTCTTCAGCTTGTTCTATGACAATATTGGCTCGAGATATCAAATTGTAACCTCGTTCCCAAGCTTGTCGTACATTCGGACTAGATGGTGTCTCATTAAAACGTGATATGTTGCCTTCAAGATCATCCAATTTAAGTCCCACCTGTGGTGTATTATCCGATCGTGGAATGGTCAAATAACTTACATCTGCTGGGAAAAAATCCTGTGCCCTGTCGTATACAGCAGTGAGTGCCTCCTCAATATGCTTTTCTGTTTGGTAGAAGTTTCCACTGGTCAACGAAGAAATCGGTGCCAGGTCCAGTTCCTTTTCGCAACTAGTAAGCATTAGGCATGCGATCCAAAATGCTCCTATATATATTTTATGTTTCATAACTGACTGTTATTTAAATTAAAAACTGACATTAACACCAAAGACAAAAGTTCGGGACAAAGGATAAGTACCATAGTCGCTACCTTGCGACAGCGGGTCTCCACTATTATAATTATTCGTCTCAGGATTGCCTCCAGGATAATCTGTGAAATTGAATAAATTATCAGCTGTGCTGAAAATTCTCAACTTAGTCACACCAACCTTAGCTAAAGCCGAAGGAGGCAAGGTGTAACCCAAAGTGATATTTTTCACTCGGATATAATCTCCAGCATAAAGCCAACGATCGGTGAACGTGGGTAGGGGAGCTCCAAAAGGATAATATGCATCACCATTGCCAGGAGAATTCTCACCACGGTAGCCATTGGCCCAGTTCGTGGTTTGATTACGTCTATTATCTGCTTTATCAATATATCGACCCAGGAAAAAGTATGTCTGTAAGTCATGAACACCGTTGATCAGAAAACTAAAATCAAAATTTTTATACTCAATACTGTTCCTCAATCCCCAGATGTAACCCGGACTATTGTCATCCATGATTTTTCGATCATCTGCTGTGATTTCACCATCACCATTCTGATCCACTATTTTCGGCTGGCCCACTGCTTGGTTTGGTGCGATGGGTTCGGTACTTACATCGGTGAGCAGCCCATCGGTTTCATAAAAGTAGTAGCTGGCAATGGGGTAGCCCGGCAGCGTAATATTGGTTGAAATATTCCGCTGTAGACCAACGATATTCGACAGGCCAAAACCAAGCTTTAATACCTCATTTTCGTTATGAGTCAAGTTAAAATTGGTAGACCATTTCAGATTTGGCGTTCGCACATTTACACTACTTAGCTCAAATTCCCAGCCTCGATTTTCCAATTCGCCACTATTGAGGGTAGTGGGATTGATGAGGCCAGTGATGGCAGGAAGTGGCACATCCAATAGAAGGTCGGTCGTTCTATTTCGATAGATATCGAAGGAGCCGTATATCCGGTTTTCCCAAAATCCAAAATCAATACCGAAGTTCAGTGAAGTTGTGGTCTCCCATCCAAGCGCGGGATTGCTGGCTGAGCTGGGAGCAAAACCAAAGGCAAGATTACCACCATAGGGG
>JABDMH010000103.1 GCA_013001595.1 Saprospiraceae bacterium | reverse complement strand
CCATAAAGGCATGAACAAATACTGATTGAGCTCCCAGATCTTCCAGGATAACAATTAGAGCCTTCAAATGCGTAATATGTGAGTGCACGCCACCGTCTGACAAGAGACCAAATAAGTGAATCGGTCTGTTGGTGGAAATAGCTTCCTGGACAGCGTCTTTTAAGACCTTATTTGTAGCTAGTTCTCCATCCTGGATAGCTTTATTAATACGTGCAAACTGTTGATAAACAATACGACCGGCCCCGATATTCAAATGCCCAACTTCTGAGTTGCCCATCTGCCCATCGGGTAATCCTACTTCCATTCCATAGGTCACCAATGTACTATTTGGGTGCGTTGCCAACAACGTATCTACGAAGGGTGTATCGGCCTGTGCGATTGCATCTGCAGCAGGTACCTGGCCTAAGCCCCAGCCATCTAATATTAGTAGGGCAGTTTTATTTGCCATGTTCGGATCATCATTTACTTAAAGCTGTCAAAGCTAGTAAAATGTTATGGTCTGAACCTGTCGAGGCCGAGGCAAATAGTCCGGTTGGATGCGTTTGTTAAGATGTTGCGCTAGGGTGAATGATAAATCTGTCGGCGTTGACGGAATCCAGCACCTTAATTTGTACAACTTCTAATGAAAATAGTTTAAACTTCGTCAAGCAATACATGTTCCCAGGGTGCCTACACTTCAAGAGAGCAGGTTTCACTTGATCAGATAATATGGCGGAGCGGGCTACGGCCAAATAATTTCTTTCTCAAGGACACCTATGCTGAAAAGAGCAAAGTCATACTTGGTGGGATCCATGGGATCAAATCTGCTAAGAACCTTCGTTAGCTCTTCCGTTGCCAGCCAATCTCGCTGTTTGCGTTTCAAAAGGTTTAGCTTTTTAGCCACCCGCTCCACATGGACGTCAAGAGGAACCATTAGTTGGCTGGGATCAATTTTCTTCCATAGGCCAAAATCAACCCCTTGCTTATCCGATCTGACCATCCATCTTAAAAACATATTGAGACGCTTACAGGTAGATTTGCGAGCTGGTGTTGCTACATGCTTTCGCGTCCGCAACGGTGCTGATGGGAGCGAGAAGAATGTGTCATGAAAGTGGATCAGATTATCTTTCATGTTTGGGTGTCTGGTAAAATGGACTTCCAGAGAATCATGCTGACTATAGTGATGTTGAAGAAATGTCAGGAAGTAAAGTAAGTCCGTATATTGAAATGTGCGATGCACAAAGCCTTTAAATCGCTGTCTCTCGCGAGGCTGATGATTCTTGATAAATTGATAAGGAGCGTTGTCCATGAGTTGCATCAGTTCCAGAGATTTGTTAATGATCGTCTTTCGCTGACCCCAACTAAAAATGGCCGAGAAGAAACCGGCAATCTCTATATCCTGTCTTGCGGAAAACTTATGAGGTATGGAAATGGGGTCAGAATCAATGAAGTCTGGCCGGTTATATTGTGTTACATAACCATCTAGCAGCTCTTTGATTTGCTGGTGACCCACTATGTATAAAAATTTCGGGTCAGGTCTTCAAAACTTGTTTGATCTCGACGATGTTGTAACCTTCAATCACATCATCGACTTTGATATCATTGAAATTCTTGATAGTTACCCCACATTCAAGTCCACTTCGAACCTCCTTCACGTCATCTTTAAACCGCTTTAACGAGCTGATTTCTCCCACAGCACCCTCTTTGGTGGGGTAAACAACGATGCCATCACGGATAATCCGGATATTCGTATCGCGAGATATTTTTCCGTCTTCAACATAGCAGCCGGCAATAGTACCGATCTTGCTAATTTTATATGTTTCTCTCACCACCATTTGACCGACAATCTTTTCTTCTTTAGTAGGTTCGAGTAGACCTTCGATCGCTGCTGTTATTTCTTCGATGGCTTCGTAGATGATACTATAAAGTTTGATTTGAACTCCTTCCTGCTCAGCCAGTTTCCTGGCTGCCATGGATGGACGCACTTGAAAACCTATGATAATGGCATCTGACGCAGAAGCCAGCAATACATCTGACTCGATGATCTGACCAACAGCCTTATGGATTACATTGACCTGGACGGTTTTTTGAGATAGCTTAAGCAGTGAATCGGACAAAGCTTCAATACTGCCATCAACATCACCCTTCACAATTAAATTCAATTCTTTGAATGTACCGAGAGCGAGTCGTCGGCCGATTTCATCCAGGCTGATACGTTTGCTGGCACGAGTAGTTTGTTCCCTGGTGATTTGTGCGCGTTTAGCGGCGATTTGTCTCGCCTCTTGTTCGCTTTCTGTTACTTTAAATTTTTCCCCTGCCTGTGGAGCTCCACTTAAACCAAGAATTAGTACCGGTGCGGAAGGCCCCACTTTCTTAACTTTTTTTCCGCGCTCGTTATACATGGCTTTTACTCTACCGGCATGTTCACCGGCCACAATGGTGTCTCCAACTTCCAATGATCCATTGGTGACTAATAATTTACAAACATAGCCCCTTCCTTTATCAAGCGAGGCCTCAATTACACTCCCGACAGCATCTCTCTTTGGATTGGCTTTCAGGTCGAGAAGGTCGGCTTCCAGGATAATTTTTTCCAGCAGAAGGTCAACATCAAGACCGGTCTTTGCCGAGATATCCTGCGACTGATATTTACCACCCCATGACTCGACCAAAAGGTTCATTGAGGCAAGTTGTTGTTTGATTCTTTCGGGATCAGCTCCATCCTTATCCACTTTATTGATGGCAAAAACCATCGGTACTCCGGCAGCTTGGGCGTGGCTGATGGCCTCCTTGGTTTGGGGCATGATATTGTCATCGGCAGCAATAATAATGACCGCAATATCAGTTGCTTTTGCACCTCTTGCCCGCATCGCTGTAAAGGCTTCGTGACCGGGTGTATCGAGGAAGGTGATTTTCCGCTCGTCATCGCCCACCGACACTTCATAAGCACCGATATGCTGAGTTATACCACCGGCCTCTCCCTCCGCTACCTTAGCTTCACGAATATAATCCAGCAGTGATGTTTTTCCATGATCCACATGGCCCATGACAGTTACGATTGGAGCTCGGGGTTCAAGATCTTCCGGATCATCAATGATTTCTTCTTCTTCATCTTCGTCTTCGTCAGCACTAATAAATTCAACTTCATGGCCAAACTCCTCTGCCAATAGCTCAATTATTTCTGCATCGAGACGTTGATTAATCGAAACAATAACACCCAGGTTAAGGCATGTAGTGATGATATCGGTAATCGAGATATCCATTAAGTTGGCCAGTTCCTGCGCAGTAACAAATTCGGTAAGCTGAATGGCTTTGCCCTCTTTTTCCTGCATCTCCATTTCCTGCTTTTCACGCTTGACATCGCGTTTATCTCTCCGGATCTTCTGGCGTTTTTTCTGTCGACCACCAGACAACCGGGCCATGGTCGCTTTGATCTTCTCATCAATTTCTTTCTGAGAAACCTCTTTTACCTCATCTACTCGCTTTGACTTGCGTGGGTCCTTGGAAGCGTCAGAGACCCGCGACGGTTTTACCTTGGTACGGCGTCGTCTACGTTTTTTACTGTCATCGTCCCTTGAAGGCGGCTTCTCAGTGGTTTTCTTTACTACTGGGGGCGCTTCCTTTTTCTTCTTGGGTTTATCAAACTTACCGGTGTCTATTTTACCGAGTATTTTCAATCCTTTTAGCTGAGGAGTCTCCGCCCTTACCATTTCTTCCTCCACAGGTTCCTTAACTTCTTCGGTAGGCGTAGTATCAGGCGCCATTTCCACCACAGATTCTTCCGGTGTAGTTTCTACTTTCTCCTCCGGTTCTTTGACTTCCTCCTCCGGTTCTTTTTTCTTTTTGGTTAAATCGATTTTTCCCACCACTTTAATCTTCGCCTTGGCTTCATCCCGTAAATCGACCACATCGTCTTCTACCGGCTGGGCTTCCTTCTCCTTGACTTTGGGAGTAAGGGGAGGTAAAGGCGTTTTTACCTTTGGTGGGCTGCTTCTGATAGGTTCAGGTTTTTCTTCTTTAGCAGCGGGTCGGGTTCCTATGATCAGTTGATCAGCTTGCTCCTTGACGGCCATCGAATTTTGAAATTCTTTGACCAAAACATCATACATCTCGTCAGATACCTGTGCCGTGGGTTTGTTTTCGATTTCAAAACCATTCTTAAGCAGGTGATCTACCAAAGATCCTGTTCCTACATTTAATTCTTTCGCTATTTTGACCAAACGTCTCGCCATTCGCAATGCTAAATTCCGATTACAAAGTTAATTTATTCCTGACTATGCTTACTCATCTTCAAATTCAGAAGCTAAAATGTTTAATACTTCCGCAATTGTCTCCTCTTCCAGATCCGATCTTCGGGCAAGTTCATCCTTGCTGAGTTTCAATACCGATCTGGCTGTATCACAACCAATATTCTTAAGTTCATCTATGATCCAAGCTTCAATCTCGTCAGAAAATTCATCAAGTTCGACATCATCTACCTCTATTTCATCAGAGTCTCGATAAACGTCAATTTCAAATTCAGTGAGACGACTTGCCAGCTTGATATTGGATCCTCCCTTACCAATAGCCAACGACACCTGATCCGGTTTCAGAAAGACAGATGCCCGCTTGGTGTCCAGATCTAAGTCGATATTGGTCACTTTGGCTGGGGTCAGTGCCCGCTGAATGTACAGGATGATGTTGTTAGTATAGTTTACAATGTCAATATTTTCGTTTCTCAATTCCCGGACAATACCATGGATCCGCGATCCCTTCATCCCGACACACGCACCAACGGGATCTATTCTGTCATCATAGGATTCTACCGCCACTTTTGCTCTTTCGCCAGGTATGCGTACAATCCTCTTTATGGTAATGAGGCCGTCCTCAATTTCTGGTACTTCTTGCTCCATGAGCTTTTCTAAGAAAACGCTTTCGGTTCTTGATATAATGACCACAGGCACATTGTTCTTCATTTCGACTCTCTTGATCACCGCCTTGACCATATCCCCTTTGCGAAAATAATCACCCCGGATCATTTCAGTGCGAGGCAATACCAGTTCGCTGCCTGTCGCATCATCGATTACCAGTATTTCCCGCTTCAGTATTTGATGCACCTCTCCAATCACCACATCTCCAATTCGCTCGTTATAACGCTTAAAAACCTCGTCCTTTTCGAGTTCCATAATTCGGGATATCAAGGTCTGCCTGGCGGCCATAATTGCCC
>JABDMH010000089.1 GCA_013001595.1 Saprospiraceae bacterium | reverse complement strand
TATGAATCAGCAGTCGCAAATGCTTGTACTAGGGTAGGAGCAGATTGCTCTGCTTTAATTGAGGGTGCCTACGCTTACCCTGATACGGATTTTGACAGCAATCTCAAAGCCATCATTACACAGAAATGGGCTTCGATGGTGGATCGGGGTTATGAGTCGTTTTTTGATCAAAATAGGACCGGCATACCAGCTATTTCGCCTGTAACTTCTGATATTGAAAGTTATGTGCCTGGTGAGCTTACTTATTCCATTAACGGCGTAACGGGCGGGGCTTTTCCTAAACGTTTGTTATTTCCTGATTATTCCAGAAGAACGAATTCCAATACACCTGCTGAAGTCCCATTGACGACTCCTGTATGGTGGGCGAATTAAAAACACTAAAAAATTAATAAAGATGAATTTGAAATTTGATATAAAAAATATAGTAGGAATCCTATCAGGTCTCTTCCTGGTACTTGCTTTTACTGCTTGCACGGATGCTGATGACATTGCCCCCTTATCTAGGATTACTTACTTCCCAGATTTTATCTTGGAAGGGGAGCCTAGCTATGACATCGCTTGTGGAGAGCAATTCACGCTGCCCGGTGTACGAGTTGAAGAGGAAGGGGTAGAAATTGACTTCACAACTGAAATTACAGGCCGATTCTTCAATGTGACCGATGGAGGTACCTTAGTGAATACAGAGATACCAGATGTTTATTCTGTAACGTACTCTGCAGTGAATGCCGATGGTTTCCCGGGAAGCTCTGCAAGACGTGTGAATATCCAACCATGTAATGGCGACTTAGTGACCAGTATTGAAGGTGCCTATAAGGCAACTGTACTACGTGGTGGCACTTTTAGCGAGCAGTACCAAGATCTTCAGCCAATCGTAATTGCCGATTTAGGAGATGATGTATATGGCATTTCCCATGCAGTAGGAGGTTACTACGACATTGGTAGAGGTTTTGGTTCAGGATACGCTTCTTACGGTGCTAAAGTGAAGGCCAATAATATAGCAGGGAATGATTTCTCCCAAGTGGAACAAGGTGTATTCCCGATTTGGGGCAATACCGTACAGATATCAAACTTTACTGTAGATGCTGCCGCCAAGACCATCAGCTTCTTAGGAACAGGTAACTTCGGAAATGGTGAGTTTACTGTGAATTTGACGCAAATTGATAATTAAAAATTAAGGAAAATGCAATTGAAATATTATATTTTATTTTTTGCTGCCGTCGGTTTTTTAAGCTCTTGCGACTTAGGTGAAGAGCCTGCCATCGAAGGTGTGGCCATCCAGGAGATGACGGGTGAGTGGTGGACTACTTTTACAGTGGGTGGTGAGGATATTTATGGCTTAGGACATCAACTCATCACGACCTATAACACGGCTGGAAATAGTACCACCGAAATGTGGCTTGATGACATTCAACACACTTGGGGTTATAAGCTGAGGGTGCCCATCAATTTTGATTCACAGACTTTTGGCGGTACGGACAGTATTCCAGAACTGTATTTCGGTGTCAAAGCTCTGGTGAACAATGGACAGATTACCGAAAATGATACCGAAACTTCCGGCGGCAATACGACAGATGGCATATCTTTTGACATCGAGTTCTCTAACGATCCCGGCACGATATATCGTGTGGAAGGATATCGCAGAACTGGTTTCCAAGAAGACGAGCATTAGGTCTGACATAAGTTTTAAGAATTTGAGAGTCGAGTACATCCGTGTGCTCGACTTTTTTGTTGGTAGGTCTACTCAAATCCAGTAGTGATCGGGAACCGCATAGGCACATAGGAACACATAGGTGGTATTGGAGTCTAAAAAGTCTATGTGCTCTACTGTACCTATGTGGTTCAAAAAAACTCGAATAATGATAGGGAACCACATAGGCACATAGGAACACATAGGTGGTATTGGAGTCTAAAAAGTCTGTGTGCTCTACTGTATCTATGTGGTCAAAAAAAAATAGCCATGCTCCCAAGTATTAATTACTAAATTGAGGATGGTTCAAGCCTGCCCGTAAAACCAATGCTGACGAGAAAATATGTCGACGATCTATCTTATCAAATTATTGGATGCGCAATTGAGGTACATAAAGTCATCGGACCAGGGCTACTAGAAAGCGTCTACGAAAGATGTATGCTTCGGGAATTTGAACTTCGGGGATTTAGTACTTCTTCCCAGCAAAGAATTCCCTTGGAATATAAAGGTGTTTCATTAGAAGCAGATTTGCGCTACGACATTTTGGTCAACGATCTGATTATTATCGAATTGAAAGCCATGGAAGGCATCTTGCCAATCCACGAAGCAGTGCTGCTTACATACATGAAAATGTTAGAAAAGCCTAAAGGCATCATCATTAATTTCAATTGCGTAAATATTTTTAAAGGAGGACAAAAGACTATGGTCAATGAGATTTACAGAGATCTTCCGGAGTAGCAGAATACAGGATTGAAAGGGAACCACATAGGCACATAGTAGCAAATAGACTGTATTGGAACCAAAAAGAACCTATGTGCTCTATTGTATCTATGTGGTTCAAAAAGATCTAAGGTTGATTGGGAACCACATGGGCACATAGGAACACAAAGACTGTATTGGAACCAAAAATCAAAGAAATCTAAGGTTGATTGGGAACCACATAGGCACATAGTAACACATAGGACTGTATTGGAACCAAACAGAACCTATGTGCTCTATTGTATCTATGTGGTTCAAAAAAACTCGAATAATGAGGGGAACCACATAGGCACATAGTAACACATAGACTGTATTGGAACCAAACAGAACCTATGTGCCCTACTGTACCTATGTGGTTCAAAAAATGCTTAGGAGTGAATGGAACACGCTTTGTCAAGTCCAAAAGCAAGACGGTAAAAACGCCGTAGATTCAGCTATTTGCCCTATTGATTCTATGTGGTTCAAAAAAGCTACAAACCCTATGGAATCTAGGTGGTTCAAAAACAAATGGCACTTCCTTCTTTGCTAGGTCAAGACTTCTGTGACTACACGTCCCCCCACGTCTGTAAGCCGAATATCCCGACCACTAAAACGATAGGTTAGACGCTGGTGATCTATGCCCAAGAGGTGAAGCATGGTTGCATGTAGATCATGAATCGTAGTAGGATGCTCAAGCACTCGATAACCATATTCATCTGTAGTGCCGAAAACCGTTCCACCGCGCACCCCTGCTCCAGCCAGCCAAATAGAAAACGCTGAAGGATTGTGATCCCTGCCATTGGTACCCTGTGCAAATGGTGTACGACCAAATTCTCCGGCAAAGACCACCAAGGTTGTTTCTAAGAGACCGCGTCTCTTAAGGTCTTTCAACAAACCAGATACAGGCTGGTCCACGGCATGGGCATTTAGCTCGTGACCTTCCTTCAGGTTATTATGTTGATCCCATCGATCTGCTTTGACTTTCGGACAAGTCAGTTCGATAAAGCGTACGCCCCTTTCCACCATACGCCTGGCCATTAAACACTGGGCTGCATAACCACGGGTATGAACATCGGGAGAGTCCATGCCATACAAGCGCTTAGTGGCCTTACTTTCTCCGTTCAGGTCACTGAGCTCAGGTACCGCCGTTTGCATCAAATAGGCAAGCTCGTAGTTTTTAATCGCCGATGCAATTTCATCCACATGCCCGATTCGAGCCAATACCGTTCGATCAAATTTCTCCGCAAAGGATAACTTTCCAAGTTGAATGGCATCAGAAGACTCCTTAGGAAGAATGTTCGCCAACGGAGGATTTTGGGCTTTTAGGATGGAAGCTTGATAGCTGGCAGGAAGAAAACCACTATTGAAATTATCTAGGCCCCCAGGTGGTATTAGTCCACCATCCAAGACCATATACCCCGGCAGATTATCATTTTCCGATCCAAGTCCATAGGTAGTCCAGGCACCCATACTTGGGCGACCTTGCAATCCATGGCCAGTATGTAAAAAGTAGTTGGCGTTGGTATGTTCCGGAAAGTCGGAAACCATGGACCGGATCACAGCCAAATCATCTACACAAGTAGCAATATGAGGAAACAGCTCGCTCACCCATATTCCCGACTCACCGTATTGTTTGAAAGACCAGGGACTCTTTAAAATCTTACCGATGTTATTAAACTGTGTGGCGTCAACCTTAAACTTCTGATACGGATCCTGACCATTTTCCTTTTCCAAACGCGGTTTCGGATCAAAAGAGTCCACCTGCGAAATACCACCGTCCATGTAAAGAAAAATAATGCTCTTAGCCTTAGGTACATAGTGAGGTTTGGTTGAAAAGCCTTTTCCTAAAGTGTTTCCTTGG
This sequence comes from Saprospiraceae bacterium, assembly GCA_013001595.1. Lineage (GTDB taxonomy): Bacteria > Bacteroidota > Bacteroidia > Chitinophagales > Saprospiraceae > JABDMH01. The sequence goes on along the minus strand of JABDMH010000089.1, from coordinate 5,993 downwards.
GATAACGATGGTCTTCGGGCACCCATCAGTCCAAGCAATGCCAGTCCACCAAAACCTCCTTTGCACAATCCCAATATTTCTCTTCTAGTCATCTATTTGAGCCTTGAAATATCTTTCGTCTAAAGTAGATATATGAATTCTTTCATATTAAAAATGCTATGGCATAATTCAGTCCAAAGCCTTAGACTATGTAGTGCCTCCTCTGCCTCAAGCTCATATTTTCTTCCTTGATCTATTAAGAATTGTCTGCAACTTTCAACCTCATCATTTGTCGGCGCACGAGAAAAGGCAGCTCTATAAATATTCGTGATCCTGCGTTCTATATCCTTTTCCTCATCCGAAATCTTCTTGGCCCATACCGCTGCCTGCTCAATTACGAAATCGTCATTTAACAAGGTCAAAGACTGGGCAGGGACATTGGTGACACTACGTTTTCCAAACGTGCTGAATGGAATCGGCATATCGAAAGTCAACATCATGGGGGGAAGGAAATTTCGCCAGATGGCTTGATACACACTTCTTCTGCCGTATCCATCAATGGGTCCAGACGCCGGCGGCTTACCCCTACCATTAAGAAAAGGTGTTAAAAAGATGGGAATGGACGGTCCATACATTTTCGTATCCAGTTTTCCCGATACTGCCAACATACCATCTCGGATGGCTTCGGCTTCGAGCCGGCGTATAGGAAAGTGACTCAGATAAATGTTCGTTGGATCTCCTTCAGCACTGATTGAATCTCCTGAGGTTGATTGCTGAAAAGTTTCGCTGGTGACGATAAATTTTATTAGTCGCTTAATGGACCAACCATCATCCATAAATTTAATGGCCAGGTAATCCAGTAATGCTGGATGACTGGGAATGGTCCCTTGTAGTCCAAAATTATCTACTGTAGTGACAATCCCTCTACCAAAGAGCTGATGCCAGACACGATTGACCATCACTCGGGCCGTAAGCGGATTCTCCTTAGTGGCGATAGACTCTGCCAGTTCAAGTCTTCCGGATGAGGTCTTGGTAAAGGGTGCTTGTGCAGTGTCGAGTGCTGTAAAAAAGCGATGAGGAACCTTTTCATCCGATAGTATATTGTGGTCTCCACGTACAAAAACAGAGCTCAATACTGGGTCTCCTTCCGTAAGCGCAGCGATAAACGACGTATCGCGGAGCCGATCAACATGTACTTTCGCTTGTGCAAAAATGCTGCCGATCTCAAGATTTGAAATCGATCGAAGGTATGGGGTAATGGCTTTAATCTCTTCGGGTTTCGCCGTGCCCTTTACCCAAGATTTCAGCGCTTCCTCTTGATTGATATTTGTGACATCATAGTCTACAGGATGCACCTCTGCACCAGCTACACTGTCGACCAAGTAGGCGAAAGAGACCTCTAGCCAGGCTTCTAGTGGTAAGTGATAGTAATGATTCTTACCCTTTATAGCGTGATATTCCCCCACTAGAAGCTCTACATATGCCTTATGGTCCTTGATCATTTTTAGATCCAAGACATAGTCAATTGGTGCGGTACTGGACACCTGTTTGGCAATACTTCCATAGATCGGATTTTGAATCAGTTGAAAATTATCTGATATCACCCGGATCATTGAGTGATTGCCCGCTGCCCTAACCTTTAAATAGCGCTTATCTACAATAAAAGTAGGGGATCGTAGGGCTCCAGGAATGCCTTTTCCATAATGTCTACTCGAAACCACTCCCTCCGTATAGAAGCTGACAGTTGTTCCATTGATGAACCGTGGCTGCCCTAGTTGATTTGCCCCACCAAATGCATAGCCATCATCGTACCAGCCGTCCAGGTCTCCTTTGCGAAAGTCACCAATGCATACAGCCTCCTGTCTGTTGCTTGACCCCCTTTGCGCATCATACCTGGCAGCCGGCAACGGCTTTGGTATGGACGATTCGTCACTGATTTGACTAGCGGCCATTTCCCTTATGACCTGCCTCAATTGATTAATGCTATCGGCGGCTAGATCCCTTCCAGGCAGAATAGATGTCCCCCGCACACAGTGTCTAGAACTTTCAAAAATTCCATAGAGCGAATAGTAGTCTGTTGTTGGAATGTCGTCAAACTTATGATCGTGGCACCGTGCGCATGCCACCGTCAGCGCTTGAAAGGTCTTGCTGGTCACGTCGATCATATTGTCGATCATGATCTTTTCTTCCTCCTTTATGTCGACTGGACTATGTTTTCCCTCCGCCAACATCAGGAAGGTGGTACCTAAATGAGACTGCTCAAAACCTGTGGTTGGATCAATGCGTGGATCGGACAAAATATCCCCGGCCAGTTGTTCTTTGATGAATAGATCGTACGATACATCTTGGTTAAAGGCACGAATCAAGTAGTCGCGATATCTCCAGGCCCCAATGACGGGATAATCAAACTCGTGTCCTTTTCCCTCAGCATACCGTGCTAGATCCATCCAGTGCCGGGCCCATCTTTCTCCATAATGTGGAGAAGCCAAATAGTAGTCCACCAGATCTGAAAAAGAATCATCCTTTTCATTTGCTATGAAATCCGCCATCTCTTTCTCCGATGGAGGGAGACCCGTCAGTAGATAAGCGAGTCTCCTGATCAGACTTTCTTTTTCTGCTCTGGGCGCCATTTGCAAGCCCTGCTGTCGATGCCTCTCTTGGATATAATGGTCAATGGGATGCTGGTCTGTTTCATCAGGGAGAGTACTTGCAACGGGCGGAATAAAAGCCCAATAGGGTTTCCATTCGGCTCCCTCATTGATCCACTTTCTTAAGATGGCTTTTTCTTGAGCAGATAGTACCTTGTTTGTATGTGGCGGGGGCATCTGTACCTTGGGATCATCGCTGAAGATCCTTCTGATCAGCTCACTGGCTGAAGGGTCTCCAGGAACGATGGCCTTCCTACCATCTCTATCCTCCATAGCACTACTGGCAATATCTAACCGCAAACCCGCCTCGCGACTGCTAGAATCGGGACCGTGGCAAAGAAAACATTGATTAGATAGAATGGGACGAACATGAAAATTGAAGTCGACATGTTCAGGTACTTGTACATGTTGTTCAGGAGAGGTACATGCTAAAAAGATGAAGAGTATAGCCATAAACTCCCAGGCTGAGCTACGTAAGCTCACAAACATACTTCTTACACCTAGCAACTGAAATGACATCTTAGTATACCGCAATGGTATTCTAAAGATCGAAAAAAAAAGTTTGTCTCACAATAATTACCTGGCAGTCCAACTACAAGCACATTGTGCCATTCCCCCCGCGAAAAATCTAATCGTTCAGGTTGCGGCAAAGGTTGCCAGATAAAACTGATGATGTCTTTCAAACCAGTATACTGTCCGCTGAGATTTGTTGAATAATTCTGAGGTTATTTTTTAGAGAAGCTATGACGACAGAACGTAGTCATAGCCTGAGTTATGGCACACCGATAACTATCGGCATGCAACAAAGCATTTCGGAAAAAGAAGCCAGAATTAACAACAATCTTTCAGTGGTCGGTGTACTAGTAACCGAAGAACATGAAACTAAGAAGGCCAAAAAACGCAATCAAAACCACTACAGCAATAATGGCTATCAGACGGGCATCCTCTCGCTTCTTCTGCTCTAAATACTCTAGGCTCGAATTCTGTGTAGATGTGTTATCCATGCTGATAATTTTTAATAGATTAAAAAATGCAATCAGTCTTCGTGTGTCCTTCTATAATATACGAAAAAACATCCAATTTGTCAAAATCTGTCCAGATTATTTATCAATGCTATTCAAAGGCAATGTTTACGTGGACGACTCATTCTCTGGCAGTTATCTACAATTATATCTACTGAATAAGCAATAATCGCGAATTTTTTAGTCCCCTAACTCGATGTGTCAGTTGCGAAGGAATCTGAACAAAGTCCATTGTCTCTTTAAGCTCAACACTGCGATCCTCCTCTTCATAAACTACCGCACCTGATATGAGTATTAGAAGTGCTTCTGTCATACTCTGGTGTTCTTTCAGGACCGCGCCTGCGGCAATCTCTAAGAGAATGGTACTGGCATTTGCCCTGAGTATTTTATTAGTGGAGATGGGCTTGCCAAAACTGTTGGTAAAATCCTGGATGTTCATCGTGATGTTTATGATTTGGCTTCAAATTAACCTTTATCTAGTAAGGTCAATGTAAGACTGGCTCGGCACACTATGCTCAGTTGCCTCAGATGGTCCACCCAAGGAGATGAGTTTATACAGAATGGCCTTCTCGGGAAGACTGATAAATTCGTTCCAGTAATCGTATAGACTTCAAAGCTTCCTCTCCATCCACTTCTGGTGACTTTCCAGCATCAATTGCTTCCAAGATGTTTTTGATCTGCGTGCGATGTAAATGATATGAGATAGCCATCGGATCAGATGATCCGGTAGCCACTGTCGAGTGCTCAACTTCAGCCTTCTTTTCCTCACCCTGAATATTCCAGGCGGTAATCTTTCCACCTTCTAAAATGATGCTCCCCTTCTCGCCATAAATCTCCAAACGCTCTGGATAACCAGGCCACATGGAGGTACTGGCCTGAATGGCACCTAGCGCCCCATTGTCAAAGGTTAACATGGCCAAGGCGACATCTTCCCCCTCAATGTCGTGAGTCATAGTCCTGGTCTTAGCATAGACCTCCTCCACGCCACCCATTATATCTAGCAACAGGTCAATGGTGTGGATGCCTTGATTAATGAGGGCTGCACCGCCATCACCGGCTAATGTTCCTCGCCAATCACTATTTGCATAATATGCATCATCCCGGTACCATTTGATGTATGCGTTGCCCACCAATATTTTGCCGAGACGACCGGTCCTTACAGCTTTCTTCAAAGCAAGATAATCTGATGCATAACGATTCTGAAAGATGCAGGCTAAGGTTACTCCATTTTCTTCACAAACATCGATCATCTCCTGGGCTCTGATCATATTGATCTCCATGGGTTTCTCGGAAATAATGTGCTTTCCAGCCTTGGCGGCCTCCATTGCTGGGTGCAAGTGGTTTCCACTGTGGGTACAAATACAAACCACATCAATATCTTTTTCCGCTAACATTTTCTCCACACTATGAAAAGCTGCTACTCCAAAGGCTGCAACGGCCTGCTGAGCACGTTCAGCAGTGGAACTACAAACAGCCACCAATGTGGCATTTTCCAAGTCATGAATGCTTTTGGCAAAATGATGTGATATAGAGCCGGTGCCCACAATGGCCATTCGATACGTTTTCATTCCAGTATTGTATTAGATGGGAAAAGATATAGAAATATCTCATCACACCATAAACCATCCCATGAGCCACCGTGCATGTAGAACTCAATTATTTACAAACAGGTGATAGTGTGATCTGGATTACGGTATTATGGTGAACATTACTGCACTTTTGGACAACAAAATCTAGCTATCATGAATGCTCACTTTTTCATCATCTTCATAACTTTCGCATCTCTGTTCTCCTGCAAGTTTGAAAGAGATGCTGACGCTTCGCAGATGAATAAGATCACCCTAGACAGCAGTGCTTATTTGCAATTGGGAGATGAGATCACTGCATTATCTCAAGCCACACTGCTCAAGAATGTATCAGCCGCCATGAAAAGTGGTGGGCCGAAGTATGCTATTGAATTTTGCAGTGCAGAAGCGATGCCCATATTGGATAGTCTATCCCAAGCTCATCGAGCCAACATTCAACGAATATCTCTGCGTAACCGGAATCCTGAGAATGGGCCGAAGACCAGCACAGAACGCATAATTCTGGAAACCTATGACGTCGATAATCAAAATGCACTTACACTAAAACCATTGATTTCTGAATCAAATGATCACATCTCCTATTTCAAGCCTATCAAAATAGGAATTCCGGCTTGCTTAAAATGTCATGGTATGCCAGAAGCTGACATCGACGTCTCCACTTTGGCAAAAATCAATGAGCTCTACCCAGAAGACAAAGCTATCGGCTACAAGATGGGCGAACTACGGGGCGCTTGGAAAGTCACTTTTGAAAAACTCCC
>JABDMH010000030.1 GCA_013001595.1 Saprospiraceae bacterium | reverse complement strand
GGATAAATGAACACCTCTCTGATGGCACTTCGCATTCTTCCTGAAAGGGTTGCAGTGAAATTCTTGTACATGCCCGTCACCGAACCATTGAGGGTATGCCTCACCTTATAGGCCAGATTATCGTTCAACCGGTTGTCGGAGGCATCTGTAGCGTCAAGATATGTATAATTAACATTCACCTGCAATCGCTGTGGGATCTGATAGGAAACATTGAGCTCAGCCCCTTGCATAATGGCCTTGTTAAGATTAATCACTCGATAAAGCAACGCTCCAGATGCTTGGGCAACCTGTTGGAAAGAAATTAAATCACGATAGCTATTGTAGAACAGTGCTCCATCTAGGGTTAGCTGGTTGTTGAAAGCGTATTTGCCACCAAGCTCTGCGGAGAAGGTAAGTTTTTCAGCTCTGAGTGATGGGTTGGGCTCAAAGCGTAATCCTCCTCCTTGTTCAAACTTTATGAAGCGTTCGGCAATGGAAGGATTTCTAAAAGCTTGTGCAAAAAGAACACGCGCGGAAAATCGATCAGACACTTTGTATACTGAAGCAATTTTTGGCGAGAAATTAGACTCTACTACTGCACTTTTCAAATTAAAGTAATCATATCTTAATCCCATGGTCGTCACCCAACGATCACTTAAAGTAATCTCATCTTGCACATAAATACCAGCGCTAAACGCTTGATGCGTGCCGTAGAGTACGGTGTCCGGTTGTCCATTCACATGATCGTATTTGAGGTCGAGTCCACCGATAAAAAAATGACGACCTTTTTCAAGATCTATCTGATTGGCAAAACCTACACGACCGGTGCGGACAAAAGATTCATCGATGGATATCTTTCCGAAATTAATATTGTTCTCACTCCTGTCCCCTGGATTATCATTAAAAGTATAGCGCGAATAATTATTGTAGTAGAAAGCCCGTGCAAAATATTTGTAGCCACTCTTACGAATGATCTCATAGTTCAGATCGACGTTATAATCTCTCCTCATCTGATAGTCGTCCTCTCTATGAGCAGCTACTTGATAGGGCTTTAGAAAATTAAGCCAAGTGGCGGGAGCATCGTTCTCAATCCGGTTGTAGTTGGCAGATAGGGTCAACTTGCGATCTTTGGCAGGTCTGTAGACGATTTTACCAAAAGTGTTGTATAAGTCAAAAGCAGATTTGGCGCGATGCCCATCATTACCCTTTTTACCCAGATCGACCAAGTAACTCCAGGCGCCCTTACTATCTCCATGGCTGGCCTCTACGGTGTAAAACGAACCGATGCGATCGTATCCGGTGAAGCTGGGTGCAGGGCCATAGACTCCATAATTAAGGTGTGCACTGGTTTGAGATGAGGTCGGTGATTTTGTTAAGACGTTGATTACACCTCCCATAGCACTAGATCCGAACAAGGATGAATAAGCACCCTTGACTACCTCAATGCGATCGATGGATTGCAAAGGCACCAGATTCCAAAGTGCTCCACCCGACTCTGGACTCAATGATGGTCTGCCATCAATGAGTAATAATACTCGATTTCCAATTCCTCCACCTGCCACTTCTGAGGCACCTCTAATGGATAATGCCTGCACATTGGCACCACTACTTCTGGTTACCTGGACGCCAGACATAGCGTCAAATGCCTGATCGAAAGTTTGTAAATTTTGCCGCTCGATGTCTTTGCTGGTAACTAAGCCCACACTCACCGGTGCCAATGAAATGGATTGTTGCCTCCTAGCGGCTGTCACCACCACCGCATCTGTCACAATGCTCGTGGGCTGTAAATCAATCTGCAAATCAACACCCTGACTACCCAATTCAATGGTATCAGCTATGGTGAGAAAACCTAGATAGGAGACCTTAAGTAGGTAGCGTCCTGCCTCCAGGTCATCAAACGAGAAGGCCCCATCAACATCGCTGGACATCCCACGTTTACCTGGTGTCAGTGAAACATCGACCAGAGGCAGTTTTTCACCTGATTCAGCATCGACAACGGTCCCTCGAATAAATGAACCACTAGGTGTGGGATAAGTATCTATAGATGCGGTCTGACTGGTCAGGGAGAAATAGCTGCATACAGTAAGCAAAATGCTTATGATCACGTTATGCTTTCTATTCCCTATCATACCATAGCAACCTTAAAACTAGCGATACCAAATTGGCAGAAATCCAAAGTCAGCAACAAAATCAATTTCGCGTTCATCACCGGCAGCTACAGTTATGGATGATGGAGCAGGGAAGTCTAAGATGGGAACAATGTTCCCACTCATATTGATCTTGATCTGTACACCGTAGCTAACCGTAGCTGGATCACCATGGTGTACACCAATGGTAGCGGTACGCCGTGATGCATCCGTTACAAAGTCGTGCCTAAAACCCAACGCCAAAGCAGAATAGGTACCTGGTTCCACCTCTATTTCATATGAAAACGATGTAGCGCCAGCTTCATAGTTCACAATTAGAGGATCTTGCGCATTATAAGGTGCACCTAATGCAAAATTACCCCCAGGAACTCCAGGTCCAAAAAATTCATCAGGCACTTCCCCCCAGCCAGCAGGTGGATCGAGAGAATAGTCTGGAAATAGAGTTAGTTGCACCTCGCCGCTATCTTGCCACTCTGCCCATACATCAGTATTTTGCATGGTTATGGTACCTTTAATCTTTGCAGTAGTTGGCACTGGATCATCTTTATCACAAGACGTTGTTACCAATGCAAGCCCTAAAATGGCCAGGAAAACTTTTGCAAAATCCCTTAAATTCTTTTTCATTCCTTATTCGTTTAAATAACTAGTTACAAACCTAGCTACTCTTGGCCATCCGCGTTGATTACAGGTGCAATTGAGGTCCATTATGACAGATTTTTGACAAGAAAGATAGACTCATGAAGGACAAAGGATTCAATCGAGACTCCCTACCCTACAAAAACCCTACATATATAGTCGACACGATGGTCCTTCGACACCAGAAGAAAGTCAACTGCACCGTTGGATTTGCTGTGCCCATTAGCCAAAAGCACTACATTCGTAATGTTTAGAAATCTAAATGATCATGAAGACCACAAGATTACTGGCCCTTGCGGCCTTCCTATGCTCATACCTTAGTGTCCCCAGCCAGGTACTATTATGGGAAAAAAGCCCCAACGGCATCACTTTACTGGAAGACAACGAACCCTTGTATCATTACCAAAGTAGTACCAAGGAACAGGATGGCAAATATGCCAGATCCAACTACATACATCCATTCTACGGCCTACATGGAGAAGTGTTGACTGAGGATTTTCCAGATGACCATCCCCATCACCGAGGGATTTTCTGGGCTTGGCACCAACTTTATGTCGAAGATCGGAAGGCCGGTGATGGTTGGGCATGTGAAGGACTGTCCTGGGAGGTGGACAAGATCAAAACTAAAATCAACTATGGGTATGCCGAACTCAACGCCAGGGTGTTTTGGAGAGGTAAGCTACCCGGTTCTGCCGAAGCGGATCAACTGGTTCGTGAAGAGACTACCATTACATACCAACCGATTGAAGATGGTAAATGGTACGATTTTGACATCGCCCTCACCGCTCTAAAGCATGGCACGGCCATTGGAGGTTCGGAAGATGACAAAGGTTATAGTGGCTTCTCTGCGAGACTGTTTTTACCCGATGACCTTATATTTCGAAACAAAGATGGAGTGGTAGAACCGCAACGGACACCTGTTGAGGCGGGACCCTGGATTGACATGCTGGGCACCTTTGACACGATTCAGCAACAGAAGAGTGGCGTGACCATCATGAATCATCCGAGCAATCCAGATGCATTCAAAGGGTGGATTCTAAGGGCTCAGAAAAGCATGCAAAATGCCGCCTTTCCAGGAGCAACACCGTTTCCATTACCCAAGGGGAAAACCCTACATCTACGGTACCGCATTTTAGTCCATCCTGTCGATTGGACACCGCAGGATATTGAAACCCTATATAGCGCTTACGAGCGACTTTAGAAAATCCGCCAAGCAATATATCCTCGGCTACCCTTTTTTGGAAAACGAGATCGCTCCACCTTGCGTGTCTTATACGATGGGTTGAGGTAACCCTATTTTATGGCACAGAATAGCATGCAAAATGCCGTTTCCCTGGAGCCACACCGTTTCCATTACCCAAAGGGAAAACCCTGCATCAACGCTACCGCACAATGATCCATCCTGCCGATTGGACATTGCAGGATATTCAAACACTGTATAACCCGTACGAGCGACTTTAGAAAGCCGCCGAGCAATATATGCTCGGATACCTATTGGAAAACGAGGTTGAGGATCCTCTACTTTTTGGCTAATTTATAACCCTCTGTGGTCACATAATATTTAGCAATCATATTGGGCACTTCCCAAGCAGGCATCTTTCCAGCTTCAAGATACTCCAAATAGCGGTCTGTAACTTGCGCGAAATGAGCTTCATGCCCAACTTTATAGGTAGCAGGAATCTTTATCTCCCATCCCTGCTCCGTATCTACAAAGGAGAGACCGGTATATGTTGCTGACAATCTTTTGATGGCATCCTGAAGAGCCGGCTTCAATTCCGCTTTTTCGCCATGAGGTTCCACATATAGGGTCGCTTGATAACCCTGGTCTTTGCCTTGTCGAATCACTAGATTTGCGGTGGTCCCCCTCATGATCGAATAGTGTGTGTCCTTTGCACCTGGAGGTGCTTCATAGTTCCAGATCACGGAAACCTTAGCATATGTGTCTTTCACTTTGAAAACAATTTCACCATTGGCATATACTTCTAAAATCGAATCCCGCACCACGTAGGGTTGAAGATAATCTGGGAAAGATGAGAGTTGTGTGACCTTTTCAAACTGAGCGGGGTTGATCTCGGTAGGCCACCTGCGCGCTGATGCCAACTCAATGTCTTTCTGGTAATCCAATACCACGGACGGATAACATTCCCAAAAGACCAAATCCACAAGGTGTGTTGTCACATCGACGATGCCTTCACCTTGTTGTGCTACATCAAAAAACCAGGCCGGTCGCTTGAGGGGTTTTCCTGAAACCATCTTCGAATAGTGATGCACACTTTCTTTGGTGATGGCTGGATCCTCTAGCGTACCTACTTCAAGTGCACCAAAAACTTCAGGCATTTGTGAAAGCGACTTTTGCAAACCAGTAGTCACTTCAAATCGCTCAGTCATAATGTCGTACAATAAAACTCCCTTACCTTTCGCAATATCAAACGCCTCTACCAGTAAAGGAAAATGATCTGGACTAATGACCATCGGTTTGTCAGCCAGCACATTGATGCCTTCACTCACGGCCCGATGGATATAATTGGTCTTCTTTGCATTATTACCAGACACGATCATCACGTTGCCCGGTTTTTCAGACAACATTTTCTCAAAGAAGTCGGATCCACGATACACTTTCTCATTCCATGAAGTAGGCCGCTCTGGACGAGTGTTGTACCCCTCAATGGCTCCCAGATGGTTGTCCACCTCTGGACCATCTGGGGCATATACATATACGGTCTCACTGACCTCAGGATACATATCTTTTTGTACCAATGCTGCGTGAAAATGACCAGGATCGACATTCATCAAGGTCACTGGTTTGTCTTTCATTTCTTCGGTTTTATCCGCATTTCCTCCACAGGCGAACCAAAGTGCCGCTGATATTGAAATGCTACATATGACTATGATTATTCGAGAAATTGACATTAATCCTGTTTTATAGATCTCCGTTCGAAGTAAAGAATTCTCTTCTTTCCCATTATATCTCATTCAATTCACTCCTAGTAAAAGGCTACGTTTCCATATTAGGTATTCAATTTCCGCAGCAACGACCGGATGTGCAGCTTCTAATTTTTCTATTTCCGTTTTATTTCCGTCACTTAATGCAATAGACCATGGTCCGACCTGGCGCACAAGATTTTCATCATGCGTCGATGAAGCAAGTTTCGCAAGACTGGCTGTCGCTCTTTCTACTAGAAGTTCTCTTGTGTCCGTATCGTTCGCGGTATGATCTCCTTTTTGCAATTCTTTCCAAACCGCTCTCTTTTTTGAATTATCCCCTTGCAATCCGTAACAATGGCCAATAAGGTAGTCTACTAAAAATTCATCGGGCTGATATGGCTTCCCAACTCCTAAATGTTCGGGCCATTTTTTACTGTCGATCAATGTGGGCAGGGCTTGTTCGACATGACCATTATTGATATGATCCAGGGCAGCTCCTATGTGTGCCTGTTCCCAAAGCGATCTTCCCGCCCTTGCACCCTCAAAGGGCAAGACCTGCAATCCACCTAATACATCTAGTGATTCTTCAAATAGACCATTACCGATAAGTGCTTTGGTATGTGCCATACCGACCGTATAGTTATTGGGCAACCGCTCATAGGCCTCTCTAGATGTGGTCAGCATAGCCTCCACATCATCTTGTCTATCGTGTAGCTGAATCAAGCTCATCCAGGATCGCCAATCGGACTTGTTCATCTCTAGAGCATGCTGCAAATCCTGGAATGCAGCCATCTCATCATCCGCAAGTAGGTAGGCTCTAGTACGGTAGAAGAACGGCATGTCCGCTTCTTGCCCAATCTCTTTCAATAGGCGGGTGGCCGTCTCCACTTGGCCCACTCCCCACAAATTAAGGGCATAGTAATATTGGATCTTCCAGTGATCATCTTCTTCGAGTGCCCACTTCAAGATCGGCAAGCTTTCGAGCCGGTAGGGAAATACAAAAGTTATAGGTTTTTCCAGGGCAGCCCGCAAATACTCGCTGGCTTGACCGTCGTCCTTTTGATCTTGCAAATAAGCACGCCACAATTGAACAAGAGGCTGGGCAGGCGCCATATTCAGTACTTGGAGGGCATCACGATCTTGACCGAGCTGGTGGTAAAGAACAGCCAGCTCCATAAAAGTCTGATAGGGCATTTCGCTACGATGAGCCTCGAGTGCTGCGATACTATCGGCTGAGGTTCTTCCAAGAAAATATTGTTCCATCAACGCAAAGTGGTTCAGCGGATCGATCGCCAGTAGGGTCTGTATCTGTCTATCAGCGGCAGAAATATTTCCCACCATTCTAGCGGCAATCGTCAATACGTACCTTGCACCAACATGAAATCGATTGAAATCCAAGGCATTTCGGGCATAGTTTACTGCATTTTGTATTTCACCTTCCTGCAAATAGATTTCTGCCATCAGTGCATATCCCGCAGAACGGAATTCCATCGACCGTGCCGACCATCCATAAGCCTCCAGGGCGTCAGTAACTTGATCTAACTTGCGATATATCTTACCTGCCACAAAATTACTTTCAGGGGCATAGGTATCTATGCTTAGTGCCTTCTCAATCTCCTTCCTGGCTTCTGCATAATCTCCAGAGCGATACAGTAGGTCCGCATATAAAGTCAGGCCTTGCAAATGGAAAGGATCGGCCTGAAGGCATTGCATAACGGCGTTTGTGGCTAGCTGATATTTACGCATTCTAAGTTGCTGCTGAGCTTGCCGGAAGAGCTGATCTGTAGATGATGATCCAGCATCTCCCACATCCTGCTTAGATTCGTATGGCCTACTCAACTCACTTGATGCGTCGGACATGTATTGAATGTCCATCCCAGGTATCTCAATCGTGTACGCTCGCTTTGGCATTGGCACCGTAAAATACTGCACATCCATGGGCTCCATCTGAATGGTGCCTTCGTATAGTAGATCATCACCATCGTAGACTAAAACAGGGCCTACCGACTTGCTCAGGGCATTTAAGCCCAACTGTAGGCTGTCGGATACTTCTATGACATGCAGTACCCCTTTGGTAGACACAGAAGTTAATCCACCAATGGCTTTCACTGGAAACCAAATTTCCCGCCAAATGTCTGTAGCGCCAGGTTCAAATCCTACCTTAGTGATGGGTGTGGATTTTCCTCCTGGACTAAACTGATTGAGTAGCCTTCCTGCCTGAAACTCAATATACTGGCCATCGGTATCAGTCAATAGATCTTCCCAAATACCTCCGCTTCTACTGAGTGCCCACAACCAGAGTTTTTGACCCGGCATCGATTCATATGGTGACCAATGGCCGAAACCAACATTTCGATCTGCATAGTAACCTCCAAAGAAATCATCGTGTACACCTACGACATGATAAGATTTACTGCCTCCAAAATTATTGTTGGCATACTGGCTTATATCTCTGCCTTCCTCATTAATTGGCCAACTATGTATACCTCCTGGATGGTCTAGGTATCCATCGCCCGGACAATAAAACGTAAGATCATCAGAAGCAACGGCCGCTCCCGTCATCCAATTGTAGTACGATTGCGTACTGGATGTCGGATTATACCAAACCACTCTGGTTTCAAAAAATGCCTTATCCGGTGCCAATAGAACCTCCACCCTCCATTGTGTTCGCGAAGGCAGATCAATATTTCCTACGGTGCAACTCACACTGCCATCTTGGTTCTCGTGCAATTTGTAATCAACTGGTGTAGCAGTGGCGGGGTGGTGACCAATGACACCAAAATTGAATTCAATACCACCCGAAGTCCATGGACCGCGCATCGAAATATTGCGAAACTTCATTACCTCATTCCTATAGATAAATTCTTCACCCGTAGACTTCTCGATGGCCCCCCAGACCTTGCCTCCAATTTGCGGTAAAACATATACCTCTATATATTGATTTTCAAGTTTTACCACCTTCCAGGAACTGTCTTGCCCTTCACTATTGTATCCTTCAAAGGTGTGGTATGGGTAAATTCCAGGATTGTCCATTAAGATGGGCGAAGGATCGGGATCATGAAATCCATAGGTCTTGAGGTCCACCCATGATTCAGAAATACTAGCATCATTTTGTTGGGCGACCAAAAGTGCATGGTGCATTGTAAAGAGCATGCCAGCAGCAAGGCATCTTAATATAAAATGGTAAAAATTATTCCTGTAGCTAACTTGTTGCATCATATCGAGATTAAAATTTGCAGGATCTGCAAGTTTAGTATGTCTAACATGGATCTTTGCACAATACCAATGCATGAGCAGCATCTCTAAAATATTGTGCATGAATCTTTCCTGAAACTTGTCAATCGGAATGTCAGACTAGATTCCTTCTTGCTATTTCACCTGCAATGTAAGTAATAAAAAAGGTTGTCATCTTGCACTATATTAAAAATAAACTATCTTGACTTAATGGCCAACAAAGTGATACCACATACTTTTTTTTCTGAGTTCGACATTTCCCTTTTTCAAACTGGGAAGCACTTCCGGCTCTACGAAAAATTTGGTGCGCACCTATGCAACGTTGAGGGATCCGAAGGAACGTACTTTGCTGTTTTTGCGCCGACAGCCGCCAATGTGCAAGTGGTGGGCGACTTCAATGGTTGGAATGGTGAAGAGCACAATTTGAATATCCGCTGGGACACCTCTGGCATTTGGGAAGGTTTTATACCAAGTATAGGTGAGGGGGACCTCTACAAATTTCAGATCACCACTGCTGACGAACAAAGAATCCTAGTTAAAACAGATCCTTTTGGCTTCTATCAAGAAGTGGCTCCTAAGACCGCTAGTATTGTGTGGCAACATGATTTCAAATGGAAGGATAAGGCCTGGATGAAAAAGCGGAAAAAGCACAATGACCTGAGTGCCCCTTTTGCCATTTATGAGGTACATCCCACATCATGGAAGATCCATCCAGATGGTAGGCTGTATAGTTATGATGACCTTATTGAACATCTCGTACCCTATGTTGGTGAAATGGGTTTTACCCATGTGGAACTCATGCCCGTCATGGAGCATCCATTTGGAGGATCCTGGGGCTACCAAGTCACCGGATTCTACGCACCTACTAGTCGTCAGGGTGATCCAGATGGACTCAAACGATTGATCAATGCATTTCATCAAAACAACATCGGAGTGATCCTAGATTGGGTGCCCTCTCACTTTCCATCAGATGGGCATGGCCTAGCCACCTTCGATGGAAGCTGCGTGTATGAGCATCCTGATCCTCAGAAGGGATATCACCCAGATTGGAAAAGTCATGTATTCAACTATGAGCGACCTGAAGTGCGGGCCTTCTTGATATCCAATGCATTGTTTTGGCTTGACTACTTTCATGTAGATGGCTTAAGGGTAGATGCCGTGGCCTCCATCATCCATCTAGACTACTCGCGTGAGGAAGGTGAATGGACACCCAATCAATATGGTGGAAATTATTATCTAGAGGCCATTGACTTTGTGAAAGACTTCAACGCTGCGGTATATGGCCACTATCCAGATACTCAAACCATAGCTGAAGAGTCCACAACTTTTCCCATGGTGACTCAGCCAGTGCACCTGGGTGGATTGGGATTTGGGATGAAGTGGATGATGGGCTGGATGAATGACACCCTGGAATATTTCAAGGTCGATCCCTTCTTTCGGAGGTATGAACACGGAAAGTTAAGTTTCAGTTTAGTGTATGTGTACTCTGAAAATTATGTACTCCCTTTGTCCCACGATGAGATTGTACATGGTAAGTCTCCCATGCTCTATAAAATGCCTGGAGATGAATGGCAGAAGTTCGCCAACGTTCGATTACTGTATGGATATATGTTTACCCATCCGGGTAACAAATTGCTTTTCATGGGTAATGAATTTGGTCAAACCAACGAGTGGAACTATGAAGAGGAATTGGCATGGGGGCTACTTCAGTACGAAGTTCATGAGAAATTGCAACGGTTTGTAAAGGACTTGAATCATTTCTTTCGAGATCAAAAAGCCCTATACGAAATGCAATATAATCGATCTGGTTTTGAATGGATAGACCAACTCGATGATGTACAGTCTGTGCTCATTTACCTGAGAAAGGGGAAAAAATCGAAAGATCAGATGTTGGTGGTCTGCAACTTTACTCCAGAGACCAGAGAAAAATACAGCATGGGAATTCCCGCCAAAGGTAAATGGAAAATCGCCTTAAACAGTGATGATAAGAAATATGGAGGGTCAGGATTTCTCAAGGGAAAAACCTTTAAAACATCCAACAAATCTTGCCATGGAAGGGAGCAATCACTGGTACTAGACTTGCCTCCACTAGCCATGGTTGCACTGTCCTACCAGGGCTAAAATCCGCACAGCGCGGCTCCTGCTGGGGTATGGACTACACAATCACCACTGAATTTTCTTCGAGACTTACACCAGTAGGCACATATTTATCAGCTGCATCATCATTGACCCAGACCCCACCCCCTAATCGATAGCGAAATTCATAGGCATTACCTACATCAAGGTCTAGGGTTGTGGTAAATGCTCCGTTCTTTAATTTCTTCATCTTTGCTTTCTTAGGGTTCCATCCGTTAAAATCCCCTACCAATGAGGCTGCCTTCGCATTTTTTGCCTCTTCGCTTTCCAAACGAAAAGTCACTTTGCATATGGGTTTTGATTTTAGAAATTTCTTGGTGACGCTCATAAGTTATATATTATATAAATGATTGATGTGTACATTTTGGCGGCAAATGTAAAGAAAAAGCTTTGATCTATAACATACCATTTTTCTTTATTGCATTTGGCTATATCCAAATGGCCCTTTTTTGTGCTAAACCTTTAGTCTTCAACCATCTATTGGCTCGACAAAGTTCACATTAATCAGAGTATTTGTGGTATCCGGGGTAAATATTACATGCCAGAGCTCCCAATAAGATGATCATGCACCACCTGATCTGCATGCTCGGCAACAGACTTAAGGTTATGGAGCGAGATGGGAATAGATCGCCCCAGTTTCCTTCTGATGATGGGTGACAGTAGTCCTAACCATCGATTTTTTGCCACAAAGTGCAGCTCAGTATCCACTCTCGAGCCTTGACCAGTCTTGTGCACCTTAAAAAATTGCACAAGTTCTTTGTGAAAAGGAATATCGGCAGTTCTTTCTCCATAAATGAAGATTTCCTTATCTAAATCGACCTGTAAGGTTTCAAAATGAAGCAATCTATCTGAGACTAGGCACTGATGCTGTTCCCCAGCCCGATTCACCCGGTTCGCATCATACATTATTTCGGCATCTTTATTCCATTTATGGCGATAAGACAGATTGCTTATAACTTCGAAGACAACTTCCGGTTTTTGATTAATCTCAACTGAGAAACGCAAAGGATTGCTCGTTGGTGGTACTGCAGGAAATTGCTGAGGCAATTCCAATCGGTCTCTTAGTTGTGTAATTGAAGCATAGTGATACGGTATATCTCCTGCGTCATAGCTGGTAGACAACGTCCGAAATGCCAGAGGTTCCTGCAAGTCTAAATCTGATAACATACTGCTGGCTTCATTGCTGATCAGAATGTATTCATCTAATGGCACGTCATTTTTAAGTAGTCGATGTACGACGATCACTTCCTTGCCAAATGGCTTTCGTGAACCTTTCACTTCGATAAACTGTGATTCACCAATATGCACTACAAACTTGAGCTGTAAATTGACGGCTGTCTTGCATGCCCCACAATTGCAGATGCGTTGATGATTATATAATAATAAGTGCTGATGAAAAGCCAGGTAGATCTTCTCGATTTGATGCAACAATGCGGAGGCAGGAGGTAGTTTTCCCTCCAGATAGAAAAACAAGGCATCTCCTTCGATCTCCGCGAGTGTCATCTCCATTTCATTCGCATCGATCATCAGTTCAAGCAACTCGCTAATGATATGCTGACTGTGCTCCACCTCCGTAGT
>JABDMH010000052.1 GCA_013001595.1 Saprospiraceae bacterium | reverse complement strand
AAAATCTTAACTCACTAACAGATGCAGATCAGAGCATTAAGGATTATGTAAAGCATTGCAACGAATAGATCCTATTTAAATCAGAAAAGCCGGTGCTGACGCGACCGGTGTTTTCTGATTACAATGTCTTTTAAGAAGAGCCTAATATGGAGTCTCATAATCGGGTATCAAGATACCTCCACCATCTACTTTGTCATAGAAATCACAGCAGCCGGCGCATTGCAGACAGCCGCGACCACATTTTCTCGGACGGCACTCGCAATCACCGTCGCAATACCATTTCACTCCCGTGGGCAACATCTTGAAGCCGTCAATTCCTTGCATCAATTCCTTTGCATCCGGACTTTTTGGATTGTATGCTGCCGGAACCAATATATAGCCTTGCTTTATTTCCATAAATTTGAATCCTTTCCCTGCCAAGAGCTTGCTTCCTTCAATCTTGACATGGGCACTCTTGAGTGGTCCGTCTCCCTGCGTATCGGTAATCTTTATCATTTTATAGTTTCGTAGTGATGGCTGTGCTACCACAACTGTACCTAGAAGAAGAAAAACACCGAGGATAAGTAGTTTGTTTGTCATAACTATAATATTTACTATTTTATTAATTGTTTCCACTAATTTCACTAGTCTGATCAAATGATTTATCACCCCGATGGGTGATATTCCATCTTCTAAGCAATGATGAACTCGTGAAACGTCATCCTTCCTTTGACTGATTTGGTCAGCAGATCTTTGAATTGATATGCGAGGAGATAAACAATGGCACCGTGATTAATTGCCCCATCTTAGCTACTGAAGTTGACATAGATGTGAATCCGACGACACTAGCCAAAATTGAATGCCATTAATCTCAATCAGAAGGAATCAAATAGTTCCAAAAGCAAATGGAGCGGGGTTGTTTTTAGTATTTCAACCAGCAGCTTCTGTGGAGCACTTCAGCATGGAGCCATCATCTTAGAAATTTTTGACCCAAGACACTTCTTAGCATCTTAATTCTCCTGCACACAGTAAGAGTGTACTATTGACACGATACCGCTTAGCTGCCATTTAATAACTTTGAAAGTATGGAATTTGAAAATTTAGACCATAATAACAATGCTTCTTGGGCTTATGTTGGTGCTTGGCTGCAGATGCGTAATTGGTTTCTCGTCCTAGTCTGGGCCTTCAGCTTTCTGCATGGATTTGCGCAATCGAGATTGCAATCTGGTCGGATATATCTGGACGAAAACCATAACGGGATCTATGATACCGGAGAAAAGCCGCTTTCCAATGTTTCGGTATCCAACGGCCTAACCATCGTTCAATCAGATGAACATGGCCTTTACGAAATCGCTTTGCGAGATGATGGGGTAATTTTTATCATCAAGCCCAGTGGTTTTATTTCAGATTTATCGAAAGAAAACATTTTCAAGTTTTTTGCCTTTCATAGACCCGAGGGTTCTCCAAAGTATAAATATGCAGGCATCCCAACGACAATGCTCGCCGAGCACCTCAACTTTGCCCTTTATCCCCATCCAGATGAAAAAAATCTGAAGGTGGCGCTGTTGGGAGATACTCAGGTAGAGACCATGGATCATGTTTTTCATGTGGCAAAATTGGTGGGAGAGCAATTGATCACTGAGAAGGTGGATTTCGTCATTCCATTGGGAGATCTAGTTTTTGACGACCTTGATTTATTTGATCCACTAAAGAAAGTTCTTAGCAAAATCGGTGCTCCCGTATACTATGTCTATGGAAACCACGATCGAAATTATGATGCAATGGAGCTTCAAAATCGGGATGAAACCTATAAGGCTCATTTTGGTCCTTCTTACTATGCATTCAACTATGGAGACAATGCCTTTTTGGTGTTAAACTCTGTTTTTCCTGAAAATGGAACACGAAACTTTGAAGGAAAAATTGATGCCGATCAACTGAAGTTTGTCGAAAATTATCTCAATACCTTACCGAATGGGGTGCCCATCCATTTGTTTATGCATATCCCTTTGGAACAGGTTTCCAATGTCAAAAAACTATTTGAATTATTCGAGGCTCATCCCAACCTTTACGTCTATGCCGGTCATACCCATACCCAATATTTTAAGGAATTTACAAGAGCTGATGGTTGGCTACATGATGGACCGGTAACCGAACTGGTTGCAGGGGCAGTATGCGGAGCCTGGTGGCTGGGTGATAAAGATCTCTACGGTGTTCCAAGCTCAATGATGGGTGATGGTACACCAAAAGGATATTGGATCTTAGATATAGATGCTTCGAATCGAACATGCACCTATAAGATTAGTGGTGGCGATGTGAATAAACAGATGCACATTTGGACTCCCAACGAGTTCAAAGATGAAGAAGGGTCTTTGGATAAAAATGAAATTATTGTAAATGTTTTTGCCGGCAATGATGCTACCGAAGTTAAAGTCAAAATTGAAGATGGGGAGTGGCTTGCTATGCAAAAGGTTTTGGAGCCTGATCCTTTCTATTCAAAACAAATGAGGTTACTGGAGCAACGAGGTACTTCTGATCAGAAAATGCCCTACTATCAACCAAGATTTCCTGTTAGTCAACACCTTTGGAAAATAGAAATTCCTGGAGGCATGAAGTCCGGTGTTTATGACCTGGAAGTTTGGGCAAGAAATAATATCGGATTAGATGCAGTATCACATTCGTTATTGTTCATGAAATAATGCGCTGGAAGAGATCTCAAGGCTTATACTATGGTCTCTTTTACCATCTGGGCTTGTCATTATATTCCTCGAGGCACTTCCACTTACTAACTTCAATCAGCTTTTATTGGTCGTCAAACGGATTTGTTGTTGGACATTCACATCCAAATTCTTGACAGCCATGGACATTTAGAAGCCATGGGCATTGCTCTGTGACCATCCCAGCCTAAGTTTCCCTTATATTTAAATCCTCGAAATTTTAAACATTGTGGCGAAGAAACAATCCGACAATTGCAGCCAAGGCATCATATACATACTCAAATCACTTAAACTATGGAGTCAAACCCTTTCTTCACCCGGCGTGAAATGCTGGGAATAACCAGCATGGCCGGATTAGCAGCTTTCGTGGGCATCTCTAGTGATGCTGTTGGAAGGACGCAACAAAACAGGCCACGCATTGCCGTTTTGGCCAGCTATTGGGCTGCAACGAGGTCCCATGCAGACTGGCTGGTAACCAAGCTAATCGATGGCTATTGGTGGCAAGGTGCCTACACTGCTCCCCGAGTGGATGTTGCTTCTATTTACATTCACCAGCACGACACAAGCCTTCTTGGTCAGAAGGTCGCTAAAGCGAAAGGCATTCCTATTTTTAAAACAGTGGGTGAGGCAGTGATGCTTGGTGGAGAGGAACTTGCTGTAGATGGGGTAGTAATCGTTGGAGAACACGGAGATTATCCGAAAGATCTCAAGGGGCACTGGCTCCTGCCGCGCTGGTGGATTTACGATCAGGTTATCCGTGTTTTTGAGCAAAGCGAGCGTTCGGTGCCCGTCTTTAACGACAAGCACTTCTCCTACAATTGGGACGAGGCCAAGTGGATGTTTGACAAATCCCGTGAGCTGGGTTTTCCTTTGACAGGGGGATCCCTCCTTCCTGTCTATTACCGCAAACCCGAGATAGAACTGGATAACGATACGCCCATCAAGAATTCGATCGTGATTGGAGGCGCTTCAGATGAGGGAGCGATCTTTCATTGTATCGAATTGCTTCAAGCCTTTGCAGAGCGCCGCCAGGGCGGTGAGACAGGCGTGCAGTCCGTACAGTCCATCCGCGGACCTGAAGCTTGGAAGTGGGTTGAACGCAATCCCTGGGCTGGCAAACTTCTTGATTCAGTTGCGGAAAATTTCAATCTGAAGCAGGGATATTTTCAAGAGCGTGCCCAGACAAACATCTGCATCGTGGAGTATCGCGATGGAACAAAAGCAGCAATAATCGGTGGTAGCGGTGTGGGCTGGACCTACGCCGGTGAAATCGAAGGACAAAAAGAGCCCACGATCGTCTCTTTGCTTGACTTCCCGGGACCCTTCGACCAATATCACGCCTCGAATGCCCAACCGCATTGGATCACAGAGATGATGCTGACCAAGAAGGAACCTTACCATGCGGAAAGGCTGCTCCTGTCGACCGGGATTGTGAACAACTACATGGAATCAAACTGGGAAAATGGTCAATACTCTCCCATCGGACGTCGTGTCGAGACACCGTTCCTGAATATGACCTACCGCCCGACACGGGGAGCGCAATTTAATAAAGGCAAGCGGCCGCCAAGTCGGCCCTATATACGTGGTTTTGCCCAGTAGAACAGGCATAAGAAACGAAGAATTTGGAGGCGAGGGCCTTTTTTCTTCGCTCTGGATTATTTGATCATTTGTGATTTTAAACAAACAAATCCATGAAACGCAGAGACCTAATTAAAAGCATAGCAATTAGCCGCAAACTACTATGGCGATGCAAAAACTGGGTTATAGCGATCAGCGAATCAAAAAGATCCTTCACTAAAACTGGCTTCGTGTTATTCGGCAGGTAACCGAATAGCTATGGCCAAGCACCAATTTATATCAACAGAGGTGATGTTTGATGAATCTTGCTATTACATTCTGGACATGAACTCATTGAAAACTGTTTGCTGCTCTTTCATGGAGGTAACTATATCACTGGGCACAGCACCTTCTTCTAATAGAATCCATCCATTATAATCCATCCCTACTAATAATCCAAATACTTCTTGGTACGGATAATCGCCGCTATTCAAAGTATGAACGTGTACCGTATCTCCTATCCATTGTTGGACAGATTCAAAATTTCCTTTAAGACCAGGGGGGTTTGTATCTACAGGATTACAGTTCCAACAGATCTTAACATTCGGCTCCGTAACCTGGTCAAAAATTGCCTTCATATTGGGCAATTCACTGGTTATACGTCCGTGTGCCTCTACCCTAATCAATTGGTTATAATTCTTAGCAAATTTACCCACTTCATTTAATGATGCGGCGATTTGCGAAATTGTCTTTTCCCTGGGAATATCCGTTGGAAGTGTGTTTGGCTTAACTTTTAAACCAGTAGCTCCAATATCATGACAAAGTTTGACGTACTCTTTAGTCTGCTCTATATTCCATCGCAGTTTAGTCTGATCCGGACTATGATACTCAAAGTTTGAACCATAGCCCACACAAGTCACAGAACTACGGGCAAACAGTTTTTTAACTCTTTTTCGTTCAGACGAGCTAAGCGTAGTTTCCACGCCGTGCGCATGTTCAGTACGAAGTTCGACGCCTTCATAACCCGTATCTTCACAATTTTTAATTACCGTAGGAAGGTCCCAATCCTTCCCCCATTGGTAGGTCACAAGCCCGAATTTCATTTTTGACCGCGCTGGCATAGCACTGAACAAATCTGGATTCGCTACAGTTAACCCTAGTCCAGCGGCACTCGCCAATTTTATAAAATCTCTTCTTCTGCTTGTCATTAATAGTAATATTTATTTCAGTAATAAATTAATTCTCTGAACAAGAATAAATCATATAATGGTGCTCTTACACTTCGTCTGGTACTACGTAGGGTTCACGATATCTCCGGGTCAACATAATGTCGGCCTCAGGATCATTAAGAAACTTTTCATAGTCACCCATAAAATTAAGTTCGCGTTTAAGTCGATACGAAATATTGGCCAATAAGGGCAATGAAGATGAATAAAACCCTTCTCTGATATCACAATTTAATGAAGCATTGCTTCCCGAACGAATCGCGTCTATAAAATTCTTAGGATGATCTACCGTTTGTCTAGCTTCTATGGGTTTAGAAGATGCAAAGGGTTGTTTTTCTCTACCACGAAAGGCATTCCAGTTGTTTCCATAAATCTCAAGCCAGCCTTCTGATCCATAAAACAAGTTCCCAACTCCCTGACCTGTGCTGCCTTCGTGGTTCGTATACCTACCACGGGCTTCAAATTCGAGCATGGTCCCATCGTGATATTGAAATAGGGCTGTTTGAGTATTTGGCGTCTCTTGAAAGGATTTATCATGACCATACGTTTCGACCTCACCATATACCATTTTACCAGGAGTTCGATCTTCTGGCATTTGTCTGTCCTGATTGAAGCCGTAAATACCGCCTTTTGAATAGACTGTAACCGGATGTTCATTCTTATTGAGCCCCCATCGAGCGATATCGAGTTGGTGGGGGCCTGTATTTCCCGTATCACCATTCCCCGTGCTCCAAAACCAATGCCAACTGTAATGACCACGCTTTTCATTATAGGGTCGCCAGGGAGCAGGTCCTAACCATTGATCGTAATGTAAAGTGACTGGTGGTTCACTATCCTTTGCCCATCCGTATGAATCTCGTGCTTTAAAACAAAGCGCCCGAGCCATATACAGCTCGCCAATACCACCATCGTGCAAAAATTTAATGGCCTCCCTTACATTAGAATAGGAACGATTATTTAAGCCAACTTGCACGCGTAAATTGTACTTTCGTGCTGCTTCAATCATCTTCCGACCTTCCCAAATATTGTGCGAAGCCGGTTTTTCCACATATACATGTTTTCCTGCCTGACAAGCCCAAATGGTTGCCAATGCATGCCAATGGTTTGGAGTAACAATGGACACGGAATCAATCTCCTTATCGTCAAACACTTTTCGCATATCCCATTCAGTCATTGGGTTATCACCTGTTTTATCAAATACCATTTTTGATCGTGATGCAAATAGGGATTCGTCCGCATCACAGAGCGTTTTCAATCTCACATTGTGACTTTCATACAGGTCATTCCAATTATTTATGTGAACGCTTCCCTGATTGCGAATGCCAATGACTGCATGATGGATTCGCTCATTTGAGCCAATAATTGACTTATATGATTTTGCACTCGTTCCTACACCTCCCAATGCAAGACCAGCCGTTCCTAATGTACTCTTCTTGAGAAATTCCCTTCTTTTTGTCATTATCAATAATTTTTAATTTTCATCACATTTTTTTAGTACTCTTTCAGATCTAGTCTTTGCAAAGATCATTAATTAGTCACATACTGAGAACTAGTGTTCTTTATACCAAATATTCTAACCTACCATTGATATGCCGTATTCCTGTAATATCTGTAAACTACAAGTTTTTGCAATGGGTTTCTCAATAAAATTTCATTACTTTTCAAAGTCTCTTTAACAAATAATACTTACAAGAATGGCCCAACTAGATCAAAGACCGGTGAAGTCGAATTTCCATAGTAGAAGTACAGGTACAGAAGTCCTTGCCAATTGGAATCTAATGGGAAAAACAGCCATAATAACAGGTGGTTATAGTGGTATAGGTCTCGAAACAACTCGAGCGCTGGCATCAAAAGGCGTCAAAGTCATAGTTCCTGCCCGATCAAGACCAAAAGCAATCGAAAATTTGAAGGAAGTCGATGGAGATGTTGAGGTGACTTTCATGGATCTTGCAGACCTTAATTCTGTACTTGAATTTGCCGATAAAATACTTAATGAGTATAACAGCATTGACTTTCTAATTAATAATGCAGGCATTATGGCATGTCCTGAATCACGTATAGGTCCAGGGTGGGAGGCGCAATTTGGCATTAATCATATGGGACACTTTGCTTTAACTAGTGCTCTCATGCCTTTAATCAAGAAGACAGATGGCGTAAGGGTCATCAGTCTCACATCAACAGCTCATAAATTAAGTGATATCCGATGGGATGATATTCAATATACTTCAGGAAAGTATGATAAATGGCAAGCATATGGTCAATCCAAGACTGCCAACGCTCTGTTTGCCAATGCGCTATCTCGCAGATTAAAAGGAAGCGGTGGCCTGGCATTCTCAGTTCATCCAGGAGGAATATTAACGCCTCTTCAGCGTCATCTACCCAAAGAGGAAATGGTGGCATTTGGTTGGATAGACGATGACGGAAATCCAACAGAACTAGCCAAAAAAAGATTTAAATCACCAGAACAGGGATGCTCCACTACCCTATGGGCAGCGACTTCGAAATTGCTTCAAAATCAACCTGGTGTCTATTGCGAGGACTGCAATATTGCAGAAACCTTGGATCCCTCCAGCCCCATGGCTCGCTTTATGGGTGTCGAGCCACATGCGTGCGATGATGCGTCTGCCGAGAGATTATGGAAGATCAGCGAGGACCTCCTTGCTGAAGCCAGAGCTTAGAATGCGCCATTACCATTATCGTACCGTGAACCGGCTCTCCTACGGCCTTCTATGCAAATATGTTCGGTATTATCAAAGTCTACAGAATCTTATTATGCAGGACGCAAGATTTCAGCTTCGCCTTCAATTCGCAGACGTCTCCTAGCTCCCGCATTTTTTTCAATGAACATCTCCATCGATCATCCTTCTGGCTTGCAGTTCTGCATTCAGAATCGAAGTTCTTCATCTATAGGAATGTTTGGTATGTATCGGACTATGTCCAAGATCCATTCCTTGTGCTCAGGTAGCCGTGTATTCTCTCCTCGATTTTTTAATTACCTTTTCATCACGACTCACATAAGTCCATTTATTATGTTCTAATTGTCTTGCTTGCCATATTTTGGAGGATGTATTTTCTGACAAAGGCAGCTCTGACAGGGCGTGGAGCGACACAAGTGTAACATATTCTATTACAGTTTTTAGAAATCAACTTGGAGAGACATGAAAAGAAAGGGGTTTTTAATCAATTCAACTTTGGCAGCTGGTGGACTGACCTTACCTAAATTTTTGTCGTTTAAAGCAACTGATCTGCCGGAAGTATTTAATGTCGGAGATGGTAAGACATCTCGGGAACATGCAAGCGCATATGATCTTCCACATACGTGTGCTTCAATGCCGGAGGGATTCTTTGAGCTCCTTCCACAAGAGGCCGTCAGGTATTCAAAGTTTCCTATCAACACGAAACACAATGCCATCTGGGATTTCAACTGGGGCCATGATGGCAAGATGTATGTCGCGCTATGCGGTGAGCTAGGTAATGCGCTCAATACAATTCTTTACGAGTATGATCGACAGACAGGGAGTCTGGAATTTTGCTTCGATGCCGGACGTGAGACCATGGCGGATC
Organism: Saprospiraceae bacterium; assembly: GCA_013001595.1. Taxonomy (GTDB): domain Bacteria; phylum Bacteroidota; class Bacteroidia; order Chitinophagales; family Saprospiraceae; genus JABDMH01. Next base: position 13,058 of record JABDMH010000052.1, on the reverse strand, counting down.
CAAGGATGATTCCTCCTAGCAAGATACATACATCCATCACACCGATACGTGCCGGCAAAGTACTCATGACTACGCATACTACAGCACGCAGCTCGGTGCATCCTTACTGGCTTTTTGACCAGCACTATACACATCAATGGGAAGGGTTTCCCGGATCACATGTCCTTGTCTGGGATCCTACTACCCGTCAATGTTCGAATCTTGGTATTCCGGTTTCCCGGGATAGTATTTATGGCGCGTGTTATGATGACCGGAATCATGCGCTATGGTTCAGCACTTATCTCCGCGGGCATCTTTACAGGCTTGATCTGGAAACACGTAAGGTCGAGGACTTCGGGCAGATCACGGAATTCGGATCTTACAAGTTTGTTAAAGATAGACTGGGCAACATGCTAATATCTACCCGCTCAGGAACTGTTTTCCATATTGATGTCGACAATCACAGAATTACTGACCTTGGGGTACTTGCCAAGGAGGCTGAAGAGAATCCAAATTGGCGAGTCCGTAGATACCTGGGACATCATGCAGACATGCCAGATGGACGGGTTCTGCTCAGTGTACGTTGCAGTGACCGGCTCTATGCTTTTGATCCGGAGACGCTTAGATTCGAAAGATTTGGTGACTTCCGCCCGTCCTCTTTCATTCAATCAGCCCCCTGGATGATGCAGAAGGGACTGGCATTTGATTCGAAAGGGATCCTATGGCAAGCCTCCTGGTGCCCGGTGGGCGTAGGAGTTGGATTCGTAGCACATCTATTTCGCTGGGATATCATGAGTGGAGAGGAACCTGAGTACGTTGGTTTGCTTGGGACACCCAACCGGGCCACTGCTTGCGTCACTGAGATGTATATGGACAGCGATGATGTGCTCCATATTGCAGATTCCAACCATGGTGGGGATATGCCTGGAATTATTGCTGTGGACACCCGCCAACTGCAACGGAGCATTACAGACGCAACTTTCCAGAGAGATGAGCAAGTGAAGGATGTTGTAGCTTACCTTCCTTACAGCGATGCAAAGGATGCCTATCCCCTAGATGACTTTGATGAAGTATCTGCTCCCTACCTGGCTTTTAAACAGGAATTAGAGGAATACCATCAATTTCTTAAAAATCAAGCCAACACCGGAGTCCAGTGTGAAGAAGCATTTGGGATCAGGCTTTGGCGCCAGTTCGGACGTGGTGTTGCTTCCCAGGTGCAAAATTTGCAATGGTCAGGATCGCACTCTTTGATGTTCCAACTTCACTCCGGAACGTATCGTACTAGTGTGGAGACGAACTTTCAGATTCTGGAGAAAAACGGACACTCATTCAGGTCATCAGGAGTTAGCGATGAAATGCCAGAGGTATTGAACGAGGTGCACCCACCCGTACGCCAGGGCAGGCAGTTCAAGACACGTATTTCCGCTTGGGCACGATGGGGTAGACATTCCTGGATAATTGGAACAGAGGATGGCACTGTAGCTTTATTCAACGAAAAGACGAAGTCAACCTATGCGCTCGGGGCGATTGGGGTGCATGGCCCGGTTCATCAAATAGCTGTGGCCAAGGGTCATGCCTACGGTATTTCCGGTGATCCGCAAGATCTTGGTCATCTCTTCCACTATGATGATAAAACGGGACTGCGGGAGGCAGGAAGGATGATCATCAAGCCTGAAGGGGAACCCGTATATAGCAATAGTCAGCCAATCCGCATAGCCATCTCTCCCACTGGAGAGAGAGTTGCCGTCAGTGTAGCAGACGAGCTCGGATGCATTTATATTTTGAAATCTGTTCGTATTGATTAAGGTAGCAAGAGATGCTTCTGCAAAAATGTCCCTATCAATTTTAATAAGTGGTACAGACTGAATGTTCCTAAAGAGAACTATTGTGCAAAATATTTTAAGGCAGGCTTCACATCGACTTTTGGCATTGCCACTTACATAGACCAATAATAGATCACTTTGTGCATACATAAAATGTGAGAAAAATGAAACATACCCTTTTACTGATCCTCCTATCGCTCTCACAAATAGTGGGCTCATCTGCTCAAAACGTAGAAAATCCAAAAAAAATAAAAGATGTCATTATCTATGAAGACCCCCAATTCTATGCTGCCTTTCCTTCCGTAATCAAGCAACCAAATGGCGAACTCTGTGTCGCATTCCGCAGGGCGCCAGATCGGAGAATATTTGGTGAAAAAGGAAACGATCATACAGACCCAAATAGCTACTTAGTCATGGTACGATCAAAGGATGGCGAACATTGGACAAAAGTCCCAGAGTTAATCTATGCAAATCCTTATGGAGGATCACAGGACCCCTGCCTACTTCAACTCGAAGATGGAACCATATTGTGCGCCAGTTATGGATGGGCATTCGTCAAACCAGAAGGTTTATCTAATCTCAAAAAACCATATTTCGATGCAGGAGATGCTATATTCTTAGGGGGCTATATTCTACGATCAATAAATGGTGGGAAGACTTGGTCTCCGCCCATCTATCCTCCCCATATTGAGCAAGAAGTCAATTTTAATGCTTATGGAATTCCAATTCCGGCTTACAATCGCGGAGCTATGTATGAAGGTAAAAATGGAAATATTTACTGGATAGTAGCTGCATCTGATGGTCCTAATAAGACCTCAAATCACTTATTGATTTCTGAAGACAAAGGACTTACTTGGAAGTATGCAAGCATTGTTGCCACGGACGAACAAGCATCATTCAATGAAGCATCCATCTATGAAACTCCAGCACGGGATCTAGTTGGCTTTTTAAGAACATCAGGCATGGATGACCAAGCTTGTATCGCTCGCTCTGCTGACGGAGGGAAAACATTCAAATGGGAAAGTATGGGTTTTCAAGGACATCCGCTAAATGCACTACGACTCCCTGATAGACGTGTACTGCTAACTTATGGATACCGTCACAAACCATTTGGGATTCGAGCACGAATTCTAAATGCGGAGTGTACAAATTTTAAAACTGCGCCCGAGATTATTCTGAGGGATGATGGTGGTAACTCGGACATTGGATATACATGGCCTGTACAACTCGATGAAAATCGTGTGTTGGTTACCTACTATTTTAATCTAGCAAATGACACACGTCATATAGCCGGAACCATGCTGGAAATAAAGCCCATCAAAAATAAACGCAAATAGTACAATATTTAAATAGTGAATGCTCTCCTAAAAGGCACCAAATCAAAAGTGGCTCTTTCGGCGCCTGCTCACTGGTGAAATAGGATGAGTGTTTTAATTTTGGCGTAGACCCAATTTCGCACTATGTCAGGCATTCTTGCGTCCTAGACAAAAAGAACAAATGAAAGAAAATACAATTACCATAGATGTCATTTCTGATGTGGCCTGTCCTTGGTGTTATATTGGAAAACGACGGTTAGAAGCTGCACTCAAAGAATGGAAAGGCGCTCCAGTTGAAGTATATTGGCATCCATATCAACTGGACCCATCTATGCGCCCTGAAGGGATGGATCGAAATACTTACCTGGCGAATAAATTTGGTAGTGTTGAACGTGTTCAGGAGATGACGGACCGATTGATAGTAGTAGGAAAAACGGTAGGGATTGAATTTGATTTTGGAGACAATTGGTTAGCCGTAAACACCCTTCCTCTGCATCAACTGTTGCATGTGGCGCGTGCGGAAAGTATAGGAATTGAAATGAAAGATCGTTTCCTAGCAGCCTATTTTGAGGAGACTCAACATTTAAACAAACCTGAATCGCTCTATGCCATTGCTGAAGACTTTGGTTGGGATCGTAAAAAGGTAGATGCGATTATCAAAGACCAGAACATTGCAGAAGCTGTAGAAGCTGAAATTTCTCACTATCAGCAACGTGGTGTTTCAAGTGTTCCTTTTTTCGTGATCGACGATAAATTCGGAATTAGTGGAGCTCAACCGTCTGAAGTGTTTTTAGAAGCGCTTCAATCGGCGAGCATTCTCTAAGGGCAGTAGCATTAGGATGGTTTGAGCAACTAATGGGAGATTGGCACACGCATCAATATGACATGCACTTGAAAATCTGATTCCGACGAGGAGATCTGTGAGTAGCAATTTTTGAATTTAGATCACCCACGCTAAGTAAGTGGTTCGTATTTATTACAAAACCCAATACTATCAAGGCAGCATAGATTCAGTGCTGGTTTTGAGGCCAAGGATAGGCGTTTGAGCCGGCATTTGGATCGACCGGTCCCTCAGGAAGCGTTGCTTGCCATGTCAGCACCTTTTCGGATAAATCTTTGACAATATCTGGTTTGCGGCTGGCAAGATTATTCAGCTCTGTGGGATCGTTGGGAATGTCATACAGCTCGACACGAGAGCGGTCGGGATTCATAAGCAATTTCCAGTTATCGACCCTGATAGCTAGCATCGGGCTTTTATGTATCACATGACCGTAGACCGGGAAACGGTTTTCCCACATCTGAGGCTTTGTTTTTGTGACCGGGATACCCTTGAACGCCGGAGACAGATTTTCGCCGTCAAGTTTTTTGCCCCTTGGTAGCTTCACTCCTGCAAGATCGCACACGGTCGGCAGCCAATCGACACCACTTATCACGGATGCATTATCAACCTTCCCGGCAGGTGTTGTTCCCAACCAACGAACGATGAACGGCTCGCGAATACCGCCTTCATAGAGGCTGCGTTTCACTCCACGGAACGGACCCGTGCTGGTGCTGCTCGCACCCCCGTAATGGGAAACGAACGGAATCAATCCCGATTCGGGACCGTTATCACTCGAAAAGACGACGACCGTCTTTTCGCTTAGTCCCAGCTCATCGAGCTTATCGAGGATTCGTCCCACGTGCTTGTCTATATCGGACAATACTCCATACCAGATCTCAAGCGCACCTTTATTATCGCCAAATCTCGGCGAAAGATGTTTGTATGGATCCATCATCTCCTCGGTCGGACGCAACGGCGAATGTGGATCATACAGCCAAGCATTGATATAGAAGGGTTCCTTTCCAGCAATCGAAGATTCCAGGAAATTGATGGTTTCATCGGCAATCATTTCGGTAGATCCCACACGTTTCATAGGGCCATCATTGCATGGCTTAAACTGATCGATGCCATATTCTTCCGGTTTGGGAGCGTGCGGGCCGCTTCCAAGGTGCCATTTTCCGAAATGGGCGGTCTTATATCCCGCATCCTGAAGCAGGCTGGTCACCATGGGTATGGACGGTTCTACCCAGTCGGGAATACCGTGCGCCTTGTTCTGTTTTGGATTGCCAAGATAATCGTGGATTCCGAGTGAGCCGGGGAATTGTCCGGTCATCATGCCTGCTCTACTCGGTGAGCAAACTCCAGCATTCACGTAGAATTGCGAGAAGATCGTGCCTTCGGCCGCCATACGGTCAACATTCGGCATTTTGAGCTCACCGCGGACCAACCAGCCGCCGTGCGCAGTAACCGATTGATGGCCGTGCGCCGGTAGGTCTGCCCATCCCAGGTCATCACAGAAGATGAATATGAAATTCGGCCTTTTATCACTTGCAACTGAGTCGGAATTGACTAGAGCCAACAACACCATGAGTCCCGTAAATATCAAGCTTGAAATATGCATTTAGTATTTTGTCCCTTTTTAAGCGTGGTTGTGTTTGACTACGAAAATCCTAATAATCTGGTGAATTTGCCTGTATGCCTTGGAAAGGACGCACTCCTATGAAATGATGGCCGACTTCCCCTTAATATGTGTAAAAAAGATCATCCGATTCCATTCGTTTTAAAAATAGCAAAAAAGTAGTCCTTACCAAGCAAAATTGAGCATGCGTGTGTCGACATCATTCTGCTTCTTCGACTGCCTTTTATGGCGCTCTTTCAATATTACTTAAAACATATGTGTCAATATTCAAAGAGTCGGGTATTTTACAACACATTTACGCCCAATGGTGACTTGCGCAACGGTTGGACAACGGTGTTTGGCGGTCCTTTGCTGGCATCAATCAAACAGCTGAATATCTACAATCGATGGGTGACTTGGTATTCAGAAAATCTGATTTTGCCCCCAACGATGTTTCGCTCGGTTGGGATGGAACTCGACAAGTAAGCCCCTTCCCATGGGTGCATATACCTACATAACTCATGTAGCATTTATCGATGGGTCCATACAACAATATTTAAGGTCTTTTCACCTCATTCGGTAGATATGCAAAACATCATAAAGTTGATGCAAATGCTCCGGACAACTAGCACTCAAGAAATTGTAGAGGCGTAAAGAATTGAAGTTATTATAAATGACAACCCTCCTCTTCCTCTGAAGACTGTGGCTCCAGGTAGTATGATCATCTCTTAGGAACCTTTATATTGCAGTTAGATGATAAGTGCTTTATAATCGGCTGAAGCGTTAAGCCTTCCGATCAAAACACAATTAAAAGAACGGATATGATTAGAAATACTTCAGTACTGATTTCAGTTCTGCTACTAAATTCACTTACGGTGGCAACCTTTTGCCAATCGAATGCTGTGAAATGGTCTGGTGTGCGGACGTCTCCGGTAAGCTATCATTTGTCTTTTGATGACAATGCTTTCTTCGATGAGGATATTATAGAACAATCCGACAAAAAGTCTCTTAAAGAGCGTAAAATTGACTTTCCCGAAGGGAGATTTGGGCGTGGTATCAGAATGGCGGAAGTACCAGCCAAACCTGACGCCAGTAATATGACAGGAATTGATTTGGATTTGGTAACGGCAGTAATTTTCAATACCCATCCCGGAAATCAAATGGGATTCAACCAACCCTTTATTTGGGGCAGTGGAAGAATGAATGCGAGATTGGGTAGTGTGGCTTTTTGGGCCAAAGGCGAATTGGCCTTTGCCGGACCACTATTTGAGCAAACCAGTGTTGGTTTTGGAAGAAAAGAGCGGGCATTACTGGGCATAATTGTTGACGAGGAAAATACTTTGTCGGCTTACATTAGGGACGCCCGCTATGTTACTCATAGATTGCCAACTCAAACGACATGGAATCCCTACGCATGGAATCATGTAGTGTTAAATTGGGACTGGATGAATGGAATGGAGCTTTGGATCAACGGAGATAAGGTAGCTTCAACATGGGGTCAGCAGGCCTGGTTTCAGACCTCTCTACCCGGCCTTTTTCACATGCCAGCAGCGGGACTTACCTATGATGAGTTATACCTATTCGATAGGCCAATTGCGGAGAAGGAGATATTGGATTTAATGACCACAAATGTTCAGCCGGGTGAAGAGCCGATCCTGTATACGAGGGAGACCGTAATCGCCGGGACAGCAGCGGAAGTAAGTGGGGCCAATCTACATGGCCATCTGCCATCGATTAAGCCAGGGCAAAGATTGCTCTTGACCGAAGTGTGGCCTGAGCAGGTTGGAGATGAATGTGTCCCAGGATGGCATATAGTTGATGGTCGCAATGAAATTGCCTGGCCTCATCCATATTCCATGTTTACCATAATTCCTGGGGATGCTGATTTTCATGCAGAGAAAGTTGATATCAGTACTTTGGCTGAGTCTAAGGTAAATTATGTGACCCTTACGGGTAACCTCAAAGATGTCATGCTCCAAGCAACTACTTCACGCACCGCTATTATGGATCAGGTACTTTCCGTTCCTGCAGGTGATCAGTTCTTTTACGGCTCTACCATTGCAACTCAGGAGGGGGCAACTTTTCGCATACCGTTTACAGAAGAATATGGTACTCCTGAGGGTTTCTCTGGTGACATCAATGTGCCCCTATCAGGTGAAAAACGGATTCAAAACATTGGTTTATATCATTCTGAGATAGCATCTAATGTCAGTGTTCCTGAAGGGAAGAAACTAGTATTGAGCAGTCTGGAGACCGACCTAGATCAACGTACTCAGTTTGCCATCCATGCCCTGACCTCTCGTGACGAACGCAATTTTGCCTTGGCAGTAAAAGTGGATGTTACGGAGCAGAGAAGAGATATTAATATCGGCAACTTCTCGCGCCTTAACATCATGACGGAACCATATGACAGTGCACAAGGCATTAAGTCAATTGCGCTGTACCTACCGATAAAAACCGAAAAGAGCAAAGAAGCGCTTTTTATCAGAGTACGGGATCCAGCCGTCCCTTCCAGATTGTGGAACCAACTTGCCGTGACCCTAGAGGGTTTTGACAAAGAAAGTAAGCCACTCATGCTTCATATCGATTTTCAAGATATCGTAGTTGCCGGTGGAGATCGGATTTGGATAGATGTCGGATCAGCTGGCAGAACAGACATTTCTGTTGGCGATCAGGATGAGCAGGCTGCACTGTTTGTCGAAGAAGTGGAAACATACATTGCTGTAGATGCTTATGCCAAAAAAGAAATTGTTTCAGCTCAAGCACAATATGGCAAAATGTATGAGTTTATGCCATGGCAGTTCACAGGTAAAAAGGTGACGCTTGATGCTCCCTATTGTTACGGTGGTCCCTTTGATATGATACTTCCAGCCCTCGCAATTCACCGCACAAAACCGGATCACTTTATAGCAAATTACTTGATACGGATGTGCGGCCCTGATTTCAAAGATGGCAAACCCCGTGATCCTCAAAAGACGCCTTTGATCACAGTACAAAATCCTTTGCAGGCTCCAGGATGGGCCCTTTATCAGCATGATTTTAATATGAAACGCGAAGCCATTGTAGACTGGTGGATCGACCACCAAAATTCAGATGGACAATTAGGAGGAGGATGGAACGACGATGTATTATTTCTTAGCTCCCATCAACCCGATTTGCCACTGGACGGAAATGAGAATGCCCGTTTCTTAATCGATGCTACTCATAAAGGACTTGAAAAGACCAATTACTTTAAGGATGGCTATTGCAACATCTACCCTATGGATAGAATGCATATTGGTGATTTCATTAGCGAAAGGTATAACGCTGTTGTCAACAATTTAGGACAAGCCTACGCATTTGAACGGGAATTGGAATCGGCTAGACGCCTGGAGGATCCTCAGATTACGCCGATTAATTATTTTGCAGATGGTTTTAAATCATCGGTAAATGTCATGCATTGGTTCTGGGGAAAAGATGTCCCTACTAAACCCTATGTGTCAAAAAGATTAGCTGAACTTACCAAAGAATTCAGACTCTATGACTCAGCTTTAGATGATTTTGCTTTTTATCGATTTACAGAATCCAACGTGCACCGGGATGATTTTTCACCTTATGGCGCAAACAATATGTACACATATCTACTGGGAGGGCGGAGAGGAACCAGACTGGATGCGCACTTAAGGTTGGCCGTCATGTGGCCCTCGGGAGGGGGTGCGCAACTACCTAGGGTGGTTCTCTATGCTGATGATGAGAGATTTGAGGCGGTCGCTTATTCTTTTGATAACCGACATCGGGACTTAAAAATGAGATTGTGTAGGATATCAGATGGCCACTATCGAATCGGTATCTATGAAGATCCATCAGGGATGGGTATGCAAGGAAAAAAATTATGGGAAATAGAAAGAGATGTAAACAGATTTGACATCGTATCCTTACCGATTCCACCTCAGAAACCAGTGTTGATAAAAGTGGAAATGATCACCGCAAAAGAACGGCCTGAGGCATTGCCGGATTTAGCCGTAGACATATGGGACGCAGTTCATGAGAAAGATACCATAGCGTGTGTCATTCATAATCTGGGAAATGCTGCCGCTGAAAATATTATCGTACGTTTATCAGATGGAGATGTCGTCTTAGGAGAGCAGACTATTGATCGCATTGCAGCGCCCATCGATTTTGTTGCTAAGCGTAAAACCATCATTTTTGATGGAATTACCTATACCGGAAATCTTCATATCACCATTGATCCAGAGAGTAGTATAGACGAAATTCTATCTGACAACAATCGAGTATTTGTGCAGAAGAAAGGCACTTTTCAAGAAGGCTTGGCACCTACTGGAAGCAACCGCATGAACTAACCTTGTTTTCTCCCAAAGTTGGTGTTAAAATTCCTGCCGAGTTTTTCTAATTGCTAGTGAGCGGGTCTTTGGGAAGCACCAGCGTTTCAGCTTCGAGACTCTGTTTGCTGATCTGTATCAGTTGGTCCCTACTTAGCTTTTCATCGCCCCAGATAGCCAGTTCATACTCAACACCAACCTCGTAGCCTTTATCAAGTGTATTGGTCTGTTCAACCAAATTGTCAAATGTAACATTGGAATGTAAATCAACGTAATTTCCACAGATCACATATTCCGTTGGTAGTTCAGGGGTGAAGTTCTTAGTAAGCATCAGCATATTTCCGCGATCCGAACTATACAGACCTTGAAATGTCGGTCCAGAACTATGTTTGTCCTGCTTACCATCATATGTCTGACTGACCGTTTCAAAAGATCTCCATTTGTAGTCCGCGTCCATGAATAGTACGTTACCATACCACCAATCTTTAGGTTCTACACCCCGAAACGGGAAGACATCAAAGAATTGCACACTCTTATATGGCCAATGTTCTAAGACGGTGAAGGTTGCGCGGACATTAATTTGCATGGCTGGAGAATTCGCTCGTGAGTGGACTTCAAATACCGACTGAGCCCCGTCATTGGCATTATTGCTGGTATACTTGAAGACGATTTCATCAGGTCCATTTTTAATGATTTCGAAATCACGCAGTTGATCGATCATCTGCTCGGGACTGTATCCCATGTAAGCAAACCAATGCATTAGATTTTCTGTCAGGGCCCAATCCGGATTACCATAGGAACGCATGTGTCGAGCGTGGCCATCGACCAGTGAGAATTGTAGACCTGACCATTGAGGACCGGTTTTGGTAGAATATATCATGAAATTTCGCCTAGAATCACGTGATTGGTAAACTAGCTGGATGCCTTCCTCTTCTTGAACGCTAAGTACCTGTGGCTCATCAAGTAGCTGTATAGTCACGACCGCAGCAGTAGCAGGTCCTTCCGGTTGGTCCTTGATCGGGGCGAGCGGATCATCAGCAATACCACCATCACTACTGAGTTGCGGAACCATGACCTTGCCATCGAGCGTCATGGTAACGGCCCCATTTCCAGTGAGCCCAACAACTTTGATACGGGTTGTACGAGTCAATGGGTCGGCAGGTAATGTGATGGTCACCGGTAGCTTACTGGTTTTTCGGATTTCGTAACAGCCCTCCTGGTCATTATAACCGTGTTTGCCACCGTGAATAACACCGCCCATGACCTGCAATGTCACAGGCTCACATTCCGCCTCTACAAAAGCATCTGCCTCAGCAGCATCATCTACCATAGCAAGTCGGAAAAAGGCATTAAAGGATGCCGTGGGATTTGGCTTATTTTGATCAATAGGCCAATGAAGCTGTATACCACCTTTGCGAGGTATCATCTTATCAACATAGGCACCTCTACCCGGAGGCCAGGCAACTTTTTCTCCTTCAACATTAATGTAGTCTGGAAGTGTTCGCTGGGTATATGCTTGTCGATGATAGTCCGGCCATCGAAAATAACTCGGAGCACCCTTCATATCAAAGGAACTCCGGTAGACATATGTATTGTGTTCCATCTTTCCAGTTTTCCAAAATAAGGATAGTCCAGGCACCTGATTGTTGGGATCAGATGACGTGAGCATAATGTAATTACAGGGATTGGTCATATCCACCATCCCCATGTCCCTCTTCAGCATGCCGGCAGGGAGGTCAATATCTAGATCAGCTTGCGTCACGGCCTCGTGAGCAGCGGTGTTTTCAAACATGGTTGCAGCAGTCACAAACATTTGACCATCTGGATGAAGCCAGGTTTCAGTCATTCCATGGCCATGCAATGTGTTATTACGGTCGTACAAGTTGAAAAGTACACGCAATCCAATTCGTTCACCACCTTCTTCAAGAAACAAGATTCGAGGATTCTTGTCGAAAGACTGCCGTACTTCAATGGGTATTTTCTTACCCATGATCTTCACACTAAAAACCATATCGAGCTTGGCAAGGGAGTTGAATGCAGACCACTCCCCAGCAACGACGCTCATGACACCACCAGCGTCCTCGTGAAAGAAGACGTGCGATAGACCAATGCGACCCTCAATGCCGCCATTGCGAGGTATGAATACCCCTCCTGAAATCGGGGTGGGCTCCTGATCAGATATGGCCGGCCCTGCCCCCACTGAATGTCTCGCCTGAATTTGTTGGGCACCTATTGTAAGGAAAGTAAGTAGAAGTACTACATATATATTTACGAGCTGGTACACTGGTCTCTTTTCCATAAAACTAATTGCTTATCGTTTGACTAAAGTTATCATAGTTTTTTGATTCATTGCTTGCGATCAACTGACTAAATACATGCTGGTTATCCAGGACCAAGTATGCCTGTAAAGATAGAGGTGCGATATAGGGCAGGAATTCACTGAGAATGATGGTGCCTTTGGAATAAATCAGATATTGGTCCATTCCGCTATTGCATCGTTGGATTTTCAACCTATGGAAATCCCACAAAAACGATCGACAGCGGATAATGCCGTCATTATTGTATTTTATGCGGCGAAAAGTAATCATCGAATATACCGAAAATCATGCTATCCAGAACACTCTTTATTGTGATCATCCTTTCTTTCTGGCAAGTCCAATTTGTTGGGCATGCAGAAAATTCCTACCATCAAACAGGAGAAGCAAGCTTAGCAGAGACACCAAATCTTGTGGCGTTGGAACCTTGGACCTATGAGGAGGATTTTGAAGACCGAGATCTTGGAGCTTGGGCTTCGTACCCATTATGGCAGGATATTGCCTACAACCAAAACTTTCGAGTTAACGAAATCATACCAGGAGATCCAAACATTTCTATTGTTCAGAAAGTGACTCCATATACCGCCGTAGATAATTATACCGGTGCTCAAAAGTTGCTTGATATGTACTTGACACCTGGTGCAACATTAAGTTTTCGGTATTACTTAAAAACTAATCAGAATTGTGAATGGTTCAAGGTCAGGTTTGCGGCAGGTCAATATGGCAAATTGGATGTGATGACTCCACATACGGAACCGAACAAATGGCATCAGGTCACGATACGCTTTGATGACTTTGTGGAGGCAAACCCGGTGGTAGAAGGCAAAGAAAAAATCAAAATACACGCATTGGCTTTTCTGGCAAAATT
>JABDMH010000080.1 GCA_013001595.1 Saprospiraceae bacterium | reverse complement strand
CTGCATAACCCTGACCATGGTCATGAGATACCATATTAACCGGCATACCATCGACGCTGATGGCTAAGTCCGTTCCATGATCTATATCAAACCCCCTGAAGAAAATCTGTTCGGCCTTGCCACCCCCGGCATGTTGGCCAATCATCAAGCCAGGCACTTTTCTCAAAATCTCCTGTGACGATCCAACGGGATTCAAGCCCAAATCAATCTTTGAAAGCTGATGGACCACATTCTGCTGACCTACGACTATTTGTTCCAGATTATAAGGAGCTTCGCGCAAAGTGAAGTTTACCAACGATGCGTTGTCTTTTCAGCAAAAGTGTAGGTAAGAGGCTCATATCCTAAAGAAGAAATATGAACTGTATCCCCTTCAACGACACCCTTCAATTCAAATCTTCCAGATCCGTTAGAATGCGCATGCAATTCGCCCTCACCAGTAAAAATATAGGCACCCACTACAGGGTGGCCAGCACCATCTAGCAATCTCCCAACTAGATCTTGTGCTGGAAGTTGGAGAAAGGGTAAACAAAAAATAGATACAATCAGTAATCTCATACAAATGATGTCATCAATGAATCATGGTGCTGACCAAATGAAGTAATTTTCACCTCGAGTTTCGATGAGATATACGGGAGCAATCCCACTTTCAGATTCAAGATCTACACTTAATCTATTTTGGAGTCTTAAATACACGGTGTCCGCCAAAGTGTCTTTATCTTAGCAACAATACCCCAATGCATCAGTGGATTTAAATGCCATAGCATATGTGATCTAACTATTGATTATGGATATACTAGTTCGACAATATGAAGAGAAGGATGCTGGTGATTTCCTTAGCATGGCGTTAGATCTTTGGTCAGACTATGATCGACAGGAGCTCAATGATTTAATTGCGGAGGCTCGGCAAAAACAATTTCAAATATTGGTGGCAGCAAACAAGCATGATCTCATTGGTTTCGCCATGTTTTCGATTCGTGAAGATTATGTGGAAGGGGCAAGCAGTTCACCTACAGGGTATCTCGAAGGGATCTATGTCAAACCAGCATTTAGAAAATATGGGGTGGCCAGGACACTATATGAGGATGGAGAAAAATGGGTTTTATCGCACGGTTGTATAGAGATTGGATCAGACACCTGGACATGGAACAAGGGATCGCAAAAATTCCATGTGGCGTTGGGTTTTAAAGAGGAAGAGATTCTAGTGCATTTCATTAAAGAAATTGAATCGGTCAAGAGTAAGAATCATTAATACAAAAATCAATCATGCATCTAGCCATAAGAATTATCTGCTTGTTCCAATTTTCAACGCTCTCCCTCTTTGCCCAAAATTTGGGGCTGTTCGAAAAGAAAATTCACGTTGACAATCAGGACACTTTGCAGTATCGCATCATGTATCCGCAGGATTTTGACGAGCAAAAGACTTACCCACTAATGCTATTTCTTCACGGAGCTGGTGAGCGAGGAAGTGACAATGAAAAGCAGCTCATTCATGGAGCAAAACTATTTGCAAATACGTCAAATCGTACTGAGTACCCTGCCCTTATTTTATTTCCTCAATGTCCCAATGACAGCTACTGGGCACAAGTTGAAGTAGATCGTAGTGTGTCGCCACGTGCGTTCGCTTTCGACTATAGTCGCGGCTTGAAACAGCCACTTCAATTAACCCTAGATCTGGTAGCGCAACTGTCAGACCAACCTTATGTCGACCAGGAACGGATTTATGTGATGGGGCTGTCGATGGGAGGTATGGGAACATTCCAAGCAGTTCACTTGAGACCTGATCTATTTGCTGCCGCTGTGCCGATCTGTGGCGCAGCACAAGTGGATGCCTATGGCAAGGATCACACCCAAGTGCCTTTTTGGATTTTTCACGGAGATGCCGATAGTGTTGTAGCTGTTCAGCATTCTCGCGATATGTGGCAGAGGCTTCTGGCACTGGATGCTTATGTAAGTTATACCGAGTACGCTGGGGTGGGTCACGGCAGTTGGAACAATGCCTTTGTCGAGCCCAATCTGTTAAACTGGATCTTTAGCCAAAAGAAAAGAGTTGGGGTATTGGCGGATTAGCTTGTTGGCGAGTTGGGGTATTGGGTTGTTGGCATTTTGGTGTCTTGGAGGTAAAATAGCTTACACCTTAAAACCTCAATACCTTTAATAGCTCGTTCGATTACTAGATCTCTCATCTTCAATGACCTGTCCGCTGTTTAATTTTCCACTCATAGCATCCATGCGATACCTTCTGCTGGCGTCATAGAATTTGTCATTGGTATTAATCTTGGAGATGAGCAAACTTGGCACGTCGCTATCTAGTTTTCCATTGATCAAGCCATCTGGTGTAATAAAGTGGCATGGCCAACTATGTTTGGCAGAAGAGTTGGTGAGTGACATGTAAAATCCATTGGTGGCAGCTCTAGCCTGGGCAGTAATGGGCATGATGGTTGGATGGATGGACCCAGGCTTTTGTCGAGCATTGTAGAACGATTGAAAAACAACTTGCACTTCATTTTTACGGTAAGCCCTATACAGTTCGGGAAACCGCACGTCGTAGCAAATGAGTAGTCCACATCGTACACCATTGATGGAGAATTGCACGAAATGATCCCCGGGTGTGTAGTGATCCAGATCGCCACTGGTGCAAAATCTTTTGTCATAGCGATCGATGATCTCTCCTTTCGTATTAATTACGTATAAACAATTATGTGGCTTATAACCATCTGACAAGGGGTGGGCACTTCCCAGTATTACCCATAGATTTAGTTCTTTGGCTAGTTCCAATATGGTTTGGGTCTGAGCTCGCAAGGAATGCCAATCGAATCCATTCAAGGTTTCATGATCTACCCCAGCATAGCCGGCTAGCGCACACTCGGGAAAGTGAATGACATCACATCCTGCTTCTGCAGCCTCTCTCATGTGTTGTCTAATCCAAATGGCATTGGAATCGATATTGGCTGACACGGGAAATTGACTTGCTGCTATCTTCAGTTCTCCAGCAATAGTTTGAGCTGTATGATTTATGGATGCAAAGCAGCAGACAATTCCTGCCAGTATAAGTGGTTTCATATGATAAAATTTGAACCCTAATTTGTAGAGGTTTAA
Organism: Saprospiraceae bacterium; assembly: GCA_013001595.1. Lineage (GTDB taxonomy): Bacteria > Bacteroidota > Bacteroidia > Chitinophagales > Saprospiraceae > JABDMH01. The sequence goes on along the minus strand of JABDMH010000080.1, from coordinate 61,784 downwards.
ATATACAACTATAGTGTCTTGCCCTGCAATATAGGTGAATGCGTTTAAGCCGTGGGGCAATATGTTCGTTTTATGATGCCAATCACCTGAAAAAAAGGCCCACGCATTCCAAGTAGCATGCTGATCATTTTCTGCCATAAAGTTTATCTACAGTCTGACGCGATGGATATGGAGCCCGTGTCAATGGCGAAGGAGACACATTTGAACCGTCAGGTAGATAGACCTTTTTGCGGGGATCTTCATATCGAGGATCTTCAATCATAGGCAACCGATCGACTTTAAGTACTTCAATGGTAGGAAAGCCAAACTCCACTACGACCTTACCTTCAATCAAATAACAACCCGGCCCCTTAAAAGGCCACCTAATCAAAATATCAGGAAAGTGAGTCGTATCAAAAAAAGTACCTTCACTATCAACCCAGGTACCGAAATTCATATGGCCTCGGTTGGTAGGTACATCTTTTCGCGCAACTAAATAACCAACCATCCTAATAGTAGCCCCTTCCTTAGAGAGCAGCTCCTGCACCAAGGTATCTCCCCGGTATGAAGTCTTCAACAATTCGAAAGGACTTTTTGAGACTGGAAATCTGAGTATTTCAATTTCATCAAAAGCATCTTCAAAAGGATCGCGTTCTAAAACCGGAAAATTCCATTTTTTTGTTGGAGCTTGAAAAAGCTTCTTTGTTTGGCCAGCAGTCTTTTTCTTGTGCCTATTCAACAGCATGCGGGTTTCTAAAATCAATTCGTTTTTAGGCTTATCCGTAAACCTAAATGCTCCAGAAAATACCAACAGTTCGACATGCTCAATACCTATCTGTGTCCGTTCAACAAAATCTAACAACGAACCATACTCACCACTCTCTATTCTTTCTTCAACTATTCGTTCCGCAACAGCAAGGTTAAACCCATCAATACTACTCAAACCTATAAATATTTCTACGCCCTTAAGTGAGGCAAGTACTTCACTACGATTAGCACATGGAGGCAACACAATACCTCCACACATCCTTGCCTCATGAAAATATACTTCTTTACGATAGAAACCACCAAAATTATTAATGGCAGAAACCATAAACTCTAATGGGAAATATTTTTTAAGATATAGCGCTAAATAGGACTCCACCGCATAGCTAGCAGAATGTGATTTACAAAAAGAAAACCCCGCAAATGATTCTATTTGACGATATACTTCGTTGGTTACTTGTTCATCATATCCCATTTCCCTGCAATTCTTGAAAAAACGACCTTTGACCTTTTCCAATTCTTTTGCAGAACGTGTTTTTCCAGACATACCACGTCGTAATATATCCGCATCTGACATATCCAGTCCACCATAATAGTGGGCTATTTTAATGACATCCTCCTGATAGACCATGACTCCATACGTATCCCCCAAATGTTCCTCGAAAACAGAGTGAAAATATTCGAAGTCATCTGGGTTATTATGTCGCCATTGAAACTCCCTTAACATACCTGACTTTGCAACCCCTGGTCGAATGACACTAGAGGCAGCCACAAGAATATTATAGTTGTTTGCCCTTAGCCGCCTAAGTAATCCACGCATAGCAGGTGACTCCACATAAAAACAGCCTATGGTCTTCCCCTTAGAAAGCATCTCATTGCAAGCAGGATGGTTGATGTATTCCTTAGTATCATTAAAATCAATCTTTTCTCCCTTCGTTTGCTCAACCAAATCGATCGTTGACTTTATAGTACCGAGCCCTCTCTGACTAAGGATATCAAATTTTTCAAACCCAATATCCTCCGCTATATACATATCAATTTGTGCTGTCCTAAATCCCTTAGGCGGAAAGTTTAATGCTGTATAATATGTCATGGGTTTTTCACTAATTATCACGCCACACGCATGCATAGAAAGTTGATTTGGATAGCCACGCATCATATCAGCATATTTATGAATCAACCTCACTTCCCTACCTTTTTCATGAAGATTACGTGGATTAGACGACAACAGATCAATCTCCGCTTTAGGCAATCCTAATACCTTACCAAGCTCCCTATGTATGGATCGGTGCTTGAATGAACCAATGGTGCCGCAAAAAGCTGTACAAGCCGGATCAAATCTTTTAAATAAATAATCCAATATTTGGTCACGATCCTTCCAACTCCAATCTATGTCAAAATCAGGCGGGACTTTCCTGGCAGGATTTAGAAATCTTTCAAAATAGAGATTTAGTTCGATCGGACAGACATTGGTTATTTTTAAAATATATGCCACAATGGAATTTGCACCGCTGCCACGACCCACATGATAGAATCCCCTTGACAAACTATAATGCACAATATCCCAAGTACATAAAAAATATCCCCCAAATCCCAATTTGTCTATGATGTCCAATTCTTTTTCTACTCGAGATCTTGCGACGGGATTGTTTTGCCCATATCGATATGAAAATCCATCATCAATCAACTTTCTCAATAACTCCTTGTCTCCATATCTAGTACCTGTATAGGTCTCTTTATTTTTTGGGGTAGTAAAATCAAAATTAAATTGACACGTATGCAACAATCTATTGGACTGTTCAATAATAGTTGGCATAAATTCAAATAATTTACGCATCTCATCTGGCGCCATTAATGATTCATCATCTTTTGCATAGTCACACTTATCCAGCATTGACAAGATGATGTTATCGTCAATACAGCGTAGTAATCTATGTAAGTTATATTCAGTCTTGTTGCGAAAAGTGACCGGTTGCAAAACCACAATTTTATCTTGCCGTTTTTTAAGATCAGAGTACACTGCCCTAAATCGATCTTGAATATTTATACCTATATATTCATTTTCTTTTAGCACCAGTGGAGCTTTTTCAACCGGATAAATAATGTAAGCATTGGAAAATGCTGGTGCTATTTCCGGCAATGCCTCCTTACTCACATGGTGGCTTGTCAAAAAGCTATTCAATTCATGAAACCCTTCGTTGTTTTTGGCCAATCCAACATAGTATAATTTCTGCTTATGTCTGTATTCTAGACCTACCACAGGATGAATGCCATAATTTCGACAAGCCTTGATAAAATCGAATACTCCAGTGGTTACATTGATATCTGTTAAGGCCATGGCTTCTACACCTTTCTGGGCAGCCTCTTCGACTAGCTCTTCTACGGGTATGGTACCATAGCGCAATGAATAATATGAGTGACAATTCAGGTACATCGGGAATTATTATGTGCATTCATTACTCTCCATATCCTCGGGCTAAAGCCTCCAGAGAAGAAGCTCGCTGTACCGCATATTTACCAAATCGATTTTTCACTCGATCCATTGCCTGGTACAGATTGATCAATGTAACATCGTCGAATAAACTGATCTGATAATTACCCTCAACCAATCCTGAGAGTTTTATCCCTACCAGACGTATCATCATGCGTCGCTGATAGAGTTTATCAAATAAATCGAGGGCTTTTTTGATCAAAATATGATCACAGGCAGTATAGGCCAGTCGAGCTTGTTGGGTATGGGTATCAAAATTGGCATAGCGGATCTTAACTGCTATGTTGGACGTTACTTTCCCTTCTGCACGTAGCTGAAAGCAAAGGTTTTCAACCATCTGCACCAACAGCGCTTTGAGGCGCACCAAGTCCATACTATCCCGCATAAATGTACGCTCACTTGAGATGGACTTACGTGCATTGTATTGTACCACTGGTGCCGAATCTACGCCATTCGCCTTGCGATGTAGCGAAGATCCATTCTTACCCAATAGCCGTATCAACACCTCCTCAGGCATGCTAGCCAAGGTTCTAATGGTGCGGATGCCTACACGCGACAAGGTCTTATAAGTAGCATCTCCCACCATGGGTATCTTTTGAATGGATAGCGGGTTGAGAAAAGGCTTCACCTCAGCAAACTTGATCTGAAGCTGCCCCTGAGGTTTGGCTTCACCTGTTGCAATTTTACTAACCGTCTTTGTGGGCGACAGACCAAAGGAAATCGGTAACCCCGTCTCCTTAATCACCTTTTGACGCAATTCACTCGTCCATTTATAGCACCCAAAAAACCGATCCATACCCGTGATGTCCATATAAAACTCATCGATGCTGGCCTTCTCATAGACCGGAGCTGCCTCAGCAATGATCTGACTCACTTCATCAGATTTTTTGGCATACACATCCATATCTCCCTTGACAACAGTGGCATGGGGACATATGCGTAATGCCATCCTCATGGGCATAGCTGAATGAACGCCATAGTAACGGGCTTCGTAGCTACACGACGCCACCACTCCACGTCGAGAAGAGCCTCCCACAATGACTGGCTTGCCGATCAAGCTGGAATCCAATAGACGTTGACACGACACAAAAAATGTGTCTAAGTCCAAGTGAACGATGTGTCTATTCTGAAAGTCCATAGTCGCAATACCTGGTAATGCATAACCAACTGCAAAACCTTTGTCTATTTTACCTAACTTTGAATCTATCCTAGATAGACAAATGTATATTTATAATGTATTAATCGCAATAGTAAATCACTAAAAATGGATTATTTAGCACAAAACCTAAAATTCCTACGCAAGCGGCATGCCTGTACCCAGGAAGAGATGGCTGAAAGTCTGAACCTGAAAAAATCTACTTATGCCAGTTACGAAATAGAAGATGGCAATACCCCACCTGTCAAAACCTTATATGCCATAGCCAAGAAATTTGATGTATCTATGGATAGTCTGTTTGAAGTGGATTATAGTGCACTAATGGGGCAAGATCTGCTAAACATCTCATCACGAGAAGTATACTTTCCTGTCAGTGTGAATATCGATGGTCAAGAAATGATCGATGTGGTGCCCGCTGATCATCGAGCACAGGCTGGATACTTAAGTGACTATTCAGACCCCAGCTACATTAAATCCCTACCCAAAATCGGTTGGGACCTTGGTTCGTATGAAATTGGAACAAAGCGCATTTTCCAAATTTCTGGTGATAGCATGTTGCCGATACCTTCACAATCATTTATCCTGGGTGTGCGAAAAACACATGAAGAACTTATCCAGCATCAAGCTTATATTCTCATCACCAACCATGATATTCTCTTCAAAAGAATTCGTACCGAAGGGGCTAATTTGCACCTCATCTCAGACAATCCCATCTATCCTACACAAACCATATCCGCAGATGACGTACGTCAATATTGGCAGGCCATCAAAGTCATCATGGATCTGCCAGAAGAAGCAAGTATCGCCGTGACTGATTTGGGACAAGCCATTTCCGAAACAAAAGAAAAGGTAGAGGAGGTGTTGGCTGTGTTAAAGCACAATAGCCAACTTGAATAAGAAACGTACACGCTCCACATCTCAACAACTTACCCCATTACTGCCTGAAAGCACTACAAATCACTCAAAAAGGTGAAAATACCCTGTCATCATCCTTGTACCTTCACCCCCTTGTATCGCAAACATGGATACCTGACTACATGAGACCAATACAGCGCTTACCAATTATAATATCCTGCCTCATCGGGAGCTTGGCTACTGCCCAGCCAGATTCTTCTATGATAAACTTGGCAGGAGATTATTTCATAAAAAGCTTTCGATCAGCTGCCCAGCGCCAACTACATCAATCCATTCGTTATGCAGATTCAAGCCTCCAGGTATATCAAGAAATCAGCAATGAATGGGGAATAGCAAAGCATCAATTTCTTCTAGGGATTCACAAAAGAGTAACTGGAGAATATCCAGCAGCAAAATCTCATTTTGAAGCATGTCGTAAGGCCATGGAATCTTACTTAGATACCAACATGCTCGCATCAGTTCATTTTCAATTGGCCATCATTAACGAGGCCCTAGGTGATCTAGACGAAGCCATAGCTCATCAATATCGTTCGATTGGCTTCTATGAAAAGCTGGGTACAATCAATGACACTAATGACGGCCTCAACAACTTAGGAAGTATATACCGCAAACTCAAACAGTATGATAATTCGCAAGAATTGTATCAACGATCGCTAAAGATAAATGAAGGCATCAACTCCATTGCAGGACAGGCCACCAATCATGTTAACTTGGGCAATTTATATGCCGAACAATCCCGATATCAAGAGGCCATCGCATCCTACAGTCGAGCGGTATATTTTGATTCACTAGACAACTTTGACTACGGACTGGCAACAGACTATGAAAACATAGGAAACTTACTTGTCAAACAGGCAAAATATGCCGAGGCACTAAAGCAACATACTGCTGCTCTAGATTTACGATTGCAATTGCCTAGTGCACATGAAAAAGCGATCAGCTATCAGAAAACCGCCGAAGTACAGCTACTTTTGGACAAACCTCGCCAAGCCCTATCATTCTTGGACTCAGCAGAGCTATATACCTCGAAGACACAAGCCCTCGAAGTATGGCAGCATATCGCAGCTACCCGGGCATCGGCACATGCACATTTACGTAATTTCCATGCCGCATATCGCCATGAAAAGCATGCGTCTCAACTTAGAGACAGCATGTTGAATAAGTCGATCACTGACCAAATCAGCGAACTGAACGCCCGATACGAGACGACCAAAAAAGAAAAGGAGATTGCTCTTTCTAAGTGCTGAGAAAGAATTACAAGACACGAAACTAAGAGCAAATCGGAATCAAATGATGGCCTAACTGCTGGAATCGTTCTACTCAAAGGCTTTATTTTTGCACTCTATCGGCTGTACAAAAAGACCCAATGGCAAAACAACATCATCAAACAATCTCTAGATGAAAAAGAGATCCTACTGCGAGAAATCCACCACAGGGTCAAAAACAATCTGCAATTCATCTCATCACTGCTTTGTCTACAAACTGAGCACATTCAAGATCCATCTGCCCTGGGTGCCTTACAAGAAGGCCAAGATCGGGTGCCCATGGTACTCATTCACCAAAATCTCTATCAAGAAGACAACCTTACAGGAGTGGACCTAAAAGACTACTTCATCAAATTAATCAGGGGACTGTTCGATTCGTACAATATTCGCAAGAGCCAAATCGATCTGGATATAGAGATTGAAGACATAAATCTGGATGTAGACACGGTCATACCCCTAGGTCTGATAGCCAATGAGTTAATCAGCAATAGCCTAAAATATGCTTTCCAAGAGCAGAATAAACAAGGGTTGATCAGGGTTGCACTGAAAGAAGTGGATGATCATTTAGCACTAACCGTGCAGGACAATGGGGTTGGCATCGATCCTGAACAGATGAATACACTTGGTACATCATTCGGATACCGCCTCATCTATGTATTGATCGAGCAACTCAATGCAAAAATTGAGGTAGATAGTTCAGGAACATCAATACAAGTTATTGTCAAAAAGTACACAAAGACCTAGAAACCTAGGCAAGGTCAAACATCCTCATCCGGTTGCTCCTCACTGATGGGTGCAGGTGCTTCGTGATCTTTTTCATCTGGGGCATGACCATTTTCTGCTGCCAATTCTACGGCGTCGACCGTCGGTGCAGGTTGAGAATATGGCCTTGGACCAATCAATTTTTCTACATCAGATTTGAGCAGCACTTCTCGTTCGAGCAAGTGCTCTGCTAGAATATTGAGTTCCTTACGATGTTCTTTAAGTAGCTCTTGGGCTCTCAGATATTGAGACTCTACCAATTTTCTCACCTCATCATCAATCAGTGTAGCTGTATCATCAGAGTATGGCTTTTGGAACTGGTCCTGGGAAAGGCCATAGAAAGATACATTTCCGACCTTACTGTTCATACCATAGATCGATATCATGCTATAGGCCATTTTGGTGACTTGATCTAGGTCATTTTGAGCACCTGTAGATATTTTATCGAAAACGATGCGTTCAGCTGCCCTTCCACCAAATGTCATGCACATTCTGTCCAGCAATTGTTCGCTACGCGTTATATATTCTTCCTTGGGCAAGTATTGTGCGTATCCAAGCGTACCGATTCCACGCGGTACGATCGTCACTTTCACCAGTGGCGAGGCATGCTCCAAAAACCATCCACATATGGCATGTCCGGCTTCGTGATAAGCTATGATCTCTTTTTCCTCAGGTGAGATTAATTTATTTTTCTTCTCCAGACCACCGATTACTCTATCTAGGGCATAGTTAAAATCCTCAAGATAAACAGCCTTCTTTTCTCGCCGGGCTGCAACTAAGGCCGCCTCATTACAGATATTTGCGATATCCGCACCCGCAAATCCTGGCGTCATTTCGGATAAAATTTCAGGTTTCACTTCCTCAGCAATCTTTATCGTCTTGAGATGCACTCGAAATATTTGCTCCCGTCCCTTCAAATCTGGTCTGTCTATACCGATTTGGCGATCAAAACGGCCTGGTCGTAGCAGGGCAATATCAAGTACATCGGGACGGTTGGTAGCGGCCATCAAAATCACTCCTTTGTCGGTAGAAAAACCATCCATCTCCACCAACAATTGATTGAGGGTGTTTTCTCGTTCATCATTGCCACCTGGCATGTTGTTGCGTCCACGAGCTCTACCAATGGCATCAATCTCATCAATAAAGATGATGCATGGTGCTTTCTCACGAGCTTGCCTAAATAGATCTCTCACCCTTGACGCTCCCACCCCTACAAACATCTCCACGAAGTCTGAACCAGAAATGGAAAAGAATGGTACACCTGCTTCTCCGGCTACTGCCTTTGCCAACAGCGTTTTACCTGTTCCTGGAGGTCCAACTAAGAGCACACCTTTTGGTATTTTACCGCCAAGTGCCTGATACTTTTTGGGATTCTTGAGAAAATCTACGACTTCCATGACTTCCTCCTTTGCCTCATCCAAACCGGCCACATCCTGAAAAGTCACATTAACTTTGACATTACTATTGTCAAATAAAGTAGCCTTAGATTTTCCAATATTGAAAATCTGAGCCCCAGCACCACCGGCACCTCCACTCATACGCCGCATGATAAACATCCAGATTGCAACAATCAGAAATATGGGTAACAACCATCCCAAAATGTTGCCCCAGAAATTGACCTTCTCATCATAGATGACATCAATTTGGTTCTCTGGCTCGATAGATTCATTCAGCTGAAGTAGCTTCTGTTCGAAGGTTTCAACTGATCCAATATTAAACTGATAGTTTGGACTGCTTAGACTAAATTGATTTTGATTGGCCTTGGCGTGTCTAGGATTACTCAAGCGATCTGACTTAATGAAGACATTGGCGTACTTACCATTGATCACTTCCACCCGGCGAACATCTCCCTCCTGTACGAATTGCGAAAACTCTCCAAAAGTGATGTCTTCATTGGTAGTAAAGCTTGAGTCAAAAAAAAGCTGAGAAGCAAGCAGTACTAACGCAATAAGGCCATAAATCCAGAATGAATTGAACTTATTGAAGCGCTTATTATCCTTCTCGTTATTATCGTTGTTATTCTGATTATTTTCCATAAGAGACTAATTACATCCTTATCTAAGGATTCTCGTAATAAGTTATTTCTGCGTCACTCCACAAATCTTCAAGTTCATAAAATCCACGTGTCTCTGGAAAGAAAATATGGACCACCGTTGAAAAGAAATCGACTAAGATCCAACGCGCGGATCGTTCACCCTCCACGTGATTGGGTACTAGGGCTGCTTCTTGTTTTACACGTTTTTGAATATGATCGGATAAGGCTTTGATTTGTACACTTGAATCTCCTTCACATACAATGAAAAAATCAGCGGGAGCATCTTCCAATTCGGTGAGGTCAATCTTTGTAATACCTTTGCCTTTTATGTCCTTAATCGAATCAACAATCAGCTCATTGAGCTTTATAGTACTGATTGTGCGGGATACATGCTGCCTTTCTAAATTCAAATTTTTTCTTTAATGTGATCTAAAGCCCCGATTATCAACTCCCTTAACCATCAAAACTACTTAAATAATTTGAGTAACTTCCATAACATCCCCATAGTCGGAAAGGTTCTTTTTGAATTTGAAAAACTGCCTTCAACCAACACGCATGCACAACATTTACTTTCTACAGGAAGGCCAGAGGAAGGTACAGTCATATGGGCACACCATCAGACTGAGGGTCGTGGTCAGATGGGTACAAGGTGGGAAAGTGCCGCAGAAAGGAATCTTACCTTCTCCGTCATCCTATATCCAAGGTTTCTAGCTGCAGCGGAACAATTCTATCTCAATAAGGCATTGTCTACTGCAATCGCAAAGGCACTACAGATGTTCTTTCCAAACACGATACACATCAAGTGGCCTAATGACATCTATGTAGGTAGAGAAAAGATCGCAGGCATTCTTATTCAGAACACCCTGAGGGGAGGACAGATATATGCCTCCATTCTTGGGGTTGGCCTCAATGTCAATACCACCCATTTTTCAGCACACATCCCTAACCCAACCTCAATGTATTTACAAGGGAAACCGATAGAGGACTTGCGAAATTTGTTAAATCAATGTCTCGAACAAATCAACCACCACTACCTAAAACTCATGGAAAATATGACAATCTTTGATCGAGAGTACAAGCTATTGCTTTACAAAAGACAAGTGAAGTCTTCCTTCATCTTGCATGAGACAGGTCAGAAAGTGTATGGCTATATTCAAAATGTAGACCCACAAGGACAACTACAGATCATTATGGAGGACGGATCCAATAGACATTTTTCCATTAAAGAATTATCTTATAGATGAAAGCTACGATTCTAGCCGTCGGCGATGAAATACTGGTCGGACAGACTGTAAATACCAATGCTACCTGGATATCGGAAAAGCTCTCCGAAATTGGAATTGAAGTGGTCTGGCACCTATCCGTTGCCGATACGATGGCAGCCATCCAAAACGCCCTAGCGATCTGCTTTGAACAAGCTGACCTCATTATTATGACTGGTGGCCTTGGACCTACTAAAGACGACATCACTAAAAAGGCTATTGCATCATACTACCAGGTGGAAAGCACTTTTTCTCGAGAGACCTACGCACAAATTATAGAGATTTTTAAACGTAGAAATATCCCACTCACTCAGGCGCATCATGATCAGTGTTACATGCCAAGCAATGCGACTCTGATGACAAATAAGATGGGCACAGCACCTGGGATGTGGTTTCAAGAAGGAAGTAAGTTTTTGGCTTCAATGCCAGGTGTGCCCTATGAGATGCAGTACATTATGACCTATGGCGTGCTGCGTAAAATCCAGGCCCTAAACCGTCAGATCTATCGTAAGAAGACAATACGTACTGTAGGCATCGGCGAAACTTCTATTGCTGAGATCATTGAACCCAGGTTAGAACAACACGATGTTGGTTTGGCATATTTGCCTTCACCAGGCGGCGTTCGCATTAGGCTTTATAAACAAGGAAATGGAAATGCTGGTTTAATCGAGCAAAGTCTGGCTAGGGCCGTGGATGCTGTAAAAGATGCCATTGCTCCCTACATCTATGGCTTTGACGATGAGGAGTTGGAGGCACACATTGGCAAATTGCTAATGCAAAAGAAGATCATGCTAGGCACCGCAGAAAGTTGCACCGGCGGTTTTATTGCTCATCGCATCACCTCTATCGCTGGATCCAGCAGATACTTTAAAGGCAGCATAATTGCATACTGTAATGAGATAAAGAGGGATGTATTAGCGGTGACAAACGAGATATTAAATACGCATGGTGCAGTAAGTCAGGAAACGGTTGAGCAAATGGTGCGGGGCGGCATAAAGTCATTATCCTGCGATGTAGCTATTGCGGTATCAGGCATCAGTGGACCTGGAGGGGGAACAGTGGAAAAACCGGTGGGTACCGTATGGATTTCGGTGGGAGACCACACAAAGGTGATATCTAAGCGGTTTCTCTTTACTAAAGACCGGATCGTAAACATCAAATACACAGCTGTTTATGCCTTAGACATGTTGCGAAAGTTTTTAATTGGCCGATAATTTGATGTACTTTTGTCAACGCATTTAAAAAGATTGTCATGGCGGATTTTGAACTCATAATGCCGAAAATGGGAGAGAGCATCATCGAAGCGACGATCTTAGGCTGGCTCAAAAAGGAAGGAGATGAGGTAGATGTTGATGAAACCATTCTGGAAATAGCCACAGACAAAGTTGATAGTGAAATCCCTTCTCCAGTGAAGGGGGTGATCAAGAAAGTGATTTTTAACCCTGATGATGTGGTTCCTGTTGGGGAGACTATAGCCCTGATACAAACCGATGGCGATGTACCCCTACCCAACCAGATACTCCCTGAAGAGAACGGTAAGCAAACCATGGAGGACACGCCCACTGAAACCATTGAGCCGATAAAAGAGAGCGCCACACCTGACAAATCACCATCGAAGCGGATTCCACCCGCCTCAGGAAATCGCTTCTACTCCCCCCTGGTAAGAAAAATAGCTAGCGAAGAAAACATCAGTTTAGAAGAACTAGAGGGAATAGCTGGGTCAGGTATGCAAGATCGAGTCACCAAACGAGATATTCTGAGCTACCTGAATGAACGTACAGCAGCTAGACCTAAACAATTCGCTGAGGCGACCAAGCAGGATATACCCACAGTCAAAGAGATCGAGCTGGAGACACTTTCTTCTAGCGGCATCATCAGTGGACAGGACGAACTCATGGAGATGGATCGAACTCGTCGACTCATTGCCGAGCACATGGTGCATTCTAGGAGAATATCAGCACATGTAACCAGTTTTGTAGAGGTTGATGTGACCAATATTGTGCAGTGGCGGGAGATGTACAAGGATGCATTCCTTGATCAGCATCAAACTAAGCTCACTTATACTCCAATATTTATGCAGGCCGTAGTGAAGGCCATTCGAGACTTTCCCCTTATCAATGCCTCATTGCAAGACAACAAAATCATTATTAGGAAGAAAGTGAATATTGGAATGGCCACTGCAGTACCCGATGGCCATCTAATCGTTCCAATTATTAAGCAAGCTGACAACTATAGCTTAGTAGGTCTCGCCAATAAAGTGAACGACCTCGCTGAGCGGGCGAGGACTGGAAAATTAAACCCAGAAGAGATTCAAGACGGAACATTCACCATAACCAATGTTGGAACTTTCGGAAACGTAATGGGTACCCCCATCATCAATCAACCTCAGGTGGCCATCCTTGCCATCGGTGCCATCCGCAAAAAACCGGCAGTAGTCGAAACCAGCTACGGAGACCTAATTGCCATCCGCCACATGATGTTTCTTTCGCTATCCTATGACCATCGCATCATCGATGGTTTTCTCGGCGGGTCATTTTTAAAACGCATTGCAGATTACCTGGAACAGTTTGAAGATGATGATACCATCAGCTAGACGCTACTGGACGGTATCCATTTCGATCTGTTTCTGTTGCTGTTGGTCGATCGGTGGCTTTGCACAAGAATTGCTACAAGCTGACAATTACTACGAATCTGGTGCTTTTGACAAAGCAGCTGAACAATATGCTGATCTGGTCAAGATCAGATCAAACGACTACCACCTACGATACCGTTGGGCTGCTTCCCTATTTGAAATTAATCGATTAGACGAAACCATCGCGGTATTGGAAGCGGTGATAGAAGAAGCCAAACGGCCACCTGTAGATGCTTACTTTAAATTGGGACAGGCCCATCACCATAAGTTTGAATTTGCAAAAGCCATTGCCTACTACAAACGCTATCTACTCAAAGCACCTGAAAAAAACCGCTATTATCGCCAAGCGACCTACAACATCGAACGCTGTGCAATTGGGATGAAACACAACTTTCAGCGGAATGATCTATTCATCGAAAACGTGGGTGCGGATGTCAATTCTCCTTTTGATGAGATTAATCCCATCGAAAGCCCCAACTATGACTCCAGGATTTACTTCTCTTCCAACAGATTGATGCCCGATACAACTAGCCGATCACCTCATCAGCACTTCGATATGTATGCAACAGAGATCGTTCAAGGAGCATGGTCAGCGGCTGCTCTGATGAATAGTGCTTTGAATACACCTGTGAATGAAGTGCTTGAAGATTTCAGCAGCGATGGTATGGTTGCCTTCTTTACGCGAAGTCCCGATATGAGCAGCAGTTTGCACCTCGTGGATAGTTTCTCTGTCAGCGACAGTGCAAACCAAGGATCCAACTGGAATGGACCATTTATTGAACAAGAAATAACAAGAGGCCTTTACCACTTTTCAGATTCCTTTCTAGTCTTCTCCTCTAATAGAGCTGGTGGTCATGGCGGATTCGATCTCTACTACAGCGTTCTCAAGCAGGGAGGATGGACATCCGTGACCAACTTTGGACCAGCTATTAACGGTCCATTTGATGAAATCACTCCTTTCCTAGCTAAAGATGGCCGCACACTCTTTTTCAGTAGTAACAGTTTGTTAAGTATGGGAGGATTTGATGTAATGCAGTCTAGGTTTGACCCAAAAGAGCTCACTTGGTCAACACCTAATAATTTAGGAAACACCATAAATTCTGCCGGCCATGATCTTTACTATCGCCTAAGCACGGATGGTTCCATCGCCTATTTTTCCAGCGATCGCAAATCGGGCCATGGGGGCCAAGACATCTACACGGCTTACTTTAAAAATCGGCAATTGGCTCAGCTCGATCTACCAGGTTCCAATATGTTTTATCACCTGAAAGGATATGACACTCCGAGTCTGTCAGCTACCGATGAGACATCTGAGGAGTTGGAAAAACCCAAATCTTCCTTTACCATCCCTACCTTACTGTACAAAGACGACCAGGTACTGACCCCTCAAAATACCGCAAAACTTAAAACCATAAGTGGACTTTTCAAGAGTTTTCCTCATCTCAAATTGGAAATCGTATGTCATTCTGATCAACCTGTATCAACAAACTTTGATCTCTTCTTCTCGCTCAAACGGGCTGAACAAATTCAATCTTATCTGGTCTCTGTGGGTACGAAGGCTTCCTCCATATTCCTCAAAGGTCTTGGAGGGACCTACCCTCTGGCCAAACACGAGCTCAATGGCAAGTTGAACCCTACCGCACAATTCTATAACCGACGCATTGACCTTAGAATTCACAATACCGGACAATTGCCGATGGACCTCAACTACGATATCCCGGAGATAAGCAGTACCATTGCAGCAGATGAAGCGAAGCAGTACTACAGACGGATCAAAGGGCTCTCCTACAAGGTACAGTTTGCTGCAACCGATCAGTTATTCAAGGGTGATTTGATCGGCAAGTACGAAGATCCATGCGTTGAAAAGAACTCGGGAGAAGGAGATTATTTTTATTGCTCCGGTATTTTTAGCAGCTTTGAAGGCGCTTTAAGGCATCTAGGATCCATTAAGAAGGAAGGTTTTGAAGGAGCAGAGATAATCGGATATATGGATGGTCTGCGATTAAAAGCAAATCAAATTGACGCTCAGTTGTTGTCTACATACCCAGATTTAAAGAAGTACACCTTGTATATCGATTAGCCTCAATGTGAAATAGTACATAGCGTTGCGCGATGGGCATGACACTTCAGACGCGCTAAAATATGATTGTCGTATTTGCAAAAGAGAATGGAAAATAATTGCACAATAAAGAGGCTAATTGCTTACCATTTGAAAATAAGAAAACACATTAGATGAGTACCATCGAATTTTTTAAGGAGGGTATAAAGAACCTCAAAACGATTGGCACCATTACCAGGAGTTCCAAATTCCTGTGTGCCAAAATCGTGGGCTTATCGAGCCTGGATAATGCAAAATGCATCGTCGAATTAGGTGCTGGAGATGGTGTAATGACAACTCATATTCTCAACAGCATGCCCAAAGGCGCAAAGTTGTTCGCTTTTGAGATTAATCCAAAGTTTTGTGCAACGATGAGATTAATTGATGATGATCGACTGATTGTGGTGGAAGATTCTGCCGAGCATTTGGAGGAGCAGTTGAGCAAGCATGGTTTTGTACAAATTGACGTTGTTTTCTCGGCGCTTCCATTTGTGGTTTTCCCAGATGAGGTGGCACATTCTATTGTGCAAAAATGCTACGACATCCTAAAACCCCTCGGTCAATACTTTCAAATTCATTACTCCCTACTGGAAAAGAACCTTTACAAAAGGGTTTTTGGCCATGTAGACATCAAATTTCAACTGTTAAACATTCCTCCGGCATTTATTCTCACCTGCCTAAAATCAGGATAGAGTGCATTTCACCCAGTCGTCGATCACCAGAGACGTTCAAACATGTAATCGGGGAACTTCTCGCACAAATCGACTCCATCAGAAAACAATAAGAAACTGCCTCCACCTCCCGCTCCGCAAAGCTTAATGGCCACATGCTCATCATCTAAGGTACCCTGCCAGAAGTGACGGACCGAAGAGGGTATCAGTGCCGACATATGTTGCCATTGAATGTTACTGATATTCTTCACATCTGCCAATGTCAACTCGCCTTGCAAAAGCTGATCAACTGCAGTCGAACTGTATTGGGCTAGTCTCTCCACTTGAGATTTGAATGCTTGGTTTGTTAGGGCTTCTTGAAACCAGGCCACTAGAGGTTCTGTCGAACGAGCCTGACCTGTAATCCAAAGGTACGCTCGGAGAGCCTGCCTTGACGGCAAGTGCGTCTCTTCAAGTCCCTCAGCACTTCGGTATATGGGCGCATCGCGATAGCAGACGAGTGCGTCTACACCAGAACTTGTCCCATGAAAGAAACCCTCGATCAGTGCCAGATCACTCTTCTGGAGAGCAAGTGGATCAGGTAAGGTACTGGCAAGGTCATATGTGGCAGCAGTCAATGCAGCAGAACTTCCTAAGCCCTGGCCTACAGGTATGTCAGAATCAAAACTGAGTGGTCTGAGCTGTAGTTCTTGTACCAAATCCTTATCGAACTGTGCATGTAGATCTATTTGTATGGTCGATAGATGGTCAAAGAATGGCTGCAAATGATAGGGTGACACTATGGCATCAGCCCAGCGACCGACATAACGATGGTAAGGTACGGCCAGTGCAGAACCACCATGCAACACGGTATATTCACCGAAAAGCAAGATTTTGGCTGGGTAAGGTCGCTTATTGAGTACTCGCATCCTGATGAGTTGACTAAACTGAACCAAAAGTACGGTGTAGAGGTGACTTGCTGTTCTCGAAAAACTTTGGTAGGAATGGGACCATAGGAAATGAATCTACTGTATTGCATAACTCCTCATAATCGCTTGCCTCAATTGAGATGCCAAAGGGGTACCCTCAGATTAATTTATATTTGCAGCCTTGGAAAATCTCAAGCTGCTACTTGATAAATATGCCAATGACGAGAGAGCTAAGGTAGCAGCACAGACTCTAGATTCGGAATGTCCAGTCAATGTACACATCAAAGGCATGATTGGCGCTCAGGTCTCCTTTGTCTTTGCTGGAATGTATCTGCAAGCTCCCAAACCCAGTCTTTTTATTGCCAGAACGAAGGAGGAGGCAGCCTACTTTTACCATAATCTAAACAGCCTTCTAGAGAAAAAGCCAGTCTGGTTTTTTCCTGATTCCTCCAAGCGCCCAGGCAAGTATGAATCGCTGAATAATCATCAGGTGCTACAACGCACCGAGACCATCAACAAAGTTACAGGTATAGAAGCATCGGCTCATATCATCGTCACCTATCCAGAAGCACTGGCAGAAAGGGTAGTTGCTCCAAAGGTGCTCAACAAAAACCGCATCAATCTGCAGATCAACGAAGAGATAGATGTTGATTTTCTCACAGAGGTGCTGGTGGAGTATGGATTTGAGAACGTCGACTTTGTATATGAGCCAGGTCAATTCAGTATCAGAGGTGGGATCATTGATATTTTTTCTTTCGGAAATGAGTGGCCTTACCGCCTAGAACTGTTTGATGTAGAGATCGAGTCCATTCGAACCTTTAACCCGATGGATCAACTTTCGATCAAAAACATAGCAGCTCTTTCCATTGTACCCAACATCAATACCAAGTTTGAGGACGAGGAAAAAGTAAGTGTGCTAAATATCCTCCCACAAGATACCAGGGTTTGGATCTCCAATGAAGATTTTACACTAGACCGATTGCAAGCTTGTTTTGAAAAACATCAACAAGAAACCTCTAAGTCTACTCCTTCCGAAGATGATGTTGAATTACCAACGATTATTCCGCCACGTGACATCATCAATGGTTTGCAGAACTTTAGCAAGCTGTTTCTCGATCATCCATCGAGCATATTTGAGCATGGACATACCTTTATGATCGATGCGGAGCCTCAGCCTTCCTTCAATAAGAATTTTACGTTTTTGATCGAGGATTTAGAAGACAAACATAAGTCTGGCATTACTCCCTTCATATTCACCGACAATCCGAGGCAAGTTCAGCGTTTTGAAACCATTTTTCAAGACCTTGGCACGGAGGTGCGTTTTGCACCAATCCTCAAATCAATCGATGCGGGATTTATCGATGTTCATCATAAAATAGCATGTTATACAGATCACCAAATCTTCCAAAGATTTCATAAATACAGTCTCCGCCGGGGTTTCACCAAGGACCAGGCAATGACCCTCAAATTTTTGAAAGAGTTACAACCTGGTGATTTTGTAACGCACATTGATCATGGGGTGGGCAGATACTCAGGATTAGAAAAAATTGAGATCAATGGACATATACAGGAATCTGTGCGTCTCATTTATAAAAACAACGACATCCTTTATGTGGGCATACAATCACTACATAAGATCTCCAAGTATGTAGGCAAGGATGGGACGGCACCAACTTTGAATAAACTGGGTACGGAAACCTGGAAAGCACTAAAAAGGAAAACCAAACGCAAGGTCAAAGATATCGCCAGTGGACTCATTAAATTATATGCCAAGCGAAAAGCCTCAAAGGGCCACCCTTTTCAACCCGACGGCTACCTTCAAAATGAACTTGAAGCTTCTTTCTTTTACGAAGACACGCCAGACCAACTCCAATCGACCATCGATACTAAGGCAGACATGGAGAAGAGCTACCCGATGGACCGGCTCATCTGTGGCGACGTCGGATTCGGAAAAACCGAAATTGCCATCCGAGCTGCCTTTAAAGCTGTCATAGGTGGGAAACAAGTGGCCGTATTGGTCCCAACCACAATTTTAGCACTACAGCACTACAAGACCTTTAGTGAGCGACTAAAAGAATACGGCGTCACTATTGAATTTCTCAATCGATTTAAAACTACTGCTCAGCGCAAGAAAATATTCGCCGAACTAAAATCCGGCAAGATCGAAATCATTATTGGCACCCATGCTTTACTCAATAAGCAAGTAGCATTTAAAGACTTGGGACTATTGGTCATCGATGAGGAGCAAAAATTTGGTGTTGCCGCCAAGGAGAAACTGCGAAATCTCCAGGTGAATGTGGACACTCTTACGTTGACAGCTACTCCCATACCACGAACCTTACAATTCTCTCTAATGGCGGCAAGGGACCTTTCCATCATTCGCACAGCCCCACCTAACCGTCAGCCGATCCACACAGAAACTCGCGTATTCAATGATGAGCTGATCAAGGATGCGATCTATTATGAAGTGAACCGTGGAGGTCAAGTTTTTTTCGTGCATAACCGAGTTAAGAACCTACCTGAGATGAAGGTCATGTTGAAACGACTTTGTCCCGACATAGACATCGGAATGGCTCATGGTCAAATGGAGGCAAAGGAACTGGAAAATGCCCTAGTAAGCTTCATTGAGGGAGAATATGATGTGCTGTTGTGCACCAACATAATTGAAACCGGCCTCGATATTGCCAACGCCAATACCATCATAATTAATAGTGCGCATCAATTTGGTATGAGCGACCTCCATCAACTGCGCGGACGAGTGGGACGGTCTAATCGTAAAGCCTTTTGCTATCTGTTTAGTCCGCCACTATCCACGCTGACAACGGAAGCAAGGAAGAGACTGCAAACGCTTGAAGAATTTTCAGATCTTGGAAGTGGATTTAATATCGCAATGAGGGATTTAGACATCCGGGGGGCTGGTAATCTGCTAGGTGGTGAACAAAGCGGATTTATAACAGAAATTGGCTATGACACCTACACTAAAATATTGGATGAAGCCATTCAGGAATTAAAGGAAACAGAATTTAAAGACCTTTTTCAGGACGAAATCAATGACCGATCGTACGTACGAGACGTGCAGATAGAGACGGATTTTGAGATGCTTATCCCGGATAGTTATATAAACCAAATTCAGGAGCGCCTTAATCTCTATACCGAACTAGACGCCATCGAAAATGAAGAAGATCTTCAGGACTTTATAAAACGTATGCAAGACCGATTTGGTAAGATACCCAAGCAGGTAGACACACTTTTCGAAACCCTTAGACTGAGGTGGATTTGTAAAGACCTCGGTTTCGAAAAATGCATCCTTAAGCAAAATAAGCTGCGGTGTTTCTTTGTATTTAACGCCCAATCAGCATTCTACGAAACTGCCTTCTTTAAGCAGTTTTTGGCACTTATCGCCAATGAAGGAGAAAAATACGGCGTGCACTTGAAGCAGAGTCGACAGTTTCTCATACTTGTCCGGGAAAATGTGGAATCTTTGCAGGATGCAAAAGCACTCTTGGAAAACCTAAAACTGTCTCTCCGTGAACCAGCCATCACAGAATAGTATCGATCCCGTTTTTAGCAATAGCCAAATGGACATTGACCAGCTACCAAAAGCTGAAGTTATAGCATACATTCCCATCGAAAAAAAATACGCCTATGTGCTTTATCTCTCCAATTGTATTTTTTTTGCCGTCCTCCTGATGGTCATTCTAATTGTTCTGGGTAGCCAAATCGGCCTACTCCATTGGATCACATTCGGCACCTTGCTATTCTGGGTAGTTTTACTACTCGCTACTTTATGGTTCTCATCTGCCAGTGTCCGCCATCAGAAATATGCGATCAGGGACAGGGACATCAGCTACCAACATGGGGTATTCTTTCGTCAATGGATTACCGTACCTTTCAACAGGGTTCAACATTGTGAGATTTCAAGAGGCTTTATTGACAATCTTTTTGGCTTATCCGACCTCAGGGTTTTTACTGCCGGAGGATCATCGAGTGATATCAGCATCCCTGGACTCGATCCCAATACGGCCCATGACCTGAAAGAGCTGATCATTAACAAAATCGGTCATGCTGAAGAGGAGGAATAATGTAGATTGGTTTCTGCAAGATAACCGTCAAGCACCGGTAGCCATTCTAATGATCATATTTAATGTAATTAAGTCGGTGATCCGTACCTGGTGGCCCATTCTACTAATTTTATTTTTTCGGTCCAATTTGATGGGTCCCGATACTGGCAAGCTTGTAGTGATCGGCGGTACATCCCTGATTATTCTGATTTCTATTTGGCGTTATTTTCGTTTTCATTTCCATTTGAGCGATACAAAGCTTCATGTGCAAAGTGGTGTGTTCACGCGCACGAAAATGGATATTCCATTTGATCGAATTCAGACCATTAGTTTCGAACAAAATATTGTTCATCAGCTATTCGATGTGACTCGAGTGAAGATTGATACTGCAGGGTCATCAAAGGAAGAGTTTGAATTTGCGGCTCTGGACCAAGATAAAGCTGAGCAGCTTCGATCATTTATTTTAAGCCGTAAGACACCTACTGAGGAAACCACTGCATCTGATGTCGAATCCATCGAAAGAAAAGAACTCCTATTGCATCTCGATGTTGGCGACCTCATTAAGGTTGGCATAAGTCAAAACCACTTACGTACTACAGGAATTATTGTTGCTTTTCTGTTGGGCTTGCGAGACCGCATCAATGAAGCACTGGGAGAAGGCTATGTGGATCAGTTTGACAACCTTGCCGAAAAGCTATTTCAAAACACAGTTTCCTACGCCATCATGCTGTTTATTTTGCTGATCTTTTTATCATTCATAGGCACGCTAATTTACACGGTCTTCCGCTACTATGACCTTTCATTTTATAAAACCAATGAAGGATATAAAATCCAGGCCGGCTTATTAAATAAAGTAGAGCAGGCAGCATTGGATCACAAGATCCAAATTGTACGCTGGGTAAGTAATCCTCTAAGAAAAATTTTCAATATTGTACACTTGCGTTTATATCAGGCTTCAAGTGCCTCAGGTCGAGGAAGTTCGAATATTACGATACCAGGTTATCCCACTGAAACATTAGTCGACATTAAGAGATATGTCTTTGGTCGTAATTATTTAGAACCTGAAACATCTCTTGGTGTTGATCGACGTCTGTTTTTTCGAAGATCTATTTTTCTTGCAGGTATTCCCAGTCTTTGTCTGGGCTTAGCTGCCTGGTACGATGGCAATATTCCATTATTTTTCATCGCTACTTTCTGGCTAGTAGCTGTCACCATATTTCAATTTTACTATCAGAGAAACTGGCGATTTCATTTTACAGTGAACGAATGTATCATAACCTATGGGGTAATTGAACGTGTCACCAAAGCGCTGTCTCTCTTCAAGGTACAGGCGATACAAATTAAACAAACGCCATATCAAAGGCGCCAGCAACTCGCCAATATTATTTTACATACAGCTAGTGGGGATGTAAAAATCCCCTACATCCAACTTACCGCAGCATTGGAAATAAAGAACTATTTATTGTATCGCATAGAATCATCAACAAGAAAGTGGATGTGATCTTCCTGAGATGATTAATTCAAGACGCCAGTGCCCGTAAAAGATTTGATATTAGTCGTTAGACCAAGGTGATGTGTCGTCGCCCCAAAATGAATCTTACTAAAACTATAAGCAAATCGGAACTTCTTAAGGCTGAGGCCGAATCCACCACTAAAACCGGTCAACGTGCGCAAATTAGTCACAGTGAGTTCCTGCTTACGCTGATGATTGTATCCCAACCTAATGGAAAAAACTTCATGCTTGCCCAAAAACAATTCACCTCCAAATATTAGATGACGAAAAAAGTTGTCAAACTCTGATGATTCAGTATCCATTTGCTGAAACCCGAGAAAAAAATTATTCTCATCGCCACTAGGATTATCGTACAATAGATTCCATCGATTAAAATGATGATAAATAATGGACAGTTGAAACGGCAGATAACGCAATCTTTTGACCACGCCAATCTGCAGGTCGACAGGCAACGATTCACGAACTTCATCATACCTTGACAGCTGGAAACCTGAGTTTTTAAGTGAAATACCAAAAGACACTAGATGGCTCGTATCAGTATAAATGGCCCCCAGATCAAATGCAAGACCTGCTGACCGATATACATCCAATGTTGAGTTTATGAGCTTGATATTCCCCCCAATACGTAATTTGTCATAGAGCATGTAACCAATGCCCATATTTATGGCGACCTCAGATCCTTTAAATTGGCCTAGTGGATTGCCAAATTCGTCGGCCCGATTAAAATCTCCATATAGGATGTATTTGAAGCCTACATGTGTAATCAATTTCTTCGTGTCAAACCATTTACCGAAGCCTGCATATCCAGACTGAATACCTGCCGCCAAAAATTGATGTTGAAAAGTAACTTGCCCATCCATTTGCTCATTCAAGATGGCAGGATTGTCGTACGCCAACGCAAGATCTCCCTGAGATGCTGGAATCAAACTGCCGCCAAGTGCAGAAACCCTTGCTGAGGTGGATAAGTTAAGAAACGAATACGCGTGATCACCGCCCACCTGACCATTGACAGAAAAATACATAGCACACAGCAAGATCACTATAAATGCAGGCACCCTACACTTGCGAAGACGACTGTTGTTGATATTCTCTGTTGCCATGCTTCGTTGCAGGTACACGAAAGGGCATCTTTGATGCTCGTCATCTGACTTCCAGACTCGATCCATAAAGTGCATCGCATTGAGGAAAATGACCAGATAATTATTCAGCATATTCTGATAGTCAAGGTACTTGTCATAAAGGGTCACTTAGTCTTCCTTCATCCAGGTTGTATGGCAGATCCCTGCATCACACTGCATTTTCTTCTCCAAAATACCCTGCTCATTGAAGAGTCTAAGTTCTCCATCTTCATTGTCTCCTTCCAAATAGGTCCCCTCAGCCTTCAAATTTCCACTTTCATAGTACTCTACAAAGGGACCATTTTCCTGATTCTTATGCATTTCAACCACTTCCATGATTTGACCAGATTCATAGTACTTGGTCCACGGGCCCTCCATGGTTCCCTTTTGATATTGTCCTTCTAGTTTCAGTTGGCCGCTGTCATAAAATGATTGGTAAGGGCCGTGATAGGTACCCATCACATAGGTTTCTTGTATTTCCTTATTTCCATTGTCGAAATACAGTATACGTATACCCTCTAGGGTATCTCTTGTGTAAAGAGCAGTCTCAATCAGAATTCCGTCTCGATAGCGCATGTAGCTGCCTTCCTTCTGTCCCGTGGCCTTATCAATCTCATATCGCTCTTCGAGTTGGCCCGCTTCATTCCGCAATTCGACGGTCTCCATTTTATTAAAGCAGCCCATCCATGTAAGCAATAGAATAGCTAATATCTGTGGTACAAGCTTCATAGTTGAGGAGTTCAAAATTGAATAACGTATGAATCAAGAAAATATGCTTGATGCTGGTCAAATTTAAAACGCCCCAACAAAATCGCTCTGGTGATTACCAATAGGTCCATAGTGAAGAATCCGGGCAGAAGCACTTGCAGGTAGGTCACTAGAACCTATTGTCAATCCGAATCTAGATGCTACTGGACCAGGTAATCAATAGTATTGGTAGCGACTATCTTCAATATCCGCATTCTCTCTCAAACTCTGAATAAGACCAGCTTTGGTTTGATTAGCGATTTGATTCGTATATGAAGCCCTTAGAGATGGAATGTTAGGCTCGTTGGGTTCAGTCCTATTTATTGGCATAATTAGGTAAACACCACGAACCCCCTCAATGGGATCTGATGCTTCATTTAATGGAACCTTCTGTGCATTGGCAGCGACATTTGGCTCCTCACCGAGGTTGGCAATGAAGTCTGTCAAGAAGTTAACGCCCTTGGCAGTATCGATGGAAGCACTGTAAATCTCTGCAACTCTGTTGAGGTCATTCTGGTCTTTCAATTCTTCCTTCAGCAAGGCAGCTTTTTTCTGATTTTTCACTAGTCCTTCTATGGTAGCTCTAACGTCCTCAAGATCTGCCTCTCCAGCATCCATAATCTTATTAATACCAGCCACTACATACTTATTATTGTAATATAAAGTAGGTTCTTGATACACATATACCTCAGGAGAGACGTCACCCGCCTCTACTGAGGGTTCGAAGGCCCACCGTACGACATCTCTTGAAGACTGTTCTGCTCCTAGGCTGCCAATAGTGAAATCGTTTTCCTCAAGGGGAGCACTGGATTGCAATCGCAATGAAGGATCATCAGCAATGGCTGATCTGAGATCAGCAAGCGTTCGGTTTTTACTAACTACATCCAATACTAGATCATATATTTCTGATTGGGTATCGTCGGAAGGGATTATGGGAACCTCAATGTAGGCCACTTGCGCACCTTCTTCATTGGTCTCATAAGTCCGGTCCAGCACCTCCACTATATGAACACCAAACTCCGTGACTACTGTGTAGACCTTACCAATTTCTGCATTATAAAATACCAAGTCATTAAAAGGCTTGACAAATCCATTCCTTGCGATATTCCCCAGGTCTCCACCATTTAATGTCACACTCATAGAACCTTGATTGAAGTCGGCCGCCAATGAGTCAAAAATAAATGCGCCGCTTTCGATCAGTTGGACCAGGCTATCAGCTGTCTTTTGTGCCGCTTGGTATTGTTCAAGAGTCTGCGCCCGGCGCAAGATGTGGCGAGTATGCACAGAATCTGGTATGACCATTCGATCCAGAACTTTGACTGCTCGATATGCACCATTCTCTATATAAGGTCCAATTACCGAACCCTCCTCAACTTGGAATACACTATCGGCAATGAGGGTACTAATTTCACTTTTCTTGGCATAGGCTAGATCGAAAGAACCCAGATTGGTTTCTACAAAAAGGGTATCATTTTCTGTGATCTTAAATTCTTCAATCAAGTTATTGATGTTTGCCAAATGCATGGCTGTGTCAGCACCGGTTGGCTCCACATTATAGACCAGGTAGTCGACTATACGTGTTTCTGCTTCCCGCTCATATTCCGCACTGTTTTCCTTTAAGTAGGCGCGAAGGTCGGCATCAGTGACTGTAACATCATTCTCCGGAACTTCCTCATAGGGAACACGCACATACAAAAAGTCTGTCCTAACGGTCTGATCGATGTTAGTCGACTCCACCATCCAAGTTGGTGTATATAAACCTTGCTCAACCAGATTGGTCAATTTATCGGTGAGCCTTTCAGTTATGATTTCCTTCTCTTGGTACGCCCAAAGTTCACGTAGCTGTGGACTTAAGTCACCCTGATTAATAGATTGTCTGATGTTATTTAATTGTGTACGATCGACCTGACCTGTCTGCGGATTTGAGAAACGTTGTTGTATCAATGTGCTCAAGTTGTTTCCAAATTGGAGATCCATGAGTTCTTCCTTCGGCACATACAAGCCGTTAGCCTCAGCCTCGTCCTGAACAATGGCTTGATCTACGAAATAATTGTACAGGTAGTTACGTCTACTGAAAACATCCACCTCCGACCCTGTATAGAGGATGCGTTCAGCTTGCTGAAATTCGTTCCAGCCCACTTTGTCACCATCTACCTCGACGAGCGTAAGTTCTTGACCTCCTGGGCCTCCCTGACCTGTCATATCCATTATGACGAAAGCTGCCAAAGCCAGGCCGATTACTACGATTAATAACCAACTGTTTTTTCTAATTTTTCCTATTAAAGCCATATCTGAAAGTTAAACTTGCACTTTGAAACTTGATAGGTCAGCCATCACCAAGCCATACGTATCATCATTCTTGACATATGTATCAAATTGATAATCAATAGCTTAATTTATTCTTGAACTCAACTCGTACTAACTTGTAAAAGGCCACCAGGCCACCAATCTGTAAAAAGCTCTGCAAAAGTAATAGAATAGGGTTGATTTTCAAATAAAAAAGACAGCACAGTGAGTGTGGTCAGATGTTTATATTTAAATAGTTCATAATGTATTATCATCTGATTATGCGCTGTTAGTACTCTGTCCAATGGAAGATTATCGTTAATTCTGGCTTCTTCTTGCGAAATACTTCGTTGCAGATTCTCACCAGGGCGTAGGTCCTGTCTGCGATCTGAAACCTCGTCTTTCGCAAAAATGAACTCAAAATTATTCAGCTTTTTCCAGTAGACGGTGTACTAGACCTACTTGCTATGCATAGGATGTTGGGATAAATCCTTCTGAGTTGCTACTTTTCCTTCGAATAAACTTCTTCGCCTAAGTGAAGAAGAATGCTGGATCTGCCAAGCAAGGGTCAAGCCCTGCTTGCTCCATCTCCACAAGTGTCGAATTAGGTAGTATGGCATGGTATACACACCCCCAGTCACGATGTCCGTAGGGGTTTTTTTTCTAGGCCTATGAAAATCAGAAATTTAGGCATGTAGATCCGCTCCAGCTTTTCGAATAGTAATACACTTTGAAGGCTGGGCCAGGTATGTACTCTTGAGGGCCCAGTGACAGACATGAAGGTCCTTTCTACAGTAGGGATGATGCTACTGCTCCAAGTCTTTAGCTAGGGCGTCCAGTTCTGCATAGAACTCCTCACCAAATTTCCTAATGATGGCGTCTTTCACAAATTGATAGACGGGTATTCGCAGTGACGTGCCCAAATCGCAAGCCGCACTGCAGATATCCCATTCATCATAATTGAGTGCTGCAAAGGCCCTTTCATCTTCGACCTGATGTCTGATGGGGTATAGGTGACAGGACAGCGGTTTCTTGAACGAGATCACACCTGCACGATGGGCCTGCTCGAAACCACATTGTGCACAACCTTCCGCATCTATAGTCATATAGGCACAACGCCCGTCGGAAACTAAGGTCGTTCCCGTCTTTTTTGGTTCCTTGTAATAGGTAAAGGCACCCTGCTCATCAATGGCCTGGTTCCCTTCTTCATTGAGAAAGGGACGAACTTGCTCACGAATCCCTGATAAAATGACCTCCTCATCTTCATCAATAGGTGCTCCCCAATCGCCTTCCCAGCAGCAAGCACCTTTGCACACATTTAGATTACAAACAAATTTTTGAGCGAAGATTTCGCGACTGACTAGAATACCTTTAATTAAAAACATGGTGGGTACAATGATAGCATTGTTCATCAAATTTATGTACACAAAAAGTGTATATTTACGCCCCCGAAAAAGGGGCCCCTTTAACATTGTAAAAGTAACGTTAAGTCCGCATGGATGAATTAAAAAGGAAGTTTGGAGAGAAGTCTAGAGAGGTCCATATCAAGCTAAGATCACTGGTTAAGTCAGAGGGAAATAAGGTCTTGGACCAAGTGACTCTGGGGCAGATCCATGGGGGAATGCGCGGTGTAAAAAGCATGATTTGGGAAACCTCTAATCTAGATGCTCACGAAGGCATTAAGTTTAGGGGATACAACATACCTCAGCTTCGTGCTGAATTGCCACGATTAAATGGCAGTGATGAGCCATTGCCAGAAGGACTATTTTGGTTGATGATGGTGGGTGAGATTCCGACTAAAGAACAAGTGACCTGGTTAGCAGATGAGTGGGAACGCCGAAGTAAGCTTCCAGATTATGTATTCCGTACCATTGATGCCCTTCCGGTCGATGCCCACCCCATGACACAATTTTGCGTTGGGATCAATTCCCTCCAATCAGAAAGTGTCTTTGGCAGGCGCTATGCCGAAGGGCTGGCTAAGAAAGACTATTGGGATGCGACCTATGAAGACGCAATGAACTTAATAGCTAAGTTACCGCATCTAGCTGCGTACATCTATCGAAGGTGTTTCTATGATGGAAATCAAATTGCTCCTGCTAATTCTCTTGATTGGGGAGGTAATTTTGCACATATGTTGGGTAAGGAGGATGAAGGTTTCAAGGACTTCTTACGCCTTTACCTAACGGTGCATGCAGATCATGAGGGTGGAAATGCCTCCGCCCATACCACGCATTTGGTAGGCTCGACCCTATCTGATGCTTACCGTTCTTTTGCTGCCGGTATGAATGCTTTGGCTGGTCCCTTGCATGGTTTGGCTAACCAAGAAGTCATCAAATGGATTTTTGAGATGCTGGAAGACTTGGGCACAGAGTCTCCCAGCAGTCATCAGATAGCCGATTTTGTTAAGAAAACTTTGAATGCCGGCAAAATCATTCCGGGATACGGACATGCGGTTTTACGGGAACCTGATCCACGATTTACTGCACAGATGAAATTTGCTGAGCGAAATCTTCAGGATTCCAACATCGTGCGTGTAGTCTGGCAATTGCTAGATGTGGTGCCTCCTATCCTGCAGTCCTTAGGAAAGGTCAAAAACCCATGGCCTAATGTTGATGCCCATTCAGGTGCCATCCTGGTACATTTTGGCCTCAATGAGTTTACTTACTACACGGTGCTCTTTGGTGTATCCAGGGCATTAGGTGTATTGGCATCGTTGTGTTGGAGCCGTGCCATTGGCTTCCCACTGGAACGACCCAAATCGGTCACCTCAGAGTGGATCTTCGAACAAATGAAAGAAAACTAAGCAATCGAATTTCTATGAATCTACCCGCTAAACTTAAATACACGAATGAACATGAATGGATCAAAATCGATCCTGAAGTGAGTACCGATGATCAAACAGTGGCGATTATAGGCATTACTGATTTTGCTCAACAAGAATTGGGCGAATTGGTATATGTAGAGGTAGAAACAGTTGGTGAACAACTGGCGAAAGATGAGGTGTTTGGTACTGTCGAAGCAGTAAAAACTACCTCGGATTTGTTTATGCCGGTTGCTGGAAAGGTAATCGCCTTCAATCCTGAGCTCAATGAAGCAGAAGGAGATAACCCAGGCATGGTAAATGAGGAGCCATATGCATCTGGATGGATCATTAAGATAGCATTAGATAATCCTGCTGACCTCGAAGGACTCCTATCCGCTGAAGACTATCAAGCAGTAATCTCCTGATGCCATACACCACAATTGACCACGTTCACATCTAGTAGGATAGTTTGTATCGGGTAAAGTCTTACATTCTTTCTGGTTGCTGGTTGATAGCCATTTTGATTATCTCCATCTTACCAGGAAGATCGATTCCAAAAGTGGGATTGGGCTTTTTTGATCACTTGGATAAAATAGCTCACTTCACGGTTTATGCCATTTTATCCATTTTGATGGCTTATGAGATCTATGAACGGCGTGGCAATCTTGATTTGAGAGGCCTGGTCACCATTTGGTTGATTTGCTTTGCATACGGCCTCCTACTAGAAATCGTACAGCTCATGTTTTTATCAGATCGATCTTTTGAATTTCCTGATATAATTGCTAATATTATAGGCTCCTTAGTCGGAGGTATTTTCGTTTATGTTTATTATCGAAAAAAGAAAAAAGTATGAATCTTGATATAGCGGTTGATGGTCGGACGTTGGTCCTCTCGCTGGTAGCGATCATGGTTCTAATTATTGGACTGATTCTGGTATTTAGAAACATGCTCAATAAGAAGAATTCCGAGGAACTCTTGGAAAAATATCGGGACAAAGATATGGCATCGCCTCTGGTAGGTCGAGCAAAATATCCTGATGTAGATGTTTTCAACTTCACAGGTCCACTCTTTAACTTTGGTCTTGCGGCAGCATTGGGTCTTACCCTGCTGGCTTTTAGCTGGACACAAATGGATGAAGAGATCTTTATTCCTGAAGATGCTTTGGAGATGGAAGAAGACATCGAAATCGAACCTCCCAGGACGGCTGAACCACCTCCTCCTCCACCGCCACCACCTCCTCCAGTGATTGAAGAAGTCCCTGAAGAAGAAATCCTTGAGGAAGAGGAGCCCGAATTCTTAGATCAATCTGTCGAAGAAGCAACCATTGTTGAAGCCCCACCAGAGCCAGAGGCTCCACCTCCTCCTCCACCGCCACCTCCTCCTCCACCTGAGCCTGAAGTAGAGGAAATCTTTAAGGTTGTGGAACAGATGCCTAGATTTCCTGGATGTGAAGGCGAATCAGATGATGCTGCAAGAAAGGCATGTGCAGATAAGAAGATGCTGGAGTTCATTTACAAAAACATCAAGTATCCAGCCATTGCACGAGAAAATGGCGTGGAAGGTACTTGTGTTATTCGCTTCGTTGTTGATAAAGATGGATCGATCAGTGATCCCCAAGTACTTAGAGACATTGGTGCTGGTTGCGGAGAAGAATCCCTACGTGTAGTGAAGTTGATGAACGAAATGGGGGAAAAATGGACTCCCGGAAAACAACGTGGACGTTCAGTGAGGGTACAGTTTAATCTGCCCGTTAAATTTAAATTGGAGTAACAAACTTCCAAATAACATTAGAAAGCTGTGATCAAAAGTCACAGCTTTTTTTATGTCCCGACCCCGACTAGATGTTTCTATCGGTTGCCAGGGGCACCAATAGCATTTGTGCGCAGCTACATGGATAGTGATACATACACCAAATCGGGTACCCCAACCCATCTATAGTTTTAACTGATGAAATATGTTGAACACTGAGATCATCTTTGCTTGAAAGTATACATCGAGTGGGATCAAAGTAGCAACGGTCTTTCGGCAGCAATGGATCTAAGAACTAGGGATATTACTTGATTCACGAACCCTGTGTATTCATGCATTTCGAACTTACCTTATGGCCACGCCGTTATATTCAGTCTATGGCGCTCATAGGCGTCATCATCGCCATTGTCATTGGTTTTTGCTACTATCTGTCGAATAGAAAATATCCCGCGAGGATGAGTCATGAGTCATGAGTCATTCACTCTACGAAACCGTGTCAAATATGCAAAGTCAAATGTGTTGCATGATACTACGCCTATCTTCAGTTTTGGCCTATTGACCTCATTAGGGATGGTGCTCATTGCCTTCAGTTGGACCAAAATGGATGGTGTAACTTTTGTGCCAGGACCAAAATTTACCTTAGATGAAACAATTGAATTAACACCCACCATCTTGCCACCATCGATTCCTAAAGTTCCACCTCCTCACCCCCTGTTTTCGAAATAGTCGTTGACGAACAAATAATCGATGAAGAGACACCCACATTCATCGCTCAAATGATTCAAGAAGAAGTGGTGCCAGAAAGGACCGAGGTCATGGCTCCTCCTATGGCACCGCCGCCTGTAGAAACAGAAATCGACGAAATTGTGCACATTGCCGAACAAATGCCTCGCTTTCCTGGATGTGAGTCAATGCCAGCAGAAGAACGCAAAGCATATTCAGAAAAGCCTTTACTAGACTTCATCTATAAGAACATAAGGTATCCCTCCATGGCCCAAGTAAATGGTGTCGAAGGAACATGTGTAATCCGATTCGTGGTAGGAAAAGATGGCACTATTCGCAAGACCGAGATCTTACGTGATCATGAACCTGGATTGGGACAGGAAGCGCTACGTGTAGTCAACCTGATGAACGAAATGCCCGAACGATGGACAGCTGGCAAACAAAATGGAAGATCTTTTAGCGTCCAATTTAATCTGCCCATTACCTTTAAACTAAGACAGGAACATGCACAAGTCTGCTATGGTCCCTATCTAATAATGCTTTGGGGACATGAGGATTAAATTAGGTTGTTTCAACTTATAGCAAAACAGCTAGTGATCACTCCTCCAACCATCCATTGCCAAATGGATTTAGGTCATGCAAAAGCGATAACGCATATAGTCAGACCCTTTTACCTTATTTTTACGTTATAGCTACGAAGTTTTGACTAAGATTGGGTATTCGAGATGTTCCAGAACAACAGTGATTTGGTGACAATGCCTTACAAAGATGTTGATTTGGCATCCGATTTACTACCCTTACTAAGGCCGAAAGCGTGTCGCAAAATAATGTATAAGTAAGTTGAAGTAAAACAACCAATGAATAGATTTATTGTAGTCCTTTTTTCCTGTTTATGTCTGATTGTAGGGAGCCTTCCCGCTCAAACATCACGCCTTGCCATGCAATATTTTGAGACAGGCGAGTTTGAAAAGTCGGCATCCCTGTTTCAAGAACTGTATGAAAAAGATCGGAGGAGTAATTTCTACTTCGACAAATACATCGAAAGCCTATTGGCCATGGAAGCTTACGAGGAGGCAGAGAAAGTCGTTGTCAAGCGCCTAAAAAAGGAAGACAACAATTTAGCACTGTATGTCACTCAAGGTAAAATCTTAGAAGCGCAGTACAAAGACGACGAAGCGCAAAAGCTCTATAGTGAGGCCATTAAGAAAATGGCTTCTGATAGACTGACCATCATTAAGCTTGGAAATGAGTTTGTCAAGATGAGCAAATTTGACCTTGCCATTAAGACATACGAAAGAGGTGCAAAACTCCTCAAAGATGATATTGTCTTTTCCTACAATCTCGGAGATCTGTATCGGCGAAAGAATGATACAGAAAAGATGATCTACCATTTTCTCAATGCCATGGAAAATGAAACCACTCGCATCGACAATGTTAAATTATTACTTGAACGATATTTGACTGAAGAAGATTGGAAAGAGTTGCAACTGCAATTGTATGATCGACTGCAGAAGCGACAAGAGAACGTGCTTTATACCGAACTCCTGGCTTGGGTCTTTATTCAGAAAAAGGATTTTAAGAATGCTCTTCGTCAGGTAAAATCCCTGGATAGAAGGCTGCGTGAAAATGGTAGCAGGGTCTTTGACCTGGGCAATATGGCAGTCAATGCCAAGCAATATGATGTAGCCATCTCAGCCTTTGAATATTTGGTTACGATCAAAGATCCGAATTCGCCATTCTATGTCGATGCTAAAAAAGAGCTGCTGGATACGAAGAGAAAGAAGATCACAATGGGCTACGACTTTGAGCGGGAGGATCTACTTTCGCTCAAGACCGAGTATGAAGAATTTCTTGATGAATTTGGTCGCAATAAGGCGACTGCCAATATCCTCATCGACTTGGCATCGTTACATGCATTTTATTTAAATGATTTAACCTCTGCCATAGATCTTCTCAATGAAATGATTGCTTATCCGGGAGTGAACAAGTATGAGATGGCCAACGGTAAGATAGAGCTGGCTGATTACTATCTTATGAAAGAAGAGCAATGGGAAGCCACCTTACTATACTCACAGGTAGACAAAGCATTTAAAGATGATCTCTTAGGCCAAACTGCACGTTTCAAAAATGCCAAACTGTCTTACTACACGGGAGATTTTCAATGGGCGCAAACCCAGTTCGATGTGTTGAAAGCCTCTACATCAAAACTGATTGCCAATGATGCACTGGACCTCAGCGTATTTATCATGGATAATCTTGGATTGGACACTTCGGCCACTGCACTGGAGCTCTTTGCCAAATCCGAATTGCTAATATTTCAAAACCGTTTTGAGCAAGCTGAGCAAATATGGGCTCAGATTTCTACTAACTTTCCTGATCATTCGCTAGCTGATGACATCTTGTACACTCGAGCTCAGATGTATACCAAACTGCGCCAATATGAAAAAGCTGCGGACATGTATCAGCAGGTCATAGACCAATATGTTGATGAAATTCGAGCCGATAACTCACTCTTTGCTCTGGCCAATTTATATGAAAATCAACTGAACGACCAGGAAAAAGCTCAGCAGCTCTATGAAAAACTATTTGTCGACTTTAGCAATAGTACGCTGGCTGTAGAGGCTAGAAAGAAGTACAGAGCATTGCGTGGGGATTTTAACGATGACACCTAAACTCTGACCTTATCATCTCGTATGCTTGGTATGCTGATTTATTTCCTCAACTAAGTTTCTTTTTTATTTTTTCGGACTGAAGTATTCAATTTCTCACCATGTTTACACTTTCGGAGGAACAACTGGCGGTTAGAGATGCAGCTCGGAGTTTTGCACAACAAGAGCTGAGACCAGGGGTCGTTGATCGAGATCGAGAAATGCAACATCCCACCGAGTTGGTCAAAAAAATGGGGCAACTTGGCTTCATGGGAATGACAACTGATCCAGCCTGGGAAGGAGGAGGGATGGACTTCTTATCATATGTATTGGCACTTGAAGAAATTGCCGCTGTCGATGCTTCAGCTGCCGTAATCATGTCAGTCAATAATTCGCTGGTGTGTTGGGGTTTGCAAAAATATGGCAGCGAAGAACTCAAAGAAAAATACCTCCGCAAATTGGCACCAGGGCACTGGATAGGAGCCTTTTGTCTCTCTGAGCCGGAAGCGGGAAGCGATGCCACTCATCAACGGACAACCGCAACACCACAAGGGGATAGCTATCTTTTGAATGGTACGAAAAATTGGATCACCAACGGTGCCACCAGCGATGTTCATCTGGTGATTGCTCAAAGTGATCCTGCCAAAGCACATAGAGGGATCAACGCTTTTGTCGTAGAGTCCTCATGGCCGGGTGTAGAAATCGGTTCAAAGGAAGATAAGATGGGTATTCGATCTTCTGACACCACCTCAATTACTTACACCAATGTAAAGGTTCCCAAAGAAAACCTTTTGGGCACAGATGGCCTTGGATTCCGACTTGCCATGGAGACACTGGCAGGGGGACGCATTGGTATTGCGGCACAAGCATTGGGCATCGCCAAAGGTGCGTACGAACGATCTTTGGCATACGCCAAGCAGAGAGAGGCTTTTGGTAAGCCCATTGCTAAACATCAAGCTATTGGGTTTAAACTTGCCGATATGGTAACTGAGATCGAAGCCGCCAGACTGCTGGTCTATCAGGCTGCCCAACTCAAAGATCATGGACATGACTATCAACTGGCAGGTTCGATGGCCAAGCGATATGCTGCAGACATAGCCATGAAACACACTACTGAAGCCGTACAAATTCATGGTGGCTACGGGTACGTACGCGAATACGAGGTGGAACGTATGATGCGCGATGCAAAAATCACCCAAATATATGAAGGCACCTCTGAGATCCAACAGCTAGTCATTGCCAGAAACATAATTAAGGGACAACTCTATCCTCCAGTACTCATTTAATCGGAAATACGCTATGTTTTCAAGTGCATATAAAATAGCAGAGGTTTGGAACATACCGATTCGGGTGCACTGGACATTTGGTTTCTTTTTCCTCTGGATCGCCTACCTGGGCAATCGCGCCGGTATGGACCTTAGTGGTACCATAATGTTATGTGTCTTCGCTATTGCGCTCTTTTTTTGCGTGGTTTTGCATGAACTTGGCCATGCTATGATGGCTCGCCGATACCAGGTTAAAACAAAAGACATCATTATTTCGCCAATCGGTGGACTCGCTCGATTAATGCGCATGCCAAATAAACCACGGCACGAACTGCTCATAGCAATCGCCGGACCGGCGGTCAATTTTGTGATCGCACTGGTCATAGGCCTCGGTCTGCTTCTCTTTACTTCCAAAGGCTTGCTACCGACGGGCGATCCCTCGAGAATCTTTAATGATCTTTCAAATTTCTTACCTGCTCTATTTGGCTTGAACCTGTTACTTATTGTGTTCAATTTAATTCCGGCTTTTCCTATGGACGGTGGCCGGATCTTCAGAGCCCTACTGTCGATGAGATGGAGTCGCATTCGGGCAACACAAATAGCCACCGTACTCGGACAAGCGATTGCGTTAGCCTTTGTAATGTGGGGCTTTTACCGCGGTGATTTCATTCTTGCATTCATTGGAATATTTGTCTTCTTTTCTGCTGCCAATGAGTTTAAAATGGTAAAGGCAGATAAACTCTTAACTGACACCAGAGCGAGCGATGTACTTCGTCGAGACTTTACAAGAATCTACATTGACGAAAAGATGAGCCGAGTGATCGATCTTGTTGAAAAAGGTGAGGAAAAGGACTTTGTGGTACTCAACGAGTGGCACAATGTAGTGGGTGTCCTCCATGAGGAGTTTATCCTGGCCGCTAAGCAAGCGAATGCTGGTGACGCCTATGTCGAAGACTATCTGAGCGATCGTTTTGAAGAAGTGCCAGATCATCTTGACCTGAAAGTACTTTTTCACCTGTTTCAGCATAGGGGGTATTCAATCATACCTGTCATGGAAATCGGACGAATGATTGGCGTAATAGACCGCACAACATTGAACACTTATATTAGTGATCGAACCAAGCTTTGGTCGAACTGGAAATCCTAATCCCTACGTAGCATTGCTGCTTCATTAGGGCCTTTGAAGTGAATCACCATGCATAAGCTGCCCGTTTCAATTGAAAACAGTCTTCCTGCTTTTCAGCCTCTTAGGACATTATTCGCACATTTTGCAAAGTTATTCTCAACCAGTCGGTGCATAGCGTCATTCAACCGTCCAGGACGTAGCTCCCTGGTAGTAACATCGGAGAAGCATGAGGATTGAATGGATTACCGCCATAATTTTTGCGCTGATCTTCCTGCTATATGCCTTTCTATCTAGAAGGATATCTACTTTCTCAGACTATTCCGTTGGCAATCGGAGCCTACCCCTATTCCTACTATTTGCCAGCATTTCAGCCAGCTTCATCGGACCCGGATATAGCCTAGGATTTATTCGCAAGGGTTACGAATCAGGAATGCTCTACTTTGTGTTGGCTGGAGCCTACGGACTACAAACCATCCTTGTCGGCCTATTTGTTGCCCCCAGGTTACATGATTTTTCCAATGCGTATTCTATTGGCGATGTCATTGGTCAAAAGCATGGAAGATGGTCGCACATCTTGAGTGGTCTGATTTCTTTTGGTCTGTTGATCGCATTTTCTACCGTCATGTCGATGGTTGGGGGGACCATTCTTAGCGAGTTTTTAGGAGTCTCGCAGATATGGGGAGTGGTCACCATGACGAGTATTGTCATCATATATAGCTTTTTTGGGGGGATAAAGGCATCAATCTTGACCGATACATTTCAATTTCTGCTATTTATCATACTAATCCCTGCCCTACTGATCTTCGTCTGGTCAGATGTTTCGGTCTCGATTGGACAGGCGTGGGATAACATAAAGACCTTAACCATCGGAGCTTCAGAACGCCTAACGTTACTGAGTGCTACTGGACTATTTTTTAGCTTCTTTCTTGGTGAGACGTTGGTGCCACCTTACATCAATCGTGCGCTGGGTGCTAAGTCTCAGGCAGTGAGTGGATCAGCTTTTCTATTCAGTGGTCTTTTTTTCTTTCTATGGCTCATCCTGATGCTTCTGATCGGGAGTATGGGATCGCTGTCAATAAGTGCAGAGGCATCTGATAAAATCGGCCTTCTCCTGGGTGACAAACACTATGCCCCTGCTCTGTATGGAGTATTTATTATGGCATTGGTGGGCATTGTGATGTCAAGTCAAGATAGTCTTATCAACTCAGGTGCATCCGTATTTGTGCGAGATGTAGTAAATCTACACATCAAGCTCTCAGAGTCTCAGTCGCTGCACATATCCAGACTAGCTACGCTACTGGTAGGCATTGCATCTATTGTTCTTTCCGTATATGTACCCTCTGTTTTAGAGGGTCTCTTATGGTGTTACAGCCTATGGGCTCCAAGTATGTTACCGATTCTGCTGGCTTCCATTTTGTTGGTAGATCCAAGCAAAAGAGCAGGTGTCAGCTCGATTATCGTAGGATGCCTTTTGGCGATCTGGACGAAGATCAGTCCAATCGATGAAAATATTGCTACCCTATTGGGCTTCATAGGAAGTTCGATAACCTACATCATCATTTGGCGATTTCGACCTGGTAGATAGTTGGAAATAGCCATTTTATCACTGTATAGACAAGTCATAGAAATATTTCGCCGCTGAATTGTCCCCAATATAGGTCTGTCATCGTCATACAGATATTAGTTAACTTCAAAGTAAAAACATAATGAAAGAGTATATGATGATTTTTGTAGGGGCTGATTACCAAGAGTTGGGCCTCTCTCCCGAAGACCTTCAGGGACGAATGGGAAAGTGGTGGGCATGGTCAGCCAAAATGAAAGAGGCAGGTATTATTCGAGGTGGAAATGCATTGCATTCTAGTGGCAAGCGCATTACAGGACCAGACCGCATCGTTTCGGATGGACCTTTCGTCGAAAGTAAAGAGCTAGTGGGTGGATATTATGTCGTGACAGCTGATAATACTGAAGAGGTGGTCAAGATCGCACAGGATTACCCTGACTATGACCTGGGTGGTGCCGTAGAAATTAGAGAAGTGATGGTCTTTGATCAATGAAAGTGGATAACCTGGTAGACCATCTCTTCCGTCACCAATATGGTAAGATGGTTGCTATTCTAACTAGGATTTTTGGTCTAAGCCAACTGGAACTGATCGAGGATGCTATTCAGGATACTTTCAGCAAAGCATTGTTATCCTGGCGCAATAAGATGCCCGACAACCCAGAAGCCTGGTTAACCAAAGCTGCTAAAAATCGAGCCATAGATCTATTGCGCTCGGCTAAAGCGCAAGCTCATCGCATGGAGAAGCTAGATAATGGACCATCAGCCTTGCTCTTGGAGGGTCTCTTTCTTGAAAAAGAAATTAAGGATAGTCAGCTACGTATGATTTTCACAGCTTGCCACCCAGCTTTAAATCCAGGTGATCAAATCGCCTTTGCATTAAAAACAATTTCCGGCTTTGGTACCAGAGAAATCGCCGCTGCACTACTGACAAAGGAGGAGACCATTAAAAAGAGAATCAGCCGCTCACGGAAAACCATCATAGACCGCAATATCCAATTTGAGATTCCAAATCACCGAAACTTACCCAGTCGCATCAAAAGGGTGTTAGAAGTCATCTATTTGATATTTAATGAGGGCTTTCACTCGACTGCAAAACATGATTTGATACGGGAGGAACTCTGCACCGAAGCATTGCGACTGTGTCAGCTCATGCTAAAACGAGCTCACTTACGCACATCTGAAGTGTATGCATTATTTGCCCTTCTCTGTTTTCATACGGCACGATTAGAAAGCAAGTTGAGTGATCAAGGAGAAATCATCAATTTTAAAGATCAAGATAGGTCAACATGGTATTGGCCATCAATACAACTGGGGCATAGTGCCATGATGAAGGCCGTAGAAAGTGAGGAATTTTCCACATATCACTACGAAGCTGCCATTGCAGCAGAACATTTAAAGGCACCGTCCCTGGCCGAAACGAATTGGGCTAACATTCTCAAGTGGTACTCTGAGCTCTACAAAATTCAACCCACGCCACTCAATCTACTTAATCAGGGCGTCGTCTTGCAGCAAATGGGTTGCTATGATAAATGTTGGGAAATAATACAGCAAATAGACCCAGACAAACTTGAACAGAGAAAATACCTCTACTATAGTGCCTGTGCCGATCTAGCTTTGCAAGAAGGTAATAGTCAAGAAGCAATATGCTTTTTGGACCAAGCCATTGCACGGGTTCATAATAAAATTGAAAAGAAATATTTTCTTGAGAAAAGAAATTCAATCGTATCAAACAACCAATAAATGTCCCGACTTCATTACAACCATCGCCTATTAAATAATCGTCATGACAGCAGGTTACAGATGCATACCTTCATTTGAACAAAATCGCATTTAAATGGAATATTTTACTGAAGATTTTCGTCATTTTTTTCACGAATTACAGACAAACAATAGTAAAGACTGGTTTGATCAAAATCGCAAACGATATAGGAAGTCCATCAAAGAGCCT
The DNA here is from genome assembly GCA_013001595.1 of Saprospiraceae bacterium. GTDB lineage: Bacteria > Bacteroidota > Bacteroidia > Chitinophagales > Saprospiraceae > JABDMH01. The sequence continues at coordinate 21,297 of JABDMH010000080.1, read as the reverse complement.
TTTGAAAAATTCCTAGTAGATCTCATTGACCAAATGCGAGCCTTTGATCCTTCACTCAATATTTTGCCAAAGGATTGTATGCTTAGAATCAATCGTGACATTCGGTTTTCTAAAGATAAAACGCCTTACAATACCCACTATACAACATTTGTATCTGCGACTGGCAAGAAGGACAAAAGCATGCCTGGCCTATTTCTACGGTTTTCGGCTGACACAATCGGAATTATGGGCGGTTGCTATATGCCAAACAAAGACCAACTGCACAATATTCGATCTGCTATTGCTTCTGACCCAAGCGAATTCAGAAAAATCATTGGTGAACCCGAATTTGCATCTAAATTTGGACAAATACGAGGTGAAGAACATAAACGAATACCTAAGGAATTTCAGGCCGCCGCAGTTTCTGAACCTTTGCTGGCAAAAAAGCAATTTTACTTCATGAGTGAGGTTCCTGCAACCATCATACCCACAAAAAAACTCTTGCCCACCATTTTAAAGTTTTGGCACACGGCTCGCCCCCTCAATAATTATTTAAAGAAAGCAATGAAATATGGCATTTGATCAATGGTTGGCGGATCGACTTAGAATGACCCTGTCGGAAAAAAACATTTCTTTTCAAGAAAAGAAAATGATGGGCGGCCTATGCTTTATGGTAGACGATAAAATGTGCTTTGGCATACATACTGATAAAAATACCAAAGCACCCATCATGATGGCACGAGTAGGTCCAGAAGCAGCCGAAGCTGCACTCATACGACCACATTGCCTACCGATGGAATTTACGGGTAGGCCAATGAAGGGTTTTGTGACCATCACTTCCGAAGGTCTTGATCAAGATGAAGATCTTAGCTATTGGGTGAACTTATGTCTGGCCTACAATCCATTGGCCAAGCGCAGCAAGCGCAAGAAAAAGACTTCATGAGTATTACCTCAGGGGACGTATGCTCATAGTAATGGTAAATGCTATTTAGATGCCTCAACAGGCGTTTCCTACCAGATTAGCTATAATTTTCTACCTCGCTATCAATGATTGCAATTGCTTTTTCCATATCAGAATCATCTAGGGAAGCAAAACCCATGCGTATGCCATTGATGGGCCTACCATCTGGTTCTGAATACATGGCCCGTGGAATCAGCACTCCTTTTCGCAACAACCTTTTGCGAAGGTCGTCCAAAGGTATACGTGCGTTGAACTTTGCCCAAACAGCAAGGCCTCCCTCGGGCCTTCTAAATGAAAGCACCCAACCCAGTCTCTGCTCAAGCAAATCACAAAACAGATTTCGACGTCTGCGATATATGTTAAGTGACTTCTCTAACACTTGATGAAAGGTGGGCTCAGATTCCACTTGTCCGGAGAACATAACTTTTCTATTTTGACACTAGTTGGAGAATCTCTGCTCCCTTCATTTTCAACAGCTAAATAATTTATGGTTTGCCTGCGTACTTTTCACTTTTGTTGGTTCATTTCGGTTGCCATTTGTCTGTGCAGTTGTTTTACTGGAGAAATTAATACCGTGGGATCTCAGATCCCAGACGAAATAGACTTCAACTTTCATGTGCGGCCGATATTATCTGATAAGTGTTTTGCTTGTCATGGTCCTGATGAAAATGCAAGAGAAAGTAGCTTGCGACTGGATGAGGAGGCCTATGCCTTCGCTCCCTTAGATAGTCAAGAACAGTCTTTTGCCATCGTACCGCGCGATGTCAGAAGAAGTGGCTTGGTCGATCGCATCGAGAGCAACGATCCTGATTTCGTCATGCCCCCTCCGGACTCCAAATTAGCACTAAAAGCCCACGAAATAGAGATTCTCAAGAAATGGATCGCGCAAGGTGCTGCTTGGAAAACACACTGGGCGTTTAACCAGCCTCAACCGGCTGGTTCTGGTACGGACTTGCATACAAGTGCCAGTACAATAGATGCCATTGTAAGTCGTCGTCTAGCTGGGGAGGGATTGAAAATGTCTCCCCAAGCCAGTAAAGAAAAATTGATTCGGAGGTTATCATTTGACTTGCGAGGGCTGCCCCCCTCGCTAGAAGAAATTGAAGACTATGTCAACAATCCGGATGAATCAGCTTATGAAAGACTGGTGGACACCTTTCTTGGGCAGTCCTCATTTGGTGAGCGTATGGCTATGGATTGGCTAGATTTAGCTCGATATGCAGATTCTCATGGTTACCAAGATGATATTGAGCGCAGCATGTGGCCCTGGCGTGAGTGGGTCATTCGAGCCTTCAATCGAAATATGCCCTATGATCAGTTTGTGACATGGCAACTCGCAGGAGATCTTCTCCCCAATCCGAGCTACGAACAAAAGTTAGCAACCGGCTTCAATCGCAATCATAAAATTACACAGGAAGTCGGTGTAATTGATGAAGAATATCGGGTCACGTATGTGTTAGACCGAACCAATACTTTTTCCACAGCCTTTCTTGGAATGACGGTAGAATGCGCGCAATGCCATGACCATAAATTTGATCCAATTTCGCAAGAGGAGTACTATCAACTCTTTGGGTTTTTTAACCAAGTGCCAGAAAAAGGCCGGGTAGATTATGGTGTAGAAGTGGCTCAACCGGCACTGCCCCTACCACAATCAAAAATCGACAGTCTTCGATCTTATGTTGCCGGCCTGGTCGATGATCAACGGCAGCAAATAGAAGCATATGCCAAAAAGAAATGGATCACAAAAATTGAAAGTGCAGCTGGTTCTGGAAAGAGTGAAGTAAATGGTTTTATTCCTAAGGGATTGTTGTCCTGGCACGCACTAGACCATCAAGTAGATCACAACACCTACCCTAATACAGTGGGTCAACATCCAGCCGTTGGGGTGAATGGTCCGGTACTTGTACCAGGTAAGTATGGTAGTGGAATTGAATGTATGGGTTTAAATTATGCACATACCCAATCGCCCAAATCATTCGACCTAAACCAGCCTTTCAGCATTTCTTTATGGATAAAATCTTTGGATGGAGGCATACGTGGTACGGCTTTTTCCGCCTTTCACCCAAGAAACAATACAACTTTCAAGATTCAGGTCAGGTCGGTCAAAGTGCTAGACATCTCCTTTAGTGATGAACGTTCAAAACAAAAATTGATCCTTAGGACCAAAGAAACCATTCCTGCCGACCAATGGGTGCACGTCGTTGTCACTCACGATGGTTCACTGCGAGGCCGTGGTGTGAACATTTATGTTAATAGGCAGCCTAAGGCGGTATACATTATATCGGATGATTTAAAAAGGAGGCTGCCCAAACCACAACTACTATTTCTAGGCACCAAATATGCCATTAAAGACCCACGAGACTCCTTATCGGGTCATGGAGAGAATGCAGATCCACTACGAGCTGGCCAACTAGATGAGCTGATGATCTTCAGTCGAGCACTGACCAAGAAAGACATCCTTGCACTTGGTGCTTATGATCCCATACAATCCATTAGAGCTAAAATAGACAAGAGTACTACCGACCATAGGCGCTTGTTTTACAATGATCTTTTGCATGAAGATGTCCTATTTCGTGAGTATACCAATCGTCTTAGAGAATACAAGATAAAGGAGGGCCGGACAGAGGAAATCATCATCAAGCCCACCATGATCATGCAAGACATGGATACCATGCGCAATACCTATATATTGGATAGGGGTCAGTATGATGCCCCAACACGGGAGGTCGCAATAGGTACACCTAAAGCAATCAAAGATTTCCCAAGTGAATATCCTCAGAATAGGTTGGGACTCGCACAATGGCTGTTTGCTAATGATCATCCACTTACCGCGAGAGTAGCTGTAAATAGATATTGGCAAATGATTTTCGGCAGAGGTCTAGTGGCTACACCCGGCGACTTTGGTAGCCAGGGTGCATTACCTTCACATCCAGATTTACTTGATCATCTAGCGGTAGCTTTTATGGCATCGGGATGGGATCTAAAAAGCCTGATTAAACAGATGGTGATGTCTGTGACTTATCGGCAGACTACCAAGATCACCAAGGTTTTGAAGCAAAAAGATCCTGAAAATATCCTTTTGGGCAGAGGCCCACAAAAGCGACTATCTGCCGAAATGGTGAGGGATCATGCATTGGCCATTAGTGGGTTAATCAGTGATCAAATCGGTGGGCCCAGTGTCAAACCCTACCAACCAGATGGACTTTGGCTGGAAGTGGCTTCTGGAAACCAATCTTTGCGTAAGTACATTCAAGACCATGGAATGGACTTATATCGTCGGAGTCTCTATACGTTCTGGAAACGCACCATACCTCCCCCATCAATGATGATCTTTGATGCTCCTAGCAGAGAGCAATGTACAATCCGACGAAGATCTACCAGTACACCTATGCAAGCTTTAGTGATGTTGAATGATCCACAATTTACGGAGGCTGCGAAACTCCTTGCACAAAGGATGATGCTTGAGGGTGGAAAGATGGTTGAATCGCGCATATCTTTTGCCTTCAAACTCGCCACTTCACGGACACCTACTGATAAAGAGTTACAAATTCTGGTTAATTTATTTGAAGCCGAAGAGCTAAGTTATGCCAGTGATCAGGAGGCGACCGCAGACCTGCTTTCCATTGGTGAATACCCATTGTCTAAGGACATGCAGAGAGCCACCACTGCAGCTTATGTGATCGTTGCACACACGATCTTGAATATGACGGAAACCATCATGACCAGTTAAGAATCATAATAGAACCGTCTAATTCTTTTTCGAGTCGATCCCGAAAAATGACTATTTACTTCGCATCATATCAGTGACTATGAAAGAAATTCCATGCCTCACTTTCATCTTAATTTGGTCGATTCTATACTTTGGTTTTAACCAAACAGGTCACTTTGTAATTAGTCCCATTTCAATCGCTCAGTGGAAGGATCAAAGCATGCTCTATCCGACTGAAGTATCTATGGCTGGTTTCGACGGTTGGCTTGGTGGACTTGCAGTCATAATCGAGCCCTAAGCTCTGGTGAAATCATGCAGTTGTTTAATGGCAGTATGGCAGAAAGATAACTGAACTCCCAACAATACAAGCCATCAAAGAAATCTGGGGCCATCTGATCTATTATATAATGAGGGCTTCTCATCAACAAGACTTCAATCTGTTCTGTGAGAATTGCCTATTTTAGTTTACATCTACAAATGAATACATCATCTAGATCTTCGCCATTAGAGCTAAGCCGGCGTGCTTTTCTAAGCAAAGCCACCGGAGGCATTGGTATTGCTGCACTAGCCAGTGTGTTGCCTGGATGTTTCTCCAACCTGGCCTCTCCCTCACCAGCCACCAAGATTGCTCACTTTCCAGCAAAGACGAAAAGAGTGATTTATCTTTTTCAAAGTGGTGGCCCTGCGCATATGGAATTGTTTGACTATAAGCCACTCCTACATAAAAGGGAAGGCGAGAATCTACCAGATTCTGTGCGCAATGGCCAGCGATTGACCGGCATGACGGCCAATCAGAAAGGATTTCCATTAAAAGGAGCGGTACATCCATTCCGGCAATACGGGGAAAGTGGCGCTTGGGTCAGCGACTTACTACCCTACACTTCAAGGATAGTGGATGATCTATGTTTCGTGAAATCGCTGCATACAGAGGCCATCAATCACGATCCTGCGATGACCTTTTTTCAGACGGGATCACAACTCAGTGGACGACCAAGCATGGGTGCCTGGCTCAGCTATGGATTGGGCACCAACAATCGGGATTTGCCCGCCTATTGCGTCCTATTGTCAAAAGGGACAGGACGCATTGCAGCAGCACAACCACTTTCTTCCAGGCTATGGGGCACTGGTTTCTTACCATCTCTCCATCAGGGGGTCCAATTTAGGTCAGGAAAGGAGCCTGTGCTTTATCTTGCAAACCCAGCTGGTATTTCTCATCAGGGTCGACGCCAAGCTTTAGATCATCTAAGAGCACTAAATGAGCACTATCATGATCGTGTGCAGGACCCAGAGATCCTCTCCAGAATTGCGCAGTATGAAATGTCTTATCGGATGCAGACATCGGTGCCAGAAGCCATGGATGTGAGTGGTGAACCAGAAGAAGTCTACGACCTCTACGGCCCCGAATCCCGCATCCCAGGCACCTATGCGGCTAATTGCCTGCTGGCCCGCCGGTTGGCCGAACGCGATGTTCGATTCATTCAGCTGTATCACCAGGGCTGGGACCACCACAACGATCTGCCAGATCACATAGCTAAACAGTGTAAAGATACAGATCAAGCTTCAGCAGCACTGGTCATCGATCTAAAAAGGAGGGGATTGCTCGATGATACGCTGGTTATTTGGGGCGGTGAATTCGGGAGGACCACCTATGCCCAAGGGCTGGGTGTAGGAGAACGCTATGGCCGAGATCATCATCCACGATGCTTCACCGCATGGATGGCTGGTGGTGGCATCAAAGCAGGCATCAGCTACGGTGCAACAGATGAATTTGGCTACAATGTGGTGCAAGATCCAGTACATGTGCATGATTTCCAGGCGACTATACTTCACTTATTGGGCATCGATCATGAAAGCCTTGTATTTAAGCATCAAGGCCGGCGATACCGCTTGACAGATGTACACGGAAGGGTGGTGAAAGGTATTTTAAGCTAATACTCTAGCAAAGTATCTTGACCTTGGTCGCTATTTCGTTACAAGGGAAGTTGTTACATTGAGATACTTTATTCCGAGGTATTCATGCTCATCTTTAATTTGGGGAGGACGGAAGGCACCGGGCTGACGAAGATATCTATCATGCAACGTGTCAAGCAATTATTTAAGTCACTCCTTCCAGGGATCTTCCTTTTTGGATTTACAGTGGGTACAGGAAGTGTTACAGCAATGGCTAAGGCTGGTGCAGACTATGGAATGTCGCTTCTCTGGACGATATTTCTCTCTTGCTTAATTACCTTTTTCCTCATCCAACTCTTTGGAAAGTATACATTGGTCACGGGTGAGACTGCTTTAGCTTCTTTTAAGAAACACATTCATCCGGCAGTAGCCATCTTTTTTTTAGTTACGCTCACTGCCCATGTCTGTGGCAGTGTCATTGGTGTAATGGGGATCATCGTCGATGTTTGCTATGAGTGGTCCAAACAATTTATATCCGGGGGCATCAGCCCGATATATTTTGCACTCTTCTTTATACTATTTGTATATGTGATTTTTCTGGTTGGACGAACAGAATTGTTTAAGAACATATTGGCTGTGGTAGTGGGTGTTATGGCCATCTGCTTTCTCATCAATTTTATAATCCTCACTCCACCACTCATTCAATTGGCTCACGGTATGATTCCGAATGTTCCAACTACAGGGGCAAATGCCAGCGCCTTTCTTGTCATTGCTTCTATGGTTGGTACTACGGTTTTTTCTGGGCTCTTCATCTTACGCACAACCTTGGTAAAAGAAGCAGGATGGACGATGGCAGATCTAAAAAAACAACGCAAAGATGCCATGTTCTCTGGTTTGCTCATGTTTGTCATTAGCGCCTCGATTATGGCAGCCGCTGCAGGCACATTGCATGTTCAGGGCATTACCTTGCAGAACGTATCAGAAATGATTAATATTTTGGAACCACTCGCTGGGTCCTTTGCTGTGGCCATTTTTACTTTTGGGCTAATTGCAGCGGGCATATCGTCACAATTTCCTAACGTGGCCTTGTTGCCATGGATGCTAGATGATTATCATGAAAGATCTGCAGACATGACGCGCACGGACTACAGACTTATTGTCCTGGCAATTTCCCTTTTGGGTCTGGTGGTACCCATTTTTCATGCGAAGCCTATTGCGGTGATGATCACATCACAAGCTTTCGGAGCTCTGGTCCTTCCGGCTACTATTGCTTGCATCATCTATCTGGGTAACCAGGCCGAACTGATGAAAGCAAACAAGTTTTCCAATTTTACCAATATAGTACTCGCCATAATTTTTGCATTTGCACTCATCATGAGCTACCTGAGCTTTCAGGGCATTCTAGCCAGTTTAAAATCTCTTTAATGAAGATTCCTAACCTGTTCAAACTATCCCCAAATCGAGTATGGCGTACATATCCTGGAGGTCGTGTTCTTGATGAACGTCAAGGGCTGGATAACCCAAAAGATACACAGTACCCGGAAGACTGGGTCGCGTCAACAACTAAGGCGGTCAATAAAGGAAGAGAGGGTAAAAAAAATGAGGGTCTCTCTGTGGTTTCTGTAGGTGGAGAACGACATCTGCTGCGGGACTTGATCTCAGAGGCTCCAGATGAAATGGTAGGCGAAGCGCATTTCCAAAAGTATGGTGCTCATACTAGGTTTCTCCTGAAATTTTTGGATTCGGCAATCCGTTTACATTTACAAGCTCACCCGACCGTAGCATTCTCTAAAAAACATCTCCAGGCAGATGCTGGAAAGACAGAGGCATACGTCATATTAGCAATCCGCAAGGAGATCACAGATCCATATATAATGCTGGGCATTCAACACCCGCTGCCTCCTGATAAATTTAAAGAAGCCATCGAAAAACAGGATACGGAAAGCCTACTTTCATGCTTCGATAAAATTCCGATTCAGGCGGGAGATGTTTTTATAGTGCCTGGTGGTATGCCCCATGCCATCGGTGAAGGTGTGCTGATGATCGAGATTATGGAACCGACGGATTTTGCCGTTCGGTTAGAATTTGAGCGTGGAGATATTGTGTTGCCTGAAGAAGCCAGATTCATGGGTCGTGATGTATCATTCGCAATGGATATGATATCGTTGCAACCTAAGACTGTGGAGCAGGTCCGGGCCGATCACTTCTGTAAGCCGAGCTCTGTTGAACGACAAGATGGTGGCGAGGAATTCGCTTTGATTGGCCCTGCACAGACGGATTGTTTTTCAGTACATAGAATCGTGGTCTCCAATATTTATGAAAAGGAACACGATGGATTCTATGTCGGTATCGTCACCAGTGGAAAAGGGAAGATTTCTATGGATGACCTGACCTTAGATCTCATCGAAGGCGACCGCTTCTTTGTCACCAATGCAGCCAAAAAAGTGCATTACCAAGGTGCTATGGAGGTAGTGCTTACTTTCCCTCCAGAATAAAATTATAAAAGTAATCCTGCGCCATCACGAGTCCGAGCTAAAACCTTTAGCTAGTGCAGCCTTTCCTAAATATCTATTCCTACTTGACGGCTTCCTTTCGACAGGCTCAAGGCAGGCATTTTCTGCCAGCTCATCATCCTCAACCCCGATATCCACCGGGGTACGTAGCTCATGGCTATACCCAGCTTCGCTTCTGCTGACACTGCGGTCAGCATCCTCAATTGGATCTGACAAAACGTGGCAGGCTTTGCTTATCTCTACAATGACCTCAGAATTATTCAACATATTCCACTTGAAAGAGTACCAGACTAGTTGCCCTTGTCTCCAGGAAGTGGCATCTTCTTCCCAGCATCTTCTAAAATCAATATCCAGTCGTGTCCTCGGCCGTTGGTAGGAGGTGTATAAGTTTGTATGCCTTTAGTATTGCCAGTATGAATACTATGAGCAATGCCGTATCTAGGGTCATACCAGATGGATCTAATTTTATCTCCACTAATCACAGATTGATCCACCGTAAAAGAATCACCCGACGAAGAATAGAATATGGCAAAAGACTGATCAAATGCCAGTGATGCCTTGACAGGTAGCTTGCTGAGTGTTCGAAGCACTAACTCAGGAGTAGGCTTCAAGAGATGAAAGGATCGCAATTCGAACAACGTTCGTAAATGCTTCATTTGAAAAGCACCAGGATGGTCTACGGCCTCGTACCAAGGTATTACGGCACTCAAAACGGGGGCTTTATCTGAAGACCACATTTGCCAGATGCTGTTGTGACCATAGGTATGACCACATGAACCCGAGAGTATGGACCAATAAGCTGCTTGTCTACAATCGTAGTCATCGAAGAGGTCAAGTCGGTTGGCACCTTGAAAATAGAAGCCTACAGGAATTAGCTCATATCTTGGCTCTCCATCAAGTGTTGGCTTCACAGGTGTCAATTGATAATCATGCTCTGCATACAAACCATTGTCATGATCATGTGAAGCATGTGATGACTGAAACATATGGAAATCAAGCCATGTCGCATCGTGAAAATAGTCAGAAGAACGTCCTGGGCCTCGAGGGTGAAAGGTCATAAGATGTGCTCCTTGGTCACCCAGCTTCAATCCTGTTGCCATAGCCTCAACAATGGCTCTCTCAGAATCACTATTAATATTTTCATCACCGCCCAGGATCCATATAATCCGCTGATCACGATATCGCGCTCCTAAGAATGAACCGAAAGAGCCGGCTGATGAAGGTGTAAATATTTTTTCATCACCATTGGTACTACTCCAATAGGATCCCCAGGTTGGCAGCATACCGATGTATAACCCTAAGGAATCGGCTACATGTACGATCGCATCAACATGCCCAAAATAATTTTCCTGGGGCTGCGCCGGATCTCCATTATGTAGCGGCAGATCACCATTTGCATTAGGCACTGTGAGTCCATCTAGTTGTGCAAGGATGACCGCCTGAATGACCGTAAAACCCTTATCCTTACGATCATGTAAATACTGCTTCGCTTCACGGAGTGAGAGTCGGTGAAAGAGCTCCCAGGCTGTGTCTCCCAGGTAGAAGAAAGGTTTTCCATCCCGATGTTCCAAGTATCTACCGTTTTCAGACACTAGCAGATCCTGGCAAAATCCAGATTGCGGCAATAACAATAAAAGAAATATAGATGTGATTATTCTCGACTTCATGAGACCTCTCTATCTTTTCAATGAGATGGAAATATACGTCTTCCCATTCTAATACTATACATCTAATGTCGACTCCATTTCTGTAGCGGTCTCTTCCAGATAAGACAATAGGTAGTCGTTCTACTTCATTGACAGATTTAGTCTTTAGAATGTAACCACTATGGTTTAATAAAGGAGTTTCATACCTCTGGCGGGTACAATCGTACCATCACCACTCAACGACGGATTTCCGCTCATATTGATTGAAGAGGATCGACTTGCGGGTGCGATTGGGTAAATCAACATGAAGGACATTTCGCTGATTGATAAACTCATCTACAAAGATGGTATCCTCCGCATCGATGGATGTGATTTCTTCGGGTGGTACGGGATGACTTCCCTCGAAAACTACCAAAATGGTCAAGTCTTCGATCTTGACCTTGTCCACCTTAAGATCCATAGGCTGACCATTTAGCGCAATGAATAAATGTGCATCCAGATACTTTCTGACCTCACGTTTACTCGGCACCAATGCCATAGATGGCTGATAGTTGGATTCAGATGCTATGACCCCGGTGACGACGAGATAGTCATCAACAAACATACGCAGATCGATTTGGTACTTATCAAGCTCACTATCGTAGTGTAAGTTTGCGACACTCATCTTGAGTGGATGAGCCATAGCCAGGAAGGGCAATAATATGAATCCTAAGATGCAAATACTGCTTCTAAGCTCATAAGTAGTGAAAGACCTGCACCGGCTCCAGAAATAAAAAGATTCCAATCTCGATGTTCAATTTTAAGTAGCTTGTCTAAGACAAAATAGATGGCAAAAAATGCTACTACAATTAACAGCTGTCCTAATTCCAAACCAACATTAAAAGCAAATAGTTCTAACACAATACTTTTGCCCCCAGTCAAGGCTCGAAAAAAATTGGAAAAGCCCATACCGTGGATAAAGCCAAAAAATAGGGCAATGAAATAATTGGAATCAACAGCTCGATCTCGCCCTCGCTGGCCAGACCAAACATTGTGTATCGCGGTCAGGAAAATGGTGATTGGAATGGCGGTCTCGACCAGTTGCTGTGGAATGCTAAGGACATTAAATGCCGAGAGCGCCAGAGTTATGCTATGACCAATGGTAAACGCGGTGACCAGAATTAAGATTTTCTTCCAATCACTCCATGCGTAAAAGGCGCATAAGGTAACTATGAAAAGCATGTGGTCATACCCCTCAAAGTCAGAAATATGCTCAAATCCAAGCTGAAGGTAAATCGAAAATTGGTCCATCCTTGTATTGTATAAATTGAAGTCTCAGCTATTGCAATAGTAGCAAAATTGCGTTTTCCTCAGGGCGATTCGTGCAGACTAATCCTATATTAGCAATGAATGGTTGCTAACTTTCCAGGATTAGAATCCAAAAGCAGCAACGGCGAATCCATTGCCTATATGAATCGTTGGCTTCTGACCTTACTATTATTTCTATCCTACTCGATAGGCCAAGCCCAATATCGTAGTGCAACTCTAAATAGTCAAGGACTTATACAATGGCACGAGGTTGATGCTACGGAACTAGGTTTCAAGAAATTTACTCGTGATACTACCCAGTTGAAGATCATGCCTGGGTACCCTAAAATGTTTCCGGCGGATCCCTTTTTCAAGAATTTTCGCAACACAACTTTAGCTGATCTTGATGCTGACGGAGCTGATGAAATCATCGTTGGCTCCGGCAATATGCTGTATGTATTGCGAGATACTTCTGTTTGGTGGTCTCGGCAATTGTCCGGATTAATGCGATTTCCTGCTGCGGTAGGAGACCTAGACCGTGATGGATCATTGGATATCGTGGTATCTACGGGATATAATGATGAACCTGGGCAGATCTACACCATGCGAGCAGATGGGATTGACCGAGAGGGGTGGCCCATAACTTTCGATGGACGGTGGATGCTGTCATCTCCGGCCCTTGCCGACGTCGATCAAGATGATCTTTTAGAAATCATTTGTGCTGACCTTGAACGATCATGGGGTCATGTATATGTGTTGGAAGCTGACGGGACCCTCACCAATGACGAGTGGCCGATCATCCTACCCAACATCCCTGCCGTTACACCCAGCGTTGGAGATATTGATGGCGATGCTAAACCTGAGATTATCATCGCTTCCACAAGAGAAATCTATGCCTTTGATCACAGAGCCCAAGAAAAAACAGGTTGGCCTGTGGGCAATGGCATGACCAAGTTCAGCTTTCAGTCCCCCATATTATATGACTTGAACCGAGATGGAAAAATGGATGTGATTGGTGAAGGACACGGTGATCAGCCCGAGTTTTTTGTGCGTGATGGTGAAGGACAATACTTGACCAATTGGCAGAAGCCAGTGCCGCAGGGGCGGTGGACATTTCATACCCCTACGGTCATCAACCATAATGGTGATGACTTCATCTTTACCGCACGTCCCATTTCCAATGGTGTCAGCGATGTGTTGTATGCCTGGACCAGTGACGGAGATATGGCCGATGGATTTCCAATCGTCAAAGAAGGAGGGCACGAAGGCATCACTACTGTAGCGGATATCGATGGTGATCTGCAACCAGAAATTCTATTCTCCAGCAATCTATTTGATAGCTTGGATAACGGTTTCCTACATGCATATGAACTTGATGGAACTGGCGAAGTAGCTGGATTTCCATTGCGCACTCGTGGTCTCACCTTTTTGAATGGAGCTACCATCGGAGATGTAGATGGGGATGACCAGATGGACCTTGTCGTATTGAGCTACACCGAACATCCCAGCAATGAACCAGACACTACCTTCTTATATGTCTACAACTTGCATGTACCGATAAATCCTGAGCGTGTATGGTGGCCCACCTATAAGGGAAACAATCTACGCAATGGCAATATCGCTGCTCCCAACACAACTTCAAACATGAATGTAGCATCGAAGCTCTTGAAGATTCATCCCAATCCAGTGACTTCAGAAATCTATTTTGATTTGCCACATGGTCTATGGCATTTTCAACTCATCAACTTGCATGGCAACATTGTCGTGGATTATGCTCACCATACCGGGGCTTCTACAGGTTCACTTCGGGTGAGTGAATTAGCAAGGGGTATATATTTTCTAAAGGCCACAGCGATCAACAGCACATCCATCCTTAGCCAAAAAGTAATCTTACAATAAGACCGGCCATCTCTTATTCATTGTCTTGTTCCGCTACCTTAATGATACGCACAGTTTCTATTCTGGTATTACTCACGTGTTCCAGTACAAATTGGTAACCATCTAGATCCAGGGTAGTGCCTTCTTCGGGTATGCTGGCCGTAGTCATCACGAGGTAGCCCGATAGGGTATTGTAATCACCCTCGGGAAAATCAATGCCATCGTACTTTTCATTTAAATAGTCCAGTTCAAGGCGACCAGAAAACCTCCATTCATAGTCTCCAAGTTCTTGCTCAATATAATCTTCCTGATCATGTTCATCTTCTATTTCACCAAATATCTCCTCTAGAATATCTTCCAAGGTTATGACACCCGCAGTACCCCCATATTCATCTACTACACAAGCAATATTCTTTTCTGTTTTGAAAAACTGGTTCATCACATCCTGCACATTCATCGCTTCCGGCACAAATGGAATATCAAGCACTACCGACTTGATTTTTTTCGGGTATTTTAGGAGTTGTTGATGATGTATGTAGCCATTCACTTTATCTATATCACCGTCATACGTTAAAATTCTCGATAGTTTTGACTCGTGAAAGAGGTCGATTAATTCCGGCATTTTGGTAGCCTGGTCGATGGCAATAATTTCATTTCTCGGCACCATACAATCTCGAACTTTAGTCTCCTTTAGTCGCAATGCATTCTTGAATATATCAGTATCGATCTCATCGTCCATGTCGCCATCAAAGGTATCCTGTAAGAAGTGCTCTAAATCTATTCGAGTAAAAGGTTTGCTGGTTTTTTCACTGTCCTGCTTAAAGAATACTTTCAATATCTGGGCCGACAGGCGAGTCATTAGCCAGGTAGGTATAGACAGTATGACTCGAAAAAACTCCAGAGGCAAAGCCAACAGACTCAACATCTTCGTAGCATATACCCGGAAAATCGTTTTTGGCAAAAATTCACCGAATATCAATACAACAATGGTGATTAAAAGGGTCATTGCGATCGACTGCCCTATAGTACCAGGAAATACGGGTGTGGTGTAGGGCAGCAATAGATTTTTCATTAAGGCGGTAAAAACGACTAGGGCGATGTTATTACCCACCAGCATCGTCCCGAGAAATTTCTGCGGTTTTTGGTAAAACCCATCTAACACCTTACCCCTGAGTTTTCCTTGTTCTTTAAGTAGTTCGATGCGAATTTTATTTGCAGAAATGTATGCGATTTCAGAACCGGAGAAAAAAGCGGAAAGGATGAGAAAAAAGACAATGAAAAAAATCAATGAAGCCATGTGCTATCTGTAAAGGCTAAAATTATGGGTCATCATGACCGATCAGCCCGTAGTAAAAGTACTAGTTCTTGAGCTCTTCCTGAAATTCATCGGCTTTGAGCTTGGCTACCACTTTCAATAGTTCATATTCTGTGAACGACTGATTGGCCCTAAACCCATATGCTAGAATTATTTCGTCAGGCTTGGTGATACGCACAAACCGGTCCGTGTATACTTCTCCTTTCAGTTCATCCCAGATCAGTTCATTTGTCTCAAGTTTCTCTCCTTTGGTATTCTGTAGTACGACATTGTCACGAACGATCACTTTTTTGTCTCGGGTAAACCGATCTCCATGTTCGGCATCGAGTGTACTGCTTATAGTTCCATCTATTTCCATAAAATCGACATGTAATCCATCGGGAAACTCATCATGCGGTTTGACCTTATCCAAGTGTCTCACCAAAGTGGGGCCTTGTACACGTACCCTTACTAGCGCAGAATCACTATAAAGCATGTCAATATCCGTGGCAATTTCCACCCCAGGTTCAAAAGCACGGAACAGCTCATTAACTGCAGCAATGTCATTTTCACAACCCATGATCACCATAGGAAGACAAAAGAGTAGATAAAAAAGGCGAATCATCTGACCAGAGTGATGTTACCTTCAAAGGTAAGGATTGAATCATCAAGAAACTGTACTTCGGCGAGATAGACAAACACACCTGGGTTAAGTGGCCTCCCTCTATAGGTACCGTCCCATCCAACAGTTTCATCATTAAGGGGCAAGTTTTTACCTTCCCATACCATTTCTCCCCACCGATCAAAGATCTGTAACTTCTTGACCCCATTTTGAGCCACAGCATTCCCCCCATAAACTGCCAACCGATCATTAAAACCATCTTCATTTGGTGTGATTGAATTTGGAATAAAAACTGGTCGGTTGAGAAATACAAAGACAGTAACAGAATCGCTGACTGAGCAACCGTCATCATCAAGGATGGTCACTTCGTAGGTTGTCGTACGAACAGGCTTTACCTGGGGCACCGGACAATTGCAATCGGTCGGTGGCGACCATTGATAGCTTACTGGTTTTCCCAAGGGCTCATGAGTGGCCAGCAGTTGAGCAACAAACCCTATATCTATCGTGGTGTCTTGTCCCGCCTCCACAATAAGCGGTTCTGGCTGAAGAATTTGAAAACTGCGATCAATGGTGCAACCACGCCCATCTCTTACGGTAATGATATGCGCTCCTGCAGCCAAGCCGGTAAAATTCCGCTCGTCTAGGAAGTTACCCCCATCAACAGCAATGGAAAACGGCGCATTTCCACCATTGGCACTGACAAAAACCTGCCCACTTCGATCGCCAAAACACAGCACATCTCGGGTACTATCTATCAGCACATCCAATAATGGCGGCTCCGCAACAAATGCATTGGCCGTGGTCTGACAACCGTTTTGATCTCTCACAGTCACACTGTACTCCCCTACATCCAATGCGACAGCCACACGATCCTTTGTTCCATTACTCCAAGTGAAATCATACGCTTCAGTGCCACCCGTAACAGTTGGCTCAATGCTGCCATCAGCAGCTGCAAAACAGGAGATATTGACAGTATCCAAAAATACCTGCAGTTCATCAGGTTGCTCAACTTCGAAAGCGAGGAATCCTACACAATTTGCTTGATCCCTGATTCTAAGTAGCATCGTACCAGCACCCACCGGCGTATAGATGCTATCTGGAACATAGTTTCCATCGACATTCCAATCATAAGCATAACCTAGATCACCTCCCACCACCCTGACTTCGATCTGACCATCGTTAAACCCAAAGCAGGTCGGTGGTCGTGTTGGACTATACGTAGGATCCAACTCTACATTTATCTCACCTAGTAAAACGGAGACTTCGGTGGTACAACCACTATTGTCTTGAATCGTAACGTCATAAATACCTGCAACTAGGCCAGATCTCGTATTGTTTAGTCGAAATCCATTTCCATCGTCGAAGTCAAAAAGAAATGGAGGGGCCTGACCTTCCACTTCTAGGGCTATGCTTCCATCGTCATTACCACCACAACTAGGCCTGGTGATAATGTTGTTTATCTCCAGTGGTAGGGGCGCTTCGACTTCAAATTGTAATAACGTATCGCAACCATTAAAATTGGAAATGGTAGCCTCATAAAGACCGGGCATCAATTCAGAAATTACTCGGCCTGTCTGACCGTTGCTCCATAGGATGCTGGTAACGGCACTGCCACTTTCTATATCTAGCGCTATGGTGCCATCAATGACTTCTGGGCAACTTTGGTGTACTACATCAGCCTTAATGTTGAATGGTTCTTCCACGATGAGTGTTCCAATGTTAGTCACTAAACATCCAGTCTCACTCTCTACGGTCAATGCGATTGACTTTATTCCACCGCCCGTATAACGCACTTGATGCGGCCCAATTCCTGAAGCTGTTTGAGGCACTGCATTCTCTCCAAAATTCCAATCCCATTGAGTGATGGCAAGGTCACCAAAAGTCGATTCATCAAAGAAAAAGACAGGCTCATTGAAGCAGATCGTCCCATCTGGATCGTCGGTACTAAAATCAGCTTGCGGTCCAAGAAATTCTCCCGTACCTCCGAAGTCTAGCGAAAACCCGTGTCCAGAAGCACTAAAATTAAGTACTACCAGAGCATAGGCCCTGCCCTCCACCAATTCAATAGCAGATACGAAGTTATTGTCGACCCCTGTATTGCATCCTGGAGCTTCCGTGGCATCTGGGTCTCCGATGCGCAACCCCGTGGGACCTGTGCATTCATCCCACTCGACAAATGGATCTGCCACAAAACCTCCAAATATCTCAACATTACCATTTGCTCCGGAGGCCATGCAGCGCAATTCAATCTTGTCTCCACAATCACTGATGCCGTTAGGGAGCTCATACACGGCAAAGTCAATGTCGTCACCGGGGTTGTTGGGTGTAATTACAAATCCAAGGGAGCCCGACTTCCCAGCCACCCACTTGTACCAAGCAGAATTATCTTCAGATGTGAGACAGGAAGTGTTGACCTCATTGCCGTCTTCTCCATCGCCACTGATATTCGGTACAAAAAAAGACGATTTATCACAAAGTACCACTCCGCTTCCACAATCTGAGTTGGGTTCAGGTACTAGGTTGAATGAACTAATACAAAGTTGAAATGTCCCTGGAGACGCACCACTGATCCTTAGATAATACTCACTGTTGGGCACGACGTTCTCTGCATAAATTTCTGAGATGTGGTCACCATCATCTTGATCGCAAGTCAATAATGTCAATGCATCACAGGATCCACCGTACAATGCAAGTCTAGGTTCTCTCAGTGTGCCTTTGGAAAATTCCGTTACGCCATAGATATCGACAATATCTCCGATCACCCTAATATTTAAGTTGGTCGAGATCGAAAAAAACCTAAACCAAACGTCTCCGTCTCCAGCGCCAAAGCACCTGGGTTGATCCTGTACCGAGATGGATGATCCGGCGGTGCCAAATTCTGCTGGATCTGAGCACCAATTGGCGATATTGGTTAGTTCAATGGCATCAATGCATTCGTCATTACCTGGCTGGGCAAACAAACCAATTGCCATCATTAGCATGAGACCTAGTAAAGGTAAACGCATGAAGTGTAATTAACGCCTAAAGATAACGATCGCTCTCGCAAACCAGTTTTACTAAACAAGTGACCTTAACGAATATTTACGATAGCGCATTAAAGCTCTTGCGTACCGTCTTGTAAGTAAATCTACAGTGTGGGATAGTTATTTTGTGCCAGGTCGAATCTCTATGCCGGCCGAAGCGTCGGTAGAAACAATACCGAGCATAGCCTTTGCTAAGTGCGGATTTTGGTGATGATGAGTTGGTGCAAAAGAATATGCCAAAATGCGTAGTTATTTACCAGTCGGTACACTGGTGAGCGCTCTCCGAACGGTCGCCAAATCAAAAATGGCTCTTTCCGGAGAGAGCTCACTACTATAGTTATAGACCGTCAAAAAGGCCAAACCGTTGTCCAAGTCTAGCAGATAGTCATTGGCTCTGTGGCATCTGATGGATACTTCATAGAGATACAGATAATTAATAGCTTTGGGCATGGTTCGCTTTCTACCCAACTTACTTACACTTTCCAATCTGTTTTCGGGGTGCTTGGGCATTGTCTTCATCTTTTCCGATCGCCCTTTAGCTGCTGTCATCTGTGTAGGTATTTGTCTATTGGCTGATTTCCTTGACGGATTAGTAGCTCGTTTATTGCATATGAACCAGCCAATCGGTATCCAACTGGATAGCCTATCTGACGTAGTTTCATTTGGCGTGGTGCCGGGCATGATGTTGTACCAAATGCTGCATCAAGTTGATGCATTCGATGGGCCTATTGGTGATATCTTGCCTTATACAGCTTTCATATTCCCACTATTTGGCGCTTATCGGTTAGCCCGGTTTAATATTGAAGCTGGATCTGGAGATTCCTTTTCTGGCCTACCCATACCTGCCGCAGCTGTCTATTTCACTGGACTTTACCTAGTGGCAAATGCATCATCTTGCACCCAATGTGCGCACATCTTTATAAACCCTGTGGTACTACTTTTGAGTTTAGTCATGTTTTGTTACCTCATGGTTTCTACCCTCCCTCATTTCTGGTTTAAATTCAAGACTCTAACTTGGACGGGACAACAGGTTCAATGGATTTACATCATCCTGGTCATTATACTGGTCCTTCTTTTAAGGGAGGCATCCATTAGTCTGGCCATCGTCTTATACGTATTTCTATCCCTACTTCACTTTTCCATTAGACCAGCGTCCTAAGTATGCTTACCATCATACCTACTCCCATTGGAAATTTAGGCGACATCAGCGTACGTGCAATCGAACAGTTAAAGCAAGTGGACTTTCTTCTAGCAGAAGATACCAGAGTTTCTGGTCGCCTACTCAAGCATTTTGGTATAACCGTCTCACTTCGGTCTTATCATATTAAGAATGAACACCGTCTTACAAGCCAGATCGTCGATGAGTTAAAGGAAGGAGCCTGTGCTGGCCTAATTACAGATGCGGGCACTCCTGGTATTTCAGATCCAGGCTATTTACTGGTGCGTGCCTGTATCGATGCTGGTGTCAATGTACAGTGTTTGCCTGGGGCCACTGCATTTGTGCCGGCGTTGATTCTATCAGGCTTACCTAACCATCACTTCTTCTTTGAGGGATTTCTGCCACATAAAAAGGGAAGACAGACACGATTGGCATATTTGGCATCACTGGAAGACACCTTCATTTTGTACGAATCCCCTCATCGAATTCACCGTTGTCTTAGGGAGCTATCTACCATCTGTGGTGCGGAAAGGTCGGCTTGCCTTTGTCGCGAGCTCACGAAGATGCACGAGGAGGTAGTGAGGGGTAGTTTAATCGAGCTCGTTAGTTGGGCCGAGGAACGGGCTAGGATCAGGGGAGAGATTGTAGTGGTGGTTGGAGGGAGCAGGAAAGGGTGAATGACTTTCTTGATCATGTAGTCTTCTAACCCGATCCAACAGCAACAACCTATCACCGTTGGGCAGATCTTTGCCATATAGTGCTTGTGATCAAGACAATGCATGAATTTGTGTGCTGCAAACCGGCCATTCCCTTACTCATCTGCTTAGGCATTCATTAAATCATTGGTCAGACCTGAAGTCAGCTAGGTCAAAAAAATTGATTTATCTGCAAAAAGTAATTCAGATGCTTAAAAGATTAAAATCTTGATGCCGTCAAAGCCACATCGGCATGCTGCCAGACATCCTCAAATTTTGACCTGACTTTCTTTGCCTTCTTCACTTCGCCTTGATCTATCAAGCTTTGATAAAGACCAAACAGCGACCATCCATTGACTCGATGTTTCTCCAGATCTGCGCGATAGACTACTTCGGCCTCAGCCGCTTTTCCAGCTTGCAATAAAACGGCGCCTAAAGCATGTCTCACCGGATAATGCCATGCCGAAGGCTCCTGGTAGACCAGATTCATTTCGAGCTCCACAGCCTCAGACAATAATTTTATGGCCTTATCCAGATTACCTCTTTCAGCTTCAATTTCTCCTGCAAGCGATGTCATTGCAACTTGCCCAACAGCACTGGTAGGGTTCATATAAGCAGCAAGAATGCCTTCGGATCGAGGA
>JABDMH010000001.1 GCA_013001595.1 Saprospiraceae bacterium | reverse complement strand
AGGAAATATTAGCCAACATTTCTTTAGTGGTGCGAACCAGGTCAAACTTAGGAGCCCAGCCCCAATCTTTTCGCGCCGCCTGATCATCCATGCTTGAAGGCCAGCTATCTGCGATCTGCTGCCTGAAATCCGGAGCATAATCCACTTTAAAACTTGGAATGTGATTCTTAATACTTGCGGCAAGTTCTTCTGGCGTGAAATTCATGGCTGCCAGGTTATAAGCCGAGCGTATTTTGATGTTTTCTACCGGAGCTTTCATAAGCTGTAATGTTGCCTGAATGGCATCATCCATGTACATCATGGGCAAGCGGGAATCTTTATCCAAAAAACATGAATATCTGCCGTTGGAAACAGCTCTGTGGTACATTTCTATGGCGTAATCTGTAGTTCCTCCTCCCGGTGCCGTTTTCCAACTCAATAAGCCCGGATAACGAAGGCTTCGAATATCAACTCCATATTTCTGGTGGTAATAGGAGCACCATCGCTCGCCCGCAAGTTTGCTAATGCCATAGACCGTTGTGGGGTCCATAATGGCCTGCTGAGGAGTATTTTCTTTTGGCGAATTCGGTCCAAAAACCGCAATACTGGAAGGCCAGAATATCTTTTTTATTTTCCCTTCTTTTCCCAAATTAAGGATATTCAAAAGGGACTTCATGTTGAGACTCCAGGCTTTTTCAGGGAATTTTTCAGCAGTGGCACTTAGCATGGCCGCCATAAGATAGATCTCTGAAACATCCTGATGGATGACAGTATCTTCAATAGCTCCGTAGTCTGTAGCGTCTACCATTTCAAAGGGGCCACTTTGCATGAGTTGTTCCCCCCCTTCTCGGATATCACTTGCGATGATTTTTGAAGCCCCTTTGGCTTTGCGTAAAGCCAATGTTAGTTCAGTGCCTATTTGTCCGCAGGCACCGATTATCAAGCTTGTATTTTGTACGATCTGAGCCATATTTTATACTCTATAAATATAGCTCTTATTAAAATTTGTACATTCGTTTTATGCACAAATATTGGATCTTTCTCATGCTTTTAGTCACTGTTGCTGGCTGTAAACCAGAACAGGAGGAAATTAAGTCTTCGCCTTCCAATACTTTGGCCTTTGAAATCTCCGAACTACCTAGGACCACACCTCTAAAAGGCAAGGCATTACAACTGTCTAATAAATGGTCTGAATTCAAGTCCTTTGACAACAGTTTTGCAAGAATATATGAGGCGTCAGGTAGAGAGGAATACGCTTTGATCGTAGAAGAATTGCTGGAACAATTTGAATTTCTCGGTGGTTCGACAGCACCGGCAGAATTAGAATCTCAGCAGATCAGCGCCAGGTTCACTGTTATTAGAACCTATCTCTTAAAAGTACAGGCCCTGCTCGATTATCGACTTGACAGCAAAGAGGCTACCCTTCAATTGATCCAGGCATATAGTAATGCGATGGAGCAGTGCAACATTCTAGTAAATAATACTATGGACACAAAAACTTTATTTGATGAATAAGATTGCACTTTTATTGGTATTGATAGTACTGGTTTATCCGGCACAGGGTCAGGAAAATTCTCAAAAGGAGGTGGAAATTGCGCTGGATGAATGGCACCTTGCCGCATCTAATGCCGACTACGATGCCTATTTTGCCCGTATGACAGACCGCTCCATCTTTATTGGGACGGATGCCACGGAAAATTGGTCAGTTGAAGCATTTAAAGCCTTTTCCAAACCTTATTTTGATAAAGGAAAGGCGTGGAGTTTTGAGGCTGTAGAACGTAATATTTTCTTCAATGAGGCAAATAATCTGGCCTGGTTTGATGAGTTACTCGATACCTGGATGGGAATTTGTCGTGGTTCGGGTGTTCTCCAAAAGGACATGGGGGGCAATTGGAAAATTGCACATTACGTCCTATCTATCGCTGTTCCCAATGAGCATGTAGATGCGTTGTTGTCAATTAAAAAGGATACAGATAGTGTCTTGACAAAGAAGTTACGCTCAAAAAACACGATAATGGATCACAAAGATTGATCCTGCTTTATAGAATAATGGGCTGATATGAGCTATCCCCTACTTTTCTTCCTCAGGAGATTCTTTTCTTGAAACCAGGGCTTGCTTGCTCAAACTGGCCAAATTGAAATTCGGATCAATTTTAAGGGCTTCATCCATATAAGCGATGGCTTCATCTATCTTGGTTTTATCCAAGTTGTACTCCATTAGGCCTTTCAAGTGTATAAAAGCAGCTTTTAAAGGTACCTCATAGGGCTGTTGCCGCTCATAGAAGGCATACTTCATTTCATCTTTTGAATTGGCAATACCATACTCAATGTTGCTGGTGGCACCGGCATTGTCTCCTACCTGGATCTTAAGGTCGGCAAGCTCATAAGCGATATAAGGATTAGGTGTTCTTTGATTGAGGACTTCAAATTGCTCAATAGCTCTGTTGGGCTGATTTAAGGCCTTTAAGGATATAGCCTTCACCTGAACGGCTAAATTTGAATCCGAATCATCTTTTTCGATCCCGATGGTGTTAAGTGCCT
>JABDMH010000160.1 GCA_013001595.1 Saprospiraceae bacterium | reverse complement strand
AATCAGGGGTGTGGCCGGTGATCAGCAGGCTGCATTGTTTGGACAGCAATGTTTAGAACCTGGATCGGCAAAGAACACATATGGTACCGGATGTTTTATGCTTATGCAAACGGGAGAACAGGCTTTTGAGTCCAAACATGGATTGTTAACAACAATCGCCTGGGGTCTAGATGATAAAGTATATTACGCCTTGGAAGGGAGCATTTTTATTGCTGGAGCTGCCATTCAGTGGCTAAGGGATGGTCTAGAGTTTTTTGATGATGCAGCAGATTCTGAACTTCTCGCTCTAAGTGCCAAATCTGACCATGATGTCTATGTGGTACCTGCTTTCGCCGGACTTGGTGCACCATATTGGGACATGTACGCCAGGGGTGCTGTTTTCGGATTGACTCGCGATACTGGAAAACCCGAGCTTACCTTGGCTACTTTGCGTTCGATCGCATACCAGACTCGCGATATTCTAGAGGCTATGCAGGAGGATAGTGGGATCCAATTGGATCAACTAAATGTGGATGGGGGTGCCACGGCTAATAACTACCTCATGCAGTTTCAAGCCGACATCCTGAAAGTAGATGTTGTTAGGCCTAAGATAACTGAGAGCACAGCGATGGGAGCTGCTTTTCTTGCTGGAATATCGATCGGTTTTTGGTCTAAAGAGGATCTAACTTCCTTAAGACAACTAGATAAAGTCTTCACTCCAGAGATGGATTCACAGCAGCGAGCATCTCTATATAGGGGTTGGAAAAAGGCGGTAGATCGGACCAAAGATTGGATTGAATCATGACCTTATCTCAAGTCCAAAGACCTCAATTTATTCAGCAATTGCAGTCAAAGACCTTTGATCTGTTGGTGGTAGGTGGTGGCATCACCGGTGCAGGTATTGCCTTGGACGCTGCATCTAGAGGTCTAACCGTTGCACTTGTTGAGAAAGGTGATTTTGCCTCAGGAACTAGTGGAAAATCTACTAAACTCATTCATGGCGGCTTACGCTATCTGAAGCAATTTGAATTTGGCCTGGTCAAAGAAGTTGGACAAGAGCGGGCCATTTTGCATCGACTGGCACCCCATCTGGTCGTACCTGAAAAAATGGTCTTACCGTTGATTGAAGATGGATCTTTAGGTAAAACAATGACCAGCATTGGACTATTCATCTACGACTATCTTGCTGAAGTTCAGGGTGACGACAAGAGGCGTATGCTTGACCCATCTGAGATCAAAGCGATTGAACCACTCCTTCCTGAAGACAAACTGTTGGGAGGTAGCCTGTATGCAGAGTATCGAACTGATGATGCCCGTTTGACCATTGAAGTTATCAAAACAGCTTTCAGGCATGGAGCAGTACCTTTGAATTATACCGAATGTGTAGAATTCATTGAGGAAAATGGAAAAATATTTGGAGCATTGTGCCGCGATCATCTTACAGATACCTCTTTTCGTATTGTAGCTGATCAGGTCGTGAATGCCACCGGCCCGTGGGTTGATGATCTCAGATCACTTGACGGTCCCATCACTGGCAAACACCTTTATTTGACCAAAGGTGTACATGTGGTTGTGAATCGAGAGAAATTGCCAGTTCGACACGCACTGTACTTCGATGTACCCATGGATAAGCGCATGATCTTTGCCATCCCCAGACTTGATGTCACCTATATTGGCACCACTGACACATACTATGAAGGAGATAAGGATCATGTGAAAATTACTAGAGCTGAAGTGGACTATTTGCTGAATGCCGTCAATCAAACTTTTGCCAGTTGTAGTCTAGATAGAACGGATGTTGAAGCCAGTTGGGCAGGCGTTAGGCCCTTGATCTATGAAGATGGAAAATCGGCATCTGAAATCAGTCGTAAGGACGAGATATTTGTTTCCGATAAAGGGTTGATTTCTATTGCTGGCGGCAAGCTGACAGGATATCGAAAGATGGCCGAACGTGTGGTTGATCTGGTGGTCAAGGCAGGAAAGGATTTGCGAAAATTGCCATGCCAGACGGAGCAAATTCCTTTGACAGATCCGCACTTTGTCGACCAATCTGAGGTTGATACTTTCGTAAACAAACTAAAGGCCCAGCTGACTGCAATGGGACTACGAGAAACCTATGCTCCGTACCTTGCACAAAATTATGGTCTTGCTAGTCAGTCTATTTTGGAAGACAGTTTGACTGGTTCGCGGTTTCAAGACCCTGAGGGCGCATTGGTGTGGGCAGAATTGACATATTGCATGGATAATGAAATGATGGGATATCCATCTGATTTTGTTGTGCGTCGGACAGGACGACTTTACTTCATGCCACAATCTTTGTCTGTAGTCAGGCAAGTTGTTTTTGCCTATTTTCGAGAGGAGCTCAAGTGGAGTTCGCATCAGATCTCCATAGAAGAAAATAAGTGGTTGGAGATGCTCAGCATAAAGTCAGATTTTAGTTAATTTGTTCGAAATTGCGTAAAAGACACTATGCTTTTGTGATGTTTGTGAGCTCCAACTAACCAAAGAAACTTCACCGTAGGCACATATTTTGGCAACGAATGCGTTAAATCAAGAGGCATTTAGGGAGTTGTTTAGGCAACACTATAATCTGCTATGCAACTTCCTAAACTCGCGCACCCAGGATTGGGATCTGAGCCAGGAAATCGCTCAGCGCACCTTCGTCAAGTTGTGGGAAAAGCGAAACGAAATATCCTTTTCTACCTCCCCCAAGAGTTATCTATTTCAGGCTGCACGCAATACATTAATTGACCATTATCGCGCTCATAAGGTGGCATCTGACTATGCAGATATGTATGCGGAAGAAAAACAATGGATAGAATCACAGGACGAGGAAACCATCGAAGGGCTAAGTGTCACGTCAAAAATTGCCTGGGCGGTGGCTCAGCTAAAACCAAAGACGAAAGAGATATTCTTACTTAGTAAGCAAGAGGGGCTGACATACGATGAGATTGCACAACACTTAAATATATCTAAGCGAACAGTAGAGTACAATATGAAGAATGCATTGTTAAAATTGAAAGAGTTGTTAAAAGATAAGGTGTGAAGAAGCTATTGGAAAATCTAGGGTCTTCACGATTTACAAACGTCTTGACATTATAGTTTAAGATTTAGATGAAAAGGTTAGAGGATAAAATATTGCAGTTTTTTATACGTGGTGATTCCGCTGCGGGTAAAAAAATTGGCAAGGAGATCAGTAATGATCCGTCCTTTAACCAAGCTGATTTTGATACCTATGAAAAAATCTGGCAGGCTTCAACGGACATCGCGGACTGGAAAGTAGCTGATGAAGATGATGCTTGGGCGAAAATTGCAGCTCAAACAGGTCTGCAAGAGACATCAGTAAAACGGATTCCTTTTTGGCGAAGGCGAAGTGTGGCCGCCATTCTTTTATTGTTGGTTGGGTTTGCCCTTTACTATTGGTTAACCTGGGATCCCTATACCACCTTTAGAGCTGAAGAAGCTACCACAGTGATACTCCCAGATAGTAGTAGTGCAGAAATGACGGCAGGTAGTGAAATCAGGTACCTCAGGCCTCGCTTTTTCTCAGAAGCGCAAAAACGTGAAATCTTCCTAGAGGGTAAAGCGGTCTTTGATGTTGTTGACGATCCTAAACCATTCGAAGTGGTGACAAGCCTAACTTCAGTAGAAGTGCTAGGTACTGTTTTTTCTTATGAAGCAGAGGGTGATAATTCGGAAGCTGAAAATGTGGAAGGTCTGGTCAGTTTTGGCTCAAATACCGGAGCCTTCGAAGCAGTACAGTTGAATCCAGGCGATAAGGCAAGTTTTGATGGTAATGAGTTAGTAGTAGAATTGTACGAACCTGAACCTGAGCCGGTGATCATCCCGGAGCCATCCAATAAGATGCGCATCATTGATCTCATAGACATCTTAAGTGATAAATATCCAAGTAGATTTATTCCCGGTCCAGGATCGGACAGATCGGCATCGGTAGTAATTGAGGTGAATCTAGATCAAGATTTGGTAGACATTATTGATCAGCTAGCTGCTGATGAGGCTGTGGATATTCAGTACAGAAAGAGTGGAAATAGCTTATTATTGTCTACCATCTCTGCTGCGGATCGTGGTCTTGATATTGACTACAGCTATGACATGTATGTCAATGGAGTGGACTATAATCGTGCACCTCAGCAGTAGATAGCACTAGTGAGCGTGCTCCGGAAAGTGCCATCTTCACAAAACGAGACTATTTTGGATGAGATTTGCTCTTTTTTGAAATTTGGTGATGCCTGAGTATCAGCAAGGTGAGAAAAATGAAAAGATCGCCAAAAGAGCCATTTTTGATATGGCGATTTTTCGGAGTAGGCTCACTAGTAGCAACCAGGGATGTTGCCCTTGGTATGTAGTAGCTAAGGACCTTGAGAATCAATCAGTTCATGAATCCACAGGGTGAATCCACCTTTGCTGATGATAAAGCACAAGGTGAGACCACATCATCTTTTCCAGCACTTCTTTCCTCTTTCCGATAGGGCAAGCTTTAAGCAAAACGTTACTGAATCTTCGTGTTGAGTTTGAACGCCGAAAAATATAATCAATAGCAGATTTGGACTTCGGTTACCCGGACAAGTGAGGGATAGATACATCGTTGCCAAAAAGCACGTTCGATAGACTGATGGAGTCTACTGAATCAACGCGTCGTGATTCTGTAGTTAAGATTTGAGCAGTCATCTAAACACCGCAAATCAAAAATACCTGACACCTCCTAGAAGTGCAGTAAGGATATGGATTTATTGATTTGTCGACCCTGCAGCCTATAGTAATAATGGCCAGCCGGAAGTTCGGAGATCTGATGGCTTACTTGCTGCTTACCGGGACTAAAGAATGATGTTCCTAGATATAGTACCTCTTGGCCAGATTCATTGACCAGGCTCATTCTGAGCTCTCCTCCTTCGGTATTGAATTCGGCGGTAATTTCTTCAAAGAACGGATTTGGATAGGCCCTTATAAAGAATGCATCATGAATGTCCAGATGATCAGCCGTTGTGGTTTGACATGGATCGATTAGGGCCATATGCTGAAAGTCGTGGGAAAATAGGTCTGAAACCTCATTTTCTGCTACACCAAACCAGTCCATCAAAATTGACCCGAAGACGTCTTTGAAATCGATTTGCGCCGGCACTCCACTCCTTGGACCGGGATCATTTGGTATGGTTGGATTATCACCTAGGATTTGGCTTTGAACACAACTGCCAAACACCATTAGTGGTGCTGCGTCACCATGGTCAGTACCTAGACTTCCATTAGATGCGATCTGCCTGCCGAATTCTGATCGCGTTGCTCCGACTACCCGCTGATCGTTACCCTGCAACCGGATGTCATCCATAAAGGCATGGATGGCTTCAGAAAGGTTAGCTAGGAGTTGAGCATGAATGCCGGTCGTTGCATCTCCACCATCGACTTGATTGGCATGGGTGTCAAATCCATTGATGTTCACTACGTATATCTTGGTTTGCAAACCACCGGATATCAGTTGTGCTACTGTTTTCAATTGATCTGCCAGCGGATTCTGACCAGGATCTGGATAGAGCTGAGATAGATTGGTTCCGGCTTCAGCGGTAGCGCTTAAGATTTCAGCATAGATATTGGTTTGAGCCACGACTTGTCGGATGAAGTCGAGTTCATATCCATAGGGAAGATCTGGTAGTTCGCCACCTTCCGTTCCAGGAATATTGGCCAGTGCTGTCGGGTCATTTATGGCAAGAGAGAAGTTTGCTGCAATTCCTTGGCAAGTCTCAGATACAGTAGGTCCGAGCGTGATGGCAATGGGGTGAGGTGTCTCCTCATTGGGGTAGCCTTCAGGAAATCCTGGAAAACGAGTGTCCAGGTACCTTCCGATCCATCCATTGTTGAGCACTTCGGTCGCCACGGATCCTGTGTCCCAAATGTCGGTGGAGCGGAAGTGGCTGCGATTTTGGTTGGGATATCCCACATTCTGGATAATGCCAAGATCACCTTCGTCAAATACGTCCTTGAGGCCTGGCATTGCAGGGTGCATCCCGGTCTCTTCCGTCAAGGTCAAGATTTGATTTTCTGGTACCAAAATGTCACTGCGTAGGCTAGTAAGGGTACCGTATTGATCGATGGGGATGATGGTATTGAGGCCATCATTACCTCCATTCTGCTGAATGAGGACAAAAATCCGATCGCTGTTTTCTGGCATGAGTTGGCCCAGTTGGGTCTGTGCCAATACACCCACATTGCTGCCACCTAGGGCGATTGGAAGTGATAGTACTGATCCGGATCTTAAAAAGTCTCTTCTTTTCATGTTGCTAAACTTTCAAGGGCTGTGATATTGGTGGTGATTAACTCAATTGATATTCTGGCAAGCTCAGCATGCCAATAAGCATAGTTTGCAGTCGGGCATTCAAGGCATTTTTAAGTTCTTCATCTTCTGGATTAGTCTTATATAGGTCATACTCCACCGTCCATTCATAATCTGGAAGGCCAGGGATCAGTAGGGACTTCAAGTACTCCTTTTGACCATCAGTTATGGCCTCAGGAAAGAGGATCTCTCCCAGATTATCTATGAGCGCATTTGGGTCATGCCGATCTTCAATTCCTTCAATCAAGTTTAGTAGATCTGCCTGTAGCATAATCCTATTCACTCGCATACCGTTTACAATGAGTGAGGAAAACAGGAACCGGGAGCTAATCGTGCTGGCATTGATCCAGCTTCGGTAGTAGAGTGGTTCTTGGTAGTACGCTTTCCAACCAGCAACCGTAGGGGCATTGAAGTAATCTTGTTGCAGCAGCCCTGAAAAACCGTAGAATCGCCGCCAAAGATTATACTGCTCTTGATAATTGGAACCATAATCTACTTGCAAAACCTTGATCAATCCTACAATAAAATCGAATGGGTTTTTAATAATGGCACCCACTGCATATGCATCATAAAAGTGTTGGCTGGATAATAGGGCCCGAAGCATCGGTTCCATCTCATAATCCGCATCTCTAAGTATAGATGCCATAGGTTTGATGATGTTTTGCTCGATCTGATCATCGATCTCATAATACACAAACCATCGGTACACTTTGCGTGCAATAAAGTTTGCCACTTCATCTTGTTGGAATATGATGTCGATCAGATGTTGGTATTCCTGATCAGCCATATCAGGAATTTGGACTTGACCGAATCGTGCACTCAAAGTTTTGGTGCTCGTATCATGGCGATTGGGAACAAAGCGACTCTCTGCGATTTCTTGATTTCTACTTAGATAACCCAATGCTACCCAACCCGTCAGAATTTTGGATATTTCGCCGATATCATGTTCGGTGTAGTTTGTATAGTCGCCTTCTGCAACTTGAGGTCCTTTTCCGATGGTGAATAGTTCCAGCAGTTCTCGGGCAAAATTTTCGTTGGGACGTTGCTTACTATTTTGGGTGCCATTTAGATAGCGCAACATGGCAGTGTCAATGGTTGTCACTTTGGTCAAGTCTCGAAAATTTCCTGTAAAATTTTCACGATAAATGGTGATGTTATTGTACGCGAAGTTGGCATCTCTTATTTCTGCTGTGACAAAATGATTATGCCAAAACAGGGTCATTTTTTCCCGAAGGGAAATACCTTCTTTGATGGCTACTCCGACGGTCCATGATCTGAGTGATGCTAATCTGCTGCCAATCTGTTGGTTGGATGTGTCAGACCTGGTATAGGGTTTGCCAACCCAGGATTCTCCAATGGGTACGATTGGATCATTTCCATAATTGAAATTGATGGGAGGGGTTGGTAGTGGTTTAATGTCGAATAGTTCATCAATTATTCCATCTAAACCTAATTTAACTGCAGTGTCAATATCTTCCTTTGAAGGTCCGTACATGGTCCGTCGTAGTAAATGTGACGCTTCTTTGCTAGTCCATGCTCCCTCATATGGAGTGAGATCGAGGTTTGAGAATCCTGCCATGTTTAATATTTAGAGGTGATGAGGTTTCAATTCAATTAAGTACACGGCCAATTTGACGCCAAAGTTGGGTCAAGGTTTAAATTCCTGACTTTTATTTCGGACAGTTCTAAAGTACGATACCCTGGATCTGATTGTCTATTTGTTATTACTTAGCTGGGATTGAGGGAGCTATAGGTCAATGGAATTGATAATAAATATGCCTAGTTTTTTCCCTTGGATCACGCCATTTTCGATTGCAGGCATATAGTGGATGCCACCATACAACCGGCTGATCGCCGCCTCCTGATAAGCATTTCTGAATGAAGAAAAGGAACGTACAGGTAATCCATATGCCAGTTCTACGGTATCGTCAAATGCAAAGTTATCCCCGTAGATTGCCGTCAGCGTCTCACCTGCTGCGGCCGATATTACGCTATGGCCGCTTGTATATTCGGGAAAAGGCGGTGTTTGCAAGAGCGGTACCCACCTATCATCAAAATGCTTATTAATGACCGTTTCAGGTCTAATGAGACTGCTGCGATATTTCTCATCCCAACAACTGATAAAAGCATCAAATAGGGCGATTGAAGTGAGTGCGTATGTCTTTGCACTGGTCAACATATCGGCATTGGCTTTCTTGGCTGCCAGCTCAGCAATCCCCATCCAATGTCCTCCCGGTGTTATTTTTTTTGTAGCAAACATAACGTGACCCTTGTGATGAGACACATAGGGGTTGCAATCCCAAAATTTGGCAATTTCGGTCTGCTCTTCGTCTAGTGAATTGACGGTTTCGTAGACTTCCATTACTTCTCCGTGAAAAGAACTACCCTCACTGAGATCGTAGGGGCTTGGAAATGGTGGGGTAAATTGTTGGGCAGAATCGATCACCATAGGTCGAATTTCGCGCCAGTGGGGTTCAATTCCCTCCATGTAATCCGGAGGTGTAGGTTGCCAACGACCCTCCTCATCACGAATGTCAAACTTTGGAAAAGTACGAGTCTGCTTATAATTGTCTTCATCAGCCCAGTTGAGGATGTGTTGTGCTACTTCATTACCGTAAGCCAGTGAAGTCTCGAGCACTCTTTTAGGAACACCTAGGTCACGATACTCTTGGTGAACCTCACTGACAAATTCTTCCATCTTGCCTTCTGAAAAAATCAGCGCCTTGCCCACGGTGACGAAGGCTTGAAAGGCAGCAATAGGCAGATTGCATAGGCTTGTATCCTTAGGAGCGGGTATGGGTTTTAGATTCCTCAGTTGACCTGCCAAAGACTTATTTTCCTGGTAGGCCTGGCGAACCGTCTCATAGGCGGCAATGCTAGGGTACACGTAGTTTCTACTCGCTACAGGTGGCGAAAAAATATCGTACACAATGATGTCTGTGAGCTTATGATGTGCCCGATGCAAGAATTCCGGATCAGAAACCGGAGCACGGTAACTATGATCGGGTTGGCAGTCAGCCAATAACAAACAAGTGAGTGTGCAGAAAACCAAAAGGCGAACCATAAGATCACAGCGATTTACATCTACCAACAAAATTAATTGAATTTCGCTTAGATGTCAGTTTATAATGATAGAGCAATAAGGGGTTGATCTATGCTCAACTTGGATATATCCAAGGATCTCGATATGGCCTTTGTAAGAGCTGAGCTGCCTCGGGATCATCAATAATTGACTTCCCGTCCCATTCAATGCTTCTACCTAGCTTCATCGAGATCATGGCAAGTAAGCTCATGTTCGTGGCATGGTATCCTTTTTCAATATCGCAGGCTGGCTTTGTACCACTTTCAATGGCCTGGATAAAATCGGCCCACAGTTCTTTGATGTTTTGTTGATCTGGCTCATGCAGCTGTGCAGGCATATGTATCCTTTCACCACTCTTCTTATTGGGGATGAAGGTCCAGCCATCGCGCCAGCCCAGGTGAAAAGTGCCCTTAGTGCCATAAAAATAACAACCGATGCTATGTTCTTCATAAGCATTTTCGGCAGCCAGCTTATGTTCCCAGATCATTTCAAAATCCTCAAACTCATAGATGGCCAGCTGTGTATCCGGAGCATCTGTATTGTCGGCTTTGACATAGCGATCTCCACTGCTATAGATCTTAGTGGGGTATTGTTGCTCACTCCACCACAATACCTGATCGAACCAGTGAATGCCCCAATCTCCGATCGTGCCGTTGGCAAAATCTAAGAATTGTCGAAAGCCCTTCGGATGAATTTTCGGATTGTAACCGCGATAGGGTGCCGGACCAATCCAAGCATTCCAATCCAGGCCTTCCGGTACACGCTCGTTTGGAACGGGTCTTCCAGGATTACCGCTGCGATTTACAAAGCATTTGACCATGTGTATTTTTCCCACTTTTCCAGAATGCAAAAACTCCATACCCGCGATGGGGTGCGCTGAAGTTCGACGATGTGTACCCACCTGGACTACACGATCGTTTCTTCGTGCGGATTGAAGCATGGCCCTCCCTTCGAGAACGGTATGACTAATTGGTTTCTCGACATACACATGAACTCCTTGCTCAATGGCTGCGATTGTGGGTAGCGCATGCCAATGATCCGGTGTAGCCACAATGGCTATCTCCGGTCTGGCATCTTCAAGGCATTCTCGATAGTCTGTGTACCTCTTAGGATCCTTTCCAATCCATTGTTGCACTTCAGTACTTGATTTCTTCAACTGGCGCTGATCCACATCGCAGAGTCCAACCACCTCAACCATATCACTTTTGACAGCTTCCCGCAAGATATTCATGCCCCACCAGCCACTTCCGATCAAGACTACACGATATTTCTTGGTCCGCGGTCTAATTAAAGGGAAGCCGAAATAGCTTGCTCCTGAAAGGGTTGATCCCTTTTGTAAAAAAGTTCGTCTCTTCATAACTGTCAAGTTACACTATAGGTTGAAAATAGGTTGCCATAAAGTATCAAAAAAATGCAAAAGCTAGTGTGTATTGTCCTTTGGAGGTCAAGGGAATTGGCGAACGACAAGTGATGGCGTGCCTATGCGATGCTTTTGGTAAGGCCATGAAAGATAATTGTTGATTTTATAACAATGATCTACGAAATATTATTATTTTGAAAGATAAGATGGCCCCGAACTATGATTTCCTACCTAAGAAAGCATCCATGCTTGAGATTTAGCATTGTCCTTATTAGCGGCGTATGCTTTGCCTCTTGGAATGAACATATCGATTTGGCTATTGCTTTGTCTCTCCTAGTTGGCTCTTCATTAGCAGCCGTTACTTTTCATCGCAGCAGTCATCATCGTTGGACTGCTATCTTTGCTGGCTTGAGTCTCTTGTCTTCTGTTTTTTGGTTGGGCTGCTATGTTTTTTTGGCGCAGTTACCGGGCAATGATGGGAACCACTTGATACATTTTATCCAGGACCGAAATGAAGTATACTTTAAGGTCAGTGAGGTTGGAAATCGAAGAGTACTTGCTGATGTGGTACGACTTAATGGAAATGAGGCCGGTGGTCACTTGGTATTGTATGGAGATGATTTGAGCGAGACAATTTCCGTGGGAGATTTAATGTTTAGTTGCAGTCGAATACGAACGATCAATCCTCCCCACAATCCGGGAGCTTTTAATTATCAACGATACTTCAAGGGGAAGCAGATTTATCATCAGGCCTACCTCAATGAACCACCAATGCTTTTGGCCACCGATCAAGACATGCCATGGCATAGATATCCTAGAAAGTGGCGAGCAGCATTGAATTTGGCTCTTGTGGCCCGCATTGAGAACCCGGATGCGCTTGCTTTGTGCCAAGCGCTCCTATTGGGAGATAAAAGTATGTTACCAGAGGATTTGAAGGATGCTTTCGTTGATGCTGGAACGATGCATATTTTGGCAGTATCAGGTCTTCATCTAGGCATCATTTATTTGATTTTACGCACCCTATTTTCTTTCATTGGCCTAAGAACTGGTGTCCCTAAAGTGATACGTTCTGTACTCATTATTTTATGCCTTTGGTCTTTTGCATTGATGGTTGGAGGTGCAGCAAGTGTAGTGCGAGCAGCCACCATGTTCAGCTTATTCGAATTTAGTAGAGTGATATTCCGAAAAAATTATGCACTAAATTCATTGTCCTTGGCAGCACTTGGTCTAGTGCTTGTAGATCCGATGAGTATCTACGACATTGGATTTCAACTTTCCTTCATGGCTCTTCTAGGAATTTTGATTTGCCAAAAACCCATCGAGCAAATATGCCTGGTAGAAAATCGATGGCTTTACAAGATTTGGCAAATGGTCAGTCTATCCCTGGCAGCTCAATTATTTACTTTTCCCTTGTCCATATATTACTTTAATGAATTCCCCATCTTTTTTTGGCTCTCTGGTGTAGTGGCAATTCCCCTGGCTTTTCTTTTACTGGCTGCAGGAATTGGTTTTTTCGCATTGTCATTTATTCCCATTCTGGGTGCGATACTTGCATTTTTACTGAGCCACATTGCTTTGTTGTTAAATGGATGGATCTATTTGATTCAGCAAATTCCTGGTGTGAGTATCGAACGGATTCATATTGATATTTATCAAGTCGCATTACTATTAGTCTGTGGTTGCCTGTTGTCACTACTACTGATTCGGAAACAATCTATTTATCTAATCTATGTTTTGACAGCTGTAGTCGGATGTCAGATTTATGACGGAGTAAAAAAAATTCAATTGGCTACTCAGATGGAGTTTGTTGCGTACAGTCTTTCGCATAAATCACATGCAGACTTATTTATGGGAAGGCAAGTCTATAGCCTTCATCCAAAAGATACAAATACTGAACTACATTACGACGTTGCTCGCTATCGGTATGCACGTCAGGCAACACCCATATCGTCGCAGTCGGAGAATGACCAGTTCATGAACTTGGCAGGTTTTATAAAAGTGGGCGATTGGACATGTCATGTGGTGGATCGAAGTGAATTCCGACTGACAGATTATTTTCCGAAGGTAGACCTGCTGTGGCTACAGACCCCTGTCGAGTTAGATGAGCAAATGCATTTATTGAGATATAGAGTGGGAGAGGTTCTGTTGGATCGTTCACTACCTTATGGATACATCCGCCACATCAACCAGCTTGCTCATCAACAAGATTTGGCGATACACGAAATGCGCGTAGATGGAGCCTACCGAAAAGTGATTCAACCATGAAGCGACCTGATTATGCACAGTGGTTTTATTTCACCAGGCGAGAACGTCGTGCGATACTTTTGTTGATCACCACCATAATTATACTCCGAGTAGCGGTCCCTAATATGGTGAATTTCATGGAATTCGATACCGACCTAACTGAATTCAAAGATGAAGTCAGACAGTATATGTCTTCTTTAGAGAATAGCGAGCCACTCCCTATATCCATTCCATCATTTGATGTGAATACCATCGATGCCCATTCCTTGGTTCAATATGGACTGGATCCGCAGGTGGCTAAAACCTGGATAAAATATCGGGATGCCAAGGGTGCATTTGCAAGCGTTGAAGATGTGCAAAAAATATTTCGCATTGATCAAAATTGGGTCGAGACCAATCGATCCAAAATGATATTTCCTAACAATAAACGAGTGCCTGAAAAGGGTACTGTGGTGCAAAAAAAACAACAGTTCGAATTTGATCCTAATACTGCTAGTGCCGATAGCCTCCGTGCGCTGGGTTTTTCGAAACTCGCGATCGCCTCAATAATGGGCTTTCGCCAAAAAGGTGGCATATTTCGCCAGGTGGAGGACCTGTCGATTATTTATGGCGTTCAAGATGAACTAATTACTCGACTGGCAGATTTCGTTCTCATTGATTCAGTATTTCGTGAAAAAGCGGTTTTTGAACCGACGATTAAAACTGTCGCGGAATCGGAGGATTACCAAATCGATATAAATGTTGCCAATGTTTTTCAGTGGCAGATGCTAAATGGGATAGGGCCGACACTTGCCCGGAGAATTGTCAAATTTCGAGAGGGGCTTGGTGGGTTCTATGCCATCGACCAGGTTGGAGAAACCTATGGACTTCCCGATTCAACCTTTAAAAGTATTCAGGAATCTTTAGAGCTTTCGCAACCCTATCTGAAGATGAGAGTTAATAGCATGGTTGCTGATTCACTGAAACTACATCCCTATTTCAATTGGAAGCAATCCAACATATTGATCAACTTTCGCGATCAGCGCCAAGGCATCGATTCAATCGAGGAACTCTACGAGATAAGGGTATTTGACAGTGCTTTTATCCGCAGGGCAGCACCATATCTAGACTTTGCACCAGAAAGTGTGTTGCAGCAATGAGCAAACAGTTACACTGAGTACGGCTACTTTACCACCATTCTTGCCTAGGCTAAAGAGATGGCGATTAATCCAAGAATTCCTACCAATACTACATAATATAGGGTGGGTATAATCGTCTTACTAAGAATGGCACCCTCTTTCCCTAGTAATCCTACGGTCGCTGAGGCAGCAACCACATTGTGGATCGCAATCATGTTTCCCGCCGCTGCGCCTACTGCTTGTAGAGCCACAATAAGGCTGGTCGGCATCATCAATCTTTCAGCCACTCCATATTGAAAAAGACTAAGCATTAGATTACTCACTGTATTGCTTCCAGCGATAAATGCACCGAGGGCACCAATCGAAGGAGCAAACAATGGATAGATTTCTCCTACATTGACAGCTACCCATTCGGCCATAGAGACCGGCATACTTTCATAACCCATGGGATTTAGTCCTGAATTGATATAGATCCTCACCATGGGTATGGTAAATAACAACACAAAACCAGCACCAAGCAGCATTTTTGCGCTGGATTTAGCAGCAGCCTTAAATCCAGCAGGAGTCATTTTATGGAAATAATAGGTGATGATGCTTACAATGACTAAGATCGTACCCGGAAGGTAAAGCGGTGATGTGGAACCAGAGATGTCTGTATCAAAAATGTTGGTCCACTTGAAAGAAATGCTCCGTAAAAAATCTTTTATCGGAAGTTGAGATAATCTGGTTAAGACCAAAAAGAGGCCAACCAACAAGTATGGAATCCAACTATTGATTAGTGAAGGTGCATCATCTCGTTTGTGCTTTTCTAAATCTATTGTGAGGCTACCAAACCAAGCTTTTGGCCAGTCCTCGGGAGGTGCAAATCGCCAAGGATCCTTGGGATGAAATAATCCCCGGGATAATAGAAAAGTCACCAGGGCTAATCCACAAAGGGCACCAAATAGAGAAGGAAATTCAGGACCCAGTATCCAACCAATACATATATAAGGTATGGTAAACGCCACACCGCCCAATAATAAGAAGGGAAATATGTCCAAACCTTCGCGCCAAGAGCGGTGCTGACCAAAGAAACGAGTCAGCATACACACCATCAGCAGCGGAATTAAGGTGCCGGCGATTCCATGAAAAATAACGACCTCCTTGGTCACCAACATTAGATAGTCTAATGTCGACATGTCAGCAGATGCAAGATAGGTATCAAATGTTGACGATTCGAGGCCACCGCGAACTCCGACAAGCACCGGTGTTCCAACAGCACCGAAAGTTACTGCGGTGCTTTGGACCATCATACCGAGCATCACCGCAGCCATAGCGGGAAAACCGATTGCAACAAGTAAGGGAGCTACGATCGCAGCGGGAGTTCCAAAACCTGCAGCACCTTCAATAAAAGATCCGAATAGCCAACAAATGAGGACCACCTGAATGCGTCTGTCTTCACTGATCTTGCTGAATCCTTCCCGAATTACACCGACAGCACCAGAATAGGTTAGCACATTAAGGAGCAATATGGCTCCAAAGATGATCCATAGGATGTCAAAAGTGATGAAAAGCCCTTGAATAATACTGGCAGAAATGTCAACAAAGGATAATTGCCAACCGAAATATCCCAAGATAATGGTGAGCAATAGTACCATTGGCATGGCGATTTTAGCCGGCCAGCGTAGACCCACCAATAAGATTGCCGCAAGAAGGATGGGCAGAAAGGCTAGGAGGGCTAATAGTGATGTGCTCATGTATTAGATCTGGTTAGTTGTACGCAAAGAATAGTTCGGTCCAGTAACGGGCTTTGCGATTGGTAAAATGTGACAATTGATGTCTGCAGCTAAATCCATTGGCAATGATGAACGTGTCTTCATCACTTTTCCTTACAGCACCGAAGAGCCTTCTGTTGCCAATTTTTTCGGACATGGCGTAATGTTCCTTCTCGTATCCAAAAGATCCTGCCATACCACAACATCCCGAATCGACTTCTTCTACAGATTTTCCACAGGCCTGGATAAGTGCCTTTATTGCTTTTGTGCCATATAACGCCTTTTCATGGCAATGTCCATGCATAAGAATTTTATCGTATTTGATGGAGAGGGGGAGCTTCGAATGTTTTTCCAATTCTCCCAAGAGAAAATCAGCAACCGGCAAAACACCTACAGCTAAGTTGTTTGCCAAAGTTTCATCGTCTAGCAGGTCAGGAATATCGAGATTAAGGGCTGATGCACAACTTGGTTCACAAACGAGCACCTTTCGTCCCTGACTCATGAAAGCATCGAGCTTTTGAGCGACCACCTCCCCTTCAGACTTTGCACTCCGCAGGAATCCGTTGGAGATCTTTGGTCTCTGACAGCATCCAACTTCGGCCAACTCGACGGCATATCCACATGAGGTGAGCAATTTGACGGTTGAAATGCCTACACTGGGTTCGTGGTAATTTAAGTAGGTGTCCACGAATAGAACTACGGTGTCTCTCGGGTCTGCAGGTGCCTTATAGTGTTTTGAAAACCATTGAGTAAATCTGGTAGGAGCGTAACTTGGCAGCACTCTTCTTTTCTCTATTCCAACCAGGTAATCCATGGCACCTCTGAAGATCTTGCTACGCTGGATTCCATTGATTAAGGGAGCCATGCTTCCCGAAAAACTGCGGGCGAATTTGCTAGAATCACGTATGAACCTTTCCCGGATGGTCACGCCCTCGCGATCATATTTTCGTTGCCAGATTTCGCTCTTCAGTTTTGCCATGTCTACATTGCTGGGACATTCCGATTTGCAAGCTTTGCAACTCAAGCACAAATCCATCGTGTCTCTCACTCGCTTTGAGTCTAGTCCTTCACCATTAAGTTGACCAGACATGGCCAGCCTTAATGCATTGGCCCGACCACGGGTGGAGTGCTCCTCATCTCGTGTAGCCATAAAACTTGGGCACATGGTACCACTGACTGTCTTCCTGCATTCGCCAACACCGGAGCACATATGGACAGCATCGTGGAAGCTGCCATCCTGGCGATAATGGAATAGGGTAGAAACTTCATGGTCACGGTAGTCTGATCCATAGCGTAGGTTATGGTCTATAGGAGGTGCGTGAATTTTCTTACCAGGATTTAGCAAACCTAAAGGATCGAATAGTGTCTTGATCTCTTCAAAGGCATGATAGATCTGGCTTCCGAAAAACCGCTCATTAAATGGACTCCTCACCAGACCATCTCCATGTTCTCCGCTCCAAGAGCCTTTATATTTCTTAACAAGTTCGAAGGTGTCTTCTGCAATGTTCTTAAACCGCTCAATGTCTTCGGCCTGACGGAGATCTAAAATGGGTCTCACATGGATTACACCCACACTCGCATGCGCATACATGGCAGCCTCAGTTTCATTGCGTTTACATACTTCAGAGACCTCTTCGATATACTGTGGTAAAGAGGCTAAAGGGATGGCAGCATCTTCGATAAAGGCGATGGGTTTCTTTTTGCTTTTCATACCGAGCATTAGACCAAGGCCTTTCTTTCTAATGGTCCAGACGTCATCATAGGATGGCCCCTCCGGATAAATGGGATATGAATAGCCCATGCCGTCAGCTTGCAACTTTGCCACCATCGGTTTAGGTTTGGATAGTACCTCATCAGGAGTGTCACCGTAGAACTCAACAATTAAGACAGCCGCAGGATTACCTTCGATCACATGGCAACTCCTTTGTGTGGTAAGGTTCTTTCGACTTAGGGTGATTACAGTGTTGTCAATGATTTCCACTGCTGCAGGTCCGAAATCGACCATCGTTTGGACAGCCCTGATGGCCTCGTTAAGCTCTCGAAAATGTACGAGGCATACGCTCTTGTGTTTCGGCAATGGTTCAAGGTTGATCTTTGCTTCAAGGATAAGGGCCAACGTTGCTTCCGAACCCACAATGAGTTTGCTGAGATTCCAATGGTCGGTATGAATGAACTCGTCAAGATTATAACCGCCCACTCGGCGCATAACCTTGGGAAATCTCTCCGCAATTTCAGCACTATTTTCTTGGATCACTTTCTGCACTCCACGAAAGATCTCTCCTTTACGACCCTCCTCAGATGCTATGCGCTTGTAGTTTTCTGGTGACTCCTGATGCAGGTGCAAAATTGTGCCGTCACTGAGCAGAACATTCATTTCAAGTACATGGTCGATGGTCTTTCCATATAATATACTTTTCGTACCCGAAGAATTGTTACCCATCATTCCACCAACATTGGCCCTGCTAGAGGTGGCAGGATCTGGAGCAAAGTGCAATCCATGTGCTGCCACCAATACATTTAGATTGTCTCTGACAAGACCGGGTTGGACTCGTGCCCATTGTTCGTCAGCATTTAGTTCGAGGAGGGCATTCATATATTTGGAAAAGTCTAGAATCATAGCTGTACCGATGGTCTGTCCGGCAAGGCCGGTACCACCTCCTCTGGCCACAATGGCAACCTTGTGATCTCGGGCTATTCTTACTGCGGTCGCTACATCGTCTGCATCTTTGGGTAGCAAGACCACAATTGGTTTGATCTGATATAGGCTCGCATCGGTGGCATAAATTCCCAAACTGACGTCGTCAGTCAAGACATCTCCTCGAATATTCTGCTGCAGATCTGTAAGAAAAAGGTGCTGATTCACATTACATGTTTAGGTGGTTGTCAAGATAGAAAAGAATCAAGAAATACCTGATCCCTTATCGGTCAATAGTCATCATCATGTAGACTTATTGGCATTAGCAGACAAGAAACCTTATCTCTCAAATCATTGTTTACTTACTGTTAAACAGGGTTGGCATTTAATACCCCTAAACCACTAAAGTTTCAAGGATGCAATACTGATATATGTTCAGATTATCTGCAAGGCATCGTTTTTTCGAAGTGCATGACTGCAAATGTGGGTAAGTTCTGTAGATGATGAAGATGCGATGCCTTGAAGTCTAGTGATATGACCAACACTGCTATTCTGCTTTCGGTGTGAAATGGGTCAACGTGTTTACAAGTAAGAGTGGTGGCAAAACAGGGCGTAGTCAGCGTCTGAAAGCTAGTAATGTTGATCCAAGAAACTGGTTACTAATCTGCTATAGATAAGAAAAATCTATATTTATTCATCCTCAAAGATGGAAATAGTCGTTAAAAATTGGTAATTTGATCCGCTGCAGCTCTTTTACCAACAGCATGTTGAGAAGTTTAATGCAGAAAAGACATATAATGAATCTTTTTTATATAAAGTTGCAGTACTTTTTGAAAGACACCTAAGATTTTAATCGTATGAATGTAGAGACTTTACCAGAACCCGATACCGTACAAAAAGAAAAAACTAGACAGATCTTTACCCATGCGGAAGCGCTCACGTCGTCGACTGCGTATTTTGATGGCGATGAATTGGCTGCGAATGTATGGATCAATAAATATGCGTTGAAAGACAGCGAGGGTAACCTTTATGAACAGACGCCAGAAGATATGCATCGGCGTATTGCAAAGGAGATTCACCGCATCGAGCTGAAGTATACCAATCCATGGACGGAAGAACAGATATTTGAAATGTTGGACAAGTTCAAGTATCTGGTACCACAGGGAGGTCCCATGTCTGGCATTGGTAATGACATGCAGATATCTTCGCTTTCCAACTGCTTTGTGATCGGTCATGGTATTGATTCTTATGCCGGTATCATCAGGATGGATGAAGAACAAGCCCAGTTGATGAAACGACGTGGTGGAGTTGGTCACGATCTTTCGCATATTAGGCCCAAAGGCAGTCCGGTCCTGAATAGTGCGTTAACATCTACGGGCATCGTCCCCTTTATGGAGCGATACTCGAATTGTACGCGCGAGGTAGCCCAGGAAGGTAGAAGGGGGGCATTGATGCTTACGGTTTCCTTGCGACATCCTGATGCTGAGGATTTTATTGATGCGAAGACAGAGCAAGGCAAAGTGACCGGTGCCAATGTATCTATCAAAGTCGATGATGCATTTATGCAAGCAGCACAAGGCAAATCGAGCTATATTCAACAGTTTCCCATTGGAGCGAAAGAGCCCAAGTATACCAAGAAAGTGGATGCTGATAAGCTATGGCAGAAAGTGATTTATAATGCATGGCGATCCGCAGAACCGGGGGTGTTGTTTTGGGATACCATCATCAGAGAGTCTGTTCCAGATTGCTATGCGGATTTAGGATATGAAACGGTAAGTACGAATCCCTGTGGAGAAATACCATTGTGTCCGTACGATTCTTGTAGGCTTTTGGCCATTAATCTGTACAGTTTTATAGAAGATCCATTTACCCCTAATGCAAAATTCAATTTTGAAAAATTTGCTGAGTACACCCAGCTTGCACAACGCATGATGGATGACATCATTGATCTGGAACTTGAGAAAATTGATAAGATCATTGATAAGATCGAGAATGATCCTGAGCCAGCGGACATGAAGCACAATGAGCTAACCCTCTGGCAGAACATACGGCAGAAGTGTGTCGAAGGTAGGAGAACCGGCGTGGGCATCACTGCAGAGGGAGATATGTTGGCTGCGCTGGGGTTTCAATATGGTACCAGCATGGCTACGTCTTTTGCTGTAGATGTGCACAAGACATTAGCCCTCAATGCATACCGAAGCTCAGTAGATATGGCACGTGATCGTGGAGCGTTTGGTATTTACGATGCAGCTAGAGAATCTGCAAACCCCTTCATACAGAGAATGGCAGACGCAGATCCTGACTTATATCGAGACATGGTCAAATATGGACGGCGCAACATCGCCTTACTCACGATAGCTCCAACAGGAACCACCAGCTTGATGACACAAACCAGCTCTGGCATTGAGCCGGTATTTATGGTCAGTTATAAACGAAGGCGTAAGGTTAATCCAAATGACACAGATGTGACTGTATCCTTCGTCGATGATTTGGGTGATTCGTGGGAAGAGTATCATGTATTTCACCACAAGTTTAAAGACTGGTTGGAGGTCAATGGCTATTCGGTCAAGGATGTAGTGAAACTGGATGATGAAAAGTTAGAGGAGAT
Source organism: Saprospiraceae bacterium (assembly GCA_013001595.1). Classification (GTDB taxonomy): domain Bacteria; phylum Bacteroidota; class Bacteroidia; order Chitinophagales; family Saprospiraceae; genus JABDMH01. Next base: position 23,211 of record JABDMH010000160.1, on the reverse strand, counting down.
CATCAGTCAATCACCATTTCACCAAGCTACAGCCAATGATATCGACTGGGTAGAAAAGGTCAAAATGCAGGGAGCCATTCAGAAATGGATTGATCATTCTATTAGTGTGACCGTTAATATTCCAAGTGAAACAAGCGTCGAAATGGTTAGGGATATTTACGAGACCGCTTGGGAATCAGGATGTAAGGGATGTACCATCTATCGCGATGGATCAAGGGATGGTGTACTATTGGCCAATGACAAGAAAGAAGTGAAAGCAAAGCAAGGAGGGACTGTTTATGAGCTCAAAGAGTCTGACGCACCAAAACGACCAAAAGTGCTTGAGGCTGAGGTGCTTAGATTTAGAAACAACAAGGAGGAATGGATCGCAGTAGTTGGTGTGCTAAAGAACAGACCATACGAAGTTTTTACGGGTAAGGCTGAAGATATGTTTAAACTACCCGACTATGTAAACAGAGGTTGGGTAAAGAAGGAGTTTGATGAAGAGTCCAATAGCAACCGCTATGATTTTCAATTCTTAGATAAGGACGGCTATAGGGTGACAATTGAGGGTCTATCTCGATCATTTGACAAGGAATATTGGAATTACGCTCGGCTAATCTCCGGTGTACTGCGCCACGGTATGCCGCTCAATTATGTGGTTAACTTGGTAAATGGTTTGCATCTTGCAGACGAGAGCATCAATTCATGGCGTAAAGGTGTTGTCAGGGCATTGAAAAGATTTATCCCTGACGGTACCAAGGTAGTCAAGAAAAAATGTCCCAGCTGTGAAGATCCAGATGGACTAATCTACAAAGAAGGGTGTCTGATTTGCAAGAGTTGTGGATTTTCAGAATGTAGCTAGTCTACAGGTAAATCTTTTCGATATCAATTCCACAGAGATTATAGCATCGGATCGAGCAAGCTATTCCTGAAGCGCATTTTTTATCTAATATTTCTAGATAGCAACCCGAGCAGCTTTATTGAAGTTACTTTATTAAGAGAAAACCAACAAAGGAATTCTACTCTTAAACAACAATTTTCGTGTAACACTGGAATGGTATAGTCGTTCCCAGAAACTTCTATGCGGTTTATATAGTGCAATAAGCTCAGCTTTCTCTTTTTTCACATAATCGATTATACCAGCCTCCAAAGATTTAGCATGAGATACTGTAAAGTCGGTTTCAGAGAAGGGCTTATGTTTAAATGTTATGTCGGTCCCTTCATCAGCGTCATTATCGATGTGCAATAAATGTATGGAAGGATATTTGAAAATGCTCCAGAAATTATATAACCACTGTAAGGCTTTTTCTTCTTTTTCGGGTAAGCTGTGAGACTGGGCGATTGCGGTCGGAAATAAAATTTTGTGAATACCGGTAAAACTGGCACCACTCGGAATGGCCAATACAGGGATATTCGAAAGTGCTATGGTCTGGGCGGTAACGGTGCCCATTAGTCTATCTATGAAGCTGTATTTTTGACGCAGTGCCATTACGATTATGTCTGCCTCATTTTCTGTCGCAACATGTACTATCTCAGAGGCAGGATATGGCCCATAGACAGCATCCAATTTGCCTTGCTGGTTCTCAGGGATCACTTTTTGCAATTCTTTCAGATCCTCTAGAACTAGTTCTGAACGTTCATTGATCATTGTGGAAATAGCCGTTTGCGGTAAGCTACTTGCAACGATCACAGGTATGTCAAATACGTGCAAGAGATCAATGCTAATACCCGTATCTTTAGTTAGGGCCAATGTGTATTTTAGGGCGTTCATCCCGCTATCAGACAAATCAGAGGCAAACAGTATTCTTTTCATGATTCCTTCATTTTTTTAGTACGAGAACAGGCACTTCAGCGTGATTTACGAGAAATTCGACATTACTCCCCGTGAACATCCTAATGAGTGAATTTTTTCCTTCGTCTGAAATGGCCATGAGATCAGCTTCAATTTTTTCATTGAAATTACGTACACCGGCATCGACCGTAATGTCGGATATAAAGTGAGTTTCACATTTGAAATCAGAAACCATATTGGCAAAATCTTTAAGACTCTCTTGCACTACAACTGTAGGTTGTGAAAAAAAGCCGGGTGTATTAACAGTCAGAATGTGGACTTCCTCGGTATCAAAGAGTGAGAGCATCTGCAAAAATCTTTGAAAAATAGGTTGTTCTGAAATATCGAGGCCAGTGGCAAATACAACTTTTGGAAAGTGGATCGATGGTATCTTATTTTTAATAATTAACACATCGCAATTTACATTCCGCACAACTTTCTGAGTGTTGGAGCCGATAAAAAATTCTTCTTTACCACTAACGCCATGTGAACCCATCACGATCTGGTCAATGGATTGGCTAGTTACTAGCTTATCAATTGCTTCCCAGAGTTTTCCACCTCTGAAAGAAATCTGGAGATTTATACCTAGTTCTTTTGCATCTCGTTGAGTCGCCAACATGCGCTCATGGGCGACGGAGAGTTTTTCATCAATTTTGATGGTTGCTTGTTGATCTGTATCAGATAGCTGCTCCCAACCTGAAGGTAGTACATCAACAGTATGTAAAAGCGTGATGTTACCATTTGAGCGGGTGGCTAATTTTATTGCTAGATCTTTAGCAAAGTTGGCATAGACCGAAAAATCCGTTGGTACAAGCAGGTGTTTCATTACCTTGACTGGTTGATGTTTGTAAGTTCGAGACTTCCAAGGATACTGTAAATGATAGATGTCAGTGTCAAGTATGATCGCAACATATATGCGGATCAATGGATTAATTTTGCCAGATGTATACTACAAATAGACTAATTGGCGATGTGGGATCAACAAGTTCGGACTGGGCGTGGCTATCAACGGATGGAGTGACCCGTTTTGATAGTGTGGGTTTTAATCCAGTGGTGCAGAATAATCAACAACTTAACCTATTGCTTGACCAAATCAAGACCATAGTACCCCAGACTATAGCATTTAGATTGGTCTATTACGGTGCGGGAGCTGGAAATGCTGATATTAAAGATCATATTCGCAATGCTTTTCGCCAAAATTTTCAGGTTGCTGATGCGGAGATATGCTCTGATTTGTTAGCAGTTGCAAGAGCGACATGTCAGGCAGAACCTGGAATAGTTTGCATTTTAGGTACTGGAAGTAATGCAGGAGCATATAATGGTGCTGACATAGTATACCAGACCCCAACCTTAGGATATCCATTGGGTGACGAGGGCAGTGGTATGGATATTGGTAGGAGAATGGTCAAGGCGTTCTACTATCGACACCTTCCGCACGATCTGTATGACTTAGCGACGCATGTCTTTCCCGTTGAGAGGTACGATTTTCTCCAACAGCTTCGTGAATCTGGTCAACCCAACAAATTTTTAGCACAGTATGCTCAGTTCGCCGGCAAACATAAGTCACATCCGTTCATTCAAAAACTCCTCGCTGCATCATTTGAAGATTTTATTCGAATCCATCTTGGAAGCCAAGAAAAGTATCAAAAAATTAACTTTGCTGGATCAATAGCTTATTACTTTTGCAGCGAGTTAGGCATTAGTCTGTCGAAGTGGCAGCTAGAGCTGGGTGAAGTTGTCCGTAAACCAATAGAAGGCCTGGTAAGGTTTCATCTGGGGGCGTGATTATTTTCAATTTAATTACAAGGAATGGGTAAAGATATCAAGCATATAGGAGTATTGTGTTCAGGAGGAGATGCTCCTGGTATGAATGCAGCCATTCGTGCAGTTGTACGCACGGGTGCCCACTTTGATTTACACGTACATGGCGTGTATAGGGGCTATGATGGGCTGATAGATGGAGAGGTGCAACGTGTCGAGAGTCGAGACGTGGCTAACATCATGCACAAAGGAGGCACTGTATTAAAAACCGCTAGAAGTGCACGTTTTAGGACAAAGGAAGGGAGAAAGTCCGCTTATGAAACCATCATGGCGCATGATCTCGATGCCATCGTGGCCATTGGAGGCAATGGTACGTTCACAGGTGCCAAGATTTTTGAAAAGGAATTTGGTATACCCATGATGGGTGTACCAGGTACCATTGATAATGACTTGTATGGCACCGATTTCACGATTGGATTTGACACAGCTATCAATACGGCCGTGGAAGCTATAGACAGAATTCGGGATACAGCGGATTCACACAATCGCTTATTTTTCATCGAAGTGATGGGGCGGCACAATGGTTCCATTGCACTTTATGCGGGCATAGGTGGGGGCGCAGGGGGCATTCTAATTCCTGAACGTGCCACAGATGTTGACGAGTTAATGGCTGTTCTTCAAAAAATGGTCAAACGTAAAAAGTTGTTTGGACTAATAGTTGTTGCTGAAGGCAATGAAAACGGCTCTTGCCAGGAAGTTGCAGACATGGTCAAGAAGAACTTGATCGAGTACGAAGTAAAGGTTGCGGTGATAGGTCATCTGCAGCGAGGGGGAGCTCCCACGGCTTTGGATCGGGTACTGGCGGCAAGAATGGGTCATGGTGCTGTGAAGGGACTCTTAGAAGGTCACTCCAATGTCATGTGTGGAGTACATAATAACCTTGTGGTCTACACTCCACTCGAAGATGCCATCAATAAGAAAAAGAAAATTGACAAGGATCTGATGGAAATGGCTGAAATCCTTGCCATTTAGGTTTATCAGTATTTGATATTAGTCGATCAATTCAAATCATGGCCTTTAGCTTGATTTATGTTACTCATGCAGATAAAGAATCTGCCACTACCTTGATCTCCCTATTGCTCAAAGAGAAGTTAATAGCTTGTGGAAATGCTTTTCCCATAACCTCCGCATACTGGTGGGATGGAGACATTAATAATGAAGATGAATGGGTTTCACTGCTGAAAACGACCAACGAAAAATGGTCAACTGCAGAACAACGCATCACGGAAGTGCATCCTTATGAGGTACCTTGCATAATGCGGATGTCTGTGGAAGCCAATGGCCCATATGAAAAATGGATTAGGCAGGAAGTGGAGCAATAGGTATTAGATTCTAACACCCTCGGACGAAGGTGATTTTTCCACACTCAAAAACTACTTCCTAAACTAAGGGCTGCGGCAATTGCTGAGAGGCTTTTTTGGTGAAATTTGCGTCGAGTCATATCAATCAGATTGGATCAAGGCTGCAAACCTCTACTCACTTTCTTTGACTAGTGATGATAGGCTCGATGGAAACGCATAGCTCGGATCATTACTAAATAGTTTCATGTCCAGATGAAGGTGCACAGAAGTGGAAGGAGGCAAAACGACTTCAAAGTATTTGCTATTTACAGAAATTGGGATTGGGTTTTTAGCAAATTTATCTGTTGCGGCAACAATGGTATGTTCGCCAAATGCCCCAGCTTGGATCACGAGTTTGCGGGATTCAACCGGATGAAGATTAAGTAATCGCACGGAGGTCTTTGATTTTTCCAGGCCATCAACCAGGGCTGCTACATCAGCAGGCAAGCCGGGGCGATGATTATCCATATCGAAGTATCGCAGTCTGGCCCGAAGCAGCCCTCCGAAATATATGGTTTGAGGAGTACCCATGGTCGTCTGTTGCAATGCCTTTATGATTACAGGATTGTTGGGATAGGTATCATCTTTGTTGATGTCGGTTATAGGCCGGGGATCGTTTCGCATGAATTCCATACGTCGTGTCATTTCCTCAAAATCAGCCCGCAAGGCTTCTAAGGGCCATTCCGGATTTTTCCCTGCATAATACATCCAGCGTGCATATTCGCTCATTCCCATCGTGCGATCTCCCAGGACCATTTCTTCACTCCAGATAAACGGCTCTCCAGCTTCGTATTTTTCCGAGTCTAGGTGATCCAGCGTATTGGTCCCCCAGGTTCCTTCCGTAGCCAGTGGTCTGAATCTATGACCGGGTTGCATGTCTGCGATCCGTTTCCAGTCTGATGAATTCATGGAAGCGTGATACAAATGGGCCAAATCCCGAATCATCATGGGCCGGTAACTGTGCCAGCCCTTCAGGTTCCGACGATACGGCACCAACATCTGCCCTTCTGGAGTTATGATGGCCCGACCTAGCAACTGGTCTAGTTGACTCCGCAGCAGGTCGAGATATTTTCCATCTCTAGACAGCAAATAGGCACATTCAGAAGCCACGCTCATGGAAGCATACATCATCAATACCCCATATCTTCCGTACCAACCATAGAGACCGCCCCACCATTGTCCCTGGCGATATTCCCCGATCTTACCTGTCCGACCAATGTTATCTGGAATAATCCCTCCATTTTTTGCAATGTGCCCCATCCAGGCATCTACATATTCTAGGACCCAAGTCCGATATTTCTCGTCGCCGGTCAGGAGGTAGGCGTGGGTAATTAGCCCTGTTGCTCCCAGGTTTGTCGGTACATCAGTTCGGGTAACCAAACTGTCATAGATTGACTGGATTTCAGCTTTACGAGCGGGGTCTTCATGCCAATCAGGTTCGAGGTCTTTTACAACCGGGTACAAAGAAGCGTGTCCATATCTGAGGTTGTATTCTGCATCTGAGGTATGAAGGGGGCCTTTACTTCCCGTAAAAATCGAGCGGATCAATTTGTGTTCCGGGTCGTAGTTCGGAGCATCGGGCTCTTCGTTTAGATACAGGGCTGCAAACCGCCTAGCCCTTGCCGTATGTTCGGGAATATCGGGATTGCCAAGTGCCAGGTTATAAAAAAGGGTCATCCCTTCGCTAATGTGGAAAAAGTCATCATGGGTAGGGAATTCCTTATATAATCGGTGGAAATAATCTCCTGAATCCGGCAAGTGGGGCGTATTGTTTCGGGTGATGCCATTGTACGCCATAAGTGCACGCTCATAATACCGTTCGTCGGCTCCGATCATATAAAAATCCGGCCAGTTGTAAAACATCTCGTAGAGATCATCATAGGGTCCCTGGCTGATGGTGCTGCCATCGGGATAGGTAAACCTGTCCCAGTAAAAGTCTCCAGCTTCCTCCATGGCATGAATGAGCCTGCGCTGCATCAGGGCCCATTCCGGAGGAGCCTGCAAACTGCTTGCCCGAAGGGAGGGAATTTCAGTCCGAAGTTCGCCTTGTGCAAATGCAGAAGGCAGAGCGATGAGAAAGAGTGCGATCAGTAGCAAGAAAGATGATCTCATAAGTAGAATTCTTTTTTATAGGAGCAACAGAGGATTCCAAAATAACTCTTTCAACTATTTGAAGAACGTTATCCAACAACAGATTTTGTTGAAATCAGATTACCGGCTGAATACACATCCCGAAAGTGTGGGAGGCACAGACGCCTGTCGCATGATTCACAAAGAATCCGGCCAATTGATAATGTGTTGCTATTTGATTGATAAAGGAAGAACTATCCGGGTCGTGCCCCCGAAAGGCATTGCCAGGGCGACTAACGGCAGTAGCCCGCCATGTGGCAGATCCGCAAAACAAGTGTTGTTCCTGATACAGGAAGTGCTGTGTCAGTAGTGCATGTTCACAATCTGGAGAGGCTATTATTTACCAATCCCGTCGCCGTATGGCATGCCAAAGGGGCCTATACCAGCCAGGGCGTATTTGTGATGTCGAACAAGGAGAAGAACCGCTCCGTCCGCATTTTTACAAGCAGATTATACAGATCTCTGCATCACACAAGCAGAAATCACTAAAGAAGTATCTTCAGCCACTATCCCCTCCGAGCCTGAAGCATGGGCGCCCGCTCCTTATGCGGTACCTTGCAGAATGCGGTTGTCTATGGAAGCCAACGGCCCATATGAAAAATGGATTAGGCACGAACTGGAGTAGTAGGTCTTTGATTATTGTCAACCATCCAGTTTAACTGAAATCCTTCCACAAATTGTATATATTCGATTGGATTCTACTGCTACAACAGGGACGGTGTATTAGGGAGCGTACTTCGGAAGTGCCATCCTTAGGAAAGGAGACTATTTTGGATGAGATTTTCAGGGTGGATTCACAACTTACACAAAACATAAAATAATGACAAAATCTAAGGCAAAAGGTGTGATTGGTATACTCACTGGTGGTGGGGATGTGCCAGGATTGAATCCAGCGATCAGGGCTGTAACGGTCAGGGCCATCCGTGAAGGATATCGTGTAGTTGGCTTACGCCGGGGTTGGGGAGGCATCATAGATGTGGTGCAAGATGAAAAATTTGATAATAAGGCTAATTTTATCGAACTCACCACACAAGTAGTAGATCGAGCTGCACGTACGGGTGGTACTTTCTTACATAGTTCAAGGACAAGACCTAGTAGTGTCGCCCTTGATCGCATTCCTGCCCATCATGCCGATAGCTATATAGATGAACTAAATGACATGACACCGACGGTAATCAGCAATCTTGAGTGGATTGGCATAGATTATTTGATAGCGATTGGTGGTGACGATACGCTCAGCTATGCGGTTCGATTGTTTAAGGAAGGCATCAATGTCAATGCCATTCCAAAAACCATGGATAATGATGTCCCAGGTACTGACTATTGTATTGGATTTAGTACATGCATCACAAGAACCATAAATATGACCAACAATTTGCGGACATCAGCTGGTTCGCATGAGCGCTTTATGGTCCTGGAAGTGTTTGGAAGATATGCAGGATATACGGCAATGCTTCCTACCATGGCGGGTGCTGCTCATCGATGTATCATTCCTGAGCATCCATTTAATGTCGAACAACTGACAGAATTAATGGTGCAAGACCGCATGGAAAATCCGAGTAATTATGCGATCGTTCTCGTATCTGAAGGTGCCACTTTCGAGGGTGGAGATATGCATTTTTCGGACATGGAAAAAGATGCCTATGGCCATGCAAAATTGGGAGGAATCGGAGATCAGGTCTCTAGAAAACTCAAGGAGCTTTCGCCTGAATTTAACAATGGCAATATGATCAACACCATCAATCAAAAACTTGGATATCTGGTGAGGTGTGGTGATCCCGATGCAATCGACTCTATTGTACCCATGGCCTACGGAACCATGGCACTAGATCTTATCTTGCGTGGCATCCATGGACGCCTGGTTGTTCTGAAGAATGGTAGATATGATCATGTACCGATTGAAGTGGTAACTTCTACCAAGAAGTATGTGAACGTAGAAAAACACTATGATACGCAACGACTACATCCGTTCTATCGTGATTTCGAGATGCTGCCGCTTTTTATCATGGCCAGTGAGTGATAGCTTATTATCTTCTTTAAGGACAAGAACATAATGTTTGAATAATAGGAGTGGACTGTTGACAAAGTATATTCACGGCAAATCGAATTTAGAACAGGAGAGGCTTGTTGTCCTCAACCAACTATTAAATCAACGTTGTTTAGATCGCTTGCACCTTGAAGGGCATGAAAACATCCTGGATGTAGGCTGTGGTTTGGGCATCTTTTCCAGAATGATGGCATCGCATTTAACATCCGGACGGGTGGTTGGTATCGAGCAGGAATGGGAACAAATCGATAAGGGAAAGAAGCTGGCCTTTGGCGATTTGGCTGACAGTTTGGATACTAGACAAGGGAGTGCTTTTGATCTACCGTTGGAAACTAATGAATGGAACACTTTTGATCTAGGATTTGTCCGATTTCTACTGGAGCACCTCTCTAATCCTGGAAAGGTCGTAAGGCAAGTATATGATGCTCTTCGTCCAGGAGGTAAATTGGTATTGATTGATGATGATCACGCTAATTTTCGCATTGTTCCTAGACAATCGGCTTTCGATCGTTTATGGGAAGCATATATTTCGGTCTATCAGAGTAAGGGTAATGATCCATTTGTTGGAAGGAATCTCACTACACTTCTTAATCAATCAGGATTTATCCAGTTAAAGATCGACTTTGTACTATTTGGGGCAACCGCAGATCAATTGGACTTTATTCACTACGTCAACAACTTAAAGACTATCCTAAGCGAAGCAGCAGAACTGATGAAATCAATATATCGAACTGGGCATAATGTCCATGATGATCTTGAGGCACTTCAAGGCTGGTCTAGGTTGCCGGACGCTACCATTTGGTATGTGGCCAACTGGGCAGAAGGAAGAAAACCTTGAAAGAAGTAGAGAGGGTTGACAGGCTGATCAATAACGAACAGCCAAGTCATTTAGATAAATCATTTAATAGGTAAGTTTATAATCAGAAATCGCCGGAGAATATTGATTTCCGTAGACTTGTTGTCGAAATCCAGCATCTGACGGTGATGGAGGCATCCATCGACTCCGAATACCTTCAATGGTTAAGTTATATTTATAGTCAATGGAAGCAAAAGCATATAATGGATCTTGGTAGGGCGCTATATGATTTAGCCATTTGAAATCCTTCAGCAATTCCTGCGGGTACCTTTTTATCTGATGTTTATCACCCATCCATTGATAGGACATGCTATTTACTTCCACATAATCGATGTTATTCTGATGGTGGTGAAAATCAATATGGTTGTGACCATTTAGACAGCAAATGATTTTTTGTGCATTCCGCTCGAGGTGTTTTTGCACCAGCAAGCGATTCTTTACACCCCATTGATAATGCCACAAACTTTGATGTGAGAAAACCATAATGGGTTTATCTGACTGATCAAGCTCTGCCGCAAACCATTCAATTTGCTCCTCATCAATATAAGTTCGATATTCATTATCTACATAGAAATTTGCCTCTTCGTAATCGATAAATGTACCATCACGATAGAGGAAATTTGCGTCCAAAATAATAAAGCGAATGCCATCGCTTTCGAAAGTGTAGTAGGGTGAAGGCATCTCCCAAAATTCCATTATTCCGGCCTTCGAAGTCAAGTCCATATCATGGTTGCCCAATACATGATAGGCCGGCTTGTTAAATTGCTGCCAAATTTTCAAAAATCCCGAGCTCTTTTTACCGGGATGGCAGAAATCACCCATTTGGATTATAAAATCTACGTCCCTGTCGATTGCGGCTGCTATGAACTTGGAGAGACGAGCTTCTGTGTCCGGTAGCATACCATGGTGCACATCGGTCACTATGCCAAAAGTAAGTCCATCCTGCTTCCTATTTGGTAGTGTCGGTAGCCTTGGGATACTTGTGTTAGGTAAGATAAGTGTACTACTTGCTAAGGCAGTATTGGTTAGGAATGTTCTTCGTTTCATTTTAGCCTAGCTGCTTTAAATACATGACATTTATCAAAGTCTAATTCCTTTGAAATTTCACCACGATATATGGTGTCTCGATATCCAGGTCGGGATAGATTTGCCCATTTCCATTCTTATCCATGACTTCGAAGAAATACATAAAATCATAAGTGTGGTCAATATCAGATGCCAAGATGGTGGCATTAAACATATTACTACCTGCTTGTCGTTGCATCGATAAGGTTGCATAGTCCAAATGCTGATTTACAGGACGATGGCGTAAATGCACCCACTCTATATCGTTTGGTGATTGTACTGTGACACTGATTTTAAGATGCTGGTTTATGGTAGCACTGTCTATTGGTTGGTGCATAATTTCAAACTCGGGCCGACTAGATTTATCACTATAAGACACATAGCTCGGAGATTGACGTTGCTTCGGAGCCTTTCCCAACGCGGCTCTTTCAACAATCAATTTCTCCACATCCTCCCTTAGGTAATTGAGTTCATTTTTCCAGTGACCTGAAAGTCCGTGTTTAAGCCCACGACGATTGATTTGCCTGACCCCCATCATCAGGTCAGATGCATAATGATCTCCAGCTGAGCTAATAATTTTCCGCCATGCACCAATGGCCATTTGTTCATATCTGATGGCGTCATCTAAGGCATGAGGATCCTTAGTCCGCTGATATAGGCGGTAGCTGACTGCTGCAGGTATTCGCTGACTGTGGTAAAGTGCCAGATAAGCGAGAATGTTCAGATCTGTAATGGTCGATGTCAGTTCTTTATTTTGGGGTGTAGGATTTAGCGCATGGATTTTCTCAATATATCCTTTGACTTCATTGTAGGCAAACAAAAACCAGTGACTCGTTATGGAGGGAAGTCTTTTAGCAGTGACTCCCTTATCGATCAATAGTTTTGCTTCTGTGTCAAAACTTGCAAACTGCTGTATGTCACTTCCTTCTGCGTCGGCATACTGGTGCAGATCGCCATATCGTTGCTTTTCAGCCCATCCTCGAGTGGTAGGAAATTTTCCATAGGGCGAACATGCAGCAATGATGCGAGGAAGTATTTGGCTAGCTTTATGTAGTGCTTTCTGTACAAGGGGAGCTGCGTCTTTTCCTACTCGCTTGGCAAAAGCATTTTCCCAAAGCTCAGATGATAATTTAGGATTATAGCTCAGCCTTCCAAAAACCTGATAGAAGTACCAGAACCTTTCAAATTCGTATTGGTAGTATATATAGTTCGGATTCAGGAGTGAGAAGGGATTTGCTGTATGCGGCTGTGCTTCCATCTTTGTTGCCAACGGCTCGTTAATTTCAAAACCTTTACCATTGTACAGATGGGTACTCTTCGCAAATCGGCGCACATAGTTTGGATCACCCCATAGTAATATACGCTGTGTGCCTCCACTCCAAAGACGCCAATGGATGTCATAAGTCCTAGGGTATTTCAACATATCGGCATATCCGTGTCGGCGATCATGTTGGTTTTCCCGGTTGATATGAGTAGGATGAAAGGGCAGCCCCATTTGCTCCATCCAATATTTGGTCGTGATGGTGAAATTTAGCTCGTTTTGGATGGCCACCTCTATAATCGATTCGGGAAGTTCTTTTGCACGAAGATCAATCTGCATGTCTGGTGCCACTTCTTTGATCATGCCAAACATTTCGGACCAGAAGTTAGCCATTTCTTGTCCGCGCTCTAAACCTGATTCATTGTGCATTCGGAGTTGAAATCCGTCAAGTTCTGGAACCAGCTGTACAAATTTGGCAAAAGCAACCTTAGTATAACCTGACAGGTTCTCAGCATTTAACCCCTCCACCAGGTGATCTGTATTTTGATTCGCTAGGTCTTCTGGAGAAATTCCACCAGCCTGAACACCACCCCTATAGATGTGATCCCAGATGCCCACTTTAAATTCGATGCCCCTGTTATGAGCGATCTCTATCATTCGATTTAGTGCAGCGAGATTTCTAGCTTGTTCTTCCGGAGCCATATTCGGCATGCCCACACCAGGGTATTCATCTACATTAAAAAAGTAGGGATAGCAAGGTGCCAGGAAGCCACCATTTTCATATCCAAATATTAGCACTACTGAATTGAAGCGACTTCTGGCGAGCATATCCATGTATTTTTTCCAATACGCTTCGTCATAAAATCTAGTCTCCCAATATCGACGATTCATTGTATACATTGATATCGCCCGCGTACCGACGTAGGGATGATCATGGACTGTCTTCAAACCTGTCAAGGGAGCTGATTCATCTTCTCTGTACTCAATGCAGTCAGCAATATCGAAAAGAGCATACATGAGTCCGCGTTCATCAAATCCAGTAGCCAACCAACCACTTTTATCCTGCACTTTTATCCTTGAGATTGAGTAGGCCTCTGGTTCATTTGGCATTTGATCATTGAGATCAGATTCAGACTGACCCCAAGTACCAGTCGCTAATTGCAGTTTAAGTATGTTATGACCACTCACTTCAGTCTCGCTATGCACTATTTCAAAGGGTAGATGGAGTGATTGCAAGGTCGCAGATAGATGATTAAGACCATGTTGAACAGGATCAGTGACTACTTCCTCTACTATGATGGATATCAGTTCGTCATCATTGCTCTGGCACCTCCAAGAAGATAATATCGCGACAATCACACAGGCAAGCACTAAATTGTCTGAGATCTTACTAAAGGACTGGAATGGCCAATACTTTTTCATCGTGTAAAATTGCAGTGTTATTTTATTCAAAGATTTGTTAGTGCATGATAGCCGGGGTCAAGGCTGAGTCTTAAAAGGTGCCACTGAAAATTGTATCTGATTAAGGATTTTCCAATTGATCAAGCTTCATGTCCACCGATCTCTTTAGACCAGATCAAACGCCGAATCGACAATCAAGATCTTTGTCTTTATGATCTGCTTACCTGATTATACTTATCGCAGCACAGTCAGCGGATCGCCGTTGACAACCATTATTAAACTTTTAAGTATAGATGCAACGAATGTTATCATGAAAATCCTTATCTGGCACACCTGGAATCTTGCTTCAGGTCTGATGTCTTCAGCTACCTAGGAATTAAATTACTATTTTATGTGGCAAACTATACTATAATTGTCGAGAAATGGATAGAAGGACTTTTTTAGGCAGTGGTATGGCTATTCCGCTATTCACCCCAATGAGGCATCGTACTTTTCTGCCGGATGAAGAGATAGTGATTGAGGGAAAAGCAGATAATCAACCTCACAAGGGGAAGGTCCTCGCCGCTATCCAACCCCACTCTGATGACATCCCACTTTTTGCCGCTGGGACAGTGGCCAAGCTCATTGCTGAAGGCTACACCGGATATTTAATCCGAACCAGTAATGATGACCATGCCGGAAAAGGATCTACTGTGGGAGAAGTGATTAGAAATAATGAGATTGACAACGAAGAGGTTGGTCGGGCTCTGGGATTGATAAAGACCTACGATCTTGGCTACCGAAACCACCGAATGGATAATATAAGTATAGTTGAGTTGAGATCTCGGCTTATTTTTTTAATTCGACTCCTGAAAATTGATACGATCATTGGCTACGATCCTTGGGGGCATTATGAAGAGAATCCTGACCACTATGTCACAGCGCGAGCAGTCGAAAGCGCGTGCTGGATGGCCGGAGGTAGATTAGATTATCCAGAGCATTTGGATGCAGGGTTGACAAGCCATGCGGTAAAAGAAAAGTACTATTTCTCTCGTGGTCCACAATTGGTAAATCGAATTGTTGATATCTCTGTACATATCGAAAAGAAGACAGCCGCCAATCGGGCAAACATTACGCAAGGACCAGCTGGAACTGCTGGAGCTCAGCTACTTGAGCGACTGAAAAAAGAGGGTAGACATTTGGATATATTGGGTGATGATCCAGAAACCGCCAGTAGAAATTACATCAAGCACTTCGTTTTAGATCGTGACTCAGCATTTTTACGTGGCATTCAATCGGATCGAAAATTGGGTGAAAAGTATGGGTTAGAATGGGCTGAAGGTTTTCATTACATCGGGCCACGGGAATCAATCATGGAGAATTATATTGAAGAATTTGGAGAGTAGCTTCATGGATTCTTTGACTACAAAAGTTCAGTGTTATAAGGCCACTGATGTTAAATATTTGGGACAGATCCAAAGCTTATTCAAAGAGGACAAAAGCTCCCCAATAATATGGATTCGGATATTCTCTACGCACTAATTCTTGAGCTAAGGAAAGTGCTTTAGTAGAAGCTGTATCTGCCGCTAGATTGCTGTAAAATGCCTCCATCAATAAAGCAGTAATATGGTCTGGTACGGGCCAAAGACTGATGAGTAATTGAGAAACACCAGCCTGTTTTATTGCTCGTTGTAATCCGAAGACACCCTCCCCGTCTGCTACCAAACCTCTACCGGATTCGCATGCTGAAAGTGTCATCAATGAAACGCTTGATAGGTCTCGGATCGATAGGTCTAGTGCTGTGATAATTCCATCATCATAAGTAGGTTCGCTAGAAGTATTCCAGGTATGATTAACACCACTTAAGACAAAACCGGATCTTATCATTGGTAGGCTAGAATGGGTAAGATGTCTTCCCAGGGTTGTTTCTTCTGCGAGAAGTGTGTCTTGTTGCAGGAAAAATCCATGTGTAGCTAAATGTACAATGGTCGGACGATCCTGTTCTATCTTTCTGTAGAAATTGGCTTCGCTGGCGTTATTTGCAATATCCATACTCACCTCCCATCCTGCATTTGCACAAATCTTTGCGACTTCATTTATCTCCCGGATCGTGCCTTTCAGTGGTTGCCAGAAGGTAGCTGCACCTACTTTGGAACCTACTTGGCCATAGTCCGGATTTCCTACTAGATAAATACTTGGATTGGTTTTGATGTTTTTCGTCGGCAAAATGAAATCACTCAAATTGCTGTAGTAGTGGAATTCAAAGCGTTCTCCCAATAATCTGTCATCGGTACGATTAAAAAGGGTAGCAAAAGAGATCTCATGAAGTGCACCTTCTGGAGACAAATGGATGACTTCTACATCTGTTAAATGAGTATCGAGGGGCATCCAAATTTGCTCAAATAACCTTTGAATAATCTCAGCATTACTGGTATAGTGAGTACTGGCATTCAGTAAGAAAGTGAGTTCATCCTGTGTGCATAGATATACGAGTTTTGGATTTGGCCAGTCACTTCGAGTAATAAGTGCGTAATATCTTACACTATCCGGCACCTTTCCATATTCATCGGTAACATGGTAATTGAAGAAATCAATGGCTGCTTCATTCGGCTCAAGCTTTGTTCTTAGATTTTGAGCTGTTAGGGCTGGGGGAGTTGAGGTAGAACCAAATCTTCTGCCGATTTCTACTTCAATTTTAGCAATGGCTTCTTCGAGGGAATCCAGGGCAAAAGATTCACTTTGCTCAAGATTATTCTTGGAGAGATATAAGTGAGATACTCTTTTTCTCAGCTGAATCCACTTTTCAAATAGTGTATTATCAGCAGTCCCTGAAGGGCGATACTTTTGACCTTTTATTGCGTAGTCCAGTGCTAGATTTTTAGTGGCAAGATTGATGTTTTGAATGTCATCTGTTAATGCATCACCTAGTTGACAAGCATAGGAAAAGAAAGCATCGAAATGCCCCATTGCTTCCAATCTATAACTTAATCTTGTACGCTCGTCGAAGTCGGAAAAGTAGCTATGTAGCCTTTTCAATTGAATTTCATTCGCTTGTCGATACTGATTTCTTGCTTCTGTAATATTACCCATCTTGACATGACACCTGGCTATGTTAAATAGGAGGCGGTTATAGTCCTGATGATAGGTGCCGAGAAGGAGAGAGTCGATTGACCGCGCTTTTAAGTAACCTTCCAGTGCCAGGCCCAGTTCACCAATGTTTTCATGGAAAAAGGCATAGTTGTTAATTGCCGTGCTATAAAAGTTATTTTCCTGACCCACGCTTTGTTCGAGGATCATGATTGCCCGATCATAGTATTGATTCGCCAGCGAATCCGCATATTCATAGGACTCCAAGGCTGCCTTTCCCAATAGTATTTGTGCTTGAAATGGATGATACTCATTTGAAAATGCTTTGGATGAAAGCCGGGTTGCCTCTTCATATTGAGATCTTGCGGTCTCGATCCTATTGAGGAAGAAATTAATTTCAGCTTTGTTAAAAGCAGATACTGCCATTTCACGAACGTTGTTTACCGACTCAAAAAACGAGTAGGCCCTCTCATGTTGCTTCAGAGCACCTTCGTGATCTCCAAGCTCGAAGAGAAGATAAGCACGTGCTGCAGCGATATATCCAATTGATGTTGAAGCTATGCAAGCTTCTGACAGGAGTTTTTCTGACTCAGTTAGGAGACTATCGGCAATATTTAAGGCCCCATTCCGAAGATGGAACAATGCATAATCACTAAGAAAAAGAATGCGTTCCGGATGGTGCCTTAATGTACTTTGAGACCAATACTCAGCGGCAAGATTGAAATACGCTTGAGCTGAGATATATTCGGACTTTTCCAGAAGTAAAAATCCAATAGCACTGATAATCCTTGTTTTTAGGACCCCTGGCTTTGATCTCCAATTGTTGGCTGACTGCAGTTGCTCTTGCGCCAAATTATATTGTTGTCTCTGCAATAATTGATGACCATATTCAAATAGACCAGTGGATTGAACCAGAGAGTCAGAAATTCCAGGTGATTGAACCAGGAAAGATTTAAAAATGGAATCTGCACGTTGGCCATGGCCGAGATAGCTCAGATATTTTGCACGAAGAATTTGATAGCTCCAAAAATTATTATTGGAAAATTGCGCCCAATTCAAGGTCTTCAAACCTTCAATCTGAGTCTCCACTTCAATCCATTCTTCCATCTTAACACATGCATTCACCAGTATCAGATGCTCGGATAATGGGTCATCCTCCTGAATCTCTGATACTTTGCGAGATCGAATTACTTCCACCAATTGACAGAAGGCTCCCTGTTCATAAAGTATTTGTACGGATAGCTCGGATTTAGCCAATTCAGGTTCGCCGCATAGCAAGATGAGTATACTATTGAGCAGGTAAATCCAAATCCAAAGCATTCCTAAAACTACTTAAACACAAGGAGTTTTTGTGTGATAAGACCTTCAGAAGTTTGTAATTGCACAAAGTAAATGCCGTCAGCCAATCCAGCTATGTGAATGGGGATGGTGCCGAGATTTTGTTCCTGAACATCAGTCGATGTCGATCTAATTGGCTTTCCACGAATATCCAATATTCTAACTTCATGGATATGAAGATTAGTCATGGGGAACTCGAGGGAAACCCAGGCTTGATCATTCGCTGGATTTGGAAATAGGCGTATTTGATTGGCTAAGTCTTTATTTTCTACATCCAGTGAAAGTAGTCCATCATGGCAAAGTGTAAGGTACATGTTGCCCTGGCCATGGCTGGCATCATATAACCTTAAGATCATGGTCTCTGAGAATCCTGCTGTTTCGATCCATCCAGTGAGATCTGGACCTAGATTTTCATAGCTGAAGCATTGCACTTCCTCAAAGAAACCACATTGCCCTGCATACAATACAGCAATGGGTTGTTTGAATTTACTATTGGCGATGGTGTCAATATGGAGATATATTGAATCTGCCCCAGCAGTATGTATTTGGAACCATATGTCAGCAGGCTCGTAAACTTCATGACACGAACTGTTTATGAAGCCTTGAGATCTTCGTGCATTAAGATTTGATATCAGGCGAGGAGTACAGCTATCAATTAAGCCAGGAAAAAGGGGAGTGGCATTGGTGCATGCATCATTTGATGCTTTATTCTCTAAATCTATGACACAAACTGTGAAAGGAGCTTCTGTCTTATTTCCGGCTTCCATGATTCTCAGGTAAATGGTTTTGTTCCTGAAAGATTCATCTTGATAATCAAAGAAGATTCCGTCACCATCAGCGGTGGTGCAAGATTGCCATTCCAAGTTATGACAATCACCAACATAGATCTCCATCATAATAATTCTACTGAAACCATCGGGATCTATGATTTTATAAAAATCAGGAATAATCTGTATGTGTACCCCACCAGAAGCAGGCATATCAAAGGTTGCCCATACATCTCTATAGTTAGGTGGCAAGCAACTCTTATTGAGTGTGGGATAGATGGATGGGTTCGCCAGATCAAGTCTGCCGAATCTGCAGCTGTCATCTACGGTGATTTGCAGCGCACCTGCACAGATGTCATAGTTTGTGCTGCCTGAGCAAGCTCGATCAACCGGTGAATTAAATATCATTTCTCCTCCCGGATATGCCTCTTCATCGCTATCGTTGCAATCACCACCCTTATGAACAAACCCTGGTATGCTATCCGATGCCATGATTACTAACTCGTCATTACCAAATCCATCCCCATCCAGATCGGCATACCATGGCAGGAGCACATTACCGATGGTTAGATTAAGAGTCAACTCCGACCGATTACCAACATAGTCTTCCGCAATGAAATGATAGCTCAGCATGGTGTCTCCAGTTACAGAGATACTTGTATCGACCTTTACTTCCCTTATCCACGACTCATCGCAGTCTTCGAGTACGGCGGTCATGCCACCCAGGCCATCGGGTATGGGATGGATAATCGGGGGAATGGTATCCAGCACAAGAATAGCTAAATCCAGTGTTTGTGGAGCACTACATCCAGATTGATCGCTGCTGATAAATTGCCATTCTTCGATGAATGCATATTCCTCTATAATTGACCTAGCTCCCGGTTCCCTTTTTATAATTCTCCTCCTCCTTGGGTTTGATTTACGGTGAGCAGCACCCAACTGATATTGGAAGGGTCGACAAGGAAAAATAAAAAGAAGAGAATCATGGAGGGCTGGCAATTCTTCGCAACTAACAATGATGGTGTCTCGAAAACTTAATTTTTCTTGTTTGTAGTAGTATCTCCCATAACCTTCCTCTCCCAGCAATATGGACTCATCTGTGTCCAGTGCTGTCCAACCTTTGATCCACAGTTCATTACTAAATGCACCTCTCTCAGCTTGCGCTTCAAATTGGTTAAAGAAGGGGGTGTTAGGCAGAGCTAAATTCGCGAGATCTTGGTAGTCGTTGGCAGGATCGGGTCTGGGATCTATGGCCAGGCAGGAACCCTCAAGGTTTTTCAGTATCCCTGTATTACCGATGACATTGCTTCGTGCTTGCAGATGTTCTAGAAGTACTTTCGCTTGCGGGTCTGCACTAAACTCGGTGGTTTTGATAAATCCCCCTGGTCCGGCAAAATATCCCTCTCCAGCTTCCGATTCTCGCTCTCGCCCTATATTGTGCCATACATTGTGGCTGATGTCAAGATCTTCTGATACCAAAAATCCGTAACTATCTGCGGAGCCCGGTAGATCCTCGACTTCCAATCCAAAATCTCCAAGATGCAATACGAAAGAATTGGCAACCGTACCCCCAGCCTTGCTGAAGAATCCTAAACCTCTGCTCTCACCCTGAAAAAATCCACCGCATTGTTCGCCAATTATCGATGCATGAAATATACTTGGTTTGGAAATTAGTGTATCTGCTTCTGATAGATAACTTTTACCTTCTATGCCGAAGTTTCCTCTGGTGTCCGATAGGGGATTAAGGATGTCCGGATGGATACCGTTAGCAAACCAATATATTCCTTGACCACTCCAACCCATGTCGAAATCAAAGGCATCATCATTGACGTATGACACAGCAATATGAGCCAGATTTGCGTTGCCACCTGATAGCCGCACACCGTCTCCAGAGGAGCGGAAAACCTCAATGTGATTGATAGTGGTTTGTCCATCAACGTTTTTGAGTGTTAGGGATGAACCGATTTGCAGTGAATCTGAATAACCTGCCAGACGTATGGATAAGTATGTGAGGATCCCTGAAGTCTGAGTTGACCTACCCTCTATCGATAAACCAGACCAATTGGGGGTAGCCCACAACAGATAACCCTCATACTCTCCTGCCAAAATGATAGGCAATTCTGCTGTTCCCAGGGCGTACAATTGCGCGGAAGCACGAATGTGAAGACCTGATGTTCCAAATGCTGAATTTGACGGATCTGCTTTACCGATAATATGCGTACCAGGCTCAATATCCAGACGTCCACTTTCAAGGACCACCGGTCCGTCGAGTAGGTACACCTGATCATTGGTCCACCGATAATTACCTGTTGTGATATCTCCATCCCTGACCACGATGGTATCTTGTCCATGGACTTGTTTGTAGGAAAGTAAGAGCAACAACATGGGACTAAGCCAATGTAATAAGTATCTCATATACAAGCGAAACCTTGAAGACCTCATTGTGCATCTTCTATTGCTTCCATCAATTCGTTTGCCTTGGTCCCAAAAATTGCGTCTGATTTCAAAATGTCTAGCATCGTCCGGGTGCGCCCAATATTACCATCTTTTAGATAAACAAGCGAGAGATACCATTTTACCTCGCTACTAAAGGGCAGATCATCTTCCTGATTCAAAGACTCCAGTAGTTCACGGGCCTTATCGTTCTCCCCTCGATAATAGGCCAGTTGAGCCAAATAGAAGTGACTGAGTACTACCAAATAGTTCTGGTCGGCAGCTGAGGATATGAATTCGGTAATCTTTGCGTATGCTGATTCATATTCACCTTGATTGTAGGCTTTTATTCCTTCCTGAATAATGGGATAGAGCTCTGCATTGACATCTGTCGCTATTCCACTTGCTTCGAGGTAATCTGTGATAAGATCTTCATGAAACACAAAGTAATCGTTGGCAAGATCTCCTGGTGAGCGATTCTGATAGAATATGAAAAGCAAACTAGTTACCAATATAGCCACACCAGCGGCATAGGCAAGTCTCCTTCGTAAATTCCGAATTCTGAGCTCCTTGCCAGCTGATGAGGAAGTAGATTTTTCGATGGCCATTGGTGCATAGTCGATCATTGGCTTATCAGCAGGGGGATCATTTTTGATGTCATGTAGCATGTCAAAGAACTGCCGTCGAGCTTCAAATTCTACAAGTCCATCAATCAATCTGCGCTGACTATCAACTAATAGCGTGAGTTCCTCATCTGTATTGAGCATAGATTCAAAGGATGCCCTTTCGTCATCATCCATCTCATTCCGGAGATATCTGTCAACCATTTCGATTTTAACCTCATCCTCCATATTCACTCATTTATGACGCTGCCTTCAAGTATTTCGATCGCAATTGCGTTATGCATCTAAAACGCTTGAGTTTGACATAATTATAGGAGAAATTCAATTCGATTGCAATCTCTTGCAGGGAGGTTTTATGTACATAAAAGGAGATCAAAACTTCCTTACAGTCTTTCCCTAGCTCATTTATCAAATTCATGACGGTAACACGCTTGATTTCTACTTCATTATCGAGGTGTTCGACTTGTTCATCCACCAGTTGGTCACTGAACCAGTCTTGTTCATGGATGTCGGTATGAATTTTTTGATATTTGGAGTCGCTGCGGCACTTTTGTTTCCAGACCATTTTAATAAATCCAAAGATGGCTCCTTCAACTGAGCTGGAGCTATTTATTTGAAAGTCTTCGCGCTCTTTTACACGCACAAAAAAACGATATAGTCCTTCATGAAGGATCTCATCTACCATCTCTTGGTTTCCGCCTCTGCTCAATATATACTTCCGGCAAGAGCCCTCAAGCATATGGTATAATTTATGGAAATAGGCACGGTCTCCATTTCTGATCAAGGTGAGGGGATCCTGAGTGTTCATCCGTGGGTTTTTTGGCCCTAAGTAAATATAGTAATTCTGAGCTTGATCTTGTTTTTCGGTCGGCCTTTCAGAAAGTATCATGCTCCTATATGATAACTTTTTCGAAAGGTTATCATATTTTGCAAAGAAGGACACCATATGGCAGGAAGAACCTGGACATGTCTGGCATTCTCAGCTTTCCTATTTTTTGCCTGGATTTCCGTGGGTAAGGGAGTTGGACCTATTAGGGAGGGACCTATATGGTTTGAGAGGATCTATCTTACTCTCCAAGAGGCCTTCGGTGACAAAAGGACGCAATGGCCGGAATTACTTATCTGGAACCAGGAAAATCGCGGTGCGATGTTTGTACCGGGTTCAAATAAGATTTTTATAGATCAGAAACTGGTAACATGTTGT
This sequence comes from Saprospiraceae bacterium, assembly GCA_013001595.1. Taxonomy (GTDB): domain Bacteria; phylum Bacteroidota; class Bacteroidia; order Chitinophagales; family Saprospiraceae; genus JABDMH01. The sequence continues at coordinate 46 of JABDMH010000160.1, read as the reverse complement.
GCGAAATTCGGCGATCGAGCTGATGATGCAATGGCCTTTGTAATAG
>JABDMH010000147.1 GCA_013001595.1 Saprospiraceae bacterium | reverse complement strand
TGGTTGAACCCAGATTCACCTCTCCAATAAGTACATTGGCAAATGCAAGTGGTTCATTGAGTCCTCCATCGGTAACGACACCAGATAGGATGCCTTCCTGTGACATCACTAGCGGTGCAGAGCAAGCAAGACAAAAAAAGCTGAAATAGCGCAATAACTTCTTCATTGAGTGCTGATATAAAGGGTAAGATCATCAATTCCCCAAGAATAGCCAAATGGCAAAAGGCTAATCTGTCTTTTAAACGTACGAGACACTCATTAGTGCTGCCCATTGATCTAACCCTACGTGAAAGTCCGTTTTCGACAGTACATCCAGTCTTCTGCAACAATGTCACGATCAAGAACTTGTCCATTTACGGTAGGTTTTTGAATGACATATCGATCCCGATGGTTGCAATCGGGTTATCACTGAAGACTATGAGATAGACACCCATGATCACACCATCACCATTAAAGCAGTCGCAACCAGGATGCATGGTCACGGCCGGGCTCCACAAACATCATCGAGCGCAGATGCACCTTGACCACGGAAGCCTATACCTTTTGTATCGGCCCCCTGAGATGTGAGTAGGTGTGTAAAATAATATTCGTCGAAGATTGTCATATTGTCAAAGCCAGACATGGATTAAACTCTAAATGCAATCTTGATCGAGGTGGAGAGGTTCAGGGGGTATTCTTTAGAAATATAACTATGGATTCATATATGGATTCCATCCTATATTTAGAATGGACTACTCTGGATATCGCGGAAATCATTTCCCAACTAAATTCCATGACTTTTATGTACAAAATATAACCTGTAATTATACAGGGGAAATTGCTTTTAAATCGTCGGTGCTCCAGAAGACCCAATAACTCGGATTTTTTCTAAAACACATCGACATAGGCAATATCAAAAAACTATATCAAATGGCAAATTCAGAAGAGGTACAGGTGAAATATTTAACGGTGGACGGCAGGCCGGAGATGGTCAAATAATTCGACTCATACATTTTTTGTTATTGGTTCTTTTTCTCCTTGGGGATGATTTCACTTTCCTCACCAAAATATTTTGCAAATTGCTGCATGGCACCTGCCAGTTTATTATTGTTCGTAGCCTTATAATATGAATCTGCAAGCGCTCTAATGGTCTGATATATTAATCGATCCATTTCAACGACTTGCATTTCGGTTGTCCATAGATCAATTTTTAGTGTCTCTTTGGATTTCGCATCGAAAAACGAGAGCAACATAGCTTTGGCATCTTGCACTTCCTTGTCAATGTCTGTTGCAGACCACTTAATAGATCTAGGCATTTTTTCCTTGTCAAGGGTGATGTCTATTTTTATAGTCGATTTCTTTTCACTCATTTCCTTAAGTCTGTGCTTTGCTGTGCAGATTCATAGTCCTGCAGCCAATCAGAATGATAATAATATAATCCAGGTTTCGTTTTCTGTGCCATTTCTATCATTGCCTGTGCCACTATCTGAGCAGCAATGGGTTGATTGCGTCTTAACCAACCGCCAGTATATTTATCAATTTTTGAAGAAATTCGATTGGAAATATCTTCCCCCCATTTTTCAGGCAGCGTCTCCCCTAGTAGTATGCTGGGTTTAAAAATATGCGTCCCCCAAAACTCTTGACCCGTGACAATATCCTCAATGATTCCCCTAATGCGATGCCTGGACAAGATGGCGTCCTTGTGGGCGCTTTTCGAGGACAGCAGAATAACCTGCCCGATAACTTCCTTAGCGCTGCTGATCATCCGCGGGAGATAGCGATAGGTACTCGAAGGAATTGCATACTTTCCTCCAGTATTAAAAAAGGAACTGTCATAACAAATAAATAGGTCATCAGCTGACCATGTACTTAAATCAATGTCCTTTATCGCGATTGAAATTTGCTCCACTTTCTCGGGTAAACTATGGATGGCAATTTCAGATATGACCTTAATTTGAGCGTATGCCTTATGTTTTGTCAATTGGGCCAGCACATGCTGGCCCACAAATCCTTGAGCACCTACTAAAATAGCGGTCTTATTATCTCTAGATATCTCCGGATACTGCATATGGCATAACAAAGATGCATAAAAAACAGACTACCGTGCCGCCTCGCAAACAACTACGCTAGTTTGACTTTTACCTTTTGTATTAGCTCTTCATGACTAGCATTGAGAGCTCTCCGAGTATATCGCTGGTAGCCACCTCGCCCAACAGAAATCGCTCGGGCGGGATTCTGCTTCCACCGACGCTTCAGTCGGTATGGAAATTTCGATCTGCAAAATAAATTCCCCAAGCTGTACAATTAAATTTAAGAGCGTATACTAGAAGCTATCGGCACAGGTCTGACTTTCCAACCCTTTCTCTTAAGCAGTGCGATCACTCCAGCCTTTCCACCAAGGTGAGCCGCTCCAAACGCAGCAAACAATTTTTCTTGAGCAGCGGATTTGCTGATGCGGTCGGCCATGAGTTGATTGCGATCTTTAAGCAACAATTTATGCAACTTCCCTAGTTGCCGTCTGCTTTCTTTGTAGATTTTACCAACTTGTTGCTGTTCATAATACCTTACTACGGTGGCAATCTTATTCCGAAATTTTGCTGGATTTCTAGCAATGTCTCGCAAGTTCTTGATTTGATACCTCACCTCGATGGACTCCATAATCCCAATCTGAGCATCGTAACTCTCAAGGCCAATTCTATCAAGTTCCATATTTCCTGCCATTTCCCAGAGGTGCTGATCAAGAGAATGCATGTGATCTCTTCGCAGTAATTTTTCTGAGAGCATAGAAATAATGAGAAATGGATGTCTATTCTGATAGGCATCGATATCGATCTCAAAAGACTTCAAAAAGCTAGCACGCACTTTGGCATAATGTCGATCCGAAAAGAAAGAGCGTAAGGTCTTATTCTCAGGCAACTGTGCTGCCTTCTCAAAACTGGATAGATCAACACTCCCCAAATCCATCTCAGCCGCATACCTACCACAGCTTTTTAAATAAGGCATGACATTGTCGACCAGATAGAATGCACTCCGATCTCTGACATGCATAGTACCAAATAAATAACCTTGCCCACCGGAATCATTCTCAATGGACCACAACAGCGCATTTATCTGGGATTTAAGCCTTCCAGGTCTGACCATCAGGCATCTCCATAATCATACGGTAAGACCCTCGAAAGCTTTATCGTAGATAAGGTCATCTGGGTCTTCAACCTTTCGATCTCCTCTATCTGAGATAAGTTCTTAAATAGGAGGTGTTCATAGGTAGGAATGTCTTTACAGACAATCTTGAGCAAGATATCAGCCTCACCGGTAATGATGTGACATTCCAGGATCTCATCAATCTCCTGAATTTTCTTCACGAAGTTATCCAAGGCATTCTCCTTTTGCCAGGCCAAAGAAACCAGCACGAAAGTCTGCACACTTAATCCAAGGGCTTGTGCATTGATCACCGCATGATAACTATCTATAAGGTTATTGTTTTCGAGCTTCTTGACTCGCTCCAGTGTTGGTGCGGGTGATAATCCAACCTGTTTACTCAGTTCTAGGTTAGTGATCTTACAGTTAGATTGTAGGACCTTTAATATCTGAAGGTCTATTGCATCAAGTTTACTTTCCGGCATCGTATTATTTCGTCAAAAGGCAGTAAAATGGTATCGTGAAAATAATGGGCAAAAATAACATTCTAGGAATCTTGCAGCGACCATAATCACCTCAGATAAATTCTACAAATTGTCATGTCTAAGCACAGCTATTCTTACTAAGGAAATAGTCCTCGATCCTCATAATCATTGGCCACCTTGCGGATAGCTCCTACGAAAGCTGCTGTGCGCAAGTCTGAAATGTCATTTCCAACATTCATCCAATCCCGAATTTCATGATACGCTGTGACCATGGTTTCCTCAAGACCAGATCGCACCAAATCTATTTCATCTGCACCACGAGCCAAGATTTCTTTATCCTTATCACTGATCACAGAACCGGTCTTTTCCTCAACTAGGTTCACAAGACTGAGGTAAGTCTTTTGATCAAACCTTTTCTCCATTCTACCAAACCGCATATGCGACAGGTTCTTCAACCACTCAAAGTATGAAACGGTTACACCACCCGCATTGGCATACATATCAGGTAAAATGATCACATTTTTCTTCAATAGCACTTCAATTGCATCTGAGGTCACTGGACCATTGGCGGCCTCAGCTATCACCTTAGCTTTCACCCGATCCACATTTTCCAATGTGATCTGATTTTCTAATGCCGCGGGCACCAGCACGTCGCAAGCTACTTCCAATGTCTGCGTTCTGTCACGCATATTTGAGGTTCCCGGAAAATCCAAAATAGAACCCGTTTCTTTCCGATGCATGACGAGCTGTTCGATATCAATACCTTGCTCACTGAAAATCGCACCTTCGAACTCAGCTACACTAGTGATCTTAAAGCCTCCTTCCATTTGGGCAATTCTCCCAGTATGATAGCCGACATTACCCAGTCCCTGGATGGCCATCGTCTTGCCATCTGTGCCCACATCTAGGCCAATTTTCTTCATCATGCTGACATCGTTCAGCAGTTCTCGAATGGCATAATAAACGCCTCTGCCGGTAGCCTCCTCACGCCCTCGGATGCCATTTTGACCCACTGGCTTTCCGGTTACACATGCCGCAGCATCAATTTCACCGGATTGCAGCACCTGATAAGTATCATAGATCCAAGCCATTTCGCGTGCCCCTGTACCGTAGTCTGGGGCTGGTACATCGATGCCTGGGCCAATGAAATTTCTCTTTACCAACTCGGTTGTATAGCGTCTTGTAATTCTTTCCAACTGGGCGGTAGTGTATTTTCGTGGTGAAATTTTAACTCCCCCCTTTGCTCCACCAAAAGGGACATCCACGATGGCACATTTGTACGTCATAAGGGCCGCTAAAGCCATTACTTCCTCTTGGTTTACCTGACTGCTATATCTGATACCACCCTTGGTTGGAAGTCGATGATGACTGTGCTGGACGCGAAAAGCATCAATGACCCTCACTTCATCGTCTATTTTGACCGGAAACTGAACAAAATATACGGAGTTGCATGCCTTAATCTGTGTCAATAAGCCTGCACTAAGCTTGGTATGTGGCGCTGCTTTAGCGAAATTCTGCTGAACACTCTTGTAAAAATTCAGACCATTTTTACTCATGTTCCTGCCTTTTTTCCAATTGTTGAATTTTGCGGTCTAATCGGTATAAATACCATGACAGCCCGACGAAGATGACAGCTATTACGATGACCACCACATATATTTTTCCCGTTTGTTGTAGATAATCTGTTGAAGCACCCGCTGCGAAGACTTGATTGACGAGTGAAAAGATGAGTAGCAATAAGCAAAATAATCTATTCATTTTCGAAGGCTTTTTTGATCTGTTGGTTTCTAGCGCACCATATTGATCTTCCTAAGGACTCGTCCGATCCCTTATCCTCAAATATCTCCAAGTGACATTGGACATCCAACATCCGAACAAGATCCAACCGATGATAGCGGGATAAAAGACCATCCGCATAGTGTTATCTAAATCCTCAGAGCCAAAGGCAGGATTACCTCCACTGCCCGGATGCAAACTGTCAGTCATTCTTGGAATGATATATAGCAGCGGTATTAACATGCAGAAAGCAAAGATGTTGTACACCGCTGCAAAACGCTTGGCCAGGTCTGGATCGGAAATCGACTGGCGAAGAATGAAGTATGCTGCATAAATTAGCATTGCAATGGCAGACATATTTTGCTTAACATCAAAACTCCAGTAAGCTCCCCAGGTATTTTTCGCCCATACAGCTCCGGTGAGAATGCCTAAAATACCAAGTAGTGTGCCGACCGAAGCATAACCAAGTGCCTTATGATCTGCATCCAAGCTCCCCGTCCGAATGTGCCGTACACTGGATATCATGGAAATAAGGAATATGATCATCATTGCAAACCATAGAACTACGTGATAATATGTATTTCGAATCGTCTCTGCCAAAATATTCCTGAAAGGAAAATGAAAGGAGGCTGGCATATCAGTTGATATGATATTGGCTTTCCACTCATCCGATGTTTGTTGAGAGAGGTCGTTGCCGATCACAAATAAGGCACTTGGTAATACAGAATGGCCATCATTGGGAGTGTAGGTAATCAAGGTCAGATTCACTATTGTGTCTTTGCTCGGTAGAGATCTTGGCATGGCAAAAGAGGCTCGCATATTGCGTCGATCAATCACTTGGATATGGTCTGCACCAATCGCACGATCTTTGACCTTCAACCAAACTTTTGTGCCTTCCTTGGCAAAGTTTGTATTGTAACCTTCAATTTTGATTTCTACGACCTCGCCATGCTTGGCAGTATTAGGTGACACACTAGTGATCCCAGGCCCCAAAGGAACCAATAGGCCTACCAATAATGAGTAGAAAATCAGAATGACCCCCAACCATTTCCACCACCATCCTTGTATCTGCATGGACGTTTTGACTTGAAGATTAATTGTTCTTCAATAGTACGAAAAAGCACGTTTGTCCCCGATATATTCAATTTGAAAGTCAATGCTCATCTTGGAGGTTGATCTTCTAATAATCACGGTAGAATATTTGGTCATGGACTTCAAATCCCTTAAGCGTCATGATCTCCACAAAAACGGGTAGAGCAATAGCAGCAGGCCGATGATCAGAAGGTCAACGGCTACCAACATAGTCAGATCTGATTTTACCATGGCCCAAGTTAGCGGACCCAGAGATTTGATGGACAACCTAATGAGCGGTAACAAAAGTGGAATGATCACCGGTAGACTCAGCACCATCATCATAGTATTTGCCTGACGAGTGTGACTGGCTATGGAAGAAACAAAAGTGAAATTGGCTGCGATTCCTAGAACACCTAATAGAAGTGCAAGGACAAAATAACCAGAAGACAGGATCGGGTATCTTGTAGTGAGGCTAAACAAGGCGAGAGACAATATGATGATGATCAGCACCACCACACAGTTGTAGAGAAGTTTGGCAATGACCACACTGTAAGGCCCACTCAATGTATAGTAGTAGAGGCGGCGGCTGGCATCTTCCTGGACAAATGACTTGAGGACTGCATTAACAGAGGCAAACAACACTATGATCCAAAATAAGGTAACCCATGTTCTGCCATCGACCTCACCAAATGCGAGATAGATAATAAATACCGCTGAAAAGACGTACAAGAATATACTGCCCAGCCCGAATTTCTGGCGAAGATCTAAACGTAGATCTTTAAGGAATAACGTCTTTACGAGGCTGAACATGGTATTATCGAGTAAATGTAAGAATCAGGGTCGACATGACGGTCGAGGAAAAAGTGTCTGAAGGCGGTATTACGATTTGACTCACCCTTCTATTGATGTATGAGCGGAATAAATCTCGCAAGATGGGTGAAAAGGTCTAGATGTACGGCACCAACTGATCGAGGCCAAGGACTTTAAGTGATATATGTCATGAGAAGAAAAGTTGACAATATGTAATAGTGGGAAGCAATTGCAACACACTCAAGAATTCATGATCCAATATACACATGTAAGATTTTTTACATATTTAAATACTTGCTTTTCTGTATTTTGAACTATATTTGAGCAGACTAAACGGTTCCTGACGATGATCTTCTCTTTGATTTTTGCTTTGGCTTTTAAGCTCTTGACACCAGTTAATGATAACTTTCTCTATCATCATGCCGTACCAGCTCGATCTGGCGATGGACCGTTAACGCTTCTCCAAAGGTATGATCTGGATGATGAGCGCTGTGACGTGGAGGCATTTTATGCCCTCAATGGTCTAGCACAAGATGCTATGCTGTACAGCGGAAGAAAGTATAAATTGCCTGTACTCATTTATCGCTACAATGGCACAAGCATTCGCTCAACCATCAACGATACAGACTACCAAAAGGCGCTCCGGATTCAACACTACAACGAATGGCTGCAGAAAAAGAGCCTCCGCAAAACGGATTATCGAGACAGCAAGATCCTTTGGGTACCATACCACGAACTGCATTGTGCTGTAAAAAGTAAACCGGCCTCGGTTACCAGTGCTAAAGTGAATACAGCAGAAAAAAAATTGAAGCTACCCATCCTAGGTACAAGAGAAGCTATCGTGATACGAAAAACAAAGAAGTTGGAAGGGCATGTATATTATCTCATTGCCGGTCATGGTGGTCCTGATCCGGGAGCAGTCGGTAGTAGAGGACAAAATACCCTCTGCGAAGATGAATATGCTTATGATGTCACTCTTAGATTGTATAAGCTTCTCATTGAACAAGGAGCACAGGCCTATATGATCATCCAAGATAAAAATGATGGTATTCGCGATGACGCCATACTCACCTGCGACCGAGATGAAACCTGCCACGGGGCAAAAATTCCATTAAATCAAGCAAAACGCCTCAAGCAGCGTGTGGCCCATGTAAATCAGCTCTTTTACCATCATCAAAAAAAAGGGGTCAAAGCACAGACTTGCTTATCGATTCATGTGGATAGTCGCAGTCGCAATCATCGGCAAGATGTTTTTTTCTGTCATTACCCCAGCAGTAAGTCGAGCAAGAAACTTGCTACTCAAATGCAAAAGACCTTTGCTAAGAAATATGGTGTGCATAGACAAGGGGGGCATTATGCTGGCTGTGTATCTGAACGAGGTAATCTCTATGTACTAAAAAATACCTTGCCGAAGGCGGTGCTAGTCGAGTTGTCCAACATTCAAAATAAGTCGGATCATCGTAGAATCATCCAAC
>JABDMH010000131.1 GCA_013001595.1 Saprospiraceae bacterium | reverse complement strand
ATTGCAGTGCCTCAATTAAAGCAGTCTCATCTACAGCTGATCCACGGCCCACATTGACAAAAATAGCATCGGGTTTAAATAAATTGAAGCGCGCTTTGTCAAATAACTGATTGGTTTGGGGAGTCGCTGGAAGGCAACTTACAACAACATCCACCAGTGGAAGCAAGTGGTCGAAGGCTTCCATTGAATCGATGTCACCAGACCCACCCTTTCTACCTAAGGTGGTCACTTCACATCCGAAACCCTCGAACAATGTTTTGGCATGAGACCCAATGGCTCCGGCACCAGCAATCAGCACGCGTTGACCATGTAATATGCGTAGAGTTGGTCTGATCGGAGCGAGCATCCACTGTTTTTTGGCTTGTAGGTTCACCAACCGATCAAGGCCTCGATACAGACAGAGTACTCCGGCCACTATGGTCTCGGCAACGGGTATGCCAAACATGCCCTTTAGATAAGTGACTCGTAGCTTTTCCTTCAGGGGCGAGTCTCTAAGCCATAGATATGAACCAAAGCCCGTAGATTCCAATTGCATCCACCGCAGTTTGCCACTCGACTTAATCCAGTCAGATGGAACATTACCCAGGGCGATGTCACAGGTATGGAAGGCTCCTTTTCTCTCTTTGGGATCAAGGTCTTGTCCGATAAGAAGGGTATGATTGCTGACCTTTGCCTTTAGGGCCATACTTTCATTTTGTGTCAGTGCTAGGTGGGCGTAGATTTTCATAGGTACTTACATCGATTCAGAAAATGGCAACAACGCCAAAACCCAACCAATCGCCACGTCTTATGCCACCAACCTCTGCTTGAGAAAAGGAATTATTGATTTCAGATCCAGGTTCCATTTCTCCAAGATCTGCGTCACGGGTAGTATAGTGGAGTGATAGTTTAAGGTCTGGATTAAGGTAGAGATTCATGCCAATGTTCACTTTGCCCTCTTGACCGGAGGGTGTACCGGCAAAACCAGCACGAATCTGGTCGTCCAAATTGGTTTCTCCCTTAAACCACATATATAGGAGTGCAGGTTCCAGAATGTATTTCTTGCCTATATTTAGATTGTAAGTCATTCGCAGATAACCCGTATTTGACGACACGTTACCTCCTCCACTATTTGAAAAGTTAGTCTCGATAGATCTAAAGAGATAAATCCACTCGCCATCGAAATTAAAAGAGCCAACATTCAACAAAAAGTCAAATCCTGCAGTCTGGTTTTTCGTAAAAAGGTTTGTCGCACCCTGCGTTGAACCCTCTACAGCAAGCGTTAATCCCCTACGTTTTCCAAAGTAATTTACCTTATGTCCTAAGGTATAAGTTGTCGATTCTGGGTCTCCAAAATAGATTGCTACCCTTCCTGCAACTAAAGGTGAAAACTTTCTGCCCACGGAATTGCCGCCATTTTCAAGAAAAGCAGGATTAAAAATACCGAGGTCATATCCCCAGTGTAGATTGCTATTTTCTTGATAGAATAAGCCCCCTAAATTTATTCCCGAAGTTCTACCTGGACCTCGACCTATCATATGACGGCGAATATAATTTTGTGACCACGCCTTTTCCATGGAGGGTGTCCTAAGCGCAGCTGTAATGCTTTCTCTACCCACTTGGGCCGGTATGTATCCAAAGGTTAGATTGAAGGCCTCACTATTGTTCTTTATGCGCCACTGCACATAAGCGTTCCAAACCCGGAAAATTGGTGAAGCCCCGTTATTAAATCCGGCCTCGGTGGCATCCATTACATCGCGTCCCACGAAATCTAAAGCGGCCGTAATGCTGAATTTAAAGTTGGTATAAGGCTGGCCACTTATACCGAATCTTGATCGCCTAAATTGAAACCCAAGCCGATTGTCCACTTTTTCGTACCCTGCGTTTGTACCATTGAAGACCTCTTGGCCAATGGTGTAAGTGCTCCAAAGTTGCACACCAACCGATGCCTTGATTTTGAAGTCTTGCAATTTCGTTTTCCAAATATCATCTTGAGCTGCTAGATTCACGGTGAGCAAGCCAAGAAACAGCACAAGAGAGCCCCAACGCCAATGATACTTGGATCTCATGGAAGAGAGAAAGCTGACTGAAATACACGTTGGTTTATGTACTTTCATGAAGTAAACATTCAGAATATCTGTAAGAATGAGCAAGTATACGCCAAACGAATGATTCCCAATTGTTCTGATGAGAAATTTCCTTGTCGATTGCTGCACAGGTGGTAAAAAATAGTCGGTAACTCTAGTAAATGTATTGCATTAGCTTCCATTATGTCCTTATTCTATCAGTGCTGACCCATTTAATGCTGTCTGGCCAAGAGGGTCAGTCACATATGTCATTCACCCATTTTACCATTGACTCGCCACTGCCAGGGGAAGGATACGGCACCGGCGGTTTTGCTCTTGCGGATTATAATGGCGATGGAGATCTTAACATCACGTTGCAGAGGAGGTCAGATGCTACGATCTATTGGTATGCCTATGCAGGAGATGATGTATGGACCAGATATGAAGCGGCCCGATATGGAGGAGGGCAACTAGGTGCGGTTGCACTTGATGTGGATCAGGATGGTGCAATGGATCTGGTGATGGGTAGAGTTTGGATACAAAACCCTGCCAATCTCTTACATGCACCCTATACTCCTTGCAAAGTGCATCACTATAATGGAGGTATGTCAAATGAGAATCATGATCTTGCCTTGGCAGATGTGAATCAGGATGGTCGTCTGGACATTATTGCCTACGCACAAGAAGTGGGTATTCTACGTTGGTACGACTGCTCAAATTCCAAGTCCTGGCTGTTTCATGATATTGCAATAGATGTCAATACCGACAATGTGCATGGTGCCTTTGCTCCTCGGGGTGTGGGAGATTTATCAGGAGATGGTTACCCAGATGTGATCATGCCTTTTTATTGGTATGAAAATCCTGGTGGCCATCAGGAAGCTTGGAATAAACATGCATGGCCGTATGTGGATGTGGGAGAGAATTTATACGGTCGAAGTTTTCGCAGTTGGATTGTAGATTTGGACGGAGACGGCGACCAGGACTTTATAATTGCAGACTGCGTGTAGGAATTTCACGAGCCTATTGGTATGAGAATGAAGGGTGGGGGAGTTCGTTTAAAAGAAATGTCTTGCCTCTTCCGGTTGGCCCCACCGATTCCTTTCATTCCCTGGCCGTTGCCGATTTTGATTTGGATGGAGACCAGGACATTTTCATCGGTGAGCAGGAAGATGATAGTAGACTGCCACAAGGTAGTATGAAGCCACTCGGTCTGAAGGAGCGGGGTATCATTTTCTTAAATATCGGAACTAGCAAAGGTCCCATCTTTCAAGCACAGGTTATCCAAACAGATAATCCTGGCTGGTATGACGCTCAGGTGGGTGACGTGGATGGAGATCAGGATTTGGTCACGAAGATCTGGAAGGCCGATGAAGGTGGAATTTGGCATGCGGATTTTTGGAGAAATGAGTGGAAGAGATGATTGGATTATAAATTATAAATTTAAGATGATAAAACGGATGCATAGATATGTCTGGCTGGCCGTTGTTAGCCTATTTCTTAGCAGGCTATATGGCCAGGGTACAGAGCTTCGATTTTTGGTGTCCCCCTATTTACAGGACGCCGAACCAAATTCCATGCGAATCATGTGGGAAACAAGCTTTGGTGATGAAAGCATAGTGGAGTGGGGAGAAACCTCATCTCTTGAGAATCGTACCAATGGTTCATCCACAGACATCAATTTTGATCGCTCACGCATTCATGAGGTGCACCTCGTGGGCCTCGAGCGCTTCACTACGTATTTTTACAGAGTACGCACGGGCGCTTTGGTCTCTGATATTTTTCAATTTAGAACTCCTCCTTTTGCGAGCGATCGCAAATCCTTTCGACTGGTTGCGATGAGTGATATGCAAAGGGATGAACGAAATCCAAATAAGTTTAGGGAAATCGTACGCGACGGTGTCATCCCGTATGTTAGGGAGAATGGTGGTGGTCGATTATCCAATGATTTGGCACTGGTCATGGTTCCGGGAGATCTCGTCGTTGAGGGTCCCATTTATCTGCAGTGGCAGGATCATTTCTTTGCCCCAGCTCAGCCCCTTTTATCCCAAGTGCCTGTGTATCCGGTGCCTGGAAATCACGAGCGCAATGCCGATTTTTTCTTCAAATATTTTGCGCTTCCAGCAAATGGTACACCGGCATATGCTGAGCATTGGTGGTATAAGGACTATGGAAATGTTCGCATTGTTGGTATGGATTCCAATAAGGGGTATGGTGAGATTCCGCAGCAAATAACCTGGCTAGAAGGGCTGATGGAGCAAACTACCAAAGATACAGCCATAGATTTTGTCTTTGCTCAGATGCATCATCCGCATAAATCAGAACTATGGTTGGCGGGTGAATCCGATTTCACTGGCAAAGTGGTGAAAATTCTGGAGCGTTTCACTGCAGATAGTGGAAAGCCAAGTATTCACTTTTTTGGTCATACCCACGGTTACTCACGTGGGCAATCTCGAGATCATAAACACCTGTGGGTGAATGTGGCTACTGCAGGAGGAAGAATAGATCAATGGGGTGAATATGCCCAGGAGAACTACGATGAATTTACTGTGACGCAAGCTGAGTATGGCTTTGTCATTGCAGAGGTGGATCCCAACGGTGGGGACCCTAAATTCACCCTAAAGCGGATCAGCCGAGGCAATGAAGGCTCACCCAAAGAAAATCTGCCTACAGATAGTATCACCGTATATCGGTCTGCGAAAAATCCCCTAGAACCAAAAATTGAGCGACCTCTCGAAGGTGAACTTTCGTATCGCAACGTCATATTGCAGGCAGGTCCCTTTCACGGTGTGGCGCCCCATGCATATCATGCGGCGAGTCATTGGCAGGTGTCAGAAGTAGATGATTTTTCTCGGACGAATAAGGATTCGTGGAAGCAGCATGATGATTGGTACTTTGATAAAAACCTTCAGGCCGGAGATGACTTAAGGGATGAGCACTTCATTGATCTACGACCCGATAAGAAATACTTTTGGCGGGTTCGGTATCGCGACCAATTTCTCAACTGGAGTACCTGGTCAGAAGTGGGATCCTTTTCAACTGCAGAATAGTTCTCGTACTATCTGTATATTATAGACTACACAGAACAAATATGAATACAATACGCAAGTTTTTGATAGCCATTTTCATTTTGTTGATGGCAGGTTCGACAGAAGAACTTCTTGCTCAAAAGCAAGTACATACGTTGACAGATGATGGGACATGGTGCTGGTTTTCAGATCCACGAGCTGTAAGAAGCGGAGATGTAGTCGTCACAGGATGGGTAAAAAAAGATGGATCGGTGGAGGCCGCATCACTGAATGTCAAGAATGGAAAAGTGAAGACTGAAGTTCTTTTTCCACAGATGGAGGTCGATGATCATAACAATCCCGCCTTTGCCATACTTCCTGATGAAAGATTGTTGGCAATGTATACTTGGCACAGCAGTAAAAAGGGAGTGGTTTTTCACACATCTACCAAACCACTGGATGTCAAAAGTTTTGGAGAAAGAACGATCATTACACCTGGCAAGCAGACACTTCTGCCAAAATTTCCCAAGGAAACCTTTACGTATGCCAATCCCTATGTGTTGGATCAGGAGGATGCGATTTATTCATTCGGAAGGTGGATTGGCTATAAACCTAATATGGTGAAATCAACGGATGATGGTGAGACTTGGCATTCTCCCAAGGTGATCATCAGCCCAAAGGAATTTGACTCGAACAATAGGCCCTATGTGAAATATGCTTCTGACAACGTGAAGCGTATACACCTCGTTTTTACGACGGGGCATCCACTCATCGAACCAGAGAATGCAGTGTATCATTGCTATTATGAAGCCGACGCCTTTTGGCGTTCTGACGGATCGAAGATTTGTTCTGTCGAGGATTTGCCTTTCGAACCAAAGGAAGCCACACTGGTTTATCATCCGAAAGGAGATAGTGGACGGGCGTGGCTAGCAGACATGGCCATAGATGAACATGGTCAGCCGGTCATATTATATACGAGACATCCTACGGAGATAGATCATCGGTATCGGTATGCCTGGTTCGATGATGTAAAGAAGCAATGGAGGGACTACGAAATATGCAAGGCGGGAAAGTGGTTTCCTCAAACGCAACCCAATACGCAAGAGCGTGAATTGCATTACCATGGAAACCTGACCATCCACCCGGACAATCCAAAGTTGATTTATGTAAGTCGCCAGATAGAGGGACGTTTTGAGATTGAAAAAAGAACCACAAACGATCGAGGAAAGACCTGGTTCGTTGAGCCCATTACCACCCATTCCGAATATGATCAAGTGAGGCCCTATATCCCCCGCAACAGTAAGAAGGAGGATGCAACGATGGTTCTCTGGATGGAGAATAAAAAATACATCCATTACACAGATTACGATACACGTATTAAATACATAGTTGAACATATACCATGAGACAAGCCCGAAGGACATTTTTATGGAGAAGTACTTTGGCAATGGCATCCGCTGGTGTCCCAAGATTCTTGGCTAATCGATCATTGGATCCTGATCCATTTATTTTGTCCCAGCGAGGATGCGGCCGAGCTACCGGATATGCTGAAGCCAACAAGATTATCTCAGCAAATAATAAAACGCACGTTGCATGGCTCGATTCTTTAAATGATGGTTTTTCCGTTCGTGTCCGATCTTTTGATCATCAAACTAGCACTTGGTCACCTTTGGTTGTAATTGGCGATGGCCACGATAATCATGGTGGACCCTCTTTGACCATCGATGGTGAAGGATTTCTCCACATTGTGTACTTTCCCCATCATCATGCCATGCGATATCGGCGTTCTACTCGACCGTTTGATGCTTCTGAGTGGACGACTGAAACGTATTTTGGTGAACGCCTTACTTATCCAACATTAGTTTGCGGTCCAGACGATACATTGTATTGTAGTTGTAGACGGTCATATATAGACCAGCCTTGGGAAGTTGAACTATGGAAAAAGACCAGGGAAGGTGATTGGCAGTTCGTCTCAAGAGTGCTGAGATCAAGACATCATGGATATGCACATTTTCAAGAATCCTTATGTTGGAGCAAAGTAGATCATTCACTTCATCTGGCATGTCGTGTTCATGAAAAATCAGATGAAAAGGCCTATGGAAGACTTCAGGCAGTCGCATATTTGCAGAGCTCAGATTTTGGAAGGTCTTGGAAGTCCTTAGACGGAAATACAGTACAAGCAACTGCAACCGTTGATGATCTATCTCCCCTAGTCCTCGGGGGCTTGGATATGGGCAAAATTTTGCGGTGTGGTCAGATGGGCGTAAATCGGAAAGGGGATCCATTCCTGGTGTATAGTCAAGAGATTGAGGGTTTTGGTGAAACTTTTTTGGCAAAACCAAAGGTTGAAGGTGGATGGAATCAGATCCTTCTGAATACGTTCTTACCCGCCAACTATAAAGGTTGGTCCATGATAATGCCAGGAGGTTTAGTTTTTGACCAGGACGATCAACTGTATATTGTTGCACAAATTCATCAAGCCGGGCAGGAGCAATCTTGGGGCCATCCCTCAAACGAGATTGTAGTGTTGAAGAGTCGAGACCATGGGACTACATTTGAAAGTACACTCATAAGCCGTCAGGATATTGCAACGTCGCATTGGTTGCCATCAATCGAGAGACCGACCGGCCATAATCATTTCATCGGTGGTCCTACCATTGCTTTTACTTCAGGTAAGCCTGGTGCTGGAAATTCAGACATCCTCTCCAATGAAGTATGTGTGGTGATGAACGGTATTTAGACAGTGGTCTTTGCATGCTAGAATTGCGTTGAAGAGAATTCGAGGTATGATCGAAGATCTATTTTCATAGTCGATTTGGCCAGTTCGCCTCAGTGAATATTTTCACCCTCGTGAATGATTTTTAACAGAATCCATCACTCGACGGTAATTTAAGTCCCAGCTCATCAAAAATCTTCTGAGCATGTTGCTTAGCCATATTGCTGGTCTTATCTATTTGAAATAAGATCACCTTGCGCATGGCATCCCTCATACAAGTAGCATACATTGAATTTTTGCAAATATAATTACACTTTAGTCTCACTCATTACACATCCGATCCACTCCCTGAATCAGGTATGCTGACAATGCACTACCTGACCAATTTTGTACTTTAGCCGCTCACTATTTAATGCCCATTATTGCTATGGTACCCACGCGCTTTCTACTTTACCTTTCTCTTGTTACTTTGATCCCATTCGTTGGTTGTGGCACTCCTCCTCAGAAGATGAATCTCAGCGAAGCCGCCATGATTCCGCTGCCTTCGAGCATGAAAGAGGACGGAAGCTCTTTTGCTTTAAGTCCTTCAAGCAAGATTAAGTTGAATGATGCTGCACTGCAAAATTTAGCCGATTACTTAAAAGGCCTGTTAGGTTCTTCAACAGGCTATGCCTTAGAAACTGCGACTGGATCAGATCTTGATCAGGGAGATATCTATTTACAACTCACTGAAATAGAAGGTAATGCTGAGGCTTATATCTTAGAGATCAAGGAGGACCATCTGGTAATTAAGGGTTCGGAAAAAGGCATTTTCTATGGTATTCAGACGCTAAGGCAATTGCTTCCTCCAGCCATCGAATATCGGAAGTCTCAGGAAGGTCCATGGCTTGTACCAACAGGTATGATTGAAGATGCACCTGTATATGCATATCGTGGGGCGATGCTTGATGTGGCCAGGCATTTTTTTGGAGTCGAAGATGTCAAACGTTACATCGACCTCATATCCTCATTTAAGATCAATCACCTACACTTACATTTATCTGATGATCAAGGCTGGCGCATTGAGATTAGGTCATGGCCAAAGCTTGCCACACATGGGGGTAGCACACAGGTCGGTGGTGGGAAAGGTGGCTTCTACACACAGGATCAATATACCGAGTTGGTTGACTACGCTGCAAAGCGATTTATCACCATTGTTCCCGAGATTGATATGCCTGGACATACCAATGCCATTCTTACCTCATATCCACAATTAAGTTGTGATGGGAAAGATCGTGAGTTATATACTGGAATTGAGGTAGGCTTTAGCACGCTCTGTACTAAAAAAGAGTCTACCTATCGATTTGTGGATGATGTCATCAGAGAGCTATCTCTAATAACGCCCGGTCGATATATTCATATCGGGGGAGATGAATCTTTGGTTACTCCCCTGGAAGACTACATACCATTTATGGAACGGGTGCAAAAAATTGTCACCTCTTACAATAAGCGGGTGATGGGTTGGGATGAAATAGCTCATGCAGACTTAGAGCGTAGGGCAGTGGTGCAATATTGGTCGGAAGCTGAAAATGCCTTGAAAGGTGTAGAAAAGGGCGCGAAGGTTTTGATGTCGCCAGCCAATCGCGTCTATCTTGATATGCAATATGATTCTACTTCACCTTTAGGATTACATTGGGCAGCTTACATAGATGTGGACAGCGCATACCTATGGAATCCTTCCGATCTCGTACAAGGAATTGGCCAAGATGATATCATTGGAGTAGAAGCCCCCCTGTGGTCTGAAACCCTCACTAAAATGGATGACATTGAATACATGGCCTTTCCACGCTTGGCGGCCATTGCTGAAGTGGCTTGGACACCAAGTGCACAAAGAGATTGGCAGCAATTTCGTCAAAGATTGGCCAAGTTTTCAGCAAGATTTGACGCCATGGATGTCAACTACTATCCCTCACCTCTGATTCCATGGGATGGTGGAATAGAAAAAGCCCTAAACTAAGCCACGACCATTTGATGAGGATCGATGACATATTTCTTCGAAGCACCTTGATCAAAGTCTTGATAACCGGCAGGACCATCATCCAGGCTAATTATTTGTACGTTAACCGCCTGAGCTATATTTATTTTATCATATAGAATGGCCTGCATAAGGTTGCGATTATACTTCATCACCGGGCATTGACCTGTGACAAAAGAATGGGATTTGGCCCAACCCAAACCGATACGTATACTCAGGTTGCCTACTTTTGCATTGTCGTCTACACCGCCTGGATCACCGGTCACATAGAGTCCGGGGATACCGATTCCTCCACCGGCACGGGTTACTTCCATGGCAGCATTGAGCACGGTTGCTGGTTGTTCCACTTCGTGTCCAGCACCATGCCCACGGGCTTCAAATCCTACACAATCCACGGTACAATCCACTTCTGGAATGCCCACAATTTCCGCGATTTGGTCTGCCAGTGATGCGCTCTTACGCAAGTCTACTGTTTCACATCCGAAACTCCTTGCTTGGCCAAGGCGCTCAGGAATGAGGTCGCCAACAATCACAACAGCTGCCCCGAGTAAATGGCAGGAAGCAGCACAGGCCAAT
>JABDMH010000081.1 GCA_013001595.1 Saprospiraceae bacterium | reverse complement strand
GGGTAAAGCAGACTCTTCGGTGCCTTGCCGGCCAGCCCAGACGTCCAGTTGTTACCGGCGGCAGAAACGATCAATACACCATTGTCATAAGCATGATTGACGGCATCCTTCATCGCCAGTGAAGGAGCCCCTGCCATGGACATGGTAATGACATCTGCTTTTAACTTATCTACCGCATAATAGACTGCCTTGGCGAATAATTTACCGGAAAGTAACACGACCGAATCGCTGATACGCAAGGTCGCCACTCGTGCATACGGGAATGCCCCCAGATAGCCTTTATAATCACTTTTTGTTTGATGTCTTTTTAACTTATTCCCGGCAAGCAAGGTGATGGTCGCATGCCCATGCCCCTGAGTTTCTGCGCCTCCTAAATTAAAGATGAGATCCTTATCTATCGGATCACGAAATTCCTCACTCATATCTTCACGATAATTCGGTGGAGTTGTAGGGTGATGACCCAGTATACCGGTATCAATGTGTACGATCAGCGGAAAAGTGTCCCGGTTTTGATCCGTAAGCCCTCCTGTTTTTTCTACTTCAGCAGTTGCTTGTTCAAATGCTGACTTCAACTGACTATGGTCATCATCAAGATGCCATATAATAGGCTGCTTGTTTTTTCGGCTCACCGGATCAGGGTAAGTATCTATATATCCTTCGGAAGAACGAGATTCCTCTTTTTCCTGATGTGCGTTCACTGCACTGATCATATCTGGTTCCACAAAATCAATTTTGCTGTCAGCCTGGAGGTGCTCGGCTAGGTGGTATGCCTTGTCCCACGGCGTATCTCCATAGATATCTGTGCCATCAATCGTATTCTGAGAAATGATCATTGATCGCTTGTTGCTGATACTTCTATTATCCGAAGAGCTATCTTCCATAGTAATGTGGGAGGTATTCTGTCCTTTAATTACTATACCGCTTTCATGAATTAGGCCCCTTACTTCTTTGATTTGATCATTTTGTTCGGGCTTTTGTGGCTTCGATCCTTTTAATGCCTCAAAGAAGTTTCTGCCTTCTAAATCTTTCTCCATACGCCCCCGTCTTGTAAGTACAGGTTGTCTGTTGAATGGCAGGCTGTCTTGTGCTCTATTGATTATTTCAGCATAGCTTATATTTCCATCAGTTGTGTTATTCAGATCTTTCAACGTTTGGGTAAAAAGTCCATTTTGATCACCGTCAGCGGCTAATTGGCTATCCATTACCGCCGCCAAGGTTAGTAAATTGGCTTTTATCTCCAGTTCCTGGGCGCCTCTGTTTTTCTTGGACTGCGGAAGTTTTTCAAATTCTGATTTGTAAAATTCGCGATGGCGAGCAAATATTTTCTGCGCTTCTGCTGCAGGAAAATAACGGTAGCTCTCTTTTGCGTTTTTAATAGGCTCTATAACACTTCTGGTATTGGATCCGCTATGACACGAATCCGATATCCAGATAATATCTACACCCTCATCAAATTTGGCTAACAAATTATTGATCTCATCGTCGATGAGAAATCCGTCATAAAGCACGAGTGTCTCATCCATATCGTCCGCTTCATCTCCTGAAATATCTTCTACGAGACTGCCATGTCCTGCATAGGTGATAATCACCTGGTCGCCGGGTTTTGCTTTTTGTACGAGGTATTCAATTCCCCTTGTGACACCTGCCCTTGTGGCCTCCTCGTCCTTCAGGACTCTTTTACTGTCAAAGGAGATACATAAAGAGTGATAGTAATCAGCATCATTATGACACCCGGCCAGTGCCAATGTGCTTCCATAATATCCTTCATCCACCTCATTGAGCGCTATATGCAGGGACCAGTTATTAAAGCTTCGGTTATTATTCACGACTTTCTTTTTTTTATTTTTTAATTGAATCGTTTGTTGCACGAGCCGGTGACAATTGATTATTCCGTGTCCATAGTCCTCATCGATGGTGATGTTATTTCCGGCCGGATGTATACATGAATTAATGAGCAGGTTTCTCGCCTCAGAAGCGGTCAAATCGGGATCAATTGATAGCATTAGCGCCGCCGCTCCTGCCATTCCAGGACAGCTCGCTGATGTTCCTCCGAATCTGGAAAAATAGTCGGTCTCACTGTATCCTTCAATTCCCAATCGGTCAGCAGTGACCAGTCCATAGGCTTGAACAAATTCACCTTCCCGCAGGATAAAATCACTGCTCGGAAAGCAACAAAAGAGCGGATATCCACGGTCAGAATAGATGGTTGGTTTGCGTTCCTTATTTACACTGCCAATAGCCATGACTCCCGGGTGAGCAGCATATCCGTCATTTGCGACAGGTTCTTTTCCATTACCTGCCGCAAAGAAGATCAGACAACCTTTTCCGTCTCGTCCTTCTTTCCTGGCATATTCTATGGCAAGTCTGGTATGATCTGGCAATGGATGCTCGATATCATCATCATCAGGAGTGTCCAGTCTACCATCCTGTGGGCCCCAACTGCAGGATATGATATCCGCTCCCTGATCGACCGCCCAGAGTATAGCTTCAGCTTCCAGGACAGACCCTAGCCCTTTGGTACGGACAACCAGGAGATCCGCCTCTGGCGCAACCCCAGGTGCCCGGCTATCTGCAGAACAGGCTATGCTCGCGCAGGCCGTACCGTGCATCTCCATACTAAATTTATGACTGGCATTCTCTTTCTTTTTACTGAGGATATCTCTGCTATGCACATATCTTCCCCTGCTGGAAAAAGCAGTATGGCTTAATTCAATACCATCATCGATAATGCATATTTTAACACCCTTGCCTTTGGTATATTCCCAGGCCTCATGCAAATCAATCATCTGGGCGGCCCAAT
>JABDMH010000076.1 GCA_013001595.1 Saprospiraceae bacterium | reverse complement strand
AAAATGCAGTCGAATCTGACGAATGAGCAAAAAAAATACGTAATTGTCTTGTGGTTTTGGACATGGAGATGATTTTAACGTTTGATGGGCACGCAAGATGTGAAAAATATCATCTGTTTCTTTGAGATAGGTTGCCAATCAATACGGGCAGTTTTGGTGGGAATTCATGGCGAGCGCTTTTCCGTGACAGCGGCTCAGGCTCTCTTTTTATCCCAATAATCCGTAGGCATCTAATGCAGGGAGTACTTACTGATCTAGAAATACATCTTAAGCCAATATATCTTTGATCACATGACCGTGTACATCGGTGAGGCGATAATCACGCCCTTGAAATCTATAGGTCAGTTTTTCATGATCTAGTCCGAGTTGATGCAAGATGGTAGCTTGCAAGTCATGGACATGTACCAGGCCCTCGACGCCTGAAAAGCCAATCTCGTCCGTCTTGCCATAACTGAAGCCCTTCTTGATTCCGGCCCCAGCCATCCACATGGTGAAGGCTTCGCTATGATGATCCCTGCCAAAGAATCCTTTTCCAGCTCTTGCTTCCATCATTGGAGTTCGTCCGAATTCTCCACCCCAGACCAACAGAGTGTCTTCCAGCATGCCCCGCTGCTTAAGGTCTTGAATGAGTGCAGCTATTGGCTGATCAACTCCCCTACAACTTTGACGCAATCCTTCACCGACCCCGTTGCCTGGACCTGCACCATGGGTATCCCAGCGCCGGTCATAGAGTTGTACAAAACGTACACCCTTCTCCACCAGCCTGCGTGCCAGCAAACAATTATTGGCAAAAGAATTTTCACCGGGTGTCACCCCATAGGGCTCCTTAATATATGGCGGCTCATCGTCGATGTTCATCACTTCCGGCACTTCCGTCTGCATCCGGAAGGCCAATTCATATTGGGCAATGCGAGTAAGAATTTCGGGGTCATTGGTCTCTTCGTACGTACGTTGATTGATGTTGTTTATCGCATCGATCGACTTCCGACGCAAGTTTCGATCAATGCTTTGGGGATTCTCTAGATCCAGCACTGGTTCACCTTTTGCTCGACACTGTACACCCTGATGTACTGTAGGTAGAAACCCGCTGCTCCACACGCGTTTGCCAGAAGTTGGTCCGCCCTTCGAGAGCAATACGACAAACCCCGGAAGATTGTCATTGGGAGATCCTAGCCCATAAGTTACCCAGCTACCCATGCTGGGTCTCCCGGTTCTTGGCGAGCCACTGTGCATGAAGAATTGAGCAGGAGCGTGGTTGAATTCATCGGTGTGCATAGCGCGCAAGAAGCAGACTTCATCGACCATCTTGGCAAACTTGGGCAGGTAGTCGGATACCCAAGCTCCAGATTGGCCATGTTGTGCAAACTGCGCTTGCGGACCCAACATATAGGGGATGTCCCGTATAAAAGCAAAACGTTTCCCCTCCATCAATGAAGGTGGGCACTTCTGACCATCCATTTTCTGCAGTTCCGGTTTGTATTCGAATAGTTCGAGTTGAGATGGCGCACCGGCCATATGCAAAAAAATCACATGTTTAGCTTTGGCAGCAAAATGGGGTACAGCTATTCTTTTAGCCCCCACTCTGCCATTGCCCAATAGTTTTCCATCAATCATCGCACTGAGCGACAGTGCACCTAAGCCGGACATACAGTTCCTCAGAAAGTGACGCCGGGTGTTGTAGTGGGCATGTCTGAATTGTGCTTCTCTAAATAGATCCATATGTGTATTCTTTGCTGACCTTTCTATTCTTTTACAATAAACTTATCCAGATTAAAAAGGGCATTGGCCACTAGTGTCATGGCGAGTTGTTGATTTTTTACGGAATGCCCATTTTCCCGAATGTAGTGCTGCTGGGATTCACGAAATAAAGTAGTCAAGACCTGGAGATCCTCGGCCGGCATTTTCTGATGGAAAAACCGTCGATAGCACCAATCAATTTGATCCGCAAGATTTTTCTTAGCATTCAGCATTTGCGTTGCCAAAGACTCCGAGGCTTTAAAGTAGGTCTCGTTATTCAACAGATTGAGGGCTTGCAATGGAGTATTGGTTCGGATGCGTCGTGAGGAACAGACGGTTCGGTCCGGGCTGTCAAACGTCATTACACTGGGAAAAGGATCTGTTCTCTTCCAGTATGTATATAAGGTTCGCCGGTACAAGGCCGAATCGCCCGTAATTGCGTAGTAGGGGATCTTGGATTCGCCGACATTTAGTTGGGGCATGATGACGCTGGGCCCACCTATACCAGGATTGAGCAATCCACTGAGTGTCAGTATTTGATCTCTAATCTGCTCGGAGCTGAGTCGGATGCGAGGCCCTCGGGCTAGCCATTGGTTATTTGGATCGAGGGCTATTTTTTCTTCGGGTGCTGCTGAGGATTGTCGGTAAGTGGCCGACATAACCATCTCCTTGATCATTGCTTTGATATGCCATTGATGATAATCTGAAAATCTAACGGCCATCCAGTCGAGCAGCGCTGGATGAGACGGCACTGCCCCCTGACTGCCAAATTCTTCCATGGACTCCACCAATCCCTGACCAAAGAGCTGCTCCCATAAACGATTGACCATAACTCTGGCTGTTAGCGGATTGTGTTCACTCACTAGCCAGCGTGCGAAACTTAATCGATCCTGAGGTTCTTCATCGCCGATGGCAAAAATACCAGGTACCTTGGTGGCTACTTCATGCTCTGGCATCAACCAGCTGCCCCGATTGAAAAAATGCGTTTTTCTAGACTTTCCTGGAGGCAGTTCTTGAAGGATGGGTGTAGTGTGCGCAGGTGCGTGGTACAATGCCTTTAGTTCATTCTGCAAGGCCCTAGAGAGTGATTTATAGCGTGGAGTTTGTTCGTGTAAGATGATCTTATCCAGATAGAAAAGATGCTGAATATAGGTGTCGCCTACTCCGAAACGCAGATATACATCGTGAAAACCGGTGACGGGTGTAATGGTGGCTATAAACTCTTTAAACAAATGGTCGTGGGGAGGGCGACTTCCTTGCCACCCATCCCATTCACCAGTGCGGAATATCTTGGTCTGCCCGATTTTTTCTCCTTCCAGAGAATCTAGATGTATGGAAATCGACCCTGCAAAACCTAAGGATGTTGCCGCTTTAAATCCAAATTCCACAACATCGGTCAGGTCTACAGATTCATATTTGACCCAAGAACTGTCTTGTACCTGCCACAGCATATCTAGGTCGGGCCAGATCAGTTCAATAAGGGGACTATTATGGGCAAAGTCTTCAGCTTCGATGATGCGATAGTCCAATGCGTGGAGGAGATCTTGGGTACGGTCAAAAAGTGACCCATTTTCGGAAGGTGCTGGGAGATGAGGGACCTTTTCTTCAATCCACGCTACGGTTTCTTTCACATTTTGCACGTGCGCGGTGGGATAGGTGTACAGCTTGGGATGCTCATTATAGATGTCCTTATCAGCCGTATTGTTGAAGAAAGCCATGGATTGGTAGTATTCTTCTTGGCGAAAAGGATCGTACGGGTGGCTATGACACTGTACACAAGCCATGGTGGTGGCTTGCCACACTTCGTAGGTGGTCGAAACGCGCTCAATGATGGAGGCAACCCGAAATTCTTCGTCGTCGGTGCCACCTTCATCATTGGACATGGCGTTGCGGTGAAAAGCTGTAGCGATCAATTGCTCTGTGGTGGGTGTGGGCAGCAGGTCGCCCGCCAATTGTAAAATGGTAAAGGAGTCATAAGGTAGATCATCATTGAAGGCATTGATTACCCAATCTCTATATTTCCAAATGCTGCGATTGCTGTCTTTCTCATATCCTTTGGTATCCGCATACCGCGCCAGGTCGAGCCACATGGCCGCCCATTTCTCACCAAAATGTGGATTGGCGAGCAGTCGATCTACTAGATCTTCATAGCCGTGCTCGGAATGGTCTTCAAGAAAAGTCTGAGCTTCTTCCATAGAGGGAGGTAAGCCAATCAGATCCAAACATAGCCGCCGCAGAATGACCGCTTTTTCAGCCGGTGCATTGGCAGAAAGCCCATGTGCGGAAAATTGAGCAGCAACAAATCGATCAATATCCTGGTCCATCCATTCCACAACTACCGGAGGTGGGTCAATGTCTTTGCTCGGGGCAACATATGCCCAATGTTTTTCCCAAATGGCTCCTGCATCGATCCACCTGGCTATGAGCTCAATCTCGTCCGTGTCTAAAGGTTCTGATTCAAAAGGCATGCGTAATTCGGGGTCTGTATAGACCAACCTTTGATAAAGCTCGCTCTGCCGATGGCTGCCACGAACAATCGCCGGTTTTCCCGATTCTGTAGGGGCAAATGCATCTTCTTCAAACAACAGACTGAATCCCCCATTTGCTTTTACCCCACCGTGGCATCTTAAGCACTTTTCATTCAGGATAGGTCGAATGTCTTTATTGAAACTGACGGCTCTATTATTACTCTGTTGACAAGCACAGAGCAGTAGTAGAAGCATAGATACCATCAGCGTAACATGCCAATAGCGATTAAGTACAGCAGATTTCTTCTTCGAATTTATTGTGTTCAAGTGGTCTTTTACATTGCCTATGAGTAAAGATATTAGAAAAGTAGTATTGGCGGATTGGTACGTTAGCATATTGGGTTATTGGCGTATTGGGGGTATAAAAAGTAAAAAAGGCTATAAAAGGTCAGGTTTCTACGTCCAAATATGTTGATTTCAGGTTAATTACCCTGAGAGCGCAGCATCCCTTTGCTGCGTCCTTTATAAAAGGTATCAAAGGTAAAAAGGTAAGAGAGGTAGAAAAGGTCAGGATTGACTTGAGAACCAAAAGTAGCGGCGGATATATTCCGCCGTGTTGGAATGAAAAGGTAGAAAGTTACAACAAGGAAGGGGAGAGCCGGTTTTTCACCGGCGGTATGAACGTCTTAGCATATCGGGTTTGTTCCTGCGATCAAAGGTAGCGGTGGATATATTCCACCGTTCACAGGACAAGATAGGAAGCGGTAAAGATTGTGTGGATTATACCTGAGAGCGCAGCATCCCTTTGCTGCGTCCTTTATATGGGTATAAAAGGTAGAAGAAGTAAAAAAGGTCAGCATTGTTTCTGCGACCAAAGGTAGCGGCGGATATATTCCGCCGACCACATTACACAATAGGAAGCTGTAAAAAATATGTGGATTATGCCCGAGAGCGCAGCATCCGGCTAATGACCCTGTGAGTGCAGCATCCTTTTTGCTGCTTCATTGATACTGACCAATATGCCGGCTAGCTAACCCGCCATCCAAAAAATAGCAGGCCCTACCAATGGTAGAGCCTGCCTCCAAACTATTCACCTTGAACAATTCACTTAACGGGCCATTAAAATCATCTTTTTAACAGCGGAATGTTCGCCTGTTTCAAGCTTATAATATAGAATCCCAGATGTTGGGAGATCATTTCGGTCCAACTGCCACTCATGATA
>JABDMH010000067.1 GCA_013001595.1 Saprospiraceae bacterium | reverse complement strand
CGGAGGATGTTAGAACAGGTGCTTCGTTGATGGTAAATGTTGCACCATTGTTGCAACCATTGGCATCGGTCGCGGTCACTTGATAGCTGCCTGGAGCCAGGTTAAAGATGCTAAGTGATGAGGCGCCTGTAGACCAGGCGATTGAGTAGGGACCTGTACCATTGGCAGGGCTGACAGAGGCACTGCCATCATCGACACCGAAGCAGGTAACGTCTGTAGCGCTGAGGTTTAGATTGAAGGTGGGACAGGGCGCAGGCTCCTCTACTTCTATGGATCCACTCAACTGACAGCCATTTACATCGGTAGCAGTCCCATAATAAATGCCTGAAGAAAGTCCTGTAATGGTCTGTGTACTCTCGTTGGTACTCCAGAAATACGTGAAGCTTCCCGACCCTCCAGTTGGATTGATGGTGGCTGTACCATCGCCTGTACCCGGTGAAGTGACATCGGTTTTTGTGAGATTGCCACCAACACTAGGGAATACTTCAACAAAAATCGAATCAGCTCTCTTGCAATCCTGAGCTGTGATGATATTCACGTAATACCAAGTAGAAGCAACTGGAGATACTTGAATGCTTTGGGTAGTTTCGCCGTTGCTCCAGAGGTACTGGGCACTTGGCTGACCAAGTACATCATTTATCGTAAGTGTGCTGCCTTGACAAAATGGTAATGGAGTGGCTTGAATCAGATAGTCATTGAAAGTACAGGGAGTTCCAGAGCAAAAGTCTGGAAAGTTATTATAGGAAAAACATGGATTACTGTAGAAGGTGATGGATGCAGAACCACATAGATTATTAAAAGATTCAGGAACGCAGCCGTCAAGGTTATTATTATTTAGCCATAATGTTGCTAGTGAACTTAGATATCCAATAGATGCAGGAAGAGTACCAGAGAGTTGGTTTTCATTTAGGGTAAGGCTATTTAGATTGTGAAGCTCTCCGATCGATGTAGGAAGGCTTCCAGTAAGTTGATTTTTTTGCAAACTAAGTTCTAGCAAAGATGTAAGGTCACCTACTTGAGTGGGGATTGGACCTGAAATATTGTTCTGATGAAGCCTGAGACGAGTTAGAGCAGACATGTCGCTGATGCTGGGCGGAATAATACCTGTAAGATCATTATTGTTGAGAGCAAGCAACTCTAGATTCTGCAAGTTACCTACTGTAGAAGGTATTTGACCTGTAAGATTGTTATTAGTTAGGGCAAGGCTTTTCAGAGAAGTCATATTATCTATCCCGGTTGGAATCTGACCAGATAGTTGATTTCCTATCAACGTTAAGGACTCTAGTTGATCTAAATCTATAATCGTAGATGGAATGGATCCGGAAATAGAATTTGCATTAAGACTAAGTAATCTCATTCCATCAAGTTGCCCAATTTCTGTGGGAATTAAACCGACCAGGTTATTAAAATTAAGTCTTAGTTGATACCCATCATTAAGACATACTATACCATACCATTCGCAAATATCACAGGTATCACCCCACCCAGAATTGTTAGTCCAACCAGGACCGTCAGTAGCATTAAAAAGAGCCATCAGGGCAGCAGAATCAGGATGGTTGCACATCATCGCACCCTGTAGTAAGGTAGGAGGATCGTCATTGAATTCAGCTTCAATCCGTACCAAAGAAGATACCATCAATAGGCCAGCAACAATGGCATACACAAGTGGTTTCAAAGCGGTTGGTGCGTCGGGCTATGGTTATCAAATGGTCAAATGGAGCACTAGAGGTCAAGCTAGTTTCATCCTTAACAATGCTTAAGATAGGAATTTATAACAATAAACCAACAGATACGAAAGGCTTTGTTAAAAAGCCAAAAATCATCTTTAACACTATTAATACCAAGGAAGCAGGATAGGGGAATTACATTAAGTGACAATCTTCATTCAACAGCTATTTCAACAACTTCATCTTGCGCTCCTTGCCTTCATAGTTCATCCTTAGCAGGAGCTGATCTTCCTGCAAATCTAGGATTTGTACGATCGTGGTGTCAGGTTGCGGCATATCACTATACAGTTTCAATAAATTGCTACTTAATTGAAAAGAACCGCTCATCATTTCTGACGATGTGATTTGATAGTGAAATTGCTGCTGGTCACTAATTTTTAGAGCGACCTTACTCAAATCTGCCTGCACAGTATCACTTCCTTCAGTCACCCAGATGGGCTTCCAAGTCCCGAGCAAAGCCTCTTCAGATATGGTTGTACAAGCTCCAATCCAGCAAGAAATGCCCAAAAACAGCAATAGCCTACCCATGTAATAGCGGTGATATCAAGATAAACACAATCGCTCCGGAAATAAAGCCCAAAAATGCCAAAAAGGATATCTTTTTAAAGTACCAGATGAAATCAATGCGCTCCATGCCCATAGCGGCTACACCGGCAGCACTGCCAATGATCAGCATACTTCCACCCGTACCTGCAGAGTAGGCAATGAAATGCCATAGTGATGAGTCGGTGGGCATGGTATACATACCCATGGAGGCTGCGACCAACGGAACATTATCAATAATCGCAGACAAAAAGCCAAGAATGATGATCACCACATTTTGATTCGGCACGAGTTGATCTAGGCCCTCGGCCAAATAGCGCAAAAGACCCACCTGATGACCTCCGTGTCCCATAACCGCTACGGATTCTAGTGCTGCAACGGCAACTAGAATACCTAAGAAGAAGAGTATGCTGGACAATTCTATTCTTGACAGCGCAGTATGTGCACTATACAAATGCTTACGCTCTTCTGTAAAATCCTCTTCTGGATGGATATACTCGGATACCAACCAAACCACGCCCATAGACAGCATCATACCCACATATGGCGGCAAGTGTGTAATGGACTTAAATATGGGCACAAACACCAATCCGCCAATACCGGTAAATAACATTACCCTACTACTGAGTAAGCTGATTTCTTTCTTGCGGGTATTTCCACCGACAGTAGTTACATTTCCCTTAAAAATCTTAAACCTAGAAGCGACAAACACTGGTACGACCAGACAGACTATCGAGGGCAGCACCAGGTTCTGAATAAGGCCTAGTGTGGTTACTTTTTTTCCAATCCAAAGCATGGTGGTCGTTACATCTCCGATGGGTGACCATGCCCCACCGGCATTAGCACCGATGACCGCCAAGCTCACAAACCAAAGTCTCTCTGTTTTATCCGGGATCAAACGGCGCAGCAGCGACACGAGCACAATTGTAGATGCAAGATTGTCTAAGGTAGCAGACAAGAAAAAGGCCAAGATCCCTATTAGCCAGAGCAATTTCGTCTTGCTAGTTGTCTCAATTTTATTCGTGATAACTGCAAATCCACGGTGCAAGTCAATCAGTTCCACAATGGTCATGGCGCCGATCAGGAAAAATAGGATCTCTGCAACTTTCCCGATATGATGCAATAGGACCTCTTCAACATGGCCAAGTTCATGGTCAAATCCCACAACGTCCAAATGTCCCAAGGATATAAAGGCCCAACAGAGAGCGCCCATAATTAAGGCAGGTACTGTCTTGTCTAACTTAAGCGGGTGCTCAAAGACGATCGAAACGTATCCTAATATGAAACATAAGATAACAGCAGTCAGCATAGGCCAGTTTTATGGTTGGTTGTTCGAATACGCCCATTTGGCAGAACGGACTCAAGATAGAAATTTGTCGCAGAAGATCGTTTTTCATGCAGATTATTTCCAAGGTCACATATGAGATGATGACGCCCGGTGTCGAAGGGATTGATTTTCGACGTGTTTTTTCTATTTTGATTTACCTTTGCCCCCCAACTAGAGAGCAGCAATATGGTAAAGATCGGCTCCGTCGAGCTTCCAGATTTTCCCCTACTACTGGCACCAATGGAAGATGTTAGTGATCCTCCGTTTAGGGCTTTGTGTAAGGAGCAGGGTTGCGATCTGATGTACACGGAATTTATTTCGGTCGAGGGATTGATTCGCGACGCAGCAAAATCAGTGCAGAAATTAGACATCTATGATGATGAACGCCCGATTGGAATCCAGATTTTCGGAGCAGAAATAGACTCGATGCGAAGAGCAGCAGAAATTGTAGAAGCCGCACAACCGGAAATTCTAGATATTAATTTTGGGTGTCCAGTTAAGAAAGTGGTTTGCAAGATGGCTGGTGCAGGCATATTGCGCGACATCGATAAAATGGTTACCCTCACCGATGCCATCGTAAAAAATACAAACCTTCCCGTCACCGTGAAAACTCGATTGGGGTGGGATGATCACTCAAAACATATAGTTGAAGTAGCTGAGCGACTGCAAGATGTAGGTATACAGGCATTAAGCATCCATGGGCGCACAAGGAAACAAATGTATAAAGGGCAGGCCGATTGGACCTTGATCGGAGAGATAAAGAACAATCCGCGCATGCATATCCCGATTTTTGGTAATGGCGACATTGATTCTCCTGCAAAGGCAGTTGCTTACAAGGAGCGCTATGGTGTGGATGGCATTATGATCGGACGAGCCAGCATTGGTAATCCCTGGATATTCCGAGAGATTAAATCATTCGTGAATGATGGATCTGTGCTCAGCTCACCCACAGTCAATGAGAAAGTTGATGCGGTCAAAAGACACTTATGCCATTCCATTGAATGGAAAGGTCAAAAATTGGGGATACTAGAAATGCGTAGACACTATGGTAATTACTTTCGCGGTCTTCCACACATCAAGGAGTACCGGGCCAAATTGGTGACTGAACTAAATCCCAAGGTGATTTATGACGTGTTGGAAGAAATTCGAGATATGTATAGTGCCATACCGGCGTAAAGGGACGGAGAGAGTATGCTATTTGCCATCAATAAGGAGGAACAAGGGATTTTTAAAATCATTCAAAAAGCTTCTGAAGGTTTAGGAGTAAAAAGTTATGTTGTTGGTGGTTATGTGCGAGATCGCTTATTGGATAGGCAAACCAAAGACATTGACATCGTCTGCGTAGGCAGCGGCATTCAACTTGCCGAGGAAGTGGCTGGGTATCTCAGGCCGTTGCCTCGTGTAACGGTATACAAGAGATTTGGCACGGCCATGCTTAAGCATAAGGATCACGAGATCGAGTTTGTCGGTGCACGAAAGGAATCTTACCGGTCCGATAGTAGGAAACCGGCAGTTGAGACGGGGACCCTGGAAGATGATCAAAACAGGAGAGATTTTACCATAAATGCCTTGGCAGTTAGTCTGAACCAAGGTTCCTATGGTCAGATTATTGATCCCTTTCATGGACTGCTACATTTGGAAGAAAAGCTCTTAAAAACCCCACTTGAACCTGGCAGCACCTTCTCTGATGATCCCCTTCGTATGATGCGTGCCATTAGATTTTCCACTCAGCTAGGCTTTGATATTGACCCCAAAACTTTGGAGGCAATCGCGCTCTACTCTAACCGCATCAATATTGTTTCACAAGAAAGGATCACTATAGAATTGACGAAGATTTTACGCGCAATCAAGCCTTCCAAGGGATTCGAACTGCTGTATGACACAGGACTGCTCAATAAGATCTTTCCAGAAGTGGCAAATCTTCAAGGCGTAGAAGTTATTGATGGAATTGGACATAAGGATAACTTCTATCATACCCTTCAGGTGGTCGATAATTTGAGTACGCAAAGTAATAACATCTGGCTGCGATGGGCGGCATTGCTGCATGATATTGCCAAACCTGCGACCAAACGTTTTCACAAGCAACACGGATGGACCTTTCATGGTCATGAAGCACTGGGTGCACATATGGTCCCAAATATCTTTCGCCGGATGAAATTGCCCTTAGATCATAAGATGCGTTATGTGCAGAAGTTGGTGAGACTGCACCTCCGTCCCATAAGTCTTACCCAAAAAGACATTACGGATTCAGCCATTCGGCGATTGTTATTTGAGGCCGGAGATGACATTGATGACCTTATGTTACTCTGTGAGGCTGACATCACGTCTAAAAATCCAAACAGGGTAGCTCAGTACAGGCAAAATTATGAGACGGTGCGTGAGAAAATGCGCGAAATCGAAGAGAAAGATCATTTGCGCAATTGGCAACCACCCATAAGTGGAGAGATGATCATGAATGCCTTTGGCATCAAACCTTCACGAGAGGTGGGCATCATTAAGGACGCCATCAGGGAATCCATTCTAGACGGTCGTATTGAGAACTCCTACGAAGCGGCCTATGTATTTATGTTAAAGAAGGGTGCTGAATTGGGACTTGAGCCTTCTTTCGAGGACTAGCGAACAATGGGGTCTAATCTTCTTTTTGCAGAATCAGCGTCAATTCGTTGAGCTTCATCATGCACTCAATAGGTGTCATGCTGTTTATGTCGGTGGCTTGTAGTGCTTCGCGCAGCTTCAGTCCTTGCTCGTCCACTTGTTCAAATATATTCAATTGCACTTTAGTACTGCTCTGCGATAGGGTATCACGCACATTCTTCTCTTGGGTGGCATCATTGGAGCCGATCGTTTTCTGCTCTAGCTGTGCTAGTAAGTCAGATGCTCGTTTGAGGATGAGGTAAGGCATTCCAGCCATTTTGGCAACGTGGATCCCAAAACTATGTTGACTACCCCCAGGTACTAATTTGCGTAGGAATACCACCTTATTTCCAGCCTCCTTAGTTGCTATGTTATAGTTCTTAATTCTAGGAAACTTATCAGCGAGCTCATTGAGTTCGTGATAGTGGGTGGCAAACAATGTCTTTGGATTCGCTTCCAGGTTATTATGTAGAAACTCCGCAATCGACCAGGCGATCGAAATGCCATCATACGTACTGGTGCCACGCCCTATTTCATCAAGTAGGATCAAGCTGCGTTCCGTGATGTTGTTCATGATTGAAGCGGTTTCATTCATTTCAACCATGAAAGTAGATTCACCAGAAGAGATGTTGTCCGAGGCACCAACACGAGTAAAAATCTTATCAATGATACCAATTCTGGCAGCTGAAGCTGGTACATAGGATCCGATTTGCGCCATTATACAGATCAATGCGGTCTGCCGAAGTAGCGCTGACTTTCCTGCCATATTTGGACCAGTGATCATCATCAGCTGAGTATTATCATTGCTTAGAAGCATATCATTTGGTACGTAGTGATCTCCAGGATCAAGCTGTTGCTCAATGACTGGATGGCGTCCTTCCTTTATGTCAATGTCTAGAGAATCATCTATGGAAGGAAGTGAATACAATCTCTTTTTTGCCAATTTGGCAAAGGAGAGTAGGCAGTCTAATTTTCCAAAGAGGTGAGCATTATGTTGTATGGGCTGAATGAAGTCGAGCGCTGACAGCACCAACTTTTCAAAGAGTTCAATTTCAAGTGATTTGAATTCTTCTTCAGCACTCAAAATCTTGGTTTCCAGATTGGTCAATTCCTCGGTGACATATCTTTCGGCATTGGTAAGCGTCTGTTTTCTGATCCAATTATCAGGAATCAAACCCTGATTCTTGTATTTGTTGGTTACTTCCAGATAATAGCCAAACACGTTGTTGAATCCTATCTTTAAACTTCCAATTCCCGTATCCTTAGCTTCACGTTGTTGCAGACTTATCAATAGGTCCTTGCTGTGTGAGATGATGTGTCGATATTCATCGAGCTCCTCAGAGAATCCTGGTTTGATGACTTCACCTTTTTGAATATTTGTTGGAGGATCTTCAATCAGTTGTTTTTCGATGTAGTCCTGAAGTGATGGACAGGGATGTAAAGCTTCTGCCATGCGGTGTAACAATCCCTCCTTTTCTTCGGCAAGTGCCTCCCTCACCACCGGCACTACTTCCAATGCCCTACGCAAATGCGCAATGTCTCGTGGATTGGCTTTGCCCAGGGAGATCTTTGAAATAAGTCTTTCTAAATCTCCAGTCTTTAGCAATGCAGTGGTTATGACATCTGCATAGGTCTCGTTGCCTTTCAGGATGGTGACAGCCTGTAGTCGGTCTTCGATCGCAACCTTATTTTTAAGTGGCAACAATAGCCATTTTCGCAACATACGACTTCCCATCGGCGAGGTGGTATGATCAAGTACATCGATCATGGCAACACCGGTGGGATGATTGGAACGTAGGAGTTCAAGATTTCTTACCGTAAATTTATCCATCCAGACATATTCCTCGGGAATTATGCGGTGGATTGTTCGGATGTGGGGTATTTGGGTGTTTTCTGTCAAGCCGAGATAGTGCATGATGGCTCCAGCTGCAACTTGGCCATGCTCAAGTTCTTCGACACCAAATCCTTTAAGGGAATGAATCTTGAAATGCTGTAAAAGTTGTTCCCTGCCAAAATCCAGGGTATAGATCCACTCATCTAGGGGATATGTAAAATACTGATCTCCAAATTGCTTGATGAAAGACTTCTGCTTCCCTTTGCTAAAAATGATTTCTGAAGGAGGAAAACTTTCAAAGAGCTTTTCAATGTAATTTGGATTGCCTTCAGACATAAAGTATTCACCAGTAGAAAGATCTAGAAAAGCAATACCGACTCGATCTTGCACTCCATAGTAGATCGAAGCCAGAAAATTATTCTTATTATGTTCAAGAATGCTTTCATCTGCCACGACTCCCGGAGTGACAATTTCCGTAACTCCTCGTTTAACGATCTTTTTCTCTTTGCTGGGCTTCTCCAGTTGCTCACAAATGGCTACTCTAAAACCTGCCCTCACCAATCGTGGGAGGTACATATCGAGCGAATGAAAAGGAAATCCAGCCAATTCTATATCACTTCCGCCATTATTTCGACTCGTGAGTACGATGCCCAAAATCTTAGAGACTTTGATGGCATCCTCCCCGAAAGTTTCGTAGAAATCACCGACCCGAAAAAGCAGAATCGTTTTTGGGTACTTTTTCTTAACCCTAAAGTACTGCTCCATTAGCGGGGTTAGCTTCTTAGCAGAAGGCGATTTCTTTTTTTTCCTTGTTCCAACAGCCACCTAATTATCATGATTAGTCTACTCAAAGATATTATATTATGCCATTTTTAGATGTGTTTCCATACCTTTTAGCTTGGTTAGTGAACCTGGAAGTGAAGGGCTGCTAAGAGACTTGTAGGTAAAGAAGAATTGATAGCTTTATGCCACATATTCCTGCTTCACCACTAGCGCGTAGTAACCGTCTTCCAGGGCAATATAGCCCTGATCATAAACGAAGTGATAGACTCGTCCAGCTTTCGTCGTATAGATATTGGTGAAATAATTGAAATTAAAACCTTGTTCCAACAATTTGTCTTTATGCAGCTTGGTCTTGCCCGTGGTATTGAGTTTGGTCAGAATTCGTCGATTACGCCGGAGCAAATTATTGATATTGCGCACAAAATTAGTAGCATCACTATTGAGCGTATTATGATGGGCATTGCGACAGGCATCAGAGCAAAAACGTTTATCTCTCCGGCCAGAAAATGCCACTCCACAGATAGGGCAATGTTTCTTCATGGTGGGAAGACGAGATATGATACATGCTCAAGTTAACAATTTATTTGTGGCTTCATTCAGCCACAAAAGAGGTAGTATCAATTCCTCAATCCCTTAAGATCTCTCGGCTAATTACTAGACGTTGAATTTCGGAGGTGCCTTCGCCAATAGTACATAGTTTGGCATCGCGATAAAATTTTTCGACAGGATATTGCTTGGTATATCCATTACCACCATGAATCTGAACAGCTTCATTCGCCGTACGTACGGCCACTTCAGAAGCAAATAGCTTTGCCATGGCTGAGGCCTGAGTGACTGGCTCTCCTCGGTCTTTGAGAGAGGCAGCCTTCCTAGTTAATAATTCAGCGGCATAAATCTCAGTAGCCATATCGGCTAGTTTGAAGCTTATGCCTTGAAATTTCGCAATGGGTTTGCCAAACTGTTCTCGCTCTTTTGCATACGCAACAGATGCTTCGTAGGCTCCTTTGGCTATACCTAAAGACAAGGCTGCTATTGAAATTCTACCCCCATCCAGCACCTTCATTGCCTGAATAAATCCTTCACCTTCTTCCCCTAATAACAAATCCTTGTGCAAGCGGCAATTATCAAACACCAATTCAGCTGTTTCTGAAGCACGCATACCTAACTTATCCTCTTTCCTGCCCGAAGAGAACCCGGGTGTACCCTTAGGAACGATAAAAGCAGACATTCCCCGGCTGTCCAACAACTCTCCGGTCCGCACAATGACCACAGCTACGTCTCCTGATATGCCATGTGTAATCCAGGTCTTAACACCATTCAATACATAATAATCTCCATCTGATTTAGCAACACACTGCATCCTCATCGCATCACTGCCGGTAGTGGGTTCAGTCAGTCCCCAAGCACCAATCATTTCTCCAGTGGCCAGCTTGCTCAAAAAGGTGTGCTTTTGCTCCTCATTACCAAATTGAAGAATATGTCCTGAGCACAACGAATTATGTGCTGCTACAGACAAACCCATCGCACCACAGACCTTACTGATTTCTTCAATAATAGTCACATAGGCTTGATAATTGAGACCAGCGCCCTGATAGATCTGCGGAACCAATACTCCTAGAAAACCGTGTTGTCCCATAGCCCTCATCACCTCTACTGGAAAATGCTGATCATGGTCCCAGACATTTACATAGGGACGAATGTATTTCTCAGCAAAATTCGCAGCACTTTCTTTGACTAGCGCAATGTCGTCCAATGTTTGTGTATCCATACTATCTACAGTGCTTTCGCTCGGCTAAAGTAATAAACCATTATACAATAGACACTTGAAGGAGTTGATTGTTTAGAGTTACCGCTCAGTTAGTATCCATAGTGTTCCTGCCAAAGTTTCTTTA
Source organism: Saprospiraceae bacterium (assembly GCA_013001595.1). Lineage (GTDB taxonomy): Bacteria > Bacteroidota > Bacteroidia > Chitinophagales > Saprospiraceae > JABDMH01. The sequence goes on along the minus strand of JABDMH010000067.1, from coordinate 5,031 downwards.
GTTTCTCAGCGACCTTTATTTCCTGAGCATTCTGTTGTGGCAAATAGATTTGCTGCCCTGAAATAGACTCCGGAAGATACTCTTGCATAACAAAGTTGGCTTTGTGCGCATGCGCATATTCATAGTCCTTGCCATAGTCCAGTTGCTTCATTAATGCAGTAGGAGCATTTCTCAAATGCAGTGGTACAGGCAGATTGCCGGTTTCTGTGACGATATGCTGAGCTTTGCCTATGGCTTCATAGGCTGAGTTGCTTTTACCGCTTGTTGCCAAGTAAATGGCAGCCTGGGACATAATGATTCGGCCTTCAGGCATGCCGATGACCTGTATGGCTTGTAAACATTGGTTTGCCATCAGCAATGCATTGGGATTGGCAAGGCCAATATCTTCGCTCGCCGAGATGATCATTCTACGGCAGATAAACTTTGGGTCTTCGCCACCGGCAATCATCCTTGCCAGCCAATATACAGCAGCGTTTGGATCGCTACCCCTGATGGACTTAATAAAGGCCGAAGCCATATCATAATGCTGTTCACCCCCTTTGTCGTAGAGGACCATGTTCTGCTGGATGACTTTTCGTACTAAGTCGTTGGTAATCAATGTGGCATCATCAACAGCTTGGGCAATGATTTCGAGTGCATTCAACAATCTGCGGGCATCTCCTCCAGAATACTGTACCAGCGCTTCATATTCCTTGATTTCTAGCTTCTTTTTGCATAGCACTTCGTCATCACTCATTGCCCGATCTAGTAGTGCTTTTAAATCCGCCAATAAGAGTGGCTTAAGAACATATACTTGACACCGCGAAAGCAAAGCTGAGATCACTTCAAAAGAAGGGTTTTCTGTAGTTGCACCAATCAATGTGACAATGCCCTGCTCCACTGCAGCAAGCATGGAGTCTTGTTGTGATTTAGAAAAACGATGGATCTCATCAATGAATAAAATGGGACCTGGTGAATCAAAGAACTGCTGTCGTTTAGCTTTATCAATGGCCTCACGTACGTCTTTAACTCCACTATTCACAGCACTCAGAGCATAAAAAGGTCGGTCCAACTGTGCTGCAATGATGCTTGCCAATGTGGTTTTTCCAACACCGGGGGGCCCCCAAAGGATGAATGAGGGTAAGGTGCTTTTCTCTATCGCTTTTCGCAGAACCGCACCTGGACCAACAAGATGAGACTGACCTAGGTAATCATCCAAGTGCTGGGGGCGCATTCTCTCGGCCAATGGTCTCATAAAAAGGTACTATGAAGCTCTTAAGATTAGGGTAAATGAAACATCAAATCTTGTAAAATGTAGCGGCTATGGTGATTCAGGCAAAACCATGTTGAGTTTGAAAACGTCAAAAAATTGAAATAGTGCGACGGTTCTGCTTATTGTGCTAGACTTCCAAACTCAAAATCCGCTTGAACCAATTCGAACTCCTTATCTTCCACCTTCGTCACTAAAAAAGTATTGTCGAGATCATGATCGCTGTTGTGCACATTATGCGATTCCAACAGAAAACCATCGATGGTGTCCATCTCAAAAGAACCAGGAGAAAACTTTTCCATCATTGCTCCAAAGGTGTTGCGCCACGTCACTTTCATCTCCTTGGTAATATAGTGTGTTGCGGTAAAATCTTGCGAAACTACTTCGTATTCCGTAGCATTGTATCCAGCGATCTTCTTAGTATTTCCGGTGACCGATACGGTAAAAGCTGATCGATCTAAGCTATCTCTATGAACGCTGGCCACCCCTGCGGCTAAACTTATCATATTGGGAATGGCTTGTGCAGTTTTGGTGCCATCCTTATCAATCATATATAACACCGTCACATCTTTTTCTGAGTCCATTACGATGATGCGAATATCCTTACCATCCAATTGCTCTATCGCAAATAGTGGCTCTGTGCTTGAGAAATACATGATTTGTTCTTGCTTATCTTTCTTTTTTCTCCCAGAGGTAATTTCGCTGTAGACTTTGACATCAAATTTGTAAGATTCAGGTAGATCAGCTGTCTCATTCATGCGCTCCATCCAGCCACTTGCGATATCTCGGTACTTGATGGCCAATGAGTCGCTATAATTCACCTGATAGGCACTATCCTGCTCTTGGGCATCTAAGATCATCTTATCAAATGCATCAGACATTGATTTATAGATCTTTCTACTAATGGCTTCAGAAGCCTTTTCTACCAGCATGTCTTCAACCCCCTGCTCTATCTTCTGCTTTGATCGATTCAGCACCCGATTTAAGATCCCTTGGCTTAGGAGTGGTGTGGTGGTAGAAGCTAAGAGAATCAGTAGAATAATGGGGCGATTATACTTGATAAGACACATGGATATCACTGTGGTTTTAAACGAAAAGGAATGAAAGACTACTCAAAAATGCTCTCTTACGAATGTAAGAAATATCGCATAGGAGCAACGCAAAAGTTTTACTGGCGGGCAAAAGTAAAATACATAAGCCTCATTTTTCGCTCAACTTGTCACGAAATCGACAGCTTCAAAACCAGCTTCGATGATCTTTATTTCGAATTCTGTGTTAATCTTTTTGTAGTAAATATTAAGCCTTATTTAACCAAGGAGTACTGTTATTCTGGTTAGAAATAGCTTAATTTAACGTCAGTGTCCCAAATGATTCGTACTGCCAGTATAATTACGGCCTTATTGATGACCTACTTCATGGTAGAAGCACAGAGGCCATTTGTGTGTAGGGGAGAATACTACCTTACCTTACGACCCGAAGCAGGAAATTTCAACGAGCTTTTTACGGTCGATATAAATCCAGACACCGAGCGGGTCACTTTTTCTGAGGTACCCGGATTCGATAATGGATTTGATCTGAATGCCATGGGATACCGAGTCACAGACAATTATATCTACATCGTTGAGCAGACAGTAGACAATGCACTCCTAAGAATCGGTGGTGATGGCAGCATTACTCGTCTGAGGGCGATGACGGAATTGCCAGATCTCAGATATTTTGCGGCCGCATGTACACCTGATGGTAACTACCTGGTGATTTCTGCATCTCCATTTGATTTTGGTTTTGGTAGTGCCAATATCAATTTGGTGTTTGTAGATTTGCGTGATCCAAATTATCCTACCAGGATTGTTGAATTAGATAACAACCGGTATCTCTTTTTTGACATGGCCTTCGACCCATTTACTGGAGACTGTTATGGCTACGATAGTAATGAACGAACGCTCATTAAGATAGACATCAACAATGGCTCGATCCGACCAGTAGGTCGAGGAGGTCAGATCTCGACCTCTATGGGTGCGTTGTTTTTCGATGCCTTTGGAAGGTTATATGGATATGGACGTCCTGAAGGGAGTACTTCGCAAAATACCTTGTTTGAGATTGATAAGAACACAGGAAGGGTCACCGCACGAACAACTGGAGAGGCAGCAGATCGAAGTGATGGATGTTCTTGTCCGTATACCATAAAATTGACCAAAGATGTATTTCCCCGTGAGACACTACCGTGCGGTGAGGTGAATTACAAATTTGTCATCGGCAACGCGAGTGCCATTGTTCGAGATGGGATTACTTTTCGCGATATCATGCCAGAAGGGTTTGAGATTGTGGAAATTGTACGCAATCCATTCGGCGGAGACTTGATAGAAACTGGACGACCCAATGAATTAATTTTGGAGAACATTTCCGTACCACTCGGCATTGATAGCATTATTGTAAAGGTGCGGATAGGTCCTGAACTGGCTGGCATTTACAAGAATCAAGCAATCTTAGATAATCTTCCTGAGTCGCTAGGGGGATATACCAAGTCTGACGATCCCCGGACACTAAGGGTAGCAGATTCAACTGCACTATTTGTGAGGGCTCTGGAGGTGGATCTCGATAGGCAAAATTATCTCGTATGCCCGGGTGAGACCTTGACCCTTCGTGGGGATCGACAAGACGCTTCCTATCTATGGCAAGATCAGTTTACAGGCCAAGCTTTCGAAGTCACCCGGCCTGGCACATACTGGGTGGAGGCAAGAACCCTATGCGAAGTGAAATATGACACCATCGTCGTGGAATATGCACCCCCATTGTCTGTCGAAGTTGGTGGTAATTATGATATCATATTGGGAGATAGCATCGAAGTGAGCCCCATAATTGAAGGCCAAGGTCCCTTTACCTACACCTGGTCAACAACAGATGATGCTGAGACGATCCATTGTCCTAGCTGTGCAGAATCATCCTTCACGCCGTTTAATAATGCAATCTATACCCTTTCGGTGGCTGATGCTGCAGGCTGTATAGCCTCAGATGATTTTGAGGTGATGGTCGATCGCAACGTCTACATTTGGATTCCAAATGCCTTCTCTCCTAATGGTGATGGGCACAATGACTTTTTCTATGTTCAGGGGAGATACCCGTATCAGATTGCCAGCTTTGAGATTTATAACCGATGGGGAAATAGACTCTTTGCCACCGAAGACATTCTTGTAAATGACGAGACCGCGGGATGGGATGGACTTGCCGGATCTGAAAGTATGATCCCTGCAGTTTATGTCTACAAGGTTGTGCTGACTTTTGTCGATGGTTCTACACGTCATTTCACCGGAGATGTTACCTTAGTGCGCTAAATTTGATCACGTCACTGTGTCCCGCATGACAGCTGACACGGAAAGCTTTAACAACTTTTGGCAAAGTTTCGCACCTCTCACCATCATGAAAAACACAGCTTGTTCTCTGCCGGTTTCAAGTTGATGCTTGCATTTGTGATCTTAGTCATTCTTTTTTTTACCACTAAGCCATTTGTAGGTAAGCTTTTCGATTTTCAGAGACAGGCGACTCCTGATCTTGTCGAGGACATATATTATCTGCCAGCACTACAGGGTGATGAACAGGTCGTATCACATCCACATTTTACAGTTGCGTACCTGGAATCCATTGAACAAGCAAAATGGGTGGCTTATACATTGACTGTGGAGCAACTAAATGCCCCAAAAGTGCCAAGAACGGACTATTTTTCAGAAGATCCAGCGGTAAAAACTGGTAGTGCCACATATGAAGACTATCGAGGTTCCGGCTATACC
>JABDMH010000057.1 GCA_013001595.1 Saprospiraceae bacterium | reverse complement strand
CATCATGGCTGAATATGATGGAATAGTAGCCAAAGGTGAAGAATTGAAAGCTGCTATTGAAAAATATATAGCACAATAGAGTTGCCGAAAATCTCTTGTCCGCACATCTATTACCATGTGAGATCAACTGGCGTCAATGCCTTGATTGATGAGGGTCATACAGCACAATGACCACAGACATATTAATATTTCTTTTTGCAAGTTTTCTTTGCATCTACAATTCATTCAGATTCTTATGGCAAACCAAGAGATCATGTATAGGCAATAGTATGCATGTCTCTTTCTAATTACCCCATTATTTCAGCATGAATTATTCAACTGATCATCAAATCATCAAACGAAACCTATGTCAAAAGGAATAGAAAACAGCGAACTAGAAATGATCGTCGATGCGATTAATGACTTCGCTTCTGAAAACTTACCAGAATCCAAGCTCCTCGAATTAGACCACAATGATGAATTTCCAATCAAGGAAATACGTCAGATGTGTGGTGAAGGTCTTGGGATACATTTGATCTTCATCCCCGAGAAATATGAAGGCATGGGCGGGGGTGCCTATGATTCGTACAAAGTGTGCGAAGCGATGGCTCGTATCGATCTTGGCGTCGCCACCGGAGTATTTGCCACATTCCTCGGTGCAGATCCGATTGTATTCGGTGCCACGGAAGAACAAAAGAAAAAATGGTTAACGCAAATCGCGATGGAAGGCTTGCTCCTTGCATACGGCGCAACAGAACCGGATGCAGGTTCAGATCTTGGAAACCTCAAGACTACAGCCACTCCTGTTATCGAAGACGGAAACATTATCGGCTACAAACTCAACGGTAGCAAGCAGTGGATCAGTAACGGCGGTTATGCGGATATGTATACGATCCTTGCCAGAGCACCTAAAGGGCCAACATGGTTCGTCCTGGAAAAAGGTGCAGAAGGCTTTTCATATGGAAAACCCGAAGACAAACATGGTATAAGGACAAGTAACACTGCCCCACTCTCCCTTGAGGACGTATTTGTTCCTGTAGAAAATCTTGTTGGTGATGAAGAAGGCAAGGGATTGATTCAGGCCCAACTCGTATTTGGATATACAAGACTAATGGTCGCCGCATTCGGACTTGGAGGAGGATGGGGAGCCCTGGACCGAGCGATTCCATATTCTACCGAAAGAATTCAGAAAGGGTCGCCCCTATCTGAAAAACAAGGCTACACACACAAACTCATCGTGCCCAATGTTGCCAGATTGGAAGCAGCAAGGTCATATATAGAAGAGACAGCCGAAAGGATAGATAATGAAGAAGGCAATCTTAATACAGAAGGCGCCATAGCCAAGTATATGGCCACAGAAGCCGGTAATTTGGCAGCCGACGATAGTATTCAGGCCTTTGGAGGATACGGTTATACCAAAGAGTATATGGTCGAAAAACATAAGCGGGATGTACGTATCACGACGATCTATGAAGGTACTTCAGAGATTATGGAAATGACTATCAGTAGAGACAGATGGCAGCTACATCTCAAATCACGAGGCCAGTACTACCATGATCGAGCAAAAGGGATGGAAACATTGCATGCAAAAAATCCAAATGTCGGTGCTGATATCGCAGCAATTACCTTGCATACATTGGCAGAATTGCTGGAACATGCACGCCTACGCCGATTGACTCGAAATCAGCACATCCTACTCCGAATAGGTGAATGGATTGCATGGGCAGAGTGTGCCGAATCTATGGCAAGAAAAGCTGAACGCGCAGCCAACGGCAGTTTACACGTCAAAGCTGACAAGCGGTTTGATGCAAACGCAATGGGTGCGATCAGTCGGATTTATGCACGCGAAGCTGCCATGAAAGTCGGTCAGGATGGCCTCAAGTGGATACTGGGTGCAGATAAGCTTGAACCTGCTGAAGTCGCAGCATTCGAAAAAAGACTCAATCTGACGAAAATATATCAGACACAATCCAATCAGCTACAAGATATGGATATGCTGTGCGATGTATTATATGACAGAAAAGTGGAGGAAGTAATGGAATTGCAGACCTCATTATAAATAAAACAATCATGAAAAGACCTCTTCATAAAGCAGTTGCAATCGTTGGCGTAGGAGCCGTGATGCCTGATGCTCCTAACCTGCCACAATTTTGGCAAAATTTGAAAGATGCGAGATACAGTATTAGTGATGTTCCTCAAGGACGTTGGAGCCTGGAGAACTATTACCGGGAGGACCGAAAGGTACCCGACAAGACCTATAGTAAATTAGGGGGTTGGGTCACTGACGATGGTTGGGATCCTATGAAATGGCGATTGCCCATACCACCTAAAGTAAGCGCCCAAATGGATAGAACCCAGAAATGGGCAATTACTGCATCCAGGGAAGCACTTATGGATTTTGGCTACCCCGATAAGGAATTTGATGGAGACCGCACGGCAGTCATCCTCGGTGTTGCGATGGGTGGAGATCAACATCTTTTCTCGGCAGCGAGGATTATGTTTCCCGAATATGTGGACATACTCTCGAAGTCAGAACACTTTTCTGATCTACCCGCTGAGGTGCGCAAAAATATTGTTGCTGAAATGCAAGCCAATCTCGGTGATATTTTTCCTCAGATTACCGAAGACACCATGCCTGGTGAATTGTCCAATATCGTCGCTGGACGAATAGCGGCACTTTTCAATTTTCATGGACCTAACTATATCACCGATGCTGCATGTGCATCCGCACTAGCAGCTATCTCTGCGGCTATTGAAGGTTTGGAAGAATACGATTATGACCTGGTCGTGACAGGAGGTATAGATGCCAATATGAGTGCATCTACTTTTGTCAAATTCAGTAAAATAGGTGCCCTATCTGCCACAGGAACCCGTCCATACGCCGATGGTGCTGACGGCTTTATCATGGGTGAAGGGGGTGCTATCTTTGTCCTAAAGCGATTGGATGAAGCTGAACGTGACGGTGATAAAATATATGCAGTGATCCGATCCATTGCCGGATCCAGTGATGGAAAAGGAAAAGGTATAACTGCTCCAAATCCTATCGGCCAGCAATTGGCGGTCAAAAGAGCCTGGTCCAATGCCGGTCTATCTCCGAAGAGTGTGTCATTGATTGAAGGTCACGGTACATCGACTTCAGTAGGTGACGCCGTCGAATTGATGTGTCTGAACGAAGTCTTTAAAGATCTCAATATTCCGGCGCAATCCGTTGCATTAGGATCCGTAAAATCCAATATCGGACACCTTAAAGGCGCCGCCGGTGCAGCCGGGATCATGAAAACCACAATGGCGTTGCATAATAAAATGCTTCCACCTAGTGTGAATTTCACAAAGCCAAATTCAGGCTTTGATTTTGATAATTCGCCTTTTGCTGTAAATACACAGCTACGTCCATGGGAATTGAAAAATGGAGATCCGCGCAGAGCAGGTGTTAGTGCATTTGGTTTTGGAGGCACCAATTTCCATGTCGTCATGGAAGAGTACATTCCCGGAAGAATTACCTCTGAGCAAAAAACACAAGTTGCCATGGCCGAATCATCGGCTGGACCAGCTCCAGTAGAACAACCAAAGGCTCCATTAAGAGGTGCATTTGTAAAAGGTAGTTCAAGCGCATATAGTCTGCTTCGAAATCTGGAAGCAACCAATAAAAAATTAGAAGGTGGATGGACGCCGGAAATAACAGCTCCATTGCAAACTGATTTAAACAGTAAGCATCGCATTGCTATCGATTATACCGATGCCACAGATTTGAAGGATAAGATTGAGAGAACCATCAAAGGATTGCGGGTAAACAAAGCAGGTGTATGGAAAGCACTGAATGCAAAAGGCATCTTTTATGGTAGTGGTCCTGCATCTAAAACTGCATTTTTATTTACAGGACAAGGATCCCAGTATGTCAATATGCTGCAAGAATTGAGACGAATCGAACCTGTAGTTGCTGATACTTTTGATGAAGCGGATAAGGTGATGACACCAATCTTTGGCAAACCCTTGAGTGCATACATTTTTGCTGATGCCAATGATGCTGAAGCGATGAAGAATAGTGCTGAGCAATTGAAACAGACCGAGATCACCCAACCAGCGGTGCTCACAGTAGATATAGCGCTTTATCGATTGATGAAGGCCTACGGTATGCAACCTGATTTTGTGATGGGACATAGTCTTGGTGAATATGGAGCCTTGGTGGCTTCTGAAGCCATGTCTTTCGCCGAGGCACTTAAAGCAGTAAGTGCCAGAGGTAGTGAGATGGCAAAAGTCAAAGTTGACGACCAGGGTATTATGGCTGCCGTATTTGGATCTACACAGCACATCCGAGAAATATTAGATAGTGTCGATGGCTATGTTGAAATTGCCAACAACAACAGCTACGGTCAGTCCGTAATTGGTGGTGAATCCGAGCCTGTTATAGCAGCAATGGCAGCCTGTAAGAAAGCAGGTTTACATGTTGCACAATTACCAGTGAGCCATGCTTTTCACACGAGGATCGTAGCTCCTGCCAGCGAGCCGCTGAAAAGGGTATTGAGTAAGTGTGGACTGCAATCACCTTCAATTCCACTAATCGCCAATGTTACAGGTGATTTCTATCCTATGGGGACAGATGTAGTGCCGCAGATGGTAGATATCCTGGCCAAACAGGTGGCTTCGCCAGTACAATTTGTCAAAGGTCTTAATACATTGTACGATCGCGGTGTACGCGTCTTTATAGAAATGGGGCCAAAGAAAGCATTGAATGGATTTGTCCGGGATGTCATGGCCGGAAAAGATGATGTATCCAATTTAT
>JABDMH010000027.1 GCA_013001595.1 Saprospiraceae bacterium | reverse complement strand
TTTGGTCGTGCCTAGGTCGAAAAAATAAGGCCACCTCTTTTGGCAGCCTTATTAAAACCATAGTTATCCCGATCAAAAAATCCTACGTCACATTGTAATATGTGACCTCTATTTCTATTTATTTTTTGGTCGTGCCTAGGTCAAAAAATATAAGGCCACCTCTTTTGGCAGCCTTATTAAAACCATAGTTATCCCGATCAAAAAATCCTACATCACATTGTAATATGTGATCTCTATTTCTATTTGTTTTTGGTCGTGCCTAGGTCGAAAAAATAAGGCCACCTCTTTTGGCAGCCTTATTAAAACCATAGTTATCCCGATCAAAAAATCTTAATAAGTCAGTGTCCCCTTTCAGAGAATATCACTACTTCATTTATTGTCAAAAAACGTATTGGGACAAATGCACCAACCCTGGAGGCATATGTGCACTTCCCTATAACGGACATCATTTCTTTAACAGGTTTCTGTAGAATGTGGATCAAAAAACTCGCAAAGATGAGTATCAGAAATGCGATGCTTTTTTCCTACATTGAGTTAAGTCATCAAAGACATTATCAATGAAGGCAAATAGCATGCCAGCTTCGATTATACTGGGCCTTTCATTCATAATCGGTATGTTTCTCCTGGGCTCAAAGCTTTACAATGCAAAGAAATCGAGTCAGTTTGTGTCCGTGAAAGGGCTTGCTGAGAAAGAAGTGAAAGCGGACCAAGGTTCCTGGACCATAAGCGCTGCAAACAATGGCAACGACCTCAATTACATAAAGAACAACATCAATGAGCAGGTGTCTACGATAGAAGTTTGGCTGAAGGAAAAGGGATTTACTGAAGAGGAAATAAAGGTCGAAGAACTAAGTCTTCAAGAGAATATTTATGGCAATGTCCAATACCGGTATTCTGCTCGATTACAGATCTCATTAGCCACTGGCAAGGTAGATCTGCTAGACCAGGTCTCTGGTCAAGCCAATGAACTAATAGATCGAGGCGTATCGTTGACTGGTGATCGTTGGCTCACTAGGCCACGATACTTCTTCACCAAGATCAATGAAATTAAACCCACATTGCTGGCAGAATCTACCAAAGCCGCTCTAACGTCTGCCAAAGAATTTGCTGATAATTCAGGAGCAAAAGTAGGGGGTATCCGTCGGGCTAGTCAAGGAATCATATCTCTCATACCTGCCAATCGCGTAAATGAATCTGAGGAGTTTTATCTGCAAAAAATCGCAAGAGTGGTCAGCAGTATTGACTATTACATTGAATGAACCCCCTCTCTGAAGGGATACACTTCTTAATGACGATGATCAAAAAGAATCGAGGATTAAATTAGGAACTTTCCGCATTCATAGATCAATTTCTCATCTGCCCAAATCTGGCCCTCCTGCTCCATGTCCTTGATCATATCCCAGTGAATAGTTGATCTGTTGGTACCTCCCGTTTGCCTATAGGTTTGTCCAATTGCCATATGGATTGTACCGCCAATTTTTTCATCAAACAGGATGTTTTTCGTCGCACGTCGAATGTGATAGTTGGTACCAATGGCGACTTCACCAAATCTTCGTGCTCCCTCAATGTCAAATATATCATCAAGGAGGGCTGCTCCCTGCTCAGCACTCCAACTCTTGACTTCTCCCTCTTCAATGGTAAGGTGAATATCTTGCACAGGATGTCCCCGATATACAGAAGGATAGCTGAAATAAATCTTTCCTTCTACAGAATCTTCAACTGGTGCAGTAAAAACTTCACCAGAGGGCATATTGGTTCGTCCATCCGAATTGATCCAGGTTCGATCGGCCACAGAAAAAGATAAGTCTGTCTGTTTCCCCACAAAGCGCATTTGCTTTACGCCGTTGAGAAAATCTATCAATCGTTGTTGCTCCGCACGCACGGTTAGCCAGCTGTCTTGCGGATTCTCATCAAATAGATGGCAGGCATTGTATACAAACCGTTCATAGGTTGGTAAAGACATACCTGCTTCTTGCGCTGCTGCATGTGTTGGATATTGACATAGGCATCGACGTAAGCTGCGGTCAGCAGTTCTACTATTATACACCTCTTGCAAACCTTGCATGGCCTTTGCACGGGTTTTTCGTTTCTGGGTATCAATTTCCTGACCGCCTCGAATGTTATAGGGTGCCCTGATGTGCAAATAGGCATCGAAGTGCTTAAAAGTTGTCGCTAATAGTGGCGACTCCCACGAAAGTTGATCTCCCTCAGCTTCTTCATAAAAGATGTTGATTTTATCGCTCCACTCCAACTCGGTGACCACCATTGCTCCCCGTCGGAGTGCCAATCGATACACTTCTTTTACCAGTGGTATTGCTAGGGTCGAACTTTGCACAAGCAATTGTTCACCTTTTTTCATTTCCAGGCAATAGTCCACTAGGAGTTTGGCGTAATCAGTAATCATTATATCCGCAAAATTCTTGAGAAATGTATTTGTCTAAATGACGAGGCCGGATCCTGATTCAGACCCGGCCAGCCATTAAACTTTTACGCTCGTCCCACCTATTTCACCACGAAATATCTTCCTCCGTGTCTGTAGATTCGTCTACTTCGGAAGTCTGCTCTACTGCAGGACTTGCATCTGTGGAGCCATTTTCTACTTCACTAGTTACATCTGTCGGTGCAGCCGCTAGACTGGCGACACGTTCCTTTTCTCTCTTTTCTTCCCACTCCTGATTTTTCCTCGAATATTCCTCATAATCATATTCAGGCATCAATTCTGACTTGACATGGTCGATGGTTTCTTGCAGTCCCTGCAAAAACCTGTTAAAATCCTCTTTATAGAGAAAGATTTTGTGCCGCTCATAGCCTTCTCCATCAAATCTCTTGGTGCTTTCGGTCAGGGTAATGTAATAGTCTTCGCCCTTAGTCTGCTTGACATCAAAGAAATATGTGCGCCTTCTTCCAGCACGTACCCTATTAGAGTATACACTTTCAAACTTCTTGGCATTATGCTCCTTATCCACAGTTTCTATTTTTCGTTGATAAATCTGTAAGCTCTCTACAAATTAAAATATCTAGCCAAAATAACAGAATTTTATAAAACTTTATTTTCCGCATCTACCAGCTGCTGTCGTTCATACATTTTATGATAATAGCCCTTTAGCTTAAGGAGGTCCTCATGTGCACCCATTTCTACGACCTTGCCTCCCTCGAGCACGATAATTTTATCAAATGATAACAATCCGTAGATTCTATGCGTGATCATTATGGCAGTTTTGTCGGCGAGAACATCACTCAAGTAGGTGAGAATTTGGTTTTCGGTAGTTGTATCGACCGCGCTCAAACAGTCATCTAAAACAAAGAGATTTGGTTCCTTCATGAAGGTCCTTGCCATCGCAAGCCTTTGTTTTTGTCCTCCAGAGAGGGTCACCCCCCTTTCTCCAATTCGGGTCTCAAACTGATCGGAAAGCTCCATGATGTCATCATAAACTACCGCTTTCTCGGCATAGAAGCGGGCATCTTTCTTGGCATTTTCGTAGTCATATTTACCAAAGGTGATGTTGTTTTCTATGGTATCGGAAAATAGAAATACATCTTGGGTCACATATCCAATCTGCTCTCGGATTTGTGCTAGGTTCAATGTCTTAATGTTCTTTCCATCCAGATAGATGTTCCCTTCCGTTGGATCATAAAGTCGCAAAAGCAGATCGGCAATTGTGGTTTTTCCCGCTCCAGTCTTACCGACCACCACCAACTTCTGGCCAGGCATCAATTCGAAGGAGACATCAGAAAGAGCCTTAATCCCTGTGTCTGGGTAGATAAAACTAACGTGGTCAAATTTAACATGACCTCTTATCTCTAGGGCATCTTCCGTGTGGCTTGTGATGCTTGGTTCCACATGCAGAAACTCGTTAATACGCTTTTGAGATGCTTCTGCCTGCTGGATGATTGAAGCGATCCATCCGATCGATGTTACTGGCCAGGTGAGCATGTTGACGTAGATCACAAATTCAGCAATATTTCCTGGCGTAATATTGCCTTTGTACACCTGTAGACCACCGAAATAAATCGTCATAATGGTGCTGGTACCAATAATCAAAAGCATCAAGGGGAAAAAAAGTGCATTTACGGTCGCCAACTTCATGCTCTTTTCCTTATAATCTTCGCACTCTTCCACGAAGAATTCACCCATTGCTTTTTCATGAGTGTAGGATTTAATCACACGAATTCCGCTAAATACCTCTTGAGCCAAGCTATTCAATTTGGACAATTGCTGCTGAATAACGGTACTTTTTTTGTGTATTAGAGAGCTCACAAAGTATATCGAAAGCGACAGTAGTGGCAATGGCATGAGGCAATATAGAGACAGCTCAACACTCACCGAAAGCATTGAATAAATCACCAGCACAAAGAGCGTAAACAAGTTGATGCCGTACAATAAAGCCGGACCGACATACATTCTGACCTTTGATACATCTTCGGTGATCCTTGCCATCAGGTCACCGGTCATATTCCTGCGAAAAAAAGCCTGGTCTAGACGTTGATATTGCTCGTAAATCTCCTTGCGCATATCGTATTCTGCAAGGCGTGACATGACGATGATCGTCTGGCGCATGAAATACATGAACACACCCATAATTAGTGCCAAAATGAGCACAAGTATTGCAAAGAAAAAGAGCGATTGAGCAATTTCACCATATACGGCTTCCTGCGCTTCAAAGCCATCGACCATCTGATGCATTCGAATATTTTCATACACCAGATCCAATGCCTGCCGAATGGCCTGAGGTTGTAAGACCCTAAAGTAGTTGGACAATGCTACAAACAGGAAGCCCAACATAATATGCCACTTATAGCGCAAGAAATATTTATTGACATGCCGCAAAGCTTCCATAGTGACCAAAGATAGTATTTCTGATAAGGCCGAAAGTGCTTAGTTCACACAGTGTCGCTGACAGGGTTCCCCCATCAAGGGTCAATATTCACCACAGCGCGAAGGGTAGACATTCCCTTTTGTTTGGTAAGATAGAGGGTGCCTTCTCTAATCCAATTCTTGGTCTGCTTCATCAACGGTGCTTTCCTTTCTAGTTTGACAATGAGAAAGTTGATATACCTGTTTCGCACACGAGCAACACCAGGTTTGACCGGACCCTTCACTCGCGCCGAACCCAATCTGTCTGTGAGATAGGTCACCATAAATTCAGCAGCTTGCTCTGATCGAACGGCACTGCGGTGCTTCATAGTGATCTGAATAAGGCGGCAGTATGGTGGAAAGCCAAACTTCTTTCGCTCAGCAATTTCACGAAGAAAAAATGATTGATAGTCGTGGTTGATCACATCTTTAATCACGGGGTGATCAACACTGTATGCTTGTATTAGTACTCGGCCTCGTCGTTTGCGCCGTCCTGCCCTACCACTCACTTGGGTCATCAACTGGAAGGCACGTTCTGAGGCACGAAAGTCAGGATAGTATAGTAATTGATCTGCATTCAAGATACTGACCAGGGCCACTGCATCAAAATCTAGGCCCTTGGTTACCATCTGAGTACCAATCAATATATCCAACTCGCGGTTTTCAAATTTTGTAAGGATGCGCTCAAGCTGCTTTTTACCACGGGCCGTATCTAAATCCAGCCGACCCACCTTATAATCGGGAAAATGGATCTTGACCTCATCTTCGATCATCTCGGTGCCAAATCCGCTAAGGCCAAGTTCATGGTTTCCACAATCTGGACAAATCAATTGCGGTTTCTGACGATATCCGCACAAGTGACAGCGCATATCACTGCTGTATTGATGATAGGTAAGTGTGGTGTCGCAGTTTTTACACACCATGGACCAGCCACAATTATCACAAAACATGCGAGGTGCAAAGCCACGCCGGTTTTGAAATAGGATCACCTGATAACCAGCTTGCTTATTAGACTCAATCTCGTCCAATAGCTCTCGGCTAAAATGCCCACTGCGAGACCCCTTTTTTAGGTCATATATTAAGATCTCTGGAAGCGGAATGTCTCCATACCGCTGTGGCATTTCAACAAGGCGATACTTACCTTCAATTGCGTTATAATAGCTTTCTACGGAGGGAGTTGCACTTCCGAGTACAATCTTGGATTCATGCAAATTGGCAAGCACTACCGCGGCGTCTCTTCCTTGATACCTTGGATTAGGATCATCTTGTTTGTAACTACCATCATGTTCTTCGTCGACAACTATCAGGCCGAGGTCACTGAAAGGAAGGAAAATACTTGAGCGCGCTCCTAATACTACTGCCGGTCTTTTTTGGATTTGATTCCATACCTCGACGCGCTCTGGTTCGTGCAGCCGCGAATGATATACCAAAAGCTCGTTGCCGAATACTTTTCTAAGTCGTGTGACCAGCTGGGTAGTTAGCGCAATTTCAGGCAACATGTAGAGCACTTGCTTACCATCTTGAAGAGATTCCCGAATCAATTCAATGTAAATGCGGGTCTTACCACTGCCTGTGACACCATGAATCAATATAGGTCGATCTACTGCCCTGCATGACTTGAGCGCCTCTTCTTGCTGCGATGTCAAGGGAGACAAAGCATTTGCAGAGATCTCTTGTGCTTCTCCAAGTCTACTGACTGTAATCGTATACCTTTCTACCAGACCTTTCTTTTCCAGCGCAGCAATGACCTGATGTGTAATATCTGCCGTCTGCAGCAATTGAGCTTGGGTCACTTTGGTTCGCGTCTTTAACAGATTGATCAGTGCCAGCATAGCACGCGTCTGATGATCTGACCGCTTGAGTAGATCAAAAAGCTCAGCCTTATCTCGATGATCAGCGTAGGTCGGTCCAAATCGAATTGCCGTCACTGATTTCGGTTTATAGGACAGATTAAGTACTTCCTTCACTTCGATCACCCTTTTTTCCAATAATAGCTTGATGATCGGATAAACCGTCTTAATATTTAGTATGGATCGAATCTGATCAATGCTGATTTCCTTTTGGATGGAAACTGCCTCAGCGATCATTTGGCTGCGATCATCTAGTTCGAAGATTTCATCGTCGAGCTTGTCACCTGGCGTGACCAACGTCTCACTATGCAATTTTAGTTGCGAAGGCAAGGCAGCATGCATAATTTCCCCGAGACCACACAAGTAGTATTCGGACATCCAGGTCCACAGCCTCATCTGGACTGGTTGAATTATCGGATGATCATCCAAAACTGAAATAATGTCCTTGGCGTCATACGAAGGAACTCGCTCATGCACAGAAATCACCAGGGCAGCATAGAGTTTCTTCTTTCCGAAAGCAACTTCTACCCTGACGCCAAAGCAAACCCGTTCCACCATATGCGTGGGTACGGCATAGGTGTAAGTCTCACGCACAGCTAGGGGTATAATCACATCTGCGAAAAACTGCTTGGCCATATTTACATTACCTCTACTTAGTTGGAATCCTTGAGAAGAAACCAAAAGTAAGAACTTCCAAAGGAGTCATAACCTCTTAATCAATCGAACCTGCCATGGCAGTTAGCTTGAGTAGATATGAATATTCCCATACATATGTATCTTTGGCTCAACTTGAAAAGATGAAGAAAGAAGCACACATTCTGGTAACTAATGATGATGGAATTCTCGCACCAGGTCTTAAGGCATTGGTAGACATCGTCTCTGATTTAGGTGAGGTGGTGGTCGTTGCCCCTGACAGTCCGCAATCAGCCATGGGTCATGCGATCACGATAGATGAGCCTCTGAGAATAAACGAAGTGGATGCGTTTGGAGATATTCGGGCCTACGAGTGTTCTGGCACGCCAGTTGATTGTGTGAAGTTGGCTATGCACGTCATTGATAAAGATCGCCCTTTTGATTTATGTGTTTCTGGAATAAATCACGGTTCCAATGCATCGATCAATATCATTTACTCCGGCACCTTGTCGGCTGCCATGGAAGCTTCTCTGGTAGGAGTTAACTCCATAGGCTTTTCTTTGCTCGACTACTCTTTTGAAGCCGATTTCTCCAAAAGCACCCCATTTTTGAAGGCTATTTGTCAGCGCGTATTGGACGAAGGAATGCAAGATGCTAAGTTGCTGAACGTGAATATTCCAGTTGGTGAGATTAAGGGAATCAAAGTATGTCGACAGGGTGAAGCAAAGTGGGTTGAAGAATTTCAGTTAGGCACAGATCCCCGAGGTAAGAAATATTATTGGCTTACGGGAAGGTTTGAAAACCAAGATCCTCGAAACGATACGGATATTAATGCATTGAATGATCAATACATCTCTGTTGTACCATCAAAGCATGACCTGACCGACTATCCTGCTCTAGCCAGCATCAAATCTCTAGAATCGATCACAATATGAGTATCAACAGATTTCAAAAATATGATCGCGTGCTCACCGGCATCGTCGTGTCCTTGCTGTTGCCTATATTTTGGTATTTAATCTTAATGAGCCTGTACAGCAGCATGGAGACAATGGGTTGGATGGAAAAAGGTACGGTTGCTATTGATTTTCGGCAACGCACTTCTGCATTGGCCGCTATATGTCTGAATATCTTGCCTTTACAAATCTTTAAGAATCATTATATGGATAGAGCCATGCGTGGTGTGGTGTTTCCCACAGTCGCCTATGTTGGCCTATGGCTGTACCTATTTGGTTCCTCGGTCTTATGAAGTACTACCTGATCGCTGGTGAAGCATCTGGTGACCTCCATGGAGCCAATCTAATGCGTGCGCTCAAGGAACGAGATCAAGACGCAGAATTCAGATTCTGGGGTGGTGACAAAATGGAATCTGCAGGTGGTGAATTGGTCATGCACTATCGAGATATTGCCTACATGGGATTTGTCGAGGTGGCCAAAAACCTTAGAGCCATTTTACGTAATCTTCGATTTTGTAAATCTGACATTGAAGCGTTTGCTCCTGATGCACTGGTCCTTATCGATTATCCTGGATTTAATATGCGTATAGGTGCATGGGCTCGAAAGCATTCGCTTAGAGCAAAGATTTGCTACTATATTAGTCCCCAAGTCTGGGCCTGGAAAGAAAAACGTGCGATTAAACTAAAGCATATCGTCGATCAAATGTTTGTGATCCTTCCATTTGAAAAAGCCTTCTATCGACGATACTCCTTCGATGTGACTTACGTTGGACATCCATTGCTTGATGTTCTCGAAAACCAAGAACCCGATCAAACCTTTCGCAGTCGGTATAATTTGGATGAGCGACCCATCATTGCTCTTCTTCCTGGCAGCAGACGTCAGGAAATAAGGAATCATCTCTCTATGATGTTGGGTGCCTGCAGGCCTTTTGCAGATTATCAGATCGTCATCGGAGGAGTCTCAACCGTCGATCCTAAAGAATATAAAAGAATGGACCATAGTCACCTAATCATTGACGACACAAGAGCACTGCTCAGTCATGCCAGGGCTGCGATTGTTGCATCCGGAACAGCCACACTTGAAACCGCACTACTGGGTGTACCTCAAGTCATATGTTATAAGGGCAGTGCCTTGAGCTACCAGATTGCAAAGCGACTCATCAAGGTACCTTACATTAGCCTGGTCAATCTCATCTTGAATAGAGAGGTGGTCACAGAATTGATCCAGTACGATTTTACAAAAGCACAGCTGCAAAGGGAGCTTGAAAAAATTCTGGAAACTGATCAGGCTCAACCAATGATGGAAGCATATCAAGAACTCTTTGAAAAGCTCGGAGGACCTGGAGCATCTGCGAAGACTGCTGGAGCCATCTTATCCATGCTGAGCTCATAGGTACGCGGTTCCTACTTATCTTTAGTGGTAGATGTCTTCTTTTTGGTCGCTTTCTTTTTAGCTGCCTTCTTTTTAACTGTTCCAGGAGCCTGCTCCTCGATCATTTGGAGGACCTGTTCCTTAGTAAGTTCTTTGACTTCTTCAGGTTCGTATTTGCTGCCATCCTCTTTCTTAACAATCTTAAAATTTTTCTTCTTGTACTTAATGTATGGCCCCCAACGTCCATTCTCCACTGAAAGCAGATCCTCGTCCCATCGATGGATGTATCGGTTGGCTTCCTTCTGGACTTTAGCCTCAATCAGTTCATGTGCTTCGTCGGTGGTCAATTGTTCAGGATCATACCGCTTAGGAATATTTACATAGAGCTTGTCATACTTTAAGAACGGTCCAAATCTACCTTCCCCTTGAGTATAGGGGATACCCTTGTAGGTACCAATTGGTTCATCTGCCTTCTTTTTGGCTTCGATCACTTCTTTAGCATGATCAAAATCAATCTCAAATGGATCTGTTTGACGACCCAAAGAGATAAAATCCTCTCCCCACTTCACATATGGTCCATACCGACCTGTATTAACAACCACTTCTTTACCATCGTATTCGCCTAGCTTTTTGGGCAGCTTGAATAGTTCTTTGGCTTCTTCCAAGGTGATGGAAGCAATGGTCTGACCAACCTTTAGGTTGGCAAACTGGGGTTTTCCCTCCTCACCGACTTCTTCCATGGAGCCTATTTGAATCATAGGTCGTCCGTACTTAGAAATTTTGGCGACAATGCTATGACCTGTTGCTTCATCTTTGCCCAATATCCGCTCTCCACGAGAGCGCTTTGCATTTTCGAGGGTTTCTTCCACCGTCTCATGAAATGGCCCATAAAAGTCCTCGAGCATTTTCGTCCATTCAAATTTTCCTTCGGAAATATGATCGAATTGCTTTTCGATGCCTGCAGTAAAACCATAGTCCATGACCTTGTCAAAATGCTCATCCAAGAAATCCGTGACTATCATTCCGACGTCAGTAGGATATAGCCGGTTCTTAGTGGTACCTGTGATCTCAGTTTCTTTTAGGGCTTGAATAGCACCATCTTTTAGAGTAATAACTTGATAGGTTCGCTCAATACCTTCTCTGCTTTCCTTGGTAACATACCCTCGATCAGGTTCCATTATTTTACTAATCGTTGGTGCGTAAGTAGAAGGTCTGCCTATGCCCAATTCTTCAAGCTTCTTAACCAGTCCTGCTTCGGTAAATCTAGCAGGTGGACGAGTAAACCGCTCGGTCGCAGTCATCTCATTTAGGTCTAGCTCCTGCCCCTTGTGCAGTGGGGGAAGCATCCCGCTGGATTCTTCATTCTCATCGTCATCATCTTTACTTTCCAGATATACTTTTAAAAATCCATCGAATTTGAGCACCTCTCCAGTTGCGGTCATCCTACGATCCGGCATGGTTGAGATTCCAATATTAACAACCGTTTTTTCTAACTGGGCGTTTGCCATCTGCGAGGCAATGGTTCTCTTCCAAATCAATTCATATAGACGTTCCTGATCTCGGTCTCCAGAGATTATTTTATTCTCTATGTATGATGGCCTGATCGCTTCGTGGGCTTCTTGGGCACTGTCGCTTTTCTTCTTAGTGTATCTCCTTGTTTGCAGGTATTTCTCGCCAAAATCTTTCTTAATTGTATCGGCAATTTTAGAGATGGCCACTTCACTTAGATTCGTAGAGTCGGTACGCATGTAAGTGATGTGCCCAGATTCATAAAGTCGCTGAGCGATGGTCATGGTACGCTTTACACCAAAACCAAGTTTTCGGCTGGCCTCTTGCTGCAGTGTGGATGTCGTGAACGGGGCTGCAGGAGTTCTCTTAGTTGGTTTGACTTCAATGCTATTGATCGAGAACGAAGCTCCGTTTGCTTGCTTAAGGAAATCATTGGCATTTTGCTCACTTTCCTGTTTATCCGTGAGTTCAGCCTTGAGGGCAACTACCTTTCCCTTTTCATCCTTAACATTAAATATGGCAGAGACCTTAAAAAAAGGCTTTGACTCAAAATCAATAATCTGACGCTCCCGCTCTACGATCAGTTTAACGGCAACAGACTGTACTCTGCCAGCAGAAAGTTTCCCTTTGACCTTGCGCCAAAGGATGCCTGAAAGCTCATACCCAACTAATCTGTCGAGTATTCGGCGAGCTTGTTGTGCATTGACCAGATCTATATCTACTGTACGAGGATCTGCAATGGCCTTCTTTATGGCTGGTGCGGTGATCTCTCGAAAGACGATGCGTTTTGTTTCTGCTGGATCTAATCCCAGCACCGAACAGAGATGCCATGAAATGGCTTCACCTTCACGGTCTTCATCCGTAGCCAACCATACCTCGTCTACCTTCTTCACCCAGTCTTTCAACTCCTTGACCACCTTCTTTTTTTCGGGTGTGACGACATATCTCGGATTGAAGTGATTTTCTACATCGACTGCGTCACTTTTTCGTTCAAGATCCCGCACATGTCCATAACTGGACTTCACGGTATAGTCCTTACCCAGGATCTTTTCGATGGTTTTGGCTTTGGCCGGTGACTCGACAATGAGTAAATTCTTGGGCATCTAAAACGATTTTTTAAAGATTGATAGAATTGGGAATGCTAACACGCGCACAAATTTACTATAGAAAATAGAATGTCCTAATCTCTTCGTGTAGACTAATAGAACGTGCGATGCATCGATCGTCGAGGTCCCTAATTTTTAACAGGTGTCAACTTCTCTAGCACTTCTCCTTTTTGTAATCTCGTTTCGACCTCCTTCTGACGAAGGGATGCGAAGTGGTTGGCTAAGCTGTCGAGCTGCAGGGGTTTATCGTTCAGTCGACGGTGATAGCAGTGCATAAGCGTACTCGCCATATCATCTGGATACGTGATGCCTTTTGATCTTAAAAAATGGGACAATCTGCTTCCCTCATAGAATCCCCAATTAAAAATCATCCACCTTCCGAATGAAAAGTGAATGGTGCGCACAGCTTTCTCTTCCGGCTGTGCTTTGAATCTGGCCTGACCATGAGGATCGACAATCTTGTTCAATCGCGCCACGGCATCTTCAACATCCTTAGGAATATATTTACCATTGATGTGTGTCTGCTTGATGCGATGAGCATAGGTCTGCTGAAAACTTTCCTCGTAAGATATATCCAGTTGGGCATTAAGATTGACCAAAATCCATGAGAAAGCAAGCGAAAGACAGTACTTCATGTAATCCTGTTTTATCTGCATTGAAATAATCACACCATTTTTTAGTGGAAGAGGTAAGATGCCAAAACAAGACCTAGTCAAATTCTATTATGTTTACACCACTCTCAAGCACTCATTAACACTGAAGACATTACCACAGTTTGCAAAAGTAGGCCAATTATTCCTCCTGGAGACCATTTTCTATTTCGCCATTTTCTTGTGGCATGAATTTCTAGGTTTACTTTTAGCCACCATATTCGGTTGCCTCAGCACAGCGCTTCTTATGATTAGTTGGATCGTTGAACGGATTGAAAAGTCTAAGGTTCCTCACTGGTACTACCTGGTAATGCTTATTTCCATACTTAGTCCCTTGTTAGTCACTATTTTTTTCACCGTACTAGGCGGGATTTCGATTAATTGACGGGGGCAGTATGCACCTTCGGCTTCACTTTACTGAGAAAAATGGTAAAGAGATTCTGCCGGATCTCAGTTTCCATAACCATGGTAGAGTCTGTCATTTCGTTAATCCGATATGAGAATTGTGGATCACTGGATTGCTGAATGATATTGTCTTCTAAGAAGCGGTACGCAAAATTTTGTTCACTTCCCATGATATTGGTCTGCAGGCTAGTGTCTGGTAAGAAGACGAAATATAGATTGCGTAGTCGGTCCGTACCTTCTCCATTTACTGATGCCCGCTCCAGTTCCCACCTACCTTCTATAGATTGCTCCTTGATCGACTGATCTTTTTCCGGTTGGCATGCTAGAATGAACCCGCACATACACCCAAAGAGATAAGCTGAAGCCTTATGCATACTAATTCGCATAGCTATAATTTACATACTTCTCACCACTGTACTTCACCTCAAACCTGGTTTAGCATTGGTGCTCCCACAAACAATTGAGGGCTTAAATGCCCTCGGCAAGTATTAACGGAGGAGGACACTAAAATATGTGAAAAAGGTGAAATTTATTTCGCAAATAGGCTCGAATTTGCTCGACCAATCGATCAACCGCTGCAATAGTTGAACAATTATGAGATCTACTAGGTGGCTGGTTCAAGCTCTAACAATGTTATCTCTGGCAAGATGCCAACCCTTCCTGGATAACCCAACACCCCAAAACCGCGGTTAACGTAGAGGTGCTGATCGTGTTGGTGATAGAGTCCAGCCCAATGCTTATACACATATTTACTTGGACTCCATTTGACCCACCCCGGAATCTCAATTCCAAATTGAAATCCGTGGGTATGTCCAGAGAGTGTGATTTTGATATCTCGAAATAGTTTGATCACCTCACTGCTCCAATGTGAAGGATCGTGAGACAGTAGTATCTTGAGATCTGCATCTTCTGCCCCTTGATAGGCTTGCTGCAAATTGCCATATGTCACAAATCGATTTGATCCACTGATGTTTTCTACCCCAATGACGGCCAAGGTGGTCCCATCGATGTCTATCTTTCTATGTTCATTGAGTAGAAGGTTCCAACCCATTTGCTTATGTACATCCTTCAAAGCTGCAAAGTTATTCTCCTTGTCATGATGAGTAGGCCATGATCTGTAATCTCCATAATCATGGTTACCAAGTATGGAGTACACACCATATTTAGCTTGAATTTTATCAAACACATCTGTATAGGGTTCCATCTCCTTAGCATGGGTATTTACTAAGTCTCCTGTAAAGAATACCAGATCGGGCTTAAGTGCATTTATAATTTCAATCCCGCGACGGATCGGATCTTTAAAGGTGAAACTGCCTGAATGAATATCACTAATTTGTACAATTTTCAATCCTGCCAGTTGTCTTGGTAGATTCTTGATTCTCATCGGTTGCCGATGCAATTTATAGCGATAAGTGTTCCTCAAGATGCCATATGTCAAACTGATGAATGGTAAAGCTCCTACGATCAGGCCCATGTGAGCCAAAAACCTTGAGCGACTCAAGTCTGGTGCAGCCCCACTCGAGAACTGACCACCGAACCAAGACAATAATCGCCTGAGATCATCAATACCGACAAATATTGCAACAAAAAACTTGGAGAAAAACAAGATAAAAACGAACGCACGCAGGTAAATATTAATGTTCTTGTGTACTCCTTCGAACCAATGATTGGATGATCCAATGACATACAGATAGGCCACCAATGATAAGATCAGATAGGTTGCCACCATACTAACTCGCGGAAACCGAGACCAACTCTGGCTAAATATCCTGAAAGCTTGAAAGGCGTACAGGTCGATAACTAGTAATAAGGAAAGAAATATGAACAAACGCATAGTTGACCTGATTTTATAGCAGAAGTAGAGTAATAACTATTAAGCAATGATAAAGTTTCATCTACAGGACCTAAAACCTCAGAGAGAATCCAATGCTCCTGCTCCTATGCAACGAAATAGCTTCGCTACTTGGTACTGCATCAAAGTCGGACTCCGTAAGCATGAAAATGTGGATTTATTGACAAATACACATGGTAATTTGAACTAATGTGTCCATTTCTTCTCCTTCCGTAAAAAAGTACATGGCTAGAGGAGCCTTCATAGAATGGAATGATATGGTTTGCACTGTCCTGACGGATATGATTTATCTAATGAGGCCAATGATGGAAAAACCAGCACCAACTGGAAGGCTGTAGATCATTTGTATAGCAAAAAAAAACCTCAATACGCTTGGCATTGAGGTTCAATAATCTGGTTAGGGTTCTGTCTTAGACGTTATCTTTATTGAATCTCTTTTCCTTTATACGAGCTTTCTTACCGACGAGTCCACGTAAGTAATAAAGTTTGGATCTCCGAACTGCACCTTTTTTAATTACTTTGATCTCCGTGATGGTTGGAGAACTCATCGGCCAAATGCGCTCTACACCTACTCCATTTGAGATTTTACGAACGGTAAAAGTCTTTCCTAGCCCTTCTCCAGATATTTTGATCACATCACCTTTAAAAGACTGACTTCTCTGCTTATCTCCTTCAATAATCTTATAGGTAACCGAGATGTTGTCACCTGGTCTAAAAGCCGGAAAATCAGGCTTTGCAAGCAATTCGCTCTGAACAAACTTTATAGCATCCATCTTATTCAAATTTTAAGAAAATCGCCAAACAGCTCGCAAAAATAAGAATATCTGGGTAAATGGCTCGTCAACTGCTGTCTTTTCTTTCTCCCTCAGCGACAATTCCTCCCAGTGAACTTCGGTTCACGCTAGTTTAAGGTACAAAGGAGGCAAGACTGCGAACTTAAGTAAATGTCTGATCTGGCCTATTCACTAAGTGAACACACTTTTATCCCGGTAGCCATTGGCCGGAATATCTCTCAACGCAACAATGTTGAGAATCCCCTAAATTCAATTTTCTCTCCCTTAGGATCAAGGTACTTCACTTGATACACGTATACTCCACTAGGTAAAACATCACCTTGATTATCCTTTCTTCCATCCCAGCCACCATGAGGATCATTCGTCAGATAGAGCAATTCTCCCCATCTGCTCCAAATGCTCATTTCAAAAGCACGAATGCCTTCAGTAAATCCAGTACCAATAAAGACATCGTTCTTCCCATCACCATTGGGTGTGAAGGCATTAGGCATATGGTAGGTAATCTTGGGTTTCACATTGATCTCCTGCAACATGGTGTCCCTACATCCATTTTCATGAACTGCGATTAATGCCACTAGATAAGCTCCCGTGTCGGGAAAAGTAAATATGGGATTCGATTCCTGCGACCTACCGACATCATCAAAAATCCATTGCTCCCTCACATGATTTGTTGAAAGGCTGTTAAACGTAACCGTAGGATTGAAGTTAGTCGGCTCATCTGGCAGGTAACTAAAATTGGCAGTAGCTGAAGGTCGTATTGTGATCCAACTATCGAATGACTCCTCGGTCTGACAACCGATCGGGGAAACGATGTCTAGTTTGACAGCAAAAGTGCCCGCATCTTGATAAACGTGTGTTGGTGACAAGTCACTACCGAAGTTTCCATCACCAAATTCCCAATTGATATCATAAGTGCTGTCAATGGGCATAGACAAATTGTTAAAGGACACGGTACCAGGGCTACATCCTACAAAGTTGCTAGGCTCAACAACAATCAAACTTGGTACAGGAAAATAACTGATCGGTAATTGCTTGGTATCCTCACATTGATTGTTGTCTGTGACCGTAAGAGAAATCGTATGTTCGCCGGGTTGCTGATACACATATGATGGATCGGAAAAGGATGAAGCACCTCCATCACCAAATGACCATGACCAGGATGTTATCCGTTCTGCCCCAGTAAAAGAAAGGTCAGTAAATGTTGTTGGACCCGCTAGGCAAGTGTCATAGTCGAAAATAAAATCTGCCGTAATCGAAGGATATAAATTAACGAAGACCTCAGCAGTGTCTCCACAATCTAGTCCGGGATTGACCATCATAACTCCTCGATAAGTGCCCACCCCGGGAAACGTAACTTCCGCATCTCTTTCTTCGTGGATCTCTGTAGATCCATCGATATCAAACTCCCAGCGATAAGTATCTATGTATTGCTCGATAATGCTTTCATTCTTAAACAGGATGGTATTATTTCCACATGAATTAATGATAAATTCCTGCCCTGCAATCTGGGCATCACTTTGTACCCTGGCAAAGACGGTTGGATCACAATCTGCTACATTAAATTGAAAGTCTCTAGAAATCTGGCCAATTAAAACGCCTTCTCTGTATTCTTCCACACAAACGCCTACCACAAATTGTCCAATAACCTGTGGAACACCAGTGATGCGCCCAGTCTCAGAATCAATGGTTACAACCGGGTCTCCAGCCATTGGAGTGGTGGCATTGTACGCACTGCTAAAGGCTACTTTTTGAAAAGATGGAGGGCAGGGAGGATTTGGCCGGATACCATCACAGCCAGAGGGATTACCAAAGCGATCATCTGGCCCACCTGCTAGGCCACCACCTTTCAGAGGGTGGCAAAAACGATACACCAAACTGTCTCCATCTGCATCTATTGCACTGTGATCAAAATCCAATTTGTTGGCCACACAAACTACGGTTGGTGGAAATTCTTTGAATACAGGAGAACTGTTGCACAATCGCTGCGATTCGGGAGTAATGTTTATGGCGTAGGTCGCTCCAATGTCACCGGGAGTCATTAGATTGGATATGGTATTATTTCTGCAGCAGCGCTGATAGACGACGGTATATGACGAAGATGATGGCCAAGTAGTCAGTGTGATGTCAAACTCATAGGTACCCTCTTCAACACAGAGATTGTCAGGTGGTATCAGACATGGATAGTCAGGAGCTTCCACAAATCGCTTGCCCGATAATCTCACAGAAAGTCGATCGATAAGATTCACACCTCGATATATGCCCACAAATGCTCCTGCATCCTGAGCATTTGCGCCATCAAAATTTGCTGCATTTTCTTGAGGTCGGCAATCACGATAGATTTTCATGATGATGTGGTATCGTCCCTGCCCCATGCACTCATACTGGATTTCACCACCGATAATATGTTTACCGAAGATATCCTTGGGCAAAGAAAACAAGGCGAGGAGAAGTATTGCTATTCTCAGCTGCATTTCTCAAATAACGCTTAAAACAGGAAAACGTTTCTAAACCGATTAAAATTACCATCCCTCACGAACAAGAGTGGAGACAAGTCCTAAAGAATTAATCAATCTGAATTATAACTCGATGCTTAATCAGATAGTTGGTCTTTGAAAATGTCTTAGAAAGACAGTTGAGAAGATTTTTTAACTTTTTTATTAGCCTCATATAACGAAAGCGCATTTGCACTCGTTAATAATCTCTGTACAGAAATTTGAACCATAAAGTCCTGGGTTAATTATGCTAGAACTTGACCAAATTGTCCATACATTACAACGAGGTGGTATTATCATTTATCCAACAGAAACCATTTGGGGACTTGGCTGCGATGCAACTAGTGGAAAATCTGTTGAAAAACTACATTCGGTAAAAAAACGACCATCTACTCGACCTTTTACCGTATTGGTCAATAGCCTGGAGATGCTGCATGAATACGTTGTTGAAGTACATCCTCGACTGGAAACACTCTTGCTTTATCATCAGCGACCACTAACGGTGATCTATAACCAAGTCAGAAGTCTGCCCAAGGTTTTGCGGAGTGATCGCCAGAGTGTAGCCATCAGAATGACCTTGGATCCATTCTGTTCTTCTGTCATCGACGCCTTTGGCAAACCGATCATAGCCACTTCTGCAAATATTAGTGAGCAGCCTTTTCCAGCCAATTTCCACCAGATTGATTATCAACTTCTTCAGCAGGTAGATTATGTGGTTAAGCACAAGCAGGAATCCTTATCTCGTCAAGATCCTTCTGTGGTTGTACGCATGTCTGATAAAGCTGAACTAGAGTTCTTGCGTACCTGAATCGTCTGCCACGTGATTGATTGCGCTATTTAATAAGGCATCTGACTGAACACGAGTTCGAAGAGCGCCCTCTTCATTTCCTAAGATTTTCAGTATCCCATTGGTAAATAATTGCCTAACCTCTGCCTTGCAATCATGTGGACAAGCAGATTCATCCAAATCAATTTCCATCATAAACTCAGTGGCCAAGGTATCTATCTCAGTGTGCTCAATAAAGTGCGGCAAATGAAGAAGTGACTCGATTTGCTCTCGATGCTGTGGGTAAAACTTCAACAGCTCCTTACGTACTCGTTTACTTAATTCGCTCGATGGATCAATAGAAGTAAAGCTGTCCAGTGGCACGAAGATGTCGGGAACAACGCCTTGCCCAACAGGACGTAACACATCTTGAGCATCCGGGACCATTAGGTTTGAATCAAGATGCACACTATCGGCCTCCATCAACTCCCCACGCTCCATCCGATCTTGGAGTTCATGATCATAGGCAATCCGATCGCTATATGTTTTTTGTATAAACCTTCCACTGGGCAAATAGTATTTTCCCACCGTCAGATTGAGCGATGCATCGGTACCAAGTGCATACATTTCCTGGACTAACGCTTTGCCAAATGTACGCCTGCCCACGATGGTCGCACGACCTAGGTCCTGCAGAACTCCAGCGAGCACTTCACTGGCTGAGGCTGAATGCTCATTTACCAAAATCACAAGCTCATCCAACCTGAAGAATGGCTTACCTGTAGACCTGTACTCCGTCCGCTTGAGATGTTTACCATCCATGTAAACCATAAGTACATCTTCTTCGGAAATAAGCTGATTTAAAATCTTCACAACTTCTTGAAAAGAACCACCAGGATTATCACGAACATCAATAATCAAATCATTGACATTTTGATCAACGAGTACGCCCAGGCTATCCATAAAATCCTGGTAGGTTCGATCAGCAAAATGCGCGATCCTTATATAGCCCAGATCCTCTTGAAGTTTCAAAGAAATCGGTACACTACCGACTTTAATAGGACGCTTTGAGATGCTCGTCTTTTGTGGATGACGGTCACCAGATGTCAGATATGTCAACTGAAGTACATCTCCTGTTGACTTCCAGATTTCGTAGGCTTGCCTCCGGCCTAGGTTTTGCCCGGAGACCTGATGACTATCGATGGCCAAAATGCAGTCACCGATCTCTAATCCCGATTCCTCGGCCGGAGTGTTAGGCATAATGCCAACCAAAAAAACAGTGTCGTCAAGCACTTCATATTCTATACCGATGCCATCATATGAGCCACCCATTCTGTCCTTAAAATTAGCGTGATCTAGGCCTCCCAAAAAGTAGGAATGAGGGTCAAGATGCTCCATCAGGTATTCAATGGCACCGATGGAGATGCTATCTGCGTTGAGGTCATCATCATATCTGGAGCGTATGTATCCAATGGTGCTAATTATTTTTTCCCATTCTTCATCACCTTGCTTTTTCTGTACCAAACCATGATCGGGAATCTGGTCATCCAGCTTGGTTCCTAGGAGCATGCCAGAAGCTAAGACCAATGCCAAGATAAAAGGTTGCCAGATTTCAAATTTCTTCTTCTCTTCTTCCATCGCCTAGCAAAAGTACCAAGTTTAAGTAAGTACATCTGCTATACAGATTGCCCAATTATCTACAATTCAAAAATGGTAGTCTTTCCGACGAATTCTTATGAAATCATCAATACTAGTGTATTTTTTTTGTAAATTTTCATTACTTTTTCTTTTGTATTAGTTCTACCCTATCCATGAAGCAGCCTCCAGACATAGATAAATTAGATCGACAGATCTTGTCCATCCTAATGAAGGATGCAAAGATGCCATACACGGATATTGCAAAGAAGCTATTTGTGTCAGGGGGAACTGTTCATGTACGCATGCGAAAGCTAGAGGAGATGGGCATCGTTAAGCAAGCTAACCTCATGGTCAATCACGATCACCTGGGATATGACATTTCGGCCTTTATTGGCATTTACATAGACATGAGCTCGCTATATAGGGAAGTTATTGCGGCATTGAAGCTAATTCCCGAGGTGATCGCGGCACATTACACCACTGGAAATTATTCGATTTTCCTTCACATCATCTGTAAAGACACCGAACACCTGCGGGAGGTACTGAGTGAAAAGATTCAGGGGATAGCAGGGATTCAACGTACCGAGACCTTCATCAGTCTCGAGGAAAGTATAAATAGACCGATCTACATCTTGGAGGAAGGTGAGGAAGTCGAATAGTCATCAGTGAATAAAGGTAAAAGGCTGAATGAGTAGCAAATCTCTCAAGCCTAGCTTAACCACCCAGATAGTGTTTGAGTAATTTACTACGCGATGCTGAACGCAATTTGTTGATGGCTTTGTCTTTAATTTGACGTACACGTTCTCGTGTCAGCCCAAATTTCTCTCCTATATCCTCTAACGACATAGGGTGTTCTACACCAATACCAAAATAGAGTTTGATGACGTCACATTGCCGCTCGGTCAGGGTATTAAGTGATCGCTCTATTTCCCGACGTAGAGACTCTGCATATTCTAGCTTTGAATCTGTCTTGGGTGTATTACCATTCTCCAATACATCTAACAGCGAATTGTCTTCACCATCAACGAAAGGTGCATCCATAGATACATGACGAGCAGCAACACCAAGCGTAGTTTCTACTTCTTCGGTGGGTATCTCCAATACTTCAGCGAGTTCCTCTGGAGATGGTTCTCGCTCATATTCCTGTTCCAATTCAGAAAAAGCTCGATTGATCTTATTCAAAGAACCTACTTTATTCAATGGCAGTCTAACAATTCTAGATTGTTCAGCCAATGCCTGCAGGATGGATTGTCGAATCCACCAGACGGCATAAGAGATGAATTTAAAGCCTCTCGTTTCATCAAATCTTTGTGCCGCCTTAATGAGACCAAGGTTGCCTTCATTGATCAAGTCACTCAGAGACAACCCTTGATTTTGGTACTGTTTAGCCACAGAGACCACGAATCTTAGGTTGGCCTTAGTCAGCTTTTCCAATGCTTCTTGATCACCCTGCTTAATTCGTTTGGCCAAATCGACCTCCTCCTCAGGGGTCAAAAGATCTACCTTACCGATTTCCTGCAGATATTTCTCTAAAGATTGACTCTCTCTGTTTGTGATCGACTTAGTGATCTTCAGCTGACGCATAGGATATTGTTTAGGTCTATTTCAAAATTAGGGTTTCAAAGAATCTGAAAAAGCGGGGCAAAAATAGTCGTTTCCTGATTGTGTAGCAAGCATTTCAGCATCTTTCTCTAAATCAAGGGATTGGAGTACCTGGCGCCCATGCTTAAAGGCAGGAAAATATGGGCCTGAATCCTCGATTCTACAAGCATTTCAGAAAAGATTTGATTTGTTTGCATAACTCGATATTTTATCATTAATTGCGCCGAAGCATTCGAGGCATAACTTAAGCTTTAGAATATACAAAGTCTTAGGTGTTCAAGCAAGTCCTTTATAACAATGAAGAGAGTTTCTTTCGATATGGAGTTTCTATTTAGAGCTTCACCAACGATTATCTACAAGTTTCTCACTACCCCTTCGTGTCTGGTGCGATGGTTTTGTGATGCTGTAGACATCCAAGAAGACACCTTCACCTTCGAGTGGAATGGTGCTGAGGAGGTGGCCTTTATGATAGATGATATCGAAGAAGAACGCATTAGATTTCAATGGGAAGAAGCTGATGATAGCGAGTACCTGGAGTTCCGAATGGAAATTTCTCCAGTAACTAATGAAACCATACTAAGCCTTACGGACTATTGTGATGAAGATGAAGTGGATGACCAAAAGCAACTTTGGTCTAACCAGATGGACGAGCTACGCAGAGAAATGGGTGGGTAATCACCACATTTGATGGATGTTCCATCTATACGATTTCCAAGGTTTACTTGCCTTTAAAAATGGCTTTTCTTTTTGCCAAGAAAGCATCAACGCCTTCTCTGGCATCCTCTGACTTGAAAGATTCATGGAATGCCTGAATCTCTCTTTCAAAAGCATCATCCGCCTTGAAATGTGCATCTACCAATGATATGATCTTCGTTGCCGCCAAAGGGGCTGAGATCTTTTGAAGCATGTTGCTAGATGCTTGCATGAGTTCCGTTGGTTCAACCACCATATTTACCAGACCCCATTTCAAAGCTTGAGTTGCTTCAATGGTCTTACCCGTCAGCAACATTTCCAGCGCTCGGCTACGACCTATAAGTCGTGGCAGTCGCTGTGTTCCACCATAGCCAGGAATAAGACCTAATTTTATTTCCGGCTGACCGAAAACAGCAGTCTTCGAAGCTATTCGTAGGTGACATGCCATTGCAAGCTCACAGCCACCTCCTAAAGCAAATCCATTGACCGCAGCAATAACCGGTAGCGGGCAGGTCTCAATTAGGTTGAAGGTCTCGTGACCGAAAGCACTGATTTCCCTTGTTCGGTCACCTTCGAACGAAAACTCCTTAATGTCTGCACCAGCAGCAAAAGCTTTGTCGCCTGCTCCAGTTAAAATGACTCCCCTAAGGTTTTTATTTTTCCTTAGATCGCTAAATAGATCATGAAGGCTGTGCATCACCTCACCATTGATCGCATTAAGAGTCTCCGGCCTGTCAATGGATACGGTGAGCACACTTTCGTTTTGAGCAATGACAAGTGATGGATAACTATCTTGCATATGAACGGCATTTCTCGTTGACCGAATGTAAACAAATGGGCAGATAAGAGGAGTCAAAAATCACCAGAGAAGTCACAGAATGTAGTAGATAGCCAGGCACTTTTCTAACTTTGGATCATGTTATATGACGTTGCCATCATTGGGGGAGGCATTGTGGGCTTATCGACCGCTCATCAACTGCTGCAAGAACGACCTGGTCTGTCGGTATGTTTGCTAGAAAAAGAGCCCGCCGTAGCAAGTCATCAAAGTCGGCACAACAGCGGCGTATTGCATTCTGGCATCTACTATAAACCAGGCAGCTTGCGGGCGTTGAACTGTCGGAAGGGTCATCAATTGATGGTCTCTTTTTGCGAAAAACATGGACTTCCGTACGAGTTGTGTGGCAAATTGATTGTTGCAACGAAAGAATCTGAACTACAAACCCTCACCAACATATATGATCGTGGAGTTCAAAATGGTCTGAGCAACCTGAAAATCATTTCTTCAGAGGAGGCCAAAGAAATCGAACCCAAAGTTCGCTGTCTAAGAGCCATATTGGTGCCTCAGGCTGGAATTACATCATTTGGCACAGTTACCGAATGTCTAGCCTCTCTTTTTAAAGAAGCTGGAGGTGAAATTATGTTGGATAGTACGGTGCAACATATCCAAGAAGAAAATGATCAGATCGTTATCGAGACCAGCAATGCTTCTTATCGGTGTCGTCATTTGATCACTTGTGCTGGACTATATGCCGATAAGATCACCAAGATGACAATTCCAGATTGCCCATATCGAATACTACCCTTCCGCGGCGAATACTATGAGCTTGTACCATCACAGGCAGATGTGGTAAAGCACTTGATCTATCCGGTGCCAAATACCGACTTTCCATTTCTAGGCGTGCACTTTACCAAATTGATCGGAGGTGGCATCGAGGCCGGTCCGAATGCCGTTCTTGCTTTCCAGAAGGAAGGTTATCATCACAACCAAGTTGATGCTAGTGAGCTGACAGAAATATTGGGATTTAAAGGTTTCCAAAAGCTCGCTATAAAGTATTGGCGGACGGGACTTGCAGAGATGTATCGCTCGTACTCTAAAAGTGCATTCATTAGAGCCATGCAAGAATTAATCCCTTCCATTACTTCGGAAGATGCAAAGCGAGGACGCAGTGGTGTTCGAGCCATGGCATGTGACCCCAATGGCAACTTGATTGACGATTTCTTGTTTCTAGAGACAAAACGGGTGATCAACGTAATGAGTGCTCCTTCTCCTGCTGCGACGGCATCGCTGGCCATCGGTCAGGATATACTAGAAAGAATATCTAAGAAATTAATCTGATAAATCATGGATAGACCCATTCAAATGGTCGACTTAAAAACTCAGTATCAACATATTTCTTCTCACGTGGATGAGGCGATACAAGAAGTACTTTCTTCTGCTCAATATGTGCGGGGGCCGCAAGTCGCAAAGTTTGAAAAAGAATTGGCAACATACCTAGGTGTGGAACATGTCATTGGATGTGCCAATGGTACTGACGCCCTGCAAATATCACTGATGGCGTTGGATCTTGTACCCGGAGATGAAGTGATCGTACCTTCATTTACTTTCATTGCCACGGCTGAAGTCATTGGTCTTCTGCAGCTAACACCGGTTATGATCGATGTAGACCCGAGCACCTTCAATCTAAGGCCGGCCGATGTCGAAGCAGCCATTACTTCCAAAACCAAAGCCATAGTGCCGGTGCATTTATTTGGACAAACTGCCGACATGCAACCGATTTTGGATATTGCAGCTACACATAACATAGCCGTGGTGGAAGATAATGCCCAATCAATGGGTGCGACCTATAAAATGGCGGACGGGACCACCGTGAAAGCAGGTTCGATGGGTGATACGGGCTGTACTTCATTCTTTCCTGCAAAAAATTTAGGATGCTATGGCGATGGTGGTGCAATATTCACCAATGACGCTGATCTAGCCGACAAGATCAGAATGGTGGCAAATCACGGTCAATCTCGAATGTACTATCACGATAGGATTGGAGTGAATTCGCGGTTGGACAGCATTCAAGCAGCCATTCTTAGCGTCAAACTAAAACATTTAGATGCCTACAATGCGGCTCGCCAAAAGGCGGCCAAGACGTATGACTCCTTTCTGGCCAATATCGAGCAAGTGGTCACTCCTGCTAGAGCTTCCTATGCCAGTCACGTATTTCATCAATATACCATTCAGGTGCCTGCTGAGGAGAGAGACGCCCTCAAAGCTTATCTAGCAAGTCAACAGATTCCTGCGAATATTTACTATCCGGTACCCATGTATGAACAGAAAGCTTTTGCATCGCATCGGCCCACTAAAATGGAGCCACTTGTTCATACAGCGTCCCTATGTCAACGTGTATTGTCGCTGCCCATGCATACGGAACTCAGTGCGGATCAAATTTCCCGCGTTTGTCAGGCCATTAATTTATTTTTCAATAAATAAGTGCCTGCATGTCTGGTCGAGCATATTTCAGCCATCAGACTGCCGTCATCGACGACGGAGCAATCATAGGTGCAGGTACCAAGATTTGGCATTTTACCCACGTAATGCCTGGAGCTCAAATTGGAATGGCCTGTGTACTAGGGCAAAATGTCTTTGTAGCTGGAGGAGTGGTGCTTGGTAATCGCGTCAAAATTCAAAATAATGTCTCCATTTACCAAGGGGTAACATGCGAAGACGACGTCTTTGTCGGCCCCTCGGCTGTCTTTACGAATGTTCTTAACCCGCGAAGTGCTATTGATCGGCGTGATGAATTTGCGAGCACACATATATCTCAGGGAGCCACGATTGGTGCCAATGCAACGATCATATGTGGTTGCCAACTCGGTCGGTATGCCTTTATTGGAGCGGGTGCAGTGGTCACTGGTGATGTGCTTGATTTTGCATTGATGGTGGGAAACCCGGCAAAGCATGTAGGATGGATGAGCAGAAATGGGCATCGACTTCATTTTGGCGCAGACCAGCAAGCACAATGTCCTCAATCCAAAGAAATATATACATTGCGAGGGTCTACTGTCAAGATCGTCCATGCCTAATCCTGAACTTCGAATATGTTTTGATCTGGCTTCGAACGTTAAGGGGCCCATTCAGCATACATGGGAAGAATTTGCCTTTAGGTTTAAACTGCCTTTTCGGGTAGTAAATAGGGATGCCGACGTTACCATATCTAAAGAAAATGGACATCCCTTGGCCATCTCTAGTGCATTTTGCCAAGTCCTGGAAGAGACTGGCATAAAGCATCCACACCCCTTTACCAATCAACCTCTTTTTCTTTGCGAAAATGGTAGCCCCGACTACCTAGGTACTGCATTTTATATGATGCAAGGTCTTCAAGAATATCCTCCAGCTAAACTAGATGAACTAGGAAGATACGATCCTAGCCAAAGCTATCAGGCGCGATTCGATTGCTTTGAAGAAAACTTGGTGGAAAAATATTTTAAGGCCATTGTAGAGATCACGCCACTTCTGAACCACCTGGTCAACAAGGACTTCCCCTCTCGCGTATTTTTATCTCAAGATGTGGATTTGATTAATGCCGGATTGCGGCAAGAGACTTTTGCCTCCTTGAAACAAGGTAAATTGCTGCAAGCATTAAACATTATTGGTGCACATTTGAAAAGCCAACCCACCTATCTCAACATGCAAGACATTATGGACTTGCAAACTCAACATGGCCATTCATCAACCTTCTTCTGGCTTCCGTGTCATCGCGCATCCATCATCAACAAACTGATAGAGGTTGAGAA